>NZ_JAMWEM010000001.1 GCF_024509525.1 Streptococcus suis
TTAATACTATCAAGTAAATGAGCTTTAATCTGATCTAGCATGACTTTTCCCCTTTTATTTTTAGTGTACCATAGAAAAAACTAACCTACCACAAAACGTGATAGGTTAGTTAACTTAATGACATTGGCTTGCCAGCGGTTCCCATTTCCAACCTAAAAAGGTCCCCCGGAACTTGATATAAAGAAAACCGCTTGCCAGCGGTTCCCATTTCCAACCTAAAAAGGTCCCCCGGACCTTTTTAGCCACCCAGATATGCTTTTTTGACTTCTTCTGAGGCGAGGAGTTCTTTTCCTGTTCCTGAGAGGACGATTTTTCCTGTTTCTAGGACGTAGCCGCGGTCTGCAATGGCAAGGGCTTTGTTGGCGTTTTGCTCAATCAAGAGGACGGTTGTCCCTTGTTTTTGGATATCTTGGATGATATCAAAAATTTCTTGAATGAAGATTGGGGCCAAGCCCATTGACGGCTCGTCAAGCAACAAGAGTTTTGGTTGGCTCATCAGGGCACGTCCCATCGCCAACATCTGCTGCTCACCACCTGAAAGGGTTGCAGCATCTTGGTTTTTACGTTCTTCCAAACGTGGAAAACGCGAGAAGATTTTCTTCAAGTTTGCCTGATTTTCCTCGCGGTTGTTGCGAAGGAAGGCACCCATTTCCAAGTTCTCCATAACCGTCAATCCTGCAAAGACATGACGACCTTCTGGTACTTGAGACAAGCCGTCTGCCACAATTTTACGGGCAGGAACCTTCTGAATCTCATTTCCAAGGAAGGAAATAGTTCCAGCTGATGGACGGACAAGTCCTGAAATAGTCCGAAGAATAGAGGTTTTACCAGCACCATTGGCACCGATTAGGGTTACGACCTCTCCCTGATTGACTTCAAAGCTGACATCTTTAACAGCCTCGATAACGCCATAGTTGACAGAAAGATTTTTAACTTCTAACATTGCCATTATGCTTCACCTCCAAGGTAGGCTTCAATTACGCGTTTGTTGTTACGGATTTCCTCTGGTGTACCGTGAGCAATCAAGCGACCGTACTCTAGCACGTAAATCCGCTCGGTGACTTCCATGACCAAGCTCATATCGTGTTCAATCAAGATTATGGTAATCCCAAACTCATCTTTGATTTTACGGATGAGTTGGGTCAATTCTGCCGTTTCTTGCGGGTTCATTCCCGCAGCTGGCTCATCAAGGAAGAGGATTTTAGGCTCCGTAGCCAAGGCACGAACGATTTCCAGACGACGCTGTTGGCCATACGGAAGGTTTTTAGCCAGGGTATCCGCATCGCCATCCAAATCAAAAATCTTCAAGAGCTCAATTGCTTTTGCTTTCAATTCTTCTTCATTTTTGTAGAAGGCTGGTAGGCGGAAGAAACTTGCAAAGACATGAGCCTTGCCATGATTTCCCAAACCAATCAAGACATTTTCAAGAACAGTCATATTCTTAAAAAGACGAATATTTTGGAAGGTCCGTGCGAGTCCTAGGGCAGCAATCTTGGAAGGAGCTTGTCCGTTCAAGACTTTTCCTGCCAGAGTGATGGTGCCCTCGCTTGGCTCATAGACGCCAGTCAGCAAGTTAAAGAGAGTCGTCTTACCCGCACCGTTTGGCCCAATCAAACCGACCAACTCGCCTTCGTGCAACTCCATGGTCACATCGCCGACGGCTGTCAGACCACCGAAGTTTTTAGTTAATTTTTCTACTGTAAGAAGTGCCATTAGTTAGCCTCCTTTTTCTTTTTGAACAAGCTTGAAAAGCTTAGTTCTTTGGTTCCCAAGAGACCACCTGGGCGGAAAATCATTAGGAGAATCAAGGCTAGGGAATAGATAATCATGGAAATATCTGCGTAGCTCTTGAGGAAGACGTTGAGAATACCAAGGACAATCGCAGCCACGAAGGTACCTGTGATAGAGCCTAGACCACCAAGAACAATGATAATCAAGACATTAACAGAGGCCATAAAAGCAAAGTCTTTCGGCACAATTGTTCCAACATAACCTGCGTGCAGACCACCTGCAATCGCTGCTGTCATAGCACCGATAACAAAAGCAGTGACTTTCATAGCAGTTGGACTGACTCCGACCGACTCTGCAGCGATTTCATCTTCACGTACTGATATAGTTGCACGACCAATCGGACTACGGAGGAAGTTTACTGTCAAAATAGTTGTAATCACAACAAAGACATAAACGAGCTGCCAGTTTGTAAAGAGGGGAATAGACATGATACCCGCGGCACCATTTGTCAATTCACCACCGTTGATAATCAAGATACGGATAATCTCTGCCACCCCAAGGGTCGCAATAGCCAGGTAGTCACCTTTCAAACGAAGGGTCGGCAAACCAACCAAGAGGGCCACCAAACCAGCCAAGACCATGCCAACAATCAAAGCTACTGCAAAGCCACCATAAGAAGGTAACATTTTTCCGATAATCCCAACAGAGTAGGCACCGATTGCCATGAATCCTGCATGCCCCAGTGAGAATTGACCAGAAAAGCCAACAATCAGGTTAAGACCTACTGCAAGAATGATATTGATGCCAATTTGTTGAACGATTTGAACATAGTAAAAGTTCAAGATACCTGTTGCAACTAGACCTTGTAAAATCCCAAAACCAGCCAATAAGAAGGCAAGCCAAATCAGGTTTACTTTTAGATTTTCTTTCATGCTTACACCTTCTCTTTCACGTTCTTACCAAGAATACCGCTTGGTCTTACAAGGAGAATAACAATCAGCACACCATATACAATGGCATCGCGGAAAGTATCCATACCGATTACATAGGTTAAGGTTTCGATAATACCGATAACAAAACCACCCAGAGCTGCACCAGGAATAATCCCGATACCACCAAGTACAGCTGCTACGAAGGCCTTGATACCAGGTGTCATACCCATCAAGGGTTCAATTTGGTTATAGTACATGCCCAAAAGAACACCTGCTGCACCTGCAAGAGCAGATCCTAAAGCAAAGGTAAAGCTGATGGTCCGGTTGACGTTAATCCCCATAAGCTGTGCTGCGTCACTGTCTACCGACACCGCACGCATAGCTTTCCCCATTTTTGTCTTTTTGACAATCAATTGCAGAGCAACCATAAGAGCAAGTGAAACACCTAAAATCATTAGCTGGATATTCGATACTGACACTGGACCCAAATCAAATTTTACAGTCTCAATCGCTTGTGGAAAGGCTTTCACGTCTGCTGTGAAGAAGTAAACCATGGTGTATTCAAGGAAAAAGGAAACCCCGATAGCTGTAATCAAGGCCGCAATCCGTGTTGAATTCCGCAACGGTCGGTAGGCTAAGAATTCAATCACTACACCTAAGATAGCTGTTCCAACCATTGACAAAATCAAGGCTAGAAAGAAACGTAGACTACCATCTTCAATAAAGGTCAACTGATTGAGGAAATAGTATCCCATAAAAGCCCCCATCATATAGAGATCTCCATGGGCAAAGTTAATGAGTTTGATAATTCCGTACACCATGGTATAACCAAGTGCCAAGAGGGCATAGACAGAACCGAGAATCAAACCATTGACGAGTTGTTGAAGCATGTGTTCACCAAACTTTCTAATGTATTCGTTCTATTGTATTAAATTTTCTGAAAAGTTGCAAGGACATCTCCCCTTTAACAAGGGAAAAGAGGCTGAGACAAAAGTCCAGGCCTCTCCTATAATCCTTATTAGCTTGACTAGCATTATTTTGTAACAGAAACTGTATCAACAGTTGACTGCTTACCTTCTTTCAAACCAACAACGTAAACTGATTTAACAACGTTGTGTTCTTTATCGATGGACATTGTACCAGTTACACCGTCAAAATCTTTCAAGGCTGCAAGGTTGTCTTTCAATTCAACAGAATTTTTCGCACCTTTCGCTGCTTCTGCTGCCATATAAACTGAGTCATAAGTAAGAGCTGAGAACATTGATGGCTCTTCACCATACTCTGCTACGTATGCATCGTAGAATTTCTGTGCCTTGTCGCTAGCTGATGTTACAAAAGCTGAAAGGTAGTATGTATTATTTGTTGCAGAAGCTGTTGCCAATTCTGCAAATTTAGGTGAGTCAAAACCGTCTGAACCAAGAATTGGAGCATCGATACCAAGGCCGCGAGCTTGTTTTACGATAGTACCAGTTTCGTTATAGTAACCTGGCATAATAATCGCATCAAAGTCAAGGTCTTTCAACTTAGTGAGAGCTGCTTGGAAGTCTTTATCCCCAGAAGCAAATGTGATTTCAGAAACGATTTCACCTTTACCTTTATAAGCTTTCTTGAAGGATTCTGCAATCCCTTTACCATAGTCTGAAGAGTTGTCATAGTAGAGCACAACTTTCTTAGCTGACAAGTTTTCAGTTGCATACTTAGCCATGATTTCACCTTGGTATCCATCTGTAAAGGTTGTACGGAAGAAGTATTCTTGTACTTCGCCTTTGTCGTTTACAACCAAGTTTGTTTGAGTCCCTGAAGGTGAGATCATTGGAACACCGGCAGAAGTTACGTTCGCGATAGAAGCTGCTGAGGCACCTGAAGTCGCAGGGCCGATGATAACATTGGCACCTTCACTAACCAAGCTTGTTGCAACAGTCGCTGCTTCTGCTGTTTCTGATTTGTTGTCTTTTGAAATGACTTCAATCTTTTTACCGTCTACACCACCTGCTGCGTTGATTTCTTTGACAGCAAGCTCTGCACCGTTCTTCTCAGTTTGTCCGTAAGATGAAACTTCACCTGACAATTCCAAGTTGTAACCAATCTTGATGGTATCACCAATCTCAGTACCAGTAGCAGATGAGTTTGTGCTTGACACGTTACCACAGGCTGCAAGAAAGGCTGCTGAAGCAAAGGTTACAAGAGCCATTGCGAATTTTCTAGTTTTCATGAAAATCTCCTTAAATCTTTCTTAAATTTTCCGATGTATCTAATATACTGAATTATCTGAAAATTGTCAACAAAAAAGAAAAATATTTTACAAAACAATATTTTTCTCTTCTTCTCTCCATAAACTCCCAACAAAATCATGATCCAACTCTTTGATATAAGAAGGAAGGACTTTTTTGACAAAACGCTCTTTTTTCAGACGTACTAGCAATTCCTCCATTCTTTTCTGTTCCACATACAAAATTAAATAACGCAAACGTTTCGAGTGATAAACAATATCACCAAATTGGCTTAATTTACGCGCATCTCGATTATAGTGGAGATAAACTGTTAGTCCTGTACGTTCTTTTTTCTCAAACATGAAAAACTCCTCGTTTCATTTACTCCTCTATTATACCCTTTTCTGAAAAAAATGAAAAGGACCGAGCGGTCCTTTAATAAAATATCAAAATACTTCTTCCTCATCATCCTTTTCATCATCCTCTAATAAAACTTCATCAGAAGAATTATTTTCCTTCAGCGGAAGCTCGCTAGCAATATAACGGAAGTTTTGACTTATTTGGATGTGCACTTCTCTTAAATCAATGATAAAATTTTCAAGTCGATTTAAAGATGTGTAAATACTTACCATTCCTTCCAAATAATTCATCATTCTTCTGTAAAGCTCCTGGTTTGTATTCAGGTCTGCCCAAAACTGTTGACTGCGTTCCATTGGCTGTTCCTCCAATAGCCCTTCTTGTCTACGGATTAGTTGCTGAAATCGAGCATGAAACTGTTCAAGAGATTGCTCATAATGCTTCCATTAACTGCGCAAACTCATCTTCCTTCATTTCCAGTTCATTCATTTTTTGTGTCAGTAGGTTACGCTGTTCTTCATTCTTATCTCTTGTCATTTAGCCCCTCCCAACGTTTTGCTGTTTCTACATCTCTTTTAGCTAGTGCATCTGCAATTTTGGGAAACTTATTTGCTTGAAGTAGGGTAGCTTCTGTAAATTTACTCACAGCCTCTAACATCTGATTGGTAGTTTGCCGAGCCTGTTCCATACCGGCTATTCCACTAGCAAAACCAAACTCCACTGACTGATTCTGGAAGGTTTGAGTATCCACTTCTACCAATTGTTGAATGGCCAACTGAGCACTGTACTAGATTTGATTTCTCCCTGTGCCAGGTTAATCCCCCTAACATTTCTAGTTCCTAACTTTATTATAGCACACCCTTTTCAAAAATGCTCAAGTAAAAAAACTAGAGGCCTGTTTTCCTCTAGTTTTGTGCAATGAACGTTACGGAGTTCTTATTTAGCCATTTTATCCATGACTTGATCAATAAAACCATAAGCAAGAGTTTCTTCTGCTGTCATCCAGTAGTCGCGCTCTGCGTCTTTGTGGATTTGCTCGATAGACTTGCCAGAGTTATCTGCCAAGATTTGCTCCAACTTATTACGGGTTTTGAGCAAGTGTTCGGCTGCAATCGCCATGTCTGTCTGCTGGGTACCACCACCAGTACCACCCATTGGCTGGTGAATCATGTATTCGGCATTTGGCAACATGAAGCGTTTGCCCTTGGCACCACTTGAAGCGATAATGGTTCCCATGCTAGCTGCTGTTCCCATAACAATGGTCTGAACGTCTGCTTTGATGAAGTTCATGGTGTCGACAATAGCAAGACCTGCTGACACAGACCCACCTGGTGTATTGACATAAAGATAAATGTCTTTAGTTGGGTCTTGGGCATCCAAGAAGAGCAACTGGGCAATGATAGAATTTGCCATGTTGTCTTCAACCGGGCCTGTCAACATGATAATACGATCTTTGAGCAAACGTGAGTAAATGTCATACGAGCGTTCGCCACGGCTAGTTTGTTCAATAACTACTGGAATCATGCGAATCCTCCTTTATACAATAACAAATATGAGACCATTATATAGAATTAGTCAAAAATGGTCAAATAAAAAACACACTTTCCACGATTCGATGAAAAAAGAAACCAGCTGAACTGATTTCTTAACTACTTCTATTATTTTGTACCGAACAAGCGGTCACCTGCATCTCCCAAACCTGGAACGATGTAGCCTTTTTCGTTCAATCTTTCATCCAAGGCTGCGGTGTAGATATCGACATCTGGATGGGCATCTTGAAGAGCTTTGACACCTTCTGGTGCTGCAACAAGTGCTACGAATTTAATGTTAGAAGCTCCGCGTTTTTTCAAAGAATCAATAGCCAAAATTGCTGAACCACCTGTAGCCAACATTGGATCCACAACGAAAATATGACGTTGATCAATGTCCTCAGGTAATTTCACAAGGTATTCTACAGGCTGTAATGTCTCTTCATCACGATACATACCGATATGACCAACCTTTGCAGCTGGTACAAGGCTGAGCAAACCATCTACCATACCAACACCTGCACGCAGGATTGGGACAATGGCTAATTTTTTACCTGCAATCTGCTTTTGAACAGTCTTGGTAATTGGCGTTTCAATTTCCACGTCTTCAAGTGGCAAGTCACGCAAAACTTCGTATCCCATCAACATTGCGATTTCATTGACTAATTCACGGAAATCCTTTGTCGAAGTAGATGTACGACGAAGGATAGACAACTTATGTTGAATGAGTGGGTGTGAAATGACTTGGAATTTCCCCATGGTGATAAAACCTCTCTTTTTGTTTTTTCTATTTTACCAAAAAATGGGAAAAATTGCTTGGAAAATAATAGGAATTTTACTTTTTATAGACAATCGCTTCATAAGGTCGCAGTTGAGAGGGATGCTCTGATTCCGTTGAATAGTTTCGAATAAGGATAGTTCCTCCTAATTGTTCTTCAAGACGGTATTCCTGAGGTTGATTGCTAAAGTTGACCAAGACCACAACCTCATCTGTATCATCGAATTTTCGATAAGCTAATACCAAGGGATTGCCTGTATCTAGTGACTCATAGTTTCCTTCTGCCATGCAGGGATAGAGCTTTCTCAAGGAAATCAAACGCTGATAGGTATAAAAGAGTGAGTTTTTGTCTTCTAATGCCTTTTCTACATTGATAGCTGTATAAGTTGGGCTAAGAGATAGCCAGGGTTGTCCCACGGTAAAACCTGCTCCTTCTTTACCAGACCACTGCATTGGTCGGCGAGCATTGTCTCGCCCTTTCGCATTTATAGATTCTAGTAACTCCTCCTTAGAATACCCCCGCTCCAAACGTTCCGCGTACATGCGACGCGTCTCGATGTCATCCGCTTCTTCAATACTTGCAATCGGAGTATTGACCATGCCGATCTCTTCTCCTTGGTAAATGTAAGGCGTACCCGACATGAAATGCAGATAAATAGCTAGCATTTTTCCGCTTAGTTCCCTGAACTCAGGACTGTCATCACCAAAACGGGAAATAGCCCGTGGCAAATCATGGTTGTTCCAAAAGAGAGAATTCCAACCTTTTCCAACTAGTTCTGTCTGCCATTTCGATAAAACCTGGTGTAACTTGGCAGGATCAAGCGGTGCCAAATCCCATTTTTCTTTACCTGCTTGCTGGTCCAGACAAACGTGCTCAAATTGGAAAATCATGGAAAATTCATTACGGTCTGGATGAGAATACAGCTGAGCACTTTCAGGTGTGGCACTCCAGGTTTCTCCTACGGTTACAAGGTCATAGGCACCAAATGTTTGCTGGTTTAATTCTTGAATCAAGGGATGAAGAGTCGGACCGTCTGCTGTGATTAAGTTTTCAGGCTCTTTCCCAATCAAGTCAATCACATCCAGTCGGAAACCACCAACTCCCTTGTCAATCCAGAAGTTAATCATCTGCCAAATCTCTTCCTTGACAGCAGGATTCTTCCAGTTCAAGTCTGGTTGTTTGACCGAAAATTGATGTAAATAGTATCTGTCCAAATGTGGAACATATTCCCAAGCAGAGCCTGAGAAGGTAGATTTTAATTCATTGGGTTTGTCCGCCCACACATAGTAATCATAGTAGGGATTTTCTGGACCTTTCAAGGCTTCTTGAAACCAAAAATGTTCGTCAGAGGTATGGTTGAGGACCAAGTCCATCACAATCTTAATATTTCGCTTCTGCCCTTCTTCTATCAGTTCCTCCATATCTTCCATAGTCCCAAATTCCGCCGCAATGGCTTGATAATCACTGATATCATAGCCATTATCGTCCATGGGAGACTGATAGACTGGACTGAGCCAGATAGCCTCTATCCCCAATGTTTGCAAATAATCTAAACGGCTAGTAATTCCTTTAATGTCTCCAATACCATCTCCATTCGAATCCTGAAAACTCCTCGGATATACCTGATAAATAACCGACTTTTTCCACCAATTTGATTTTTCCATGTTTCTTCCTTTCCAAAGGAAACAAAGGCTAGGAAAGCTATCCCAACCCTTCTTCCAAACTTTATAAGTTGATTTCGTGATGTTGTCCGTCAACTGTTTCAATGATTTCAAATGTTTTATCTTTCAGATTAGCTCTTAATTCTGCCACTGTATTGGCATCGGTATTTGTCCAGCTGATGTGAATGGTATTGGCATCTACCATATCGACAGCAAAATCACCGTCAAATGCTGCGCTGGTATTACGGAATTTGAGCAGATTGAACAAGGACTGCACAACTGGGCGTTGAACTTCCTGCTCTATCTCAGCCAAATCATAATAGTGACGGTTGATGTTGCGGCCTTCTTTGGTTGATTCGAGCAATTCGATATCATTTTCTCCTGCCAACAAACCAACGTAGTAAATCTGCGGAATACCTGGTGCAAAACATTGAAGCACACGTGCCAAGAGATAGGCTTGGTCATTATTCCCTAAAGCTGAGTAGTAGGTGCAATTGATCTGGTAAATATCCAAATTGTTGTAGGCCTCTGTGCTATAAATCTTCTTGACATTTGCTCCTTGAGCATAGAGGGCTTCTCTTGTCGCCTCTGTTTCCTCATCTGTCAGCAAGTCCTTGACATCGACCACTCCGATACCATCGTGCGTATCCAAGGTTGTAAACTGCTTGCGAGGGCAGATTTCCATCCAGTGAACAAGGCGGTTGACATTGCCTGAATAAAGAGCATGAAGGACCAACATCGGAAGGGCAAAGTCATAGACATAGTAGTCTTGCTCAGCGATTTTTTGCTGAATGGTGTAATGTTCATGGATTTCTGGTAAGATTTCCACTCCTTTTGGTGCCAATAGCTGACGCGGAAAATGAAGCATGTCCCAAATATCTGGCTCAACAAAGAAACAGTTGGTTCCAATTTTCTTATTGGCGTAGGCAAAGGCATCCAGGCGAATAATAGAAGCCCCGTGGTCCGCCAGCTGTTCCAGATTTTCCTGAATAAAGCGACGAGTTGTTTCCGTTGTCACATCGAGATCAATCTGTTGCTCATCAAAGGTACACCAAACTTTTTCCTCACTACCATCAGCAAACTTGGCAATGCGATAGGGAGCACGAGGTTTCCGTTTGTAAATGAGGTCAATATCTTCCTGAGTCGGCTCAACATTTGGCCAAAAGTTTTTGTAGCGGATAAACAAATCTGCATAGGCAGACGCATCTTTCTTTTCTAGGAAATCAAGGAAATAAGGCGACTTGGCTGAGATATGGTTAATCATGAAATCAAACATGAGGTAGTAGTCTTGACTGAGTGCCTCAATATCGCTCCAATCTCCAAAAGCCTCATCAACCTTGGTATAGTCCATGGGTGCAAACCCGCGGTCCCCCGATGATGGAAAGAATGGAAGAATGTGAACACCTCCGACCACATCTTTCAAAGGACCTTCCAAGACCTGCTTCAAGTCTTTCAGATTTTTTCCAAGACTGTCTGAATAAGTGATTAACATTGCTTGATTTTTTACTTTCATTTTCTTCTCCTTTTGAAAGCCTTTTCTAATTGTTTTTTGGTAAAAGGTTGAGTTGCCTCAACCTTTCGAATATTATTTAACAGATCCACTGGTCATACCTGAAATGATATGCTTTTGGAAAATGAGATAAACCAACAGAATTGGAATAATGCCTACCACATAGGACGCAAATGACGGTCCATAATCGCTGAAATACATTCCTTGATAGTTATACTGGAAGAGCGGCAATGTCCACATTTCTTGGTCACGGTTGAGGACCAAGAGTGGCAAGAGGAAGTCATTCCAAACCCAGAGGGCATTGATGATCAAAATCGTAGCGTGCATAGGTTTCATCAATGGGAAGATAATTCTCCAGTACATGGTAAATTTATCACAGCCATCAATTGCTGCTGCCTCATCCATCTCCTCAGGAACAATGGTCTTGATATAGCCAACATAGAGGAAGAGTGCCTGCGGCACTGCATAGGTCAGATACAGAATAATCAACCCCAAAATATTGTTCAAACCGAGACTAGACATCAACTTGGTCATGGGAAGCATGATTACTTGGAAGGGAACAAAGATTCCGATAATCAAGAAAAAGTAGATAAAGTTAAAAGCTGTTTGCCGCTTCATCTGACGGGCTACTGCGAAGGCAGCCATTGGAATAACCAGTATAATCAAACCTACTGCAGCAATGGTAATCAGGGCAGAATTCCCAAAATATTGGACCACTCCATCTTCAAACAAGCGACTATAGTTGTCTAGTGTGAAATTTTCAGGTAAGCCAAAGAAGTTACCTGTAATTTCTTTAGTTGGCTTGAAGGAACTAATCACCGTCACCAGTAGCGGAATAAACATAAAGAGAATGCCGCTGAATAGAACGAGATATACCCACCAATTGCTTTGTTTGGTCTTATTCATAAACATACCTCCCTATACTTCAAATTTCTTAGAAATCCGCATCTGAATCAAGGAAATAACAATGATAAAGATGAAGAGAACGACTGCCAGAGCATTGGCATATGAGAATTTATTGTCAACAAAAGCGTAGTTATAAACCAGCAAGCCAAGTGATTCTGTCTTACCATCTGGACCACCACTAGTTAAAGCGAAGATAAGGTCAAAGGCTGTCAAGCCAGATTTCATTGCTAAAATAAAGACCATGCTGATAGACGGTAAGAGGAAAGGCAATTCAATGTTGAAGAACTGCTGTGAACGTGTTGCACCGTCAATAGCTGCTGCTTCTTTCACATCGTCTGGAATGCTTTGTAGACCAGATAGGAAAATGATGACCGGCATTGCTAGACCTTGCCAAAGAGCAACAAAGAGGACGGAAGGAATAACTGTATTCTCTTGAACCAATAAGTTTTCCATCAACCAGTCAATGTGCAGGATTTCGCCAATTTGTGTAAAACCATAGTTAAAAAGTTGAACAAAGATGAGCCCCAAAGTCACTGTTGACAAAACTGCTGGGAAGAAATACCAGGTCCGGAAAAAGCCAACTGCTTTGATTTTCCGATTAAGCAGAGTTGCCAACCAAATACCAATCACAATCTCCCCGATGACTAGACCGATAGTGAAGATAATGGTGAAAGTGATACTGGTATAGAAGTCAGGGTCCTTCAGAATATCGATATAATTTTGAATCCCAATCACATCATAACTGCTGGACAGCCCGTTCCAATCTGTTAAGCTATAAAACACCCCAGTTATCAATGGATAAAAGAAAAAGATTAACTGAAGAGCAATTGGTATGGCTACAAATAAATAGGGCCAATATTTTGCAACAAATCCTTTTTGACTCATAAAGAACTCCTTTACTAAATTCATATATTATAGTTGTTTAATCTCCACTCCAATAAGAGTCAACTTCTCTTCTTCAACCGGAGATTAAACAACTATAAGGGGACTGGTTTGGGAATACCAAACTGCAGCCCCTCAGTTGTTTATGCTATTTATTATTTCATCGGATCAAAGAAGGCATTGAGTTTCTTCACAAGTTCTGCTGAATCTGGTTTTTTCACCATTTCAACAGTGATATTCCAAAACTCATCTTCTGAATCCCACTCACTTTGCAACCATACGACGTGCTTGTCTGTAAAGGCATATTGAGTGACACCAGCGGTTTCTTCAAATTTACCTTCGGTATCCACACCTTCAACAGAAGTTGGTGATCCGTCCACGTCATAGTATTTCTGAATGACTGTTGGACGTGAGAGGTATTCCAAGAATTTCTTAGACTCTTCTGGGTGCTCTGATTCAGCTGATACAGAAAGGGCTAGGTCTGCTGCACCAATCGTGTAATCGCCTCCTTTTTCATCTCCTGGGAAGGTAAACATACCGTATTCAAATTCTGGCTCTTGCTGGTTGATTGCTGTTGCTGCCCATGTTCCTTGTGGCATCATGAGGGCTTCTCCTGCTGCAAATGACGCAACCGCATCAGCATAGAGGGCTCCTGTGAAACCTTTTTGACCATTGTCAGTCAAGAGTTCCAAACGCTCCAAGACTTCCTTAGTTGTTGCATCGTCTTGGATAGCACCCTTGGCACTGCGAATCAAAATATCCTCTGCACCATCAAATCCACCTGCAACTGTTACCCAAGCTAATTGGTGGTAACCATTGAGTGACCAAGCATCATTTAGAGAAAGGGCAAAAGGTGCTACACTGCCATCAGCCTTGATTTTGTCTACCAAGGCCACAAATTCTGCATAGGTAGTGGGTACTTCCAAGCCAAGTTCTTCGAATTTATCTTTGTTGTAGTAGATACCATAGGCATTGGCAGTCAGTGGAAGAGTGTAGTTTGTATCATTTACCAGATAAGGTGTTACTGCCCCATCTTTCAAGTGGCTGAGACCTGCATCATCACCAATTTCAAGGAAACGACCATCTGCTGCATACTCTTTGAAATCTGCATTTTGAGGATAGATATTGATAACATCTGGTGCTTCATCATTGGCCATCCGTGTTTTCAAGACAGTTCCTGCGTCTGGCACATTTGAAAACTTAACTTCAATATCTGGATTTTCTTTCTCAAAGTCATCAATAATTTCCTGCAAGGTTGCTTGCATTTCAGGCTTTTGCGAGAAAAATTCAATTTCTACCTTGTCACTGCTACTGGAATTTCCACAGGCTACAAGGAAGCTAGCAAAAGCACAAACCGACGCACATTTGAGAAATCTTCTCATGTTCATAATAAAATCCTCCTAGATTTTGTTAAAAATATATTGTACACTAAAATAATCTTCTTGAACATGGGGCATGGTTAAGCCGATGTTCATGAGCTCATCTCCATAGAAACTTGTTTCCAACTGTGGACAGTAATAACAAGCTTCTGGGTCCAGCCCCTTCAATCTTACCTGCAACAGAGGAGTTTCTGGTTGAGCTAGTATTTTTACGAAGGTGAAAACAGCTTGACTCTTATCTGCATCAACATAGTTGGCTGCCCAGGTATTTGCCGTTTTCTTCAAACGATAGAGGTCTCCGAACTGGACTGTTGAACGAATCTGCTTGAAGGTTTCAACCTGTTCAGCAAGAGTTTCTAATTCTTCTTGGGACAGTTGAGTAACATCTAACTCGTAGCCAAAGGCTCCGCCCATCATAGCTACGTTTCCTCGGGTTTGCAAGGATGTAATCCGACCGACTTGATGGTTGGGAACCGCTGATACGTGGGCTCCCATTGAAGAGGTTGGGTAAAGTAAGGTCGTTCCTTCTTGGATAGAGAGGCGACCAATCGCATCTGTATTGTCACTCGCCCAAGCCTGTGGCATATAGTAGAGCAGACCCAAGTCATTTCGACCACCACCTCCTGCACAGGATTCAAAGAGAATGTCTGGGAAGCGACTGGTCAGAGTTTCTAATACTTGGTACAGCCCCAGCATATAGCGATGATGGAACTCGTAAGAATCAGCATTAGCAAATTCTTGAGACATACTGGTGATATTGCGATTCATATCCCACTTGACATAATCAATTTTGGCAGATTGCAGTACCTCGGATACAGCTTGGATAATGTAGTCACAAACTTCTGGTTTGGACAAATCCAGTACCAACTGTTCTCGACTGTAAATTGGTTCGCGTCCATCAATATGAATAGCCCAATCTGGATGCTGGCGATAGAGGTCACTATCGATTGAAATCATCTCTGGCTCAAACCAAAGACCAAATTTCATACCCAAGGCCCGAATCGAATCTGCCAGACCGGCTAAACCATTGGGAAGCTTGTCTGTATTGACAATCCAATCTCCCAAGGAAGACTCGTCATTGTTCCGTTTTCCAAACCAGCCATCATCCAGGACGAATAATTCAATCCCTGCCTGACTGGCCAGGTTTGCCATGGAAAGAATCTTCTCCTCCGTGAAATCAAAGTAGGTTCCTTCCCAGTTATTAATGAGAATTGGCCGTTCTTGATTGACAAACCGAGAACGAATTAGGTGTTTTTTGATGAAGCCATGACTATCCTGGGTCATACCTGTGAAACCCTTATCTGTAAAGGATAGGAGAACTTCTGGTGTCTGAAAACTTTCTCCGGAAGCCAAATTCCAGCTGAAGCTCGTGTCGTTGATTCCCATGCCCCAACGGACTGTTTCCAAAGCAGTTGTCTCCACAAAACCAGTAAAGTTCCCACTATAAACCAGTTGGGCGATATAAACGTCGCCACTGTCTTCTGTAGCAGTTGGGGCCGCCAAGGCTAAGAAAGGAGTCCGCGAGTGACTTGAAGCCCCTCGAATGCTTCCAATAGAGTAGGTTCCGCTCGTAATCGGTGTTTCTGTCCACTCTTTCTCATAACCATATCGCCCTGTTAGACTGTGGACAACAAAGTCTTTTCGTGGAAAATCCAGGGTGAAAGATAAGGCTTTTTCTATCTTAGAAGGATAGCGTCCCGTTTGGATACGAGCAGAGCGGGCTAGATAGTTTCCTTCTTCAAAAACCGCATACTGTAAGGTCACTGTCACATCTGCTACAGCATCATAGAGGTCAATTTCTAAGCTCTCTACTTCCTCTTCCGAAGCAAAGCTAGCTGGCAGACCTTCCAAGGATGACTTCCCTTTGTAAATCCGGTGTTGCTTGTACTTCAAATCCAAGGCAATGCCGATTTCATTTCGCACATCAATAGAGGCCGTCCGAAAGTCTCCTAGACCATTGCTGGAGTATTCCAAGGACAAGGTATCCAGTGAGTAGGTCCGATTGCCAGTAATTGGACTAGGCGAGAAGGCTCGGTCCAAATATGTTATTTTGTTTCCATTGCTAAATTGTTGAATTTTCTTACCAAAATAACGATGAACCAAATCGCCTGTTTCTAGAACCTCTATCACGTATGAAAATTCTCTGGTTTTCAAGTGAAATAGGCTACTTTCTTCTGTGTATTGAATCATACTGTCAGCTCCTATCTGTATTACATGAATTATTCTAACAAATGTAAGCGTTTTACAAAATAGGGTTTTGTTGTTAGAATATGGTATAATGTTTCCTAAGGAGAAGAGCTTATGAACATTCTAAATAGCTACAATGAACTAGACAGCCATAACTTTGACCTAAATATCGACCATTACGGTGCGGAACAATGTGATAAAAACTATTCTTTTGGGCCAACTATTCGAGATAATTATGTCCTCCATTTTATCACTGAGGGCAAGGGGAAAATTAGCATTCTCGGAGAAACAACTGAACTGACCGCAGGCGACTTATTTGTCCTCCCTAAAAATAAGTCTATCTTCTACCAGGCTGACGGTCAGGAGCCCTGGACTTATATTTGGGTTGGTTTTAGCGGGTCAAAAGCTGAGTTAATTCTTGAACATAGTCGCTTATTGGAAAAATTTTATCTGCATTCCAGCCTCCAGTCTCCCATTTTACAAAAAATGATAGACATTACCAAAACGTACAAACACCCCTTACCAATGGTGACAGAGCACATCCTGGTCGGCCATCTTCATCAATTACTAGCCTACCTTGTTGCAGAATTTCCCAATCAACAACTGAAAGAGGCCGGCACTCTTGCCAAAAGCTATGTTCACCATGCTATTAAGCTGATTCACAGTCACTACGCTCGACCGATTAAGGTGGCAGAAATTGCAGAGCAGCTCGCTCTAAGTCGAAGCTATCTCTATAAAATCTTCAAACAGGAAACTGGCTACGCCATCAAAGACTACATTCTTCAGGTAAAGATGAATCGAAGCTGCCAACTCTTAGAAGATCCCGAACGGACGATTACAGAAGTTGCAAATTCCGTTGGTTACTCTGATCCTTTGACCTTCAGCACAGCCTTCAAGCATTACTTCCATATGAGTCCCAGCGATTATAGAAAACAGCAAAATAAGGATTAGTGTTACTAACCCTTATTTTTTAGGGCCATAGCAGAGCGGAGCCCTATTTCCCAAAGCTAGAGGCGATGCGGTGGCAGATTTCTTGAATGGTTGTCAAGGGAGCCGCAACATTCAGTCGGGCATGATAGAGCCCTTCCTTGCCAAAGGTTTGACCGTCGTTGAGAACAACTTTGGCCTCCTTAACCAACTTATCAAAAATCGCTTCATGACTGAGTCCGTAGGCAGAAAAATCCAACCAGACCAAGTAAGTCCCCTGCGGCTTCATGACCTCAATATTGGTATGCTGCCCCAGATAATCTACAAGATAGTCAATATTGCCTTCCAAAACGGGCTTCAAACTGTCCAACCAGGGCTTGCCATAGCGAAAAGCAACTTCTGTCGTAATCAGGCCAATGGTGGCAATTTCATGCTGGTTATTGGTTAACTGCCGCTTGGTAAACTTCTTACGAAGGACAGGGTTTTCAATAATAGCAAAGCTATTCTTCGTACCTGCAATGTTAAAGGTCTTAGTCGCTGATGACAGAATCAGAGAAAATTCCTTGAAGGCTGGATTGACAGTATTGAAGGAATGATGCTCATGTCCAAATAAGGTCAGGTCTTGGTGGATTTCGTCAGAAATCAAGATCACACCATACTGCTGACAGAGAGAGCCAATTCTTTCCAGCTCTACTTTTGTCCAAACACGGCCGCCAGGATTATGGGGATTGCAGAGGATGTAGAGTTTGACCTCATTTTCAACCAAGTCCTTCTCCAGCTGGTCAAAGTCCAAGGCAAACTGCTCGTCTTGCTTAATTAGCGAATTGGTAATGAGTTTGCGGTGGTTGAGGCGGACAGAGCGAGCAAAAGGTGGATAGACAGGTGTATTGATGAGGATGCTGTCCCCCTCTTCTGTCAAGGCCTGAATAGCAATGGAAATAGCAGGGACAACACCCTCCACCAAGACGATTGATTCTCTATCTATCTCGTAACCATGCTGGCTCTCTTCCCAGTCCAATATTGATTGAAAAAGGCTGTCACTGGCATAGTTATAGCCGAAAATGTGCTGGTCTGCATAGTCCCGAATAGCCTGACGAATCTCAGGGACTGGCTCAAAATCCATATCCGCTACCCAGGCTTGTAGGAGCTCCGAATCTTGCTCGGTTGCCTGCCACTTAACACTGTGCTGGCTCAAGCGGTCAGGTCTCTTTGTAAAATCATAAGTCATATTATCCCTCCAAGGCTTGCTTCAAATCATTAATCAGGTCCTGCGGATCTTCAATTCCGATGGATAAGCGGAGCAGGTCATCTGTTAGTCCGTAGGCATGACGGACATCAGCTGGAATATCAGCGTGGGTCTGGGTCGCAGGGTAGGTAATCAGACTTTCTACCCCACCCAAACTTTCTGCAAAGGTAAAGACCTGCAAATTGTTAAGAATATGAGGAATGCGGTCTTGATTGACAAGTTTGACTGAAATCATGCCTCCTTTTCCTGTGTAGTACACTTGGTGAACTGCTGGACTGGATTGGAGGTATTCTACGATTTTCTGGGCATTCTTGGTAGATCGTTCCATGCGAATAGACAGGGTCTTGAGTCCTCTCATCAGCAGGTAACAATCCAGCGGTGACAGGGTTGGTCCCGTTGTATTTTGGTCATAGAAGAGTTTGTCATAAAGTGCCTGATCATTAGTCATGAGAACGCCAGCTAAGACATCGTTGTGGCCTGATAGATACTTAGTCGCTGAGTGGAGGGCGACATCGGCTCCTTGGACCAGAGGATTCTGGTAAACAGGGCTATAAAAGGTGTTATCGACAATGACCTTAGCACCTTTGGCATGGGCGATAGCCGAAACCTTAGCAATGTCAAACTCCACCATGAGCGGATTGGTCGGGGTTTCTAGATAGACATAATCGGTCTGGTCATCAATAGCCGCCAGCAAGTCCTCTTCGGTATTGGCATAGGTGAATTGGAAGCGGCCCAGCTGTTCCTGCTCGTTAAACCAGCGGAAAGAGCCACCGTAGAGGTCACGTGCCGCCACAATGCGACTGCCAACTGGAAAGCCTGAGAAGAGCAAGACCAGGGCCGCCATACCCGAGCTTGTCACTAAGGCGTACTGGGCTTTTTCGATGGCAGCTAGGGTTTGCTCCAGACTAGTCCGAGTCGGATTCTTGGTCCGGGTATAGTCAAAGCCAGTGGATTGGCCAAACTCAGGGTGTTGGTAGGTGGTCGATAGGTAAATAGGGGAAATGAGGGCCCCTGTTTTTTCATCATTCTTTATACCAGCTTGAGCCAAAAGGGTGTCTAATCTGCGTTCTGTCATCTGCTACTCCTCCATTTCTTTCTTCCATTGTAGCACTTCTTTAAGATAGTTTGTGAAAATTGCCTTGAAAATGGATATAGAAAATTTCCTAGGAGTCTTATAGGAAATCCTTATAACCCAACTTATATTTCCTTGCTTTCCCTTTGTTTTTAGTTTATAATAATATAGAAAGGAGGTTTACTATGTTCAAGCAATTCAACCGTCAATTTTACCGAAATTTCTATTTTTACAGTGGCATTTTTTGGACCATAATGGCAATAAAACAGGAATTTTATCTCTCCAGTTTTGGACTATTGGTGTGCTTACTCACCCTTCTTCATTACTATTACGCCTTCTTTCAATCTAAGCACAATGTAGAGGAAACTTGGAAACTGGCTTTGGTAATCGCCTTTACTCTAGTTTTTTCTATTTTTATTTTCTGCCCATAGTCCGACATTCCAGTCTTGAATGTTGCCCTCTCCTGATTTTCCGAGAGGGTTTTCTTGTCCCGACTTGTAAAAACCACTAGATAGGTTTACAATAGAAGCATGATTACAATTGAACGTGTATTAGAAATATTGAAGGCGGATGCTAACTTCTGCTATATCAAACAGAATGACCAGACTGACAGCACATGGACGGATGTCCAGTTTGACGCCCTCAGCTATGACAGCCGGGCTGTTACCCCAACGACCCTCTTTTTTGCCAAGGGTTTGGCCTTTAAGAAGGAATTTCTGGAAAAGGCTATCGAGGCTGGTCTTGCTTTTTACGTGTCTGAAATCGACTACGAGGTCGGCATTCCTGTTATCATCGTCCACGACATCAAGCAGGCCATGAGCCTGATTGCCATGGAATTTCATGGTCATCCCCAGAAACAGCTCAAACTCCTGGCCTTCACCGGCACCAAGGGTAAGACAACGGCGGCTTATTTTGCTTTTAACATTCTTAAACAGAGCAAGAAGCCTGCCATGCTTTCGACCATGAACACCACGCTGGACGGCAAGACCTTCTTCAAGTCCACACTAACCACGCCCGAAAGTCTGGACCTTTTTGCCATGATGGCGGAGGCGGTCCAAAACGGCATGACCCACTTGATTATGGAGGTGTCCAGCCAGGCCTATCTGGTCAAGCGGGTTTACGGACTAACCTTTGATGTCGGCGTCTTCCTCAACATCAGCCCCGACCACATCGGCCCCATTGAGCACCCGACTTTTGAGGACTATTTCTATCACAAGCGGCTTTTGATGGACAATAGCAGAGCTGTTATTGTCAATGCTGGGATGGACCATTTTGAAGTCGTGAAAGAGCAAGTCAGCTCCAAAGACCATGACTTTTACGGTCCAGCTTCTGAAAATGAAATCACCGAATCAGCAGGTTTTGACTTCACAGCGACTGGCAAATTGGCTGGCCATTACGACATCCAGCTGATCGGTGGCTTCAACCAAGAAAATGCCATCGCAGCAGGACTGGCCTGTCTCCGCTTGGGTGCAAGCCTGGACGATATTCACACAGGAATTGCCCAAACCAATGTCCCTGGTCGTATGGAAGTCCTGACCCAGCAAAACGGAGCCAAGGTTTTTGTCGATTACGCCCACAACGGCGATAGTGTCAAGAAGCTGATTGATGTCGTCTTAGAGCACCAGACAGGCAAGGTTATCCTAATCCTTGGAGCTCCTGGTAACAAGGGAGAAAGTCGCCGCAAAGACTTCGGACTGCTGCTCAACGACTATCCGCAGATTGAGGTCATTCTGACAGCTGATGACCCTAACCGTGAAGATCCCGCTGAAATTGCCCAGCAAATCCGTGCCCACATGACCCGTCCAAGCAACTTTATCTTGGACCGGGAAGAAGCTATTCGCACAGCCATGTGCCTGACAAACTCTCCGAAAGATGCTGTCATCATCGCAGGTAAGGGGGCTGACGCCTACCAGATTGTCAAAGGTGAAAAGGTCGCCTATGACGGTGACATCGAAGTAGCAAAACGCTATCTATAACAAAGAATCCTTGTCCATGTGACAGGGATTTTTTTATAACCATTCTTATAAAATTGAAATTGTCAGAAAATTCTTTGTTAATCCCAGAAACTATGATATAATGAACATCTATGTGAGTAAAGGAGGGCGTATGGCAACCATTTCAGCCAAGGATTTGGCCGTTTCTTATGGAAAAAAACAATACTGTCTGACCTATCTATTGACTTCCCAACCGGAAAAATCACCAGCATAATTGGTGCCAATGGGGTGGAAAATCAACTCTCTTAAAAAGCCTCAGCCGTATTATACCAGCTGATAAGGGAGCGGTCTATTTGGATGGAAAAGACATGCAGCACATTTCGACAAAGGAAATTGCCAAGCAGTTGGCCCTACTCCCTCAGGTACAGGAAAGTTTGGATGGGATTCGAGTCTATGATTTGGTATCTTTTGGCCGCTTTCCTCATCAAAATGCCTTTGGTATACTGACAAACCAGGATAGGGAAAAAATTGACTGGGCTTTGGAAGTATAGTTAATTGAAATAGCGTTTGACCACGCGCCCCTGTCTATCGACCAAAAACTTGGTAAAATTCCACTCGATTCGACCTCCTAATAAGGTCGATTTTTCTTTCTTGAGATAGCAATATAGCGGACTAGCTTCAGAACCATTCACAGCAATTTTAGCAAAACGAGGAAAAGTTGTACCATAATTCAAGCTACAAGTCTGATTGATTTCTTCAGCAGAACCGGAAGCCTGATTTAAAAATTGATTACAAGGGAAATCCAACACTACAAAACCTTGGCCTCGATGAGGCTGGGCAAAAAGCCCTGGCCCACTTCTCAGTGTTTGTGTCAACATCTCAGCGCAGTGGTTGATTGGTAGATTTGTTCGTGTTTTACACTCCAAATCTAACCTAATCAACTGTGCGGGGGTGGGAAGACGAACTCTTTTTGACTTAGTCGAGTTCTTTCCCACTCCCCCTGTAGTTCCTTGTATTGTGGTGCCAATCCACAACCTGGCGCTGTATTGACTATAAGTAAAACTTGTCCTTGATACTCAGCCATGGACTAGTCTGTGCCATCTTGTTTTTGTACTGTAAAATCATAAATGCTCATTATATATCCTCCGCTAGTCAAAATAAGTGAATAAATGTTCCATTTCATTTGGCGTGAGTTGTCTGTAGGCACCTCGTTCCAAATCCCCCAGTTCGAAACTACCAAAGGAAATCCGCTTGAGATAAGTGACCTTGACACCATAGGCTAAAAACATCTTTTTGACCTGATGAAATTTCCCTTCTGCCAGCTTGATGGTCGCTCTGCTATGGTCCAAAGAAGCCTCCAAGACAGTCAAATCTGCGGGCTGGCAACGAGTGCCGTCCAAAAAGGTAACTCCTGAGGCAAAAAATGTCGGGGCATCCAGACCCAAGGGACCGTTGACCACCACATAGTAGACCTTGTCCACATGGTGACTGGGGTGGAGCATGCGGTAACCCAGAGGTCCATTATTAGTGATAAGAACCAGACCTTCGGTGTCCCTGTCTAAACGACCAACTGGATAGAGTCCTTCCCTACGGTCTTTCGGAGAAATCAAGTCGATGACAGTTTGGTGGTCTTTGTCGGTCACTGCCGACACTACTCCTCTTGGCTTATGGAGTAGATAATAGACCGAACCTTCTAATGCAACTTTTTTACCCGAAACTTGTATAGTTTGTAACTCTGGGTCAACAATCTGGCTAAGGCTGTGAGCCGGTTGGCCATCTATGCTGATTTGCTGGGCCTTAAATAGTTTCTTTACCTGCCTACGCGATCCAATCTTGGCTTTTTCTAAACATTTATCCAATCTCATATCTCTATTCTAGCATAAAACGTAGGTCTTGACTTTGATTGAAAAAAGATTATAATACTAATTAGTGATATATAAATGAAATCCGTTTGCTTGGATTTCCTAATTTTTATAATAAAGGAGAATATCATGGGACTTTTACAAGATGGCAAATGGGTCGATCAGTGGTATGATACCAAGTCTACAGGTGGTAAGTTTATTCGGAGTGTCACGCAGTTTCGCAACTGGATTACGCCAGACGGACAGGCAGGTCCGACAGGAAAAGGCGGTTTCAAAGCCGAGTCTGATCGCTATCACCTCTATATTTCTCTGGCTTGTCCTTGGGCTAGTCGGACCTTGATTATGCGAAAATTGAAGGGCTTGGAAGACCATATTTCCTTGTCTATCGTTCATCCCCTCATGTTAGAAAATGGCTGGACATTTGAAGATGGTCTTGGTGTTATCAAGGATCCACTCTTTAACAGCGATTATCTCTATCAGGTCTATTTGAAGGCTGACCCACACTATACAGGACGTGTCACCGTTCCTGTCCTGTGGGATAAGAAAACCAATACCATCGTCAGCAACGAGTCGGCCGAGATTATGCGGATGTTCAATACTGCCTTCAATGACATTACAGGCAACTATGATGACTACTATCCAGAACACCTACAAGCTGAGATTGATACTATGAACGACTTTGTCTATCCAAACATCAACAACGGAGTCTACAAGGCTGGATTTTCAACCAATCAGAAAGTCTATGAAAAAGAAGTCAAAAATCTCTTTGCTGCCTTGGACAAACTAGAGGAGCATTTGGCAGATAAGGACTATCTGGTGGGCAACCAGCTGACAGAGGCAGATATTCGCCTCTTTACTACCTTGGTGCGTTTTGACCCTGTTTACTTTGGGCATTTCAAATGCAATATCAAGGCCTTGGTTGACTATCCAAACTTGTGGAACTACACCAAGCGAATTTACAACCATGCTGGCATTGCGGAGACGGTTGACTTTGACCATATCAAACAGCACTACTACGGTAGCCACAAGACCATTAACCCAACAGGCGTTGTTCCTGTCGGACCAGACTTGGACTGGACACTATAAGAAACAAAGGGAGATGACATCCTCCCTTTTCGTATGGTATAATATTTCAGATTTTTTTGAAAAGGAGATTTTTATGTCTGAAATTAAGGCAAAACGTGTATCCAATTACGAATTGTTTTATGATTTGGTCTTTGTTCTGGCCACTTCATCACTGACTGGACTTTTGCACGGTGACCATATCGGTCTCAGGGAAATTCTAACTTTTATCACCGCCAACCTGATTATTATGACCTTGTGGATTAATGAGACGATTTACCTCAACAAATATGGTGAGCGGGATTTGTTGGATATTAGCACGATCATTGCGTCCATGTTTGTGGTGGGGCAATTATCCCTGAACTTTAGTCATGATTTTGAAGCGACCGCCCTACCATTTACCATCTTTTTGACTCTGTCTTATTTGCTACTTTGCTTGCAGTACTACCTTCGGGGCCGGAAAATCGGTTTTACGGCAGATATAAAAAATAGTCTCTATATGTTGGGGATTTATGTGCTGGTATTTTTCTTGGCTTCGGTAGCTATTTACTTCAATTTCTGGAGCTATGATGAAAAGAGCTCCTTGCTTTTATATCTCCCGTATATTATTTCCTATTTCTTTAAGGACAAGCTTAGTCATGATGTGATGAACTTTCCTCATATCGTAGAACGCTGCCAGCTGATTACTATTATCACCTTTGGTGAAACAGTCATTGCGATTTTGAAAAATTATCCGATTCAGACGCATCTGCTCACTGGTATTCTCTTCTTCTTGGCAATGGCGTTCTCCTTTATGTTTTACATTTCGCAAACCTATCTCAATATCAACCACCATCAAAAGACAAATGTAGCCACCTTACTCTATGCTCATATGGTACTGGTTTTGGGGCTCAACTTCTTTACAGTTTCTGTGGAAGTCTTACCTGGTGAGCATGCCACTTTTGGTTTGCCCTTCCTACTCATCGGCTACTTCCTCTACTATCTCGGAATCCTAATGACCAGTCGCTACAACCAAGACCTTTATCAACTAGATAAGATGGTTTGGCTTCAATATGCCATTCTGGTATTCAGCACCATCATTCTTCTGATAGCCTTCCACCACCATTTATCTTTGATTGCTGCTATTCTCGTTGCTAGTTCATTTATGATGCTGGTCATCTCTTTCCGCCACCGCAATCGTGTAGAAGCTGACCTCGAAAAATAAGAAATCCGACTGCCAAAAATGGTAGTCGGTTTTGTTTATTATGCTAGTTTACTAGCTGCTGCTTCATCGATAATGAGGACAACATCTTCATGATTTTGAAGGACACTTGCTGGGACTTGCTCTGTCACTGGTCCTTCCACCGTCGCCTTAATGGCGTCAGCTTTTTCCTGGCCATAGGCCATAAGAACAATGGTCTTAGCAGATAGGATGTTAGCAATGCCCATGGAAATCGCCTGCTTGGGCACTTCTTCTGGATCCGCAAAGAATCGAGCGTTGGCTTCGATGGTTGATGGCGCCAAATCAACAACCCGTGTCTGACCGTCAAAGGCTGCCCCTGGCTCGTTGAAGCCGATATGCCCGTTGCGACCGATACCGAGAATTTGGAAATCCACAGGGTTAGCTGCCAAAATCTGATTATAGTGCACGACTTCTGCTTCTAAATCCTCTGCCTTGCCATTTGGCAAATAATTGACCTTGAAAGACTTGTGGTTGAAGAGATACTCTTTCATAAAGTAGATATAGGACTGGTCACTCTCTTCTCCCAGACCTACGTATTCGTCAAGATTGACCGAGGTCATCTCTGAGAAATCCAAGTCACTTTCGACAATCTTTTTATAAAACTCAATAGGGCTTGAGCCTGTTGCCAAACCAAGAACCTGCGCACCTGATTCCAATTTATTTTTTAATAAGTCAAGGGCAATCTCTGCACCTTCTTGTTGACTTTTTACAACGATTACTTTCATCCGAAACCTCCCTTTGGTCTAGACCGTTTATTTCTAAAACTATTATATGGTATAGACCAATTATTGTCAAGCCTAAATACTCACAAATATGCTATAATAGGAGTATGTTACAACAATTATTACTCTTATTTTTTACAGGGCTGGCTCTCTGTCTTATCGCTTATTTCCTGAAAGAACAAAAAGTTCTTCGTCGTATTCTTTTTGCAGTAGGTGGCCTGCTGATCGCTCTGCCATTTCTCCTACTCATCTACTTTATCGTCATCATCTTAACTGCTTAAGGAGAAATTATGAATACTGCTGATTTTGATTTTTACTTGCCGGAGGAGCTGATTGCTCAAGTCCCTTTGGAGCAGCGGGATAGTTCCCGTCTGTTAGTTGTAGATAGAACCACAGGTAAGATAACGGATAGTCACTTCGACCACATCATTGATGAGTTGGAGCCTGGCGATGCCCTAGTCATGAACAATACACGTGTTCTGCCTGCCCGTCTCTATGGCTACAAGCCTGAAACTATGGGACATGTTGAGCTTTTGCTTTTAAAAAATACCCAAGGTGACCAGTGGGAAGCACTTGCTAAACCAGCCAAGCGTTTGAAAGTCGGCACCAAGGTTGCCTTCGGTGACGGAAGACTCACCGCCACTATCGTGGAAGAGCTGGAACACGGCGGACGGATTGTTGAGTTTGCCTACGAAGGTATCTTCTTAGAAGTCCTTGAAAGTCTGGGAGAAATGCCCCTGCCGCCTTATATCCATGAAAAACTGGAAGACCGCGAACGCTACCAGACTGTCTATGCCAAAGAAAACGGCTCTGCTGCCGCACCGACTGCTGGCCTGCATTTCACTCAAGAATTGCTGGAGAGAATCGAAACCAAGGGTGTCAAGCTCGTCTATCTAACCCTCCACGTCGGACTAGGCACCTTCCGTCCTGTGTCGGTGGATAATGTCGAGGAACACGAGATGCACTCAGAGTTCTATCACCTGTCCGCTGAAGCTGCCCAGACCTTGAACGAAGTCAAGGAAAACGGCGGTCGTATCGTTGCGGTCGGAACAACCTCCATTCGTACCCTTGAAACCATTGGCAACAAGTTTGACGGTCGTTTGGAAGCAGACTCTGGCTGGACCAATATCTTTATCAAACCAGGCTATGAGTTCCGCATTATCGATGCCTTTTCGACCAACTTCCACCTACCAAAATCAACCTTGGTCATGCTGGTTTCTGCCTTTGCTGGTCGTGAATTAACCCTAGCTGCCTACCAGCACGCCGTTGAAGAGCGCTACCGTTTCTTCAGCTTTGGAGATGCTATGTTTATCAAATAAGCCTGAACCCGAGGAGCTTGCTATGAATAAGATTGAAAGTCGTCACCAGCTGATTTTGTCCTTGATTCTGGAAAAGAAAGTCCATACCCAGCAGGAATTACAAGAACTACTGGAAGACAATGGCATTATAGTCACCCAGTCAACCCTGTCGCGTGACATCAAACTCCTCAATCTTGTCAAGGTCAATGATGAGGATGAATCTCATTATATCCTTAATCCTATTGCACCGTCCCGCTGGGAAAAACGCCTTCGGCTTTATATGGAAGATGCCCTGATTACCATGCGGCCTGTCCAGCACCAAGTCCTGCTGAAAACCATGCCGGGACTGGCTAGCTCCTTCGGCTCCATTCTGGATGCCATGGAAATCCCTGAAATCATCGCTACCCTCTGTGGTGACGATGTCTGCCTGATTATCTGTGAGGATCCTACTTCCGCCCAAGCCTGCTTTGACAAGCTCAAAGAGTATGCTCCCCCTTTTTTCTTTAGTAAATATGAAGATAAGCCTAACACCCACTAGGCTTATTTCTTTTGAAATTTATCTATGCTATAATGGACTAAGAGCTTCAAAGGAGGAAGGTATGAACAGCTGTTGGCAAGAATTACAAATCGAAGCAACTACTAATCAAAAAACGATAAAACTAGCATATGCTGAACGGATTAAACGGGTTCATCCCGAAGATGATCCCGAAGGTTTCAAGCGTCTGCAAGCTGCTTATAAAACTGCCTTGACCTATGCGAAACAGGCAGGTAAGACAGGTACTACTCCCAACTGGGAGCAAATCGAGCACACACAGCAAACAGCTCCAACCATAGACTTTTCGCAGTTTAATGAGCAAACTCCCCAAGCCAATAGTGGTGAGGAAGGGACTTCTCCACACGAAGAGGACTGGGACAGAAGCAGTAAGCAGTTGCTCCTAAAAATAAAAGAGGCCTGTCAACAGGCTCCTTACTATCCCCAGCTAATTACTATCCTTTCATCCAAGGAGTGCATTCAGTACTTGAAAGAAGAGCATCATCGAGAAGCACTTACGGATCAGTTGCTGGAAATATCTTTTTTCGGAGACGAACAGGAGCAGCAACAGGCTATTCAGCTATGCCAAGACTTAAAACTGTTTAAAGTAGCCGCGGCCTTGGCACATTCTTCCCAGCAGCAATTAGAAGACCAGTTTTCCGTGGATATGGAGGCCTACAATCAAGAAGCTCAGACCTACCTTTCTGAATGTCTCTCCTCACTGGAACTGGTGACCGATTTCTATTTCTTACTGAAAGTGTTTGAGGCAGATACATTCCGCTACTACCTGACAAGTGATGATTTTCGTCACAATCTGACCCAGCATTTGTTAAATTATTACTTTTTCGGACCATGGGAGCATCGAATGAAACTCGTTGCACTCTGTCAAGAATACAATTTACCAGAATTAGCACATCATATCTACTGGATTGGGTTGAAAAATCCTGACATCCAAGCTGAATTAACAACGGAGAGAGAAGCATGATTATTGGAATTGATTTAGGAACAACCAACTCTTTAGCAGCTATCTGGAGGAACAATAAGGTAGAACTCATCCCGAATAATTTGGGAGATACCTTAACACCTTCTGTGGTTGGTTTGTCCGATGAGGGCGATATTATTGTTGGAAAATTTGCCAAAGAACGCTTGTTGAGCCATCCTCAGTTAACCCAATCTCGCTTCAAACGTCTCATGGGAACCGGACAAAAAATCCGATTGGGTGACCAATACTACCTTCCAGAAGAATTAAGTGCTTTTGTCTTGAAAAAATTGGTCGAGGACGCAGAAGCCTTTCTTGGTGAAAAAGTCACAGAGATTATTGTCAGCGTTCCAGCCTATTTCAACGATGACCAACGTGCTGCAACAAAGATTGCTGGACAACTGGCTGGTGTCAAAATCGAACGCATCATCAATGAACCTTCGGCCGCAGCTCTGGCTCTTCACCAAAGTCGTGAAGAAGATGCAAGCTACATGATTGTCGATTTTGGAGGAGGTACACTTGATATTTCCATCGTTGATGCCTTTGCCAATGTGATTGAGATTGTCTCCGTAGCTGGAGACAATCATCTGGGTGGAGAAGATTTCACACAGCAAATTGTCAATGATTTCATTCAGCATCTTCCTTATGAGAGAAAGAATTTGTCTGACGAGGTCTTGGGCTTGATTTACCAGGAAGCCGAAAAAGCCAAGTTAGCCCTGAATGAGCAGGAAGAGACTCGTATCTCCGTAAAAATCGAAGACACGGTACATCAGTATAAGCTCACCAAAGAACGTTATATTGAGCTATGTCGTTTTCTATTAGCAAAAATCAATAAGCCTATTCAAAAAGCTCTTCACGATGCCCAAATCCAAGCAACCGATTTGACAGATGTCATTCTCGTAGGAGGCTCTACGAAGATGAAACTCGTCCAAGACTATTTGACCTACCTCCTAAAACGCCCTATTTCAGTTAAAGTCGATCAGGACAAGGCTATCGCTATGGGGTGCGGGATTGTGACAGGGATTAAGTCTCGAAACGAAGACATCAAGGATCTGGTGTTAACCGATATCTGCCCGTTCACCTTAGGAACAGAGATTGTTGGAAATGTGTTTTCTCCTATCATTGAACGCAATACAACCTTGCCTGCTTCTTATGTGCAGCGATACTGGGCGACTGAATTAGGTCAGGAACGCTTACAATTTAATATTTATCAAGGTGAGCATTATAAGGCAAATGCCAATCTCTTGCTTGGAACCTTGGTAGTGCCTATTCCAATCAATAAGGAAGAACACGAAGCGGTGGATTGTCGTTTTTCTTATGATATCAACGGTATTCTCGATGTAGATATTACTGTTTTATCGACTGGAAAGGTCCATAATAAAACTATTCTACGCGATCGTCACCAACTCTCACCAGAGGAAATTTTGGAAAAACGTGCCAAGTTAGCTACCTTAAAAATTCATCCCCGAGACACAGAACATTACAAGCTACTCATGGCTCGGGCTGAACGCCTGTTCCAGATTGTTCTAGCAGAACAGCGAGAATTGCTGGCTCACCACATTCGACACTACGAGAACGTCATTGAAAGCCAAGATGTCAAGAAAATAGCACAAGCTAACAAGGTATTCGAGCAGCAACTGGACGCCCTAGAAGAAAGTTGGTAAGAAATGAATGCGATACAAACTCATTTAGAAAAACTCGTTACAACTACTTCTCCGTCCTATAATCGCTGGACCATATTACTGAATAAGGACAGGGAAACACTCCAAATCATTCTCGAGCAGATAGATTATTCACATATTGAGCGTATTCATGAGCCACAAATCATTCGGCTCATTCAGCAAAAAGCAAAATCCTCTTACCTATGTCAGAATCGTTCCAATTTGCTGGCTTGGTGTCAGGCTCGCTTGAATATACTCCTTCCTGTTTCCACACGTAGAAAGCAGTTATTGGCTCGGTTCTTCTCCTATGTGTTTCTTTTGGGTCAGTTTGTTTACGGAGGTATTTTCCTTCTATCCATTCTCACTTTTGTTACGTTTGAATTTACTCTGACAGAGAGGGAGACTAGTTTCTTCTTTTTCAATATCTGGGGAGCCTTTATCACCACACGTGTCCTGTCTCGGCTTCGCAAACGGATAAAACGGGTGGATTTACCTCCGGTATTGGAAACCAAGAAAGAGTGGATTTTCTATTCACTAGGGATTGTCCTCTGTTTCCTTATTATTCCTACAGTTACCGGTGGAGGCTGGAATCTCCTGCTGGCTGATTCTCGTGCAATATCCTCTATCTTGCGGATAGTTGCCTATCTCATCAGTGGTATCTTAATCCTTTATCTTTCAGGAACGGACTATATCATTCGGAAACCAAGCCATTCTTCCCTCTTTCTGCTCAGCGTTATCCTGCAGGTTATCTTTGTCCTGGTTGGAATTATTGTCTATAGTAACCAGCGACATGATATAGCCCTGTTCCTCTACATCTACGCTTTTGTCGCTCTCATGAGAAGCTGTTCGCTCTTGGCCCAGAACAACTTCAGTTATGCACCGCAATTCAATTCTCCGTATGCTCAGTTTAAGCGTTTCAAATGGAGGAGCGGTACGGTCTTCTGGGCTAGTAGTTTACTGACTTATCTTGCTTCTTTGTCTCAGGATGATATGATCCCTCCAATTTTTATCATTATTCCGCTTATTTTCTCCTGTATCGTTTGGGTCTTTTCTATGAGATTTCCAACCGGTCAGATTAGTCTAGATTTGCCGTATATCCTTGAAGGCCCCTCTCTTATTCAGACTAATGGTTTACTATACCAGATATCAAAAGAAGCCAAGGGAACTACTAATGAGATTGAGCTGCACTGGCAACGCATTTACCTTGCCATTCGTGCTATTGAGGAGAAGGGAATTCTAGGTGCTTATGATGAAAATACGATTTTAACAACAACTATGAAGCCTTTTTGTACCTTCTTAGAACACAACCAGTGTACGTATTTGCATCAGCGATTTGTTGCACTTGGTCTGGGAAATACCTTTCAAACGACTGCTGAAGCACAACAAGTTCTTCAGCAGATTCGTCAGACAAAACTGGAACAGTTGATTGAATGGGAAGACTTGTTCATCCAACAACTTCCTCTTCTGCATTGGCTTCTCTATCACTACTACCGAGGACACCATCAAAATTTCAAACTCCAAACATATTTAAAAATGCATTAATTGGATAATAAACTCCCCCTGACAATCGTTCAGGGGGAGTTTTTAACTTTACTCGTTGCTAACTACTATGATAATCTCACTTCTTACCTGCCAGGCGATAGACCGCTTCGGCGTAGATGTCCATGGTTTTGTAGAGGTCCTCTAGGGGCATACATTCGTTTTCTTGGTGCTCAGTCTGTGGCGTATGAGGGAAACAAGCCCCAAATGCGACACAGTTGGGCATGGTGCGGGCAAAGGTTGCACCGCCTGAGGAGATCGGCTGACTGGTCAAGTCCCCTGTCTTTTCCTGATAAACTGTCATGAGAGTTGATACTAGGTCGCTGTCCAGAGGGACGTAGAGCGGTGCCAAGTAGTCATACTCTTCATAGGTCAAGCCAAGGGCTTCTGCTGCTTGTGTCAGACGGGTAACCAGCTCGTCCTTGTCTGCCAAGACTGGTATGCGAATGTCCAGACGGATTTCGGACTTGTGCTGGTTGAGGGTCAAGCCTGCGATGTTAAAGCTAAGTGGGCCTGAAGGCTCATCTGATATATCACCAAAGAGTTTAGATCCTGTCGCATCTTGTCCGATTGTTTCTGCTAGGAAGGTCAGGGCTGGGTGGTCTGTCAAACTATCGAGTGCAGTTGCTAAGCGGACAAGGGCATTGATCCCTTGGGCAGCGTCTTTGGAGTGCCGTGATAGACCCAAGACGGTCACCCTATCGTCACTGCTTTCGTAGTCAAAGCCTTGTTTTTCCAGCTCTGCTATGACCCCTGCCAATAAATGCCCTGAATAGCTAGCCTTGGCGGGTACGACATTGTAGGCAGTCCCGACTTCCAGGTGCAAGGCGGGGGCTCCTGGTCCATGTAGCTTGGCCTGCAAGAGTCCTTTCTCCGCATAGGTCAGCGGGAAAGAGGAATCTGGTGCAAAGCCCATGGTGGCTGTTTCTTCTAGTTGATTGTAACGATGCATACAACGCCAGAGGGTTTCCTCATCTGTCCCGAAGATGAAGCGGATGCGTTTGGTAAAGGTCACGCCGGCGTCCATGAGGGCCTTGACAGCAAAGAGGGCTGCCATGGACGGTCCCTTGTCATCTTGAACACCTCGACCATAGAGCTGCCCGTCTTTGATGATAGCTTCAAATGGTGAGCTCTGCCATTTTCCCAAATCACCCGCAGGGACGACATCCAGATGACAGAGAATAGCGAGTAGCTCCTCACCTTGACCGATTTCTGCGTAGCCGTAGTAGCCCGCCCGGTCCAGATAGGTCCGAAAGCCCATGCTCTCAGTCAAGGCCAAAGTCTGCTCCAGCACGTCCTGAATAGCCTGTCCAAAAGGAGTCTTCCTTGCTCCTTCCTGTAAGACAGACGGGTAGGAAACTAGCTTCTGAATGGCCTCTACACAGGCCTGTTTGTGCTCTTTCTGGATAAATGTGTGTGCCATACTACTTCCTTTCCGAAAACATGCTAGGAAAGACGACTATCCGAGCCCAAAAGACCCGGATAAGTGTCTAAAAGAAGGTTGCAATGACAAGAATAGCAATACTTGCCACCACAATCGTTGCGATGAGTTTGCCGACAAACTTGTACCAAGTACCAATTTCGATACGGCCAAGTGCCAAAGCCCCCATGACAATACCGGAAGTTGGAGACACTAGGTTGAGTAGTCCTGATGCTGCTTGGAAGGCTGTGATAATCAGACTTGCTGGCACATTGACAAATTCACCTAGTGGTGCCATAATCCCCATAGAAGCGCCGGCTAGACCAGATGAGGATGGAATAAGGAAGGACATTGGCAAATAGAAGATATAGGTTAGGGTTATAAAAATTTGCGGAGACAATCCTTTTAGCCCTACTTCTCCCCAATGCAGAATAGTCGCTGTAATCATACCATCGTTCATGACAACTTGGATACCGCGTGCCACTGCACAGATAAGAGCAACGCTAAGTAAATCTGCTGCTCCTGCCATAAAGGCTTTGACCAAACGTTGTTCTCCCATGCCATAAACAATGCCTATTGCGACACCTGCAACTGCAAAGAGCATAGCCCCTTCTGGGAAATACCACCAGCCAAACGGATAAGTGGTAATCCCAACAATCTGACCAAGAACAGGAATAGAAATCAACCATTCTTTGATTTCAGTAAATACAGTAATCCCTAAATCTTCCCAAGGAATGAAACTCAGAATCATGAAGACGAAAGTTAAGAAGAAGAGAATCAACACACGTTTTTGAGCTGGAGACAAGGTTGCATTGACATCACGCTCCGCATGAACCTTGAAATGTTCCATATCTGCATCTCGTTGCTTATAAACCAAGGACTTGGTTGGGTCTTTTTTAACTTTATCAGCATAATTAGCCACAAAAAACATTCCCAATCCGAGAATCACTACGAAGAAGACCAAGCGCCAAATCATACCGTCTGCGATACTTACACCAGCAGCTGCTGAGGCTACACCTGTTGCAAACGGATTAACGGTTGAAGCTAAACAACCAATCTGAGAGCCCAGGAGAATGATTGCCACACCTGTAATACTATCGTAGCCAACCGCCATCATAACTGGAATGAGGAGCGGGAAGAAGGCCATGGTTTCTTCTCCCATACCGTAGGTAGAACCACCCAAGGCAAAGAGGAACATGAGGATATAGATGAGCCACTTTTCACGCCCTTCAAAACGTTTAACAATAGAAGCAATCCCCACATCCAAGGCACCTGTTTCATTGACAACACCTAAAAAGGCACCAACCATCAGAATAAAGAATGCAACATCAATAGCCGCTTTGGTAGACCCATGCCCCAACATAGCCCGAACAGGAGCCATGAATACATCCCAGATTCCTTGCGGATTTTGTTCAACTGTTTCGTAAGTTCCTGTGATAAAGTTACCAGCATCGTCCACTTGGTATTGCCCCGCAGGAATAACCCAAGTCATCACTGCCATAAAGGCAATGATGAGCATCAATATGGTATAAGATGAAGGCATCTTAAACCCGGTTTTGTCTTTTTTGCTCATAGCAAAACCTCCTAAAATTTTTTCTACTGATTTATATCCTTATAAATTGTAACCCCTTATATTGTGATATTCAGGAAAATCTACTCGATTGATTTCCTTTTTACTCCCTGAAATGAATCTAATTATTAAATTAGTAAGCGTCTCAAAGAGGATGATTTATCGATATGGAGGATGAACGATGATTCCCCAAAACCTTTTCTATTTTTCCCCGCGATAGCTATTCAAAAAACATCACAGGACTTCGTTTTTACAAATAATCGTGCCACTTTCAGATGAAAGCATAGCTCCTAGATTCTCAAGAGAGGTGATTACCGCTTTAGCTCCTGGCTTATTATTTACAAAACCAATAGCAGCTTCAACTTTTGGTAACATAGAACCTGGGGCAAACTGCCCCTGTCTGATATAGTCTTCCAGTTGTTCAACTGTTATATGTTCAATTTTCTTCTGATTTGGTTGATTAAAATGAACATAGACATAGTCTACTCCAGTCAAAATGATGAAAAGATCCGCATCAACCAGTTTGGCTAAACATTGGGAAGCGAAATCCTTATCGATAACAGCTTCTACACCTGTCAAGGTTCCATCAGACTCTTGTACAACTGGAATACCGCCACCGCCAGCCGCCACAACAATTTCTCCTGCTTCAAGTAGCGTACGAATCGTTCCAATCTCCTTAATACCAATCGGTTTTGGAGAAGCCACAACTTTACGCCAACCTCGACCAGCATCTTCTTTGAATGTGGCACCTGTTTTTTGCATTTCTAACTGAGCTTCTTCCTCAGTATAGAAAGGACCAATTGGCTTAGTCGGATTCTCAAAAGCAGGATCATTTTTATCGACAATCACCTGAGTCACGACAGATACTACATCTTTTTCTATGTCCTCTTTTACCAATTCATTCTCCAAAGCACTTTGTAACCAAAATCCAATGGAACCTTCTGTCATAGCCACAAGGCTATCCAATGGGAGGGCCGGATTTTTTTCTGAATTAGCTGCTAAATTTTGAAGCAAGAGATTTCCAACCTGAGGACCATTTCCATGTGTAATAATAAGGTCGTCCCCATTCTTAATTAATTGCACTAGATGCTTGGCTGTATGAACCAAAGCTTTTTTTTGCGCCTGGGCTGATGGGTCAGAAGATAGAATCGCATTACCGCCCAAGGCTACTACAATTTTACGATTTGCCATAATTTCTCCTATCAAGAGGAAGGGAAACTGGTCGCTCCCTTCCCGTATTCAGTTATCTTATATAGCCATTCGACTATACTTTTGGAATGAAGAGATCGCCCAACGTCACTGCCATAACTGCCTTAATAGTGTGCATGCGGTTTTCTGCCTGGTCAAAGTGGCGGGCATACTTGCTACGGAAGACTTCGTCAGTCACTTCCATTTCCTCTACGCCATATTTCTCAGCGACATCTTTGCCATAAACAGTATTGGTATCGTGGAAGGCAGGGAGGCAATGCAAAAAAATCAAGTCTTCATTGTTTGCTTTTTTCACCAGGTCCATGTTGACTTGGTACGGCTTAAGCAGGTTGACACGTTCTTCAAACTTAGCTTCTTCCCCCATAGATACCCAGACATCTGTGTAGAGGACATCTGCTCCCTTAACGGCTTCATCTGCATCATCTGTAATCAAGATGCGTGCTCCGCTATTTTCCGCAAAACCTTCCGCCAGAGCAACGACTTCTGGGTCAGGGAAGAGTTCTTTTGGTGAGAAGATGTGGACGTTGACGCCCAGAATAGCACCGGTCACCAAGAGGCTGTTGGCCACGTTGTTGCGACCGTCACCGCAATAAACCAGGGTCACACCTTCCAGCTTGCCAAAGTTTTCCTTGACAGTCAGGTAGTCTGCCAGCATCTGTGTCGGATGCCATGCGTCAGTCAAACCATTCCAAACGGGAACACCTGAAAATTCTGCCAGCTCTTCCACCATAGCCTGACTGAAACCACGAAACTCAATCCCGTCGAACATGCGGCCCAAAACTTTAGCGGTATCTTCTGTCGATTCCTTCTTGCCTAGCTGAATATCGTTGGCACCAAGGTATTCAGGGTGGGCACCAAGGTCAATCGAAGCAACTGTGAAGGCTGCCCGTGTCCGAGTAGATGTTTTTTCAAACAAGAGGGCGATATTTTTCCCTTCCAAGTAACGATGTGCAATATTGCGTCTCTTCAAATCTTTCAAATGCGCAGAAAAATCAATCAGGTATTCCAATTCTGCCCGTGTAAAATCTTTTTCTGCTAGAAAATGTCTGCCTTTGAATACATTTGTCATCATTCTATCCTTCTTTTCGTATTTCTTTTAGCGCTGCCTATCTATCACAAGTCTTCCCGCTCAAATGGCATGGACATGCAACGTGGACCACCACGACCACGAACCAGCTCACTGCCACTAATCTTAATCAAGCGAAGCCCCTTGGACTCAAGAATAGCGTTTGTAATGGTATTTCGTTTGTAAACCACAACGACACCCGGCGCAATCGTCAAAGTATTAGAACCATCATTCCATTGCTCCCGACCTGCCGCCACAAGGTTATCCCCTCCACAACGAATCAACTCAACCTTTTCAAGACCTAGATTGCTTGCCAAAACTTCCGCCAAATCTCCGTGTTCTTCTTCAATATGGAGAGTCTCATTCTCATAGGTCACAGAAAAGACACGCAAAGTCCCTTCAATTTCAGGGTGAATAGTAAATTTGTCGTAATCCACCATTGTAAAGACAGTATCCAAATGCATGAACTTCCGACTATTCGCAAACTCAAATGCCAAGACTTTCTTAAATCCAACACCCCGTTCAAAGATATTGACTAGCAGTTTTTCAATAGAAGCTGCATCTGTCCGTTGCGAAATCCCAACAGCTAACAAGTCTTTGGAAAGAATCAGCTCATCTCCACCTTCAATACGCGTGGTTTCATCACGATTATAGACCAAAGGCACCTTACCTGCATAGTCTGGATGGTAGGTAAAAATATACTTGCCATAAAGTGTCTCACGGTTGCGCGTTTCCGCGTACATACGATTCAGTGAAACAGCATTCCCGATAGTTGCAAAAGGATCTCGTGTGAAGTACAAGTTTGGCATCGGGTCAATTGCAAATGGATAGCTGGATTCTACCAGATCCGTCAAACCAACTTCTTCTGTAGGAAGCGCCGGTAATTCTGACTTCTGAACTCCAGCCATGGTCTTTTCAATCAGTGCCTGATTGTCTTCAATTGCCAACAGCAATTTACGAATAGCTTGCTTGGTTGCCCGACCACGAATATTGGCCTCGTTCAAGTATTCATCGATGAACTGCTCACGCACTTCTTGGTTAATCAGGGACTCTGCCGCCAAGGTTTCCAAGTAAAGCACTTCCACTCCTTCATCACGCAGAGCCTGAGCAAAGGCATCATGCTCACGTTGCGCTTCTTCCAAGAAAGGAATGTCATCAAATAACAACCGATCCAGGTAGTCCGGCATCAAATTTTCTATTTCCTTTCCTGGTCGGTGCAGCATAACTTTTTTCAGCTTGCCTATTTCTGAAAAAACATGAATTGGATGTTGTGACATCTTTATTCCTCCTTTTTAATATGATTTTTTTTACAGTTTTCTTTACATTATGATTGTATCACTTCAAAACAAGTTTTTTTGGAAAAATCAGACAAATCAAATGATAATTTTTTCGCATTTTTCTGAGATAGAAGGAATAATTATCAACTATTCCTGTGCATATTGTGATATTTTTCATAAAACAGCCATATTATGAATAAATATTTTATATAAAGAAAAGCCCTAATGGGCTTTTCTTTATATCTTCAAGAAACGGCGCATGGAAATAACCGATCCAAGAGAACCAATCACAATTCCGATTAAGAACAGACCACCAATCATAAGTGGTACAAATACTTTAATGTCAATCAAAGATAGGTTTTGTGTTGCTAATCCTTTATTGAAAGATGCATAAATCATCTGATAAATGAAATAGATGAGGGTCGCAGGTGCAATAGCACCTAGCAAACCAACCCAAGCTCCTTCTAAGAGGAATGGTCCACGAATATAGCTATTCTTAGCACCAACCAATCGCATAATCTGAATTTCTCGGCTACGTGAGATAATCGTAATTCGAATCGTATTTGAAATTAAGAAAACAGCTGTAAAAAGAAGTAAACCAGTTGCTGCTAAGCCCCATGTTTGAATCATATCTGATACTTTAAACAATCGTTCTGTCTGTACTTCTCCATCACGAACTTCTGTAACACCGTCAATTTTCTTAACTGCTTCTCCAACAGTTTTTACATATTCCGGGCTTGTTGTATCAATAATATAGGCATCATACAGTGGGTTGGCATCACCTTTAAAGAGGTTCCAAGTATCCCCCATCGTTTCAGTTAGTTTTGTCAACTGTTCATCTTTACTTGAGTAAGTAATGGTAGATACATGGTCAACTGCCATAATCTGGTTATAAACCTTTTGGTAGTCAGGATTCTCTACTGTCTCCCCTTTATCATTGACAATGGTCGCCAGATGATCTGTTGAATTTGCACGTAGATAAACCGTAATCCGAACATTCTCCTTCAAGTCTGAAGCCAACTTAGTTGTGTTCAAAATAACAGAGGCAAAAATTCCTACTAAGGTAAGGGTAATGGTCACTGAAGAAATTGCTGCGAGGGTCATCCAACCATTTCGTTTCAAACTCTTCAGTGACTCTATAAAGTGTCTAAAAAATCGTCTAATCATCGTATCCATATTCTCCTTCTACTTCATCGCGTACCACTCGACCGTCTTCAATTGCGATTACGCGGTGACGAAGGGTATTTACGATTTGGCTATTATGGGTCGCCATCAAAATTGTGGTCCCTTGCAGATTGATCCGTTCCAAAAGGTTCATAATCTCCCATGAATTCTCAGGATCCAGGTTACCTGTCGGCTCATCAGCAATCAAAACCTTCGGATTGTTGACAATGGCACGAGCAATGGCAATCCGTTGTTGCTCCCCACCTGATAATTCATTAGGAAATGAGCGAATCTTATGCTTAAGACCAACCAAATCCAAGACTTCCATCACACGCTTTTTAATGTTACGAGGTTTCTCACCGATAACTTCCATTGCGTAGGCAATATTTTCAAAAACTGTTTTCTTTGGCAAAAGTTTATAGTCCTGGAAAACAACACCTACACTACGACGGAGCATTGGTATATCTTTTTTCTTAATCCGAGCTAAGTCGAATTTACCAACCTTCAAACTTCCCTTATCTAGTTTTTCTTCACGATACAAGAGTTTGATAAAGGTTGATTTACCGGCACCAGAAGGGCCTACGATATAAGCAAATTCGCCTGGATCCACATTAATGGACACACCCCGAAGAGCGGTTGTTCCGTTTCCGTATTTTTTGGAAACGTCTTTCATTTCAATAATTCCCATGAGATTGTTTGTCTGACGACAGTCCTTTCTTTAATTTTCAGTCAATTTAGCTAATTCGCCACTTGAGATAGGCATCAATAAAGCCGTCCAAGTCCCCATCCATGACCTTGTCCACCTGAGCAACTTCATGGCCAGTCCGGTGGTCTTTAACCATGGTATAAGGTGTAAAGACATAGGAGCGGATTTGACTACCCCAGGTAATTTCTTTCTTATCACCTTTGAGCGAGTCCACCTCTGCTGCTTTCTTTTCCTGTTCTAGCTGGTAGAGCTTTGCTTGGAGCAACTTCATAGCACGGTCGCGGTTGCCGTACTGGGTACGGTCAACGGTCGATTGGGTGACAATACCTGTCGGAATGTGGGTCAAACGCACACCAGTTGATACCTTGTTGACGTTCTGTCCACCCGCTCCGCCACTGCGGAAGGTGTCCATTTTGACTTCGTCATCCCGGATCTCAATCTCAATGGTGTCATCCAATTCTGGCATGACTTCCACCGATGTAAAAGATGTGTGGCGACGCTTGGCTGAGTCAAATGGTGAGATTCGTACCAAACGATGCACACCCATTTCTGACTTGAGAAGACCGTAGGCATTTGGTCCTGTGAAGCTAAGCGTCACAGACTTAATCCCTGCCTCATCACCCGCTTGGTAATCCAGTGTTTCTACGGTGAAACCTCTGGCATTGCCAAAGCGTTGGTACATCCGAAGGAGCATCTCACCCCAGTCCTGTGCCTCTGTCCCGCCTGATCCTGGGTGAATCTCCAGAATGGCGTTGTTGTGGTCGTAAGGCTCAGACAAGAGGAGTGTCATCTCATAGCTGGTCATGAGCTTGTCTAGCTCAGTCAACTGCTCCACCAACTCCTCGCGGACAGACTCATCTTCCGCCAAGAAGTCCAGTAAGATTTCAGCCTCATCATAGGTGTCAATCATCTTGTGGAAGTTGCCGTAGGTCGCCTTGAGCTCGTTGAGTTCCTGCGAAGTCTTTTGGGCCGCCAGATTGTCATTCCAAAAGTCTGGCTCGGTCATCTTGTTCTCCAAGATAGCAATCTCTTCTTCTAGACCATCTAAGTCAAAGAGACCCCCTGAAAGATGTTAATTTCTTGCTTAATTCTTCTAGTTTCTGTCGAATTTCTGCGGTGTCCATACTTACCTCGTCTTCTATACTAGCTCCTGACACATCATCAGGGCATAAACACTTCCTATTATTGTATCACATTTGCAGGTTTTTCGCCATTTTCAAGAACGCCGCCTGCTCGGCCAGAATGTCCTCGTTGTCAGTCTGGATGCCTTCAATAAAGGCAATCAGCTCCTCATTAGGTTGCTTGACCAGCTGGCTCAGAGCCCAGATAGCTGTCGCCATGTGGACTGGATTTTGTTTTTTATCGATGATCTCCAAGAGTTTGGGAATAGCAGAGCGGTCATTGCTGTTGGCCAAGGCAATGATGGCATTGCGTTGGAGGATGTTTTTTCCTCTCCACGATCCTGCAATCATGCCAAATTTTTCCTTGAACTGTCCATTGGATAATTCTAAAAATGGAATCAGTTCTGGCTGGGCCAAATCAGAATCAATCTCCACAACTTCTGGACTGGAAATCCCTTTATTATAGGGACAGCAAATCTGGCAAATATCACAACCGTAAATGACCGTCTTGATTTTCTTACGAAATTCCAGGTCCATCATGCCCTTGTCCTGCGTTTGAAAAGACAGACATCTTCTGGCATTCATGGTCCCATCCCCCAGCAGGCAAGCCGTCGGACAAGCAGTGACACAACGGTTGCAATCGCCACAGTCGTAATCAACAGGTTGGTCCGGTTCAATATCCAAATTGGTAATCAACTCCCCCAAAAACATATAGGAACCGTACTCTTTGGAGATGACCAGACCATTTTTCCCGATAAAACCGATACCGGCCCGTCTGGCAACGGCTGTGTCCACCAAGGCTCCGGTATCGACCATAGCCTTGTATTCCAGCCCGTCTGTCAGCCGTTCAATGCCACGTGCCAAGCGTTCCAGCTTGTCCTGTAAGATGTAATGGTAGTCAAGTCCCCAAGAATTTGGCGTAATCTTTCCTCGTTTGTACTGAGTTTTCTGGGGTTGCTGCGGCAGGTGACGGGGATAGGCTACAGCAATAGAGATAATGGTGCGGGCCGAAGCCAAGCTGAGCTTGGGATCAATCCGTTCCTCAATATTCTTATGTTCAAAGCCTGTTGTCCTTCCCTCTTCCACTCCAGCCCTCAGGGATTTTTCCAAATACGAAAAATCATCAGCCGTGGTAAAACCAATCTTGGAAATGCCAATTTCCTTGGAAAGAGCGATTATTTCTTCTTTTATGTTCATCAATGTATATTCTAGCAAAAAAGCGTTTTCTTGCCAAGATTAGAGATAGAAAAATGTGTAAACCAAGATCAAGACGGTTCCAAGCAAGGCTGCTTGGTTCATCCGCTCATAAGCCTGTCCACGCCAGATACTGGTCAAGACATACATGATATTGATCCCGATAGCACCACCTAGACCGTTGGCCAGCAGGTCCGTAATATCAGCCATCCCAATCATAAAGCTATATTGTAGCACTTCATAGAAGAGACTGACCAGGCCAATCACGAGGAGATTTTGGACCCAGGAAGCCTTGCGGAAGACCATCTCCATGTAGATGCCAAAGGGGATAAAGCAGAGTACATTGAGCAGGATTTCCTGATAATCCAGCACACCGTTATACACTGCCGTTCCTGCAAAGGGAATCAGATTCAAACTCCGATAGCCATAGCGGGCCAGTAAGAGCGTGGACAGGTCCATTTTAAAAACAATAATCCAGGTCAAAGTGGCTAGATAAACACCGAACAAGAGACTAGTTAATTTTTTAGAGCCCATCTTGCCCTCCTCTTCTATAGCATTTTATTATTATAGCAGAAAATACCCCCTTCAAACGTTACAAGTTGATAACGAAACCCCTGCTCTATTACAGTCCCTTTACAGACAGAAAAAGCCCTGCATTACGCAGGACCTTGCAATCATTAACGACCCATTTTAGCGGTCATCAATGCCATATTTAATTTTTCAAGGTTTGCTTTTTTAGTAGCTCCCATGATCAAGAACCAGTCCACCAATACCCAAATACCAAATGTCAACCAAGACAAGAGTAATTTTGCAACACCGAGACCAATTTGACCAATATAGAAGCGATCTGCTCCAAAAGATCCTAAAAGAATAGAAAAAATCAAGGCTGTTGTCGGACTCTTTAACTCAGTTGCAAGGATGAAGGCAGTCTGTGACTCATCCAACTCATCCAAACGTTGACGAAGCATTGGAAGTGACTCCGCAGGAAGGTTAGAAGCATTTGCTGCAAGGTAAGAATCCGTAAATTGTGACATCATAATCTCCTTTGTCAAATTTAATATTATAACAGTTAGTATACGCTACTTTTAAATTTCTGTCAAGTACCGTGAGAAAACAGTATTATTCGCCTGCTGATTCAGAAGTGCTTTCTACAACTTCTTCCGAAATAGCTTCCACTACCTCAGCAACTACTTCAGATGTAGCAGCCTCAGATTCAGATACAACCACTTCAGATACAACTACCTCAGACGCACTTGTATTTTCAGCTGGAGTTGCTACTGTAGCAGGCTTAGCAGTTTGATTCATCATTTTCACTTGATTGATGGCTTGTGTGAAACGCTCAAAGTTTGCTTCTTTACATGCACCCATAATCAAGAAGATATCAACGACTTGCCAAATAAATGCTGCAAATAAGAAGAAAATACCGATAAAAATAAATGTCGTAATAAAACCAAAAATCATAAGTGCTAACTTAGCGATTCCTAGCTCTTTATTACCGATGTAAAAACGGTCCACACCTAGAGAACCAGCAAAAATAGATAGTAACAAAGCGGTGGTTGGGTTTTTGATATCTGCCATCAAAAGCGCATTCATCCCTTGATCATCTAACTTTTCCAATTCCTGTTGAATCATCGGAACTCGTGTTGCAGGAAAAGCGTTCATATTGGTCATTAAAAATGTTTGTGTATAGTTCATTAGTTTCTCCTTTTCTTGCTCACTATTCTACCATTTTTTCTTAGAAACCTCAAGAAAGAATCTCTCTTTTCCATCACAAAGAAAGCGTTTACTATTTTCTGCTTTTGTGTTATAATAAAGAAAAAGGAGGTCTGCTATGGCTATTACCATTACACGCGATACAGGAGCAGTCGGGGCGGCCGGAAAACTTTACCTTTTGGTCAACGGTCAAACAGTCGGAAGTGTGGGCAATAAGGAAACAGTGGTCCTCAAGCTCACAGGTAAAACAGCCCAATTTGCTGTCAGAGGAGATAAAAAATCGACTATTGAAGTAGAAAATGGCGACCAGATTACCATCACATCTAATAAACTGTACTTCAGTATTTACATTATCAGTTTGCTAGCTATTATTGCCTTAGCCTTTCTAAACTTTGCACCAAATGTTGAGATGGTTATTGCAGGAGTAGCTCTAGTGGTATTCCTTGCAAGTAACTTCTTCCTCCCCCGCTACCAATTATCTAAAGCAAAACACTCAGGCTAAGCCCGAGTGTTTTTTGATAGACTAAATTGCTTTTTCATCCAATCCCATTTTACGTTGAACAGCTTTTACAATTTCAACCACAACAACCATGAGCCCTGAACCAATAATGGTTACCAACCACTGGGTTGGAGAGAGAACGGATACATGGAAGAAATTGCTAAATCCTGGAACAACGATTGTCGCCATTAACAAAAGGAAAGCAAATGGAATTGACCAATTGAAGAGTTTATTTTTGAACAAACCAACTGTGAAAATGGACTGATAAACAGACTTAACATTATATGCATGAACCAGTTGAATCAAACCTAATGTCACGTAAGCCATTGTCAAAGCATCTGCATGGATTTCTTCATAAATGCTGTGTTCTGGGTAAAGCAGGGCAAATCCATAGACACCCAATACCAAAGCGGTCTGTAGAATACCTTGATAGATGATAGAGCTAAGAACACCACCTGAGAAGAAGCTTGAATTGCGTCCACGAGGTTTGTGTGTCATAATACCTGGTTCAGCAGGCTCAACACCAAGAGCGATAGCTGGAAGAGTGTCTGTTACCAAGTTAATCCAAAGGAGATGAACTGGCTCCAACACGTCCCAACCAAAGAGGGTTGCAAGGAAGATACACAATACTTCTGCCGTGTTAGCAGACAAGAGGTACTGGATCGTTTTCTGGATGTTAGAGAAAACCTTACGTCCTTCTTCAACCGCTACGATAATCGTCGCAAAGTTATCATCTGCAAGGACCATATCAGAAGCACCTTTAGATACTTCCGTACCTGTGATACCCATACCGATACCGATATCAGCTGTCTTAAGTGAAGGGGCATCGTTGACACCGTCACCTGTCATGGCAACAACCTTGCCTTCATTCTGCCAAGCCTTCACGATACGCACCTTGTGTTCAGGTGATACACGGGCATAGACAGAGTATTGCTTGAAAACTTTTTGGAATTCTTCATCGGACAGTTCATTGAGCTCTGCACCAGTGAAGACATGGTCTTCTGTGTCAGTTTCATCGATGATACCAAGACGTTTGGCAATCGCTTCGGCCGTATCTTGGTGGTCACCCGTAATCATGATTGGACGGATACCAGCTTCCTTGGCAACACGCACAGCTTCTGCTGCTTCTGGACGCTCAGGGTCAATCATACCTACCAAACCTGAAAAGATAAGATCATTTTCGACAATCTCAGATTCCAATTCAGGGATTGCATCCACATACTTGTAGGCCATCATCAAGACACGAAGAGCTTGCTTAGCCAAGGACTTGTTGGTTGCAAGAATTGCTTCTTTGTCTGCATCTGTGATTGGACGAACTGTCCCGTTTTCTTCAATATGAGTCACACGTTTGAGCAACTGGTCTGGTGCACCTTTAACAGCTACAAAGAAGTTTCCAGCAGCTTGTTGGTGAATAGTGGACATGAGTTTGCGGGTTGAGTCAAATGGCAATTCTGCCACACGTGGCTCAGCAACCAAGACTTCACGTACATCAAAGTGTTGATCTAAACCAAACTGAACAAGAGCCGTTTCAGTTGGGTCACCAATCAATTTACCAGATGGATCTACTTTGGTATCATTGGCAAAGTTCATAACACGAAGCGTTGTGTTACTTGCATCCAAAGCTTCTTTAGCATCCACCAATTGACCGTTTGTATAGACTTTTTCAACAGTCATCTGGTTCATAGTCAAAGTACCAGTCTTATCTGATGCGATGATTTCAGTTGAACCAAGTGTTTCAACGGCTGGCAATTTACGAATGATAGAATTGCGCTTAGCCAAGACCTGAGTACCAAGTGAAAGAACAACAGTAACGATAGCTGGCAAGCCTTCAGGAATTGCCGCAACTGCAAGGGCTACAGAGGTCATAAGGTTTGCTAATGCCGCTTCTCCGACTGTCAAAGAAGGGTCACGTCGGAACATTCCGACTGCAAAGGTGATTGCTGCAATAATCAAAACTGCATAGGTCAAGACCTTAGACAATTGATTAAGGTTTTGCTTCAATGGTGTATCGGTCTCATCTGCATTAGCAAGCATACCTGCGATATGACCAACCTCTGTAAACATACCAGTGTTCGTTACCACACCAAGACCACGACCGTAGGTCACGTTTGAGTTTTGGTAGGCCATGTTAACACGGTCACCAATTGGTGCATCTTCTGCCAATTCCTTGCTCAAGTCCTTATCGACAGGAACAGACTCACCAGTCAGAGCCGCTTCTTCAATTTTCAAAGAGTTAGCTTCCAACAGACGCATATCCGCAGGCACAACATCCCCTGCTTCAAGAAGAACGATATCACCTGGCACCAAGTCTTTTGAGTCCACCTCTACCACGTGACCGTCACGACGAACACGGGCAACTGGACTAGACATATTCTTCAGGGCTTCAATGGCTGCTTCTGCCTGACCTTCTTGGTAGACACCGAAGGCTGCGTTGAGGATAACAACAGCCAAGATGATAATAGCATCCGTCAAACCGTGTGAACCTTCAGTAATTACCGTCAAGATTGCTGCTGCAATCAAAATGATGATCATCAAGTCCTTAAACTGATCCAAGAATTTAGCCAAGAGTGTGCGTTTCTCACCCTCATCTAATTCGTTTCGGCCATATTCAGCTAAGCGTTTGCTAGCTTCTTGACTTGTCAAACCTTCTACAGAAGATTCGAGGCTAGACAATACTTGTTCTTCGTTTTGCGTATAAAACAAATCACGTTTTTGTTCTTTTGACAATTTCCTTCTCCTTTTCGGTCTCTTTTCTACCTTTTACAATAAAAAAGAGACCTGTTTAATGAGAACCTCTCTTCACAGCTAGGCACTTCTATCTAGGGCTAGTTTTCTGTCACTCATCTTTATACTCTTCGAAAATCAAACTCAGGCGTTGTTGACTTGAATTGATGAACTTTAGTTCAATCTGCATCGGCATCGCCTAGCCTGACTTTGTTTTTCATTGAGTATTAGTTTTTTGAAATACAGTCAGTATTCCTTCAAAAAACTGCCTTGATAGGCAAAAAAAACTAGCTCTTATCTAAAAATACCTTACTTGCGAAGACAGGTTCTAAAACAAGTCTCGCTATTTAAGATAGTGCCGGAAACGATTTTCGGAATGACGACACTACCACGGAATGCTCCGTTAGCTACTCCCTCGATTTGCTAACTATTATAACAAACTTTTGAGGAATTTCAAAGATTATTCTTCTATGAAAACGTTTTTTTATTTCCAACTAATCTTCATCTTATAACTAGCAAATTTTTGTTGATTTTCCAGCCCATTTAAATCATAATGGAGAACAAGTTCTTGCAGTTCAGCACTCAGTTGATACAAGCTGGTTTGAGTGACAAAATGCTGAATTCCCATTGGCGTTGGAATGGTCACTATTGCTTCTTGTTCTTTTACAAAACGCATGATCGATTTAGGATTAGAAAAGCGAGTCATGACTAGTTCTTCTTCATCACACTTAATCACAACCTTTTCTTCCTCTTCGTTTTGATAGATGAAATAGAGTTTCCCCCCTTTTTCCTTCACTTCTACTGGGAATGTCTGGTCTATCACTTCCAATTGTCCATCTAAATCAATCTCATTTTTCAAATAAATCTGCATAAAAATCTCCATTTTTCTTTACAAGTTCGTTATAGACCTCTCATAGTATATCATAATCTAGCACATAGCATCCCCTTTTGTTACATTAAATCCATCTGAGATAAACACATCCCTTCATTTATTTCAAAATATATCCGTTTAGACGAAGCTGTGCTATACTATTCTTATGAAAAAAATAGAACTACTTGCTGGTGAGCGGATTGACCAGCTCTTCTCGACAGATGTTCAGATTATTCAAAATCGGGAGGTTTTTAGCTACTCGATTGACAGCGTTCTTCTTTCGCGGTTTCCAAAAATGCCTGCTCAGAAGGGGCTTATTGTTGACCTTTGTAGTGGAAATGGGGCGGTGGGGCTCTTTGCCTCTACACGCACCAAGGTCCAGATTATTCAGGTTGAATTACAGGAACGGCTGGCGGATATGAATCGCCGCTCCATTGCCCTCAATGGTTTGGAGGAACAGGTTTCGATTATCAATGACGACTTGGCTAATCTTCCCCAGTATAATCTGCGGTCCAAGGTTGATTTGATGCTCTGCAATCCTCCCTACTTCAAGGTAGATAAAGAGTCAAACCTCAATGAAAGCGAGCATTATCTTCTGGCCAGACACGAGATTGCGACCAACCTAGACAGCATTTGTCAGGTGGCCCAACAGGTACTCAAATCCAATGGTCGCTTGGCCATGGTCCACAGGCCCGACCGATTTTTAGATATTTTGGACACGCTGAGAACCTACAAACTAGCTCCCAAACGCATCCAGTTTGTCTATCCCAAGGCCAGCAAGGAGGCCAATATGTTGCTGATTGAGGCTATCAAGGACGGCTCGGTGGACGGTCTGCACATCCTGCCACCTCTGGTTGTCCATGAGGAAAATGGCGACTACACTCCTGCCATTCGTGAGATTTATTATGGAAAATAAGGCCTACTTTTATGTCTTGGAATGTGCCGACGGGAGTCTTTATACTGGTTATACGACTGATGTGGAGAAGCGGCTTGCTACCCATAATCGTGGGAAAGGGGCCAAGTACACCCGCGGACGCTTACCTGTCAGCTTGCTCTATCAAGAAGCCTTTGCTAGTAAGCAGGAAGCCATGTCTGCCGAGGCTTTGTTTAAGAAACGCAGCCGGCAGAGTAAATTAGACTACATCGCAGAAAGAAAACAAGAAAATGCAAAATAAAAAACATATCCACCGCCTTCGCATCATTTGGCATATTTTGAGAGTGACTGGTTTTGCCACTTTTCTCACTTCCTTTTTCAGCTTTATCTTTCTAGCAGCTGGTTTGCTGCTCTGGTTGGAGCCTGACTTTACTAGCTATGGGGACAGTCTCTGGTACAGCTTTGTGACGGCGACGACTGTTGGCTATGGAGATATGCTGGTCACCACTGCTTTTGGACGGATTACCAGCATTATCTTAGCTATTTACGGCATACTCTTTCTAGGAAGTCTGTCAGGTCTGGTGGTCAGCAAGCATTATTCTTCAGCAATCGAACAGGACAAGCAAAAAACTGGCTCTTAGGAACCAGTTTTTTCTTATTTTTGATGACCTAGCCGAATTTTTCTGCCTACGATTGTCAAACCAATCACTAGCAAGGAAACTGGTAGGAGCTGTATTGGAAAGAAAAGACTGATAAATATACCTGCCAGCCATTCCTTTTCGAGAAGAGCGATGGCCATAGACAAACTCACCACCAAAACGACAAACAAACTGTCTGCTTGTGGAAAAAGTTGTGCCACCGCAAATCCTTGCAAAAAGGCAGCAACGGTTACCGGAAAAATATCTCCACCAGTCCATCCTGTCCATAGACAAAAGTCTAGGAAAATCAATTTGGCAAAAGATAGGATGATGAGTGTGAGAATAGGCGTTTCCATTCCCACTTCCACAATTGTATGCAAACTGTGTTGACCTGAGAATAACAAGTTTGGTGCAAGCATGGTCACTAGGAAAATGCTTAAGGCTCCGAGGCTAATCTTGATAGATAAGGAAAGGTTTAACCTGTCTAAACTTGCACGAATAAAAGGTTTCAACCAAGAATAGCCCTTGCCTATTGCATACCCATACAAACAGAGTGGCAAAAAGAATAGCAAGTCTGTCAGCGACCAAGTTGTCTCACCTAATTTTGTCACAAAAGACGGCTGGTCTGTCAATCGCATCATGAGCCAAAAGACAAACAAACCATTGGCAATCAACAAGTTGCGTAATCCTTTCCCTGTCTCCTTTTGACTGCTTGGATAAGGTAAAAGATAGGACCTGGGATGAAAGAGATAATTTATCCTCTTTCCTATCCCCTGTCCACTCACATGCTCCCAGTTGGCTTCCAGATAACGTAACTTATCCGCCTGCCAGATGGAATAGGCAATTACTGCTCCAAGAAGAGGTGCTTCTGGACCAACACCTGCACCCGAAACCAAAATGACCAGTGCCAAAACTAAATTACGCCAGGTATTCTGATAAGCCACTGTACCTTCATGACCCAATTCATGAAGCAAATCATGACTGGTCTTGGGTAAATTCCCCCACTTATTTTTTAGAAGAATGACCAAACAGGTTAACAGAAGCAAAATCAGAATCGAATAGACTGTTCCAAAATGAAACTGATGGGGCAGACTTTCCCATAAAAAGTGACTAATAACCTTTTCAGCCATGATAAAACTATACGAAACCAAGGCAATGACACTACTATAAACCAAACCAATGACGGTCAGGTGAATTTCTTTTTTTCCTACCAAAATTTACCTACAAGAAAAAGGCAGTATCCCTCTTTTCATTATTTTATTTTGAAGAATTGAACAACCGCTACAATCTCTTGATAAATAAATACAAAAGCAATGGTGTAGTTGATCAAGAATCCTGTCATCAATGGGTGTGCCATCATAATCAAACCTGCAATGATTCCCAAAATTCCCAACCATACAAGTGGTGTGCCAACTGACTTATCTGTCTTACGGACTTTCAAACCAACGATTGTTTTGGTAATTCCGTTGGTCAAAGCCCAGAATGAAATGATGAAAGGCACAAAGGTTACCAGTTCAATAAAACTACCAGAGAACAAGGCTAGGGCCAAGATAAGCGTTACAATCCCGCCAAACAAGTTCCAACCATGCTTTTCTTCTGCTTTCAAATAATTCACAATCTCAGAAATCCCCTGAACTGCAAATACAAGTGCAAACAAGAAAGTCATTGAAGCAAGACTAATCGCTGGATTCAACATCATTTGAAACCCAGCAAATACAGAAAAGATACCTGCAAGCAATAACAACCATTTCCAATTTTTTGACATTTCTGTCTCCCCCTTTTTCTAAGGACCTAGTCCTCAATAATTCCATAAATCATCATATCCAAAACCTGTGACAATTGATTTTCGTAGCCCGATACCAAATCTGTCAAACTGCTATCTGACGAAACGGTTAGATAGTAAGAACGAAACATATCCTGAATCAAGCGCAGATAGGCCATAGCCTTCTTTTCATCAATATGGTCTTTCAGTTTGGATTCTGATAGTAATTTTTGACAAACCTGTTCATTCAAGTCTAAAAATACAGCCTTCTGAGGTGCAATCGCCGCCTCCAACTCTTTTGGTGTTGCAATCATAGCTTCAAAAAAAATATGACTATGCTCTGGGAAGTCCTGATAAAATTTATGTCGTCTTTCCATATAAGCAGCCAGAGTGGGCACTTGACCATCTTCCCCCAGAAACAAGGTCAAAGCTTTTTCAAAACTTTCCTGAACACAGGCCAGATAGAGATCCGACTTCCCTGAGAAATTATGATACAAAACTCCTTTGGAAATCCCATCTACCTTACAAAGCTCATTGATGACAAATCCTTTATAGCCTTGTGAAGCAAATTCCCTCAAGGCTGCTGCAATGATGATTTCTCTACGAAGTCTTGTTTTTTCTTCTTTTCTCATGGTCTTCCCTCCGATTTTTAATTATAGACCATTCGGTCTATAATGTCAACGATAAATTTTATACACAACAAAAATGGACTTGGCAACGCCAAATCCAACTTACTAAAATCTTTCCAAAATCCTATTAATTTTCGCCATTGCCTCTTCAAAAATAACCTGAGCCTGACTTGGATCGGCAGATTGTCCTTCGATAAAGACCTGATAAATGTCTTCAAAGCCTAAAAATTCAAAGATAGACTTGATGTACTGGGCAGCTGGATCTTGACCCGCATAAACACCACCATTGGACTGGATGTGCAGGAGCTTTTTGTCCTTGACCAAGCCGATAGAGCCTTCTGGACCATATTTAAAGGTCTGGCCTGCTACATTGATGGTATTGACCCAAGATACCAACTGACTTGGCACATTGAGGTTCCAAAGGGGATTGACCACGACAATCTTATCTGCCGCCAGAAATTGTTGGGTCAAGGCATTGTAACGGTCCAATTGCTCTGCTTGCTCAGTGCTGATAGCTTCGCCTTTTTTCGCAGCTCCCATAGCCTCTAACAAGGATTTGTCCAAGGCTGGAATCTGGTCCTCAAAGACATCCACTACTTCTATCTGATCTTCTGGGTGCAAACTGGCGTAACGAGTTTGAAACTCTTCCAAGGCTCGCAAGGCGCAGGACTTTTGTGCGTCAAGTGGGTGGGCCTTTACAATTAATACAGTCGCCATTGTTCACCTCCTTTATTACTAATTATTGATAAATACATTCTACTCTTTTTTATTTGAAATTCAAATCATCTGCTCAAAGCAAGAGGCTGGTCTCCCAGCCTCTCCATTTCTAAATTGTTCCTTATTGTAAATAAGTATAAGCAACACAGTCCAAGCTTTCAACAGCTGTAAAGCCAAGTTCCTCATAAAAAGACCGTGTTTTATCTGTATTGTCCGTCAAGAGATGGAGCTGATAAATACCCGGAAAGTGGGTAACGGCCTGCTCCAAAAGATGACGCCCAATCCCTTGTCGCTGATAGGTTGGTAGGACCAAGATATCCTGAATAAAAACGATTGAATAGCCGTCACCAACAGCTCGCAAGAGCCCAACTAGACGGTCACCGTCAAAGGCAGCGAGAACCAGTAGGCTATGTTCCAAGGACTTCTCTAGCATTTCTGGACGGCTGGTATATCCTGTCCAGTCCACAGAAGCATAGAGGTCTAAAACAGCTTGAAAGTCAAGTTGAGGATTTTGTTTGTAAGTAATCATGTCTTTCTCCTTTGTATTGTTATTTTAGAATACAAAGGCTTTGTCCATTGTTAAAATACCCATGGTCGTACCTCCTGTTTTACTACAATTAGTATAACAAAAACTGCTCCAATTATGAAGCAGTATTATCTTTATCTCTCACCCTTATTGCGGATAACAAAGCCTGTTTTCTTTTCACTTGATGTGCGTTGGTGTGGTTTTTTGTTATCTTGACGGCGGTTGTCACGTTTGAACTTGTCATCGCGACGGTTGCGGTCGTTACGATCACCACGGCGTCCTCCGCGGTCTCGGTTGCGGTCACCGTCACGACGGCCACCACGATCACGGTCGCGACCACCACGACCACCCTTGCCCTTGGCTTGACCAGGAGCAAACTTGAATGGCAACGGTTTTTCACGTGCGATTTCCACTTCTGGCAAACTATCTGGATCCTGTACGGTCAGACTAAGTACGTAGAGAGCAAGCTCTTCAGGCGTAAATTCAGTCGCCAGCTTGATTGCATCTTTCTTAAACTTATCAAAGCTTCCACGAACGGTCTCGTCTGCGAAGTCACGCTCAATCTTTTTCAGAGCAACTTTTTTCTTGGCTTCAAATGCTTCCTGAGCAGTTGCTGGCTTGAGGCCTTTCATACGTTTCTTGGTCAAATCTTCGATGATGGCCAAGTAGCCCATCTCGTTTGGCGACACAAAAGTAATAGACTGACCTGATTGACCCGCACGACCGGTACGACCGATACGGTGAACATAGCTTTCTGGGTCCTGTGGAATGTCGTAGTTGTAGACATGCGTTACACCCGAAATATCCAATCCACGCGCCGCAACGTCCGTCGCAACAAGGACATCAATCTGGTCATTTTTAAAGTCACGAATAACACGAAGACGCTTATTCTGGTCCAAATCTCCGTGTATACCCTCTGCACGGAAGCCACGCAGTTTCAAACCACGAGTCAATTCATCGACACGACGTTTGGTACGACCGAAGACGATTGACAATTCTGGCTGGTCAACGTCCATAAGGCGTGTCATGGTGTCAAATTTTTCATGTTCTTTGACACGGATATAGTATTGGTCCACGTTGACGTTGGTCAATTCCTTGGCAGCAATCTTAACGTGCTCAGGCTCTTTCATGAATTTGACACCAATACGCTTGATTGGCTCAGGCATGGTCGCAGAAAATAGAAGAGTCTGACGACTTTCTGGCACACGTTCGATGATAGCTTCGATATCATCCAAGAAGCCCATGTTGAGCATTTCATCTGCCTCATCAAGAATAAGCGTTTCAACGCCGTCAAGCTTGAGAGCTTTACGCTTGATCAAGTCCAAGAGACGACCAGGTGTACCAACTACGATATGAGCACCTGAACGAAGGGCCTTGATTTGTTTTTCTATGCTAGAGCCACCGTAAACCGAGCGAACTTTTACACCCTTTTCACGACCAAATTTGAAAAGCTCTTCCTGACTCTGCACCGCCAACTCACGCGTTGGAGCAATAATCAAGGCCTGAATTGCTTGATTGTTTGTATCAATCTTGTTGAGAGTTGGCAAACCAAAGGCTGCAGTTTTCCCTGTCCCCGTCTGCGCTTGACCAATCACATCTTTTCCTTCCAGAGCAAGCGGAATGGTCTGCTCCTGGATTGGTGATGGCGTTTCAAAACCAGCCTTCTCAACGGCAAGCAAAATGTCTTCTGATAATTGTAAATCTGTAAATTTCAATGTATTCTCTTTTCTAAAAGGCAGTGCGAAGCTACCTTATCTCACTTTTTTTGTAACAATTATTTCCACTGGCAGCGAACTAACCAGTATCAGACTTGCAACCTATCTAGTATAACACATTCTAAGCGTAAAGGTTAGCTTTTGCCTTGAAAATTTTAAAAATACGTTTTCATAAAAAAGGAGCTTTCGCTCCCCTTCTTCAGAAAATTATTTCAACAATACCGCTGCTGCAAGTGCTTGTTGGATCTGAATAACACTCTTATCACTCTTGAATTGGAGAGTTTCTGCTGGTTCTGCCGCAGAAGAAATCCAAATCTTCAGTTCAGCGTCCATATCAAAATGACCGGAGGTTTCGACCGTAAAGCGTGAAATCGACCGATAGGGAATAGACTTATAGGCTACCTTCTTACCAGAAATCCCTTGTTTATCCACTAAAATCAAGCGATACTCGGTAAAGACAATTAGGTCGCGTACCAGGCTGAAAGCCATTTCTACTCGTTCGGTGTCTAGCAAAATATCCGCCAGATCTTGTTCCACCTTGTTATTGTCCTTTTGGGAAGCATTGCCCATTAAACCTGAAAATAACCCCATGCGATAACTCCTTTTTCTAATTTTCTATTATTGTACCGAAAAACTTACAGGAAACAAAGTAAAAACCAGCCTATAATACAAGCCTCTCGTCAAACAAGCCTAGAAATTCTTCATTCTGCGAATGGGTGACGACGATGACCAACTTATCCTCAATCTTGGACAAGGTTTCCGCAATTAAACTTTCATTTCTAGTATCTAAGCCCGTCGTTGGCTCATCAAATAACAAGACTTCCGCATCACGATAGAGGGCTCTAGCTATATCAAACCGCCGCTCCTCCCCTCCCGATAATTGCTGGGCAGAGGATAGCAGGGTGGCGAAACCATTTTCCTGTCGTTCAAACCAGTCTAGCAGACCAACCCTGCTCAAGCAAGTCAGAGCCTTGTCCTGATCCAAGGGACCAAACAGGCTCAGATTTTCCCCAATACTAGCTGAGAAAATAGCCGTTTTTTGAGGAAGATAGTAGATTTTTCCAAAAAACGAGGTCTGTTCTAGGTCCGCAAGATTGGTCTGGTTGACCAAGACCCTTCCCTCATCTGCTTTCTGAACCCCCAGCAGCAGACGGAGCAAGGTCGTCTTGCCACTGCCACTTTTGCCTAGAATCGCATATTTTCTATTAGCAAGAAAACGATAGGAAAACCTATCAAAGAGGCGGTGATTATTCTGCTCATAGGTAATCGTTTCCAAGCTGATGCTGTCAATGGTTTCAGTCAGTTCTTCCACGGCTTCATTTTCCTGGAATTGCCCCTGCAAAATCGCCGTCAAATCTGCCACAACAGTCCGACTAGCCAGGTAATCCGTTACCAGTCCAGACATGGTTTGGATAGGGCCAGCCACCGTTCCCATGAGGGTGGTCATGGCAATCAGGTCTGAAATCTTCAGCAGGCCTTGAAAGACAAAGATACCACCAATAATCCAGGAACCCGAATAAACCACACTACTCAAACCGTAGGACACGGCGTAGGTCTGAGATTGTTTTTTAGAAAAATGGCTGGCTCGCCTAGCATATTCCTGACTGGATGCTTGGAGTTTCTCTTCAAAAATCGGTGTAATGGTGCTGATTCGGATAAAGGTCAGAGAATGGACAAACTCACTAAAGAGCTTGAGATAGGCATTCTTCTCCGACTGAGTATCCTGAGTGGCATGAGCAAGGATGCGATTATTGATCAGGGGTGCTAGGAAAGGAATGAAGCACAAAGCCAGCATAATCAGCGTCATGGTCCCTTGCAAATAAAGGGCACCAATTAGTGAAAAGGTAAAGACAAGAAGACTGGTCAACATGGACAAGAGCGGTGTTAGATAACCATTTTCCAAGACATCCAAGTGGTTGACCAAAATGTGAATCTTGTCAGCACTCTTTTTGTCATCACTTCCTGAATCATCGCCAGCTGCGTAGACAGCCACCAGCTGATTGCGAGTCCTTTCCATGATACGATTGACTAACTTGGCCTTGAGATAACGAGGCAGGTAGTCAAAGTAGGTATCGCAGATGAAAAAGCCCACCGCTATGAGTGAACTGGTCACAAATGCCTTTGGGTCACCGGACAGAGCCGCCTCTGAAACCCTAGCATAAACAAAACCTGTTGCTGCCAAAATCAGAGCATAGACAAGAGCTACCAAGACATAAGCCAGCACCTCCGACTTACACTTTCTAAGGTAGTAAAACATGGGATAAGACCTCCAATCCATTTCCATTTATATAACTATAGCATATTATAATAATACTTTTTTTGCAATGATAACAAAATTAAAAAAAGCCAGGACTTGCCTGACTTATTATAGAGTTAATTGGGTTAGATGAAGATTGAACTTGAGGTTCATCAAAGCGACTTAAGAAAGTTTTAGCTTGATTTTCGAAGCTGAATACTGACTTTAATACGCAAAGAAAATCAAGAATAAAACTAGGCAAGGAGCTGAAGATTGAACTTAAGGTTCATCGAAGCGACTTAACGAAGTTTTAACTTGATTTTCAAAGCTGAACAGCTGTAATCTGACTACCGTCAGTTCCCATCTCCCGATAGCAAACATCTCCCAGATGTTTGCTACATCTTCTCTTCCAACTCCACATCCGGATATTTGTCCGCAAACCAGCGGAGGGCGAAGTCGTTTTCAAAGAGGAAAACTGGTTGGTCAAAGCGGTCTTTGGCTAGGATGTTGCGGCTTGATGACATACGCTCATCCAGATCTTCTGGCTTGATCCAACGGACTGTCTTTTTACCCATCGGTGTCATGACCACTTCTGCGTTGTACTCACCTTCCATGCGGTGTTTGAAAACTTCAAACTGGAGCTGACCAACAGCCCCCAGCATATACTCGCCAGTCTGGTAGTTCTTGTAGAGCTGGATAGCCCCTTCTTGCACCAGTTGTTCGATTCCCTTGTGGAAGGATTTTTGTTTCATGACGTTTTTAGCAGAAACCTTCATGAAAATTTCCGGGGTGAAGGTCGGTAGCGGTTCGAACTCAAACTTGTTCTTGCCTACGGTCAAGGTATCTCCTACCTGGTAGGTTCCTGTATCGTACACCCCGATAATGTCACCCGCTACTGCATTTTCCACATTCTCACGTGACTCGGCCATGAACTGCGTCACGTTGGACAACTTGGCTCCCTTACCTGTACGAGGCAGGTTGACCGCCATACCGCGTTCAAATTCGCCCGAAACCACACGGACAAAGGCAATGCGGTCGCGGTGACGAGGGTCCATGTTGGCTTGGATTTTGAAGACAAAGCCTGAAAAATCTTTGTTGAGCGGATCAATGACATCACCAGTTGTCGTCTTGTGACCATGTGGCTCTGGAGCAAATTCCAAGAAGGTGTCAAGAAAGGTCTGCACACCAAAGTTGGTCAGGGCTGAGCCGAAGAAAACAGGTGTCAAATCCCCGTCCAAGATAGCCTGTTCTGAGAATTCATTTCCAGCTTCCGCCAGAAGTTCGATATCCTCCAAGACCTGTGCGTAAAAAGGATTTGAGCCAAAGAGTTTGTCGCCTTCCTCCAGACTCGCAAATCGCTCATCACCTCGGTAGAGTTCTAAGCGTTTGTTGTGGAGGTCATAAAGTCCCTCGAAGGATTTCCCCATACCAATCGGCCAGTTCATCGGGTAGCTGGCAATGCCCAAGACTTCCTCCAACTCCTGCAACAAGTCAAGTGGCTCACGGCCGTCACGGTCCAACTTGTTGATAAAAGTAAAAACGGGAATGTTACGGTGTTTCACAACCTCAAAGAGCTTTTTGGTCTGAGCCTCGATACCCTTGGCAGAGTCCACTACCATGACAGCAGCGTCTACTGCCATCAAGGTACGATAAGTATCTTCTGAGAAGTCCTCGTGCCCTGGTGTATCTAGGATATTGACCCGCTTGCCTGCATAGTCAAACTGCATAACAGACGAGGTAACAGAGATACCACGTTGTTTCTCGATATCCATCCAGTCAGACTTGGCAAAGTTACCAGTCTTTTTCCCTTTGACCGTACCTGCCTCACGAATTTCGCCACCAAAGTAGAGCAACTGCTCAGTAATGGTGGTCTTACCCGCGTCCGGGTGAGAGATAATCGCAAAGGTGCGGCGTTTCTTGATTTCTTCTTGTAGTGACATACTATTTCCTTTTCTTTTTCTGTATTTGGGTTCATAGCAGAGCTAGTCTCTGATTTACTTCAGCTTACATTGGTTTAATCCTCATTCTTTGACTGTACGACTTTATCTATTATATCGGAAAATACCTACTATTTCAATTATCGTAAACAATAAGAATTTTACGTTACATGAATATTTTTCTAAAATAGAGAAAGGGAGATGACCATATTATTTAATGTTTTTATTCTACTAGTCACATGTAACTTTTACTGGTTACTATTACCAACTCTAAAGATGCAAAAACGCCTTGTTAGAATTACCATCCTAGTCTTTCTCGCCTTATTAACAGTTCCAATTCCAATTTTAATCTTTTTATATATTGCACTTGGATTTTGGTGGACAGTCTATTTACTACTGATGAACATTGTAAAAGGAAAGAAGAGCCGATTCATTTTTAGAATAGTCCTTATCGGACTTTGTATAGTACTAGCTCCTATAACCGCACTGTACTTATTTGGGATGATGTTTTTTGGGAATGACTATGATTATTACGCAACCTATTCCATAGTGATTTATCTCTTCACCTTTACCTGGGCTCTGATCAAAGATAGGGATTGGGTAAAAAAGCGATTTAAAACTGCGTCCTGTTTTTTTCTCATCTTTCCTCTGCTATTTCTATCCCTACACTGGGGCTATCGTCATAATCCTACCACATATTTCCATACTGAAACCGTTAAATTAGGTCAAAAAACAACAACCTATCGCAACAAGGATATTTTGAAATTACTAAAGAAGGTCGAGCAGTTGATTGCCATTGATATTTATAGTCAATTCAAAAACGTCCATTTTATCAGATTTCTATCCATCCATGAACAGGCTGATTTCCGCCAAGGTGGTTACAGCGGTCGCTTTGTTGCATCGATTCTAGTCAATCATCAAGACGAAGTCACTTATTATTTTAATTTATCTTACAGTGAAGATGATTATGCGCCAAATTTTATTGAAGGCAGTTCCTACTCAGATAATATGCAATTGGAAGCTAATTATGAAAGTGTTTCTCCTATTCATTCCATAGAGCAACTGACTGATCCTGATTCTCAAAAAGTGTTGGAGAACATCAACATTCATTATTATCTGAAGAACGACATTTACAAAGACAATTAAAAATATCACAAAAGGAATAGATTAACTGTTCCCTTTTTATTTTTTCATTGTTAGAAAACTTGTCTCTAACCTTCCTCATAAAAATATGTTTCTAAATCATTAGAAAAGCTGATGACATCTTCGATTCACATACATAATCGAATACTTTTGTCGGAAACCGACATTACTACCTGTCCGATGATTGACAATAACCAAGATGACTTCAGACTTACGACAACTACAACTGTATTCGGTTTAGGATTGCATCTGATAACTGCCTCTTCAATAAATAGATAAAGAAGTCTAAAGGTTAAATTGAACTTTCTGCTCTGACAGAGGAATTAAACAACAAATAGCGAATTCCAAAATCAACGATGACCATACTAGCTGTCAAGCAGATAGATACTGCCAAGTAGCGAATCAGAAGAGGCTGGTCGGCAATAAAGGGGGTTGAACGCAGAATCCCATAATTACCTCCGGTTACTTGATTGACTAACAAAAGCAAAGCATTAAGAGCAAAGGTGTATACAGTAATTTGTTGGATATTCAGTCTTTTTTCATCATAGAATTTGTAAAGATAGATAAAGGAATTAGCAAAGAGCAAAATATGGCTCAAGACAAAATTATAGGCCGTAATATGCGGAAAAGCATAATAATCCATGACTGGATAGACAAAGGTAAGGATAGCTCCAGATAGGCCCATGAGTGCAAAATACTGTTTATATTTGCTTTGATCTGGCAGAAGCAAAAGAGCCCACATCGCCAGACGACAGTGAAAAAGTGGCAAACTATATTCCCAACTAAATGCTACAAGTAAATGCCAGCTGTTAAAAATCAACAGCTGAATAGCTTGGGCATATAGAAAAAATTGCCGGAAAATCTTCTTCTGGCCATTTCGAAAAGTCAATAGCACAAACAATGCAAACCCGATAAAAATCAAAATTTGAGCACCAAGTGGCAAGGTTGGGGCCTGTGCAATTCGCTGATCTGTAAAAAAATTCTTCATTCTAATTCTCCTTTGTCGGTCATGTAAGCATAATCTTACCGGCGACTCTCATATTATAGCCAATTATTTTCATTTTTTCAAATATGAATGAAAAACCATAATCCACCTCTCTCATTCTTGCTCCACCACCCTTATAGTTTACTCATTCACCTCCCACTATAACAAATAAATACAAATATGCTATACGAGGCACATACAATTATATAAATGAAGGAGATTGTATGGCCTTTTTCTCTTTATTCATAATTGGTCTTTGTTTTTTCCACTCCCTTTTATCTTGTTCTAAAACTGCCATCTGAAAATGGCTCTTCATACTCTTTTACACTTAACTTATCAAGTGCTATATCATGTTTAACTCGCTTTCAATATCTTAGCTCGTGAAGAAATCATCCACTGGATAATTTCTTTATTCTTGTATATCTTAATTGTGGCTTCATCAAGTCCAACTTACACTCTTCAACAATTCCCCAAATTGTTGAAGCTCTCTGCCCAGAAATGACGATTGCCAAATTTATAGAGAGATTGGCGTGTTTATCAAACATCATAAGAGCACTCTTTCCTTTTAAATAGCCCATAAAACTTGATACACTTAGTCTTGGAGGAATACTGACTAACATGTGAACATGGTCTGGCATCAGATGTCCTTCGATAATTTCTACGCCTTTATAAGTACACAAACGTCGGAATATTTCTCCCAAACTACTTCGATATTGATTATAGATGATTTTTCGTCTATACTTAGGTGTGAAGACAATGTGGTAGAACACAGCCACTTTGTATGTGATAAACTATGTGCCTTTTGCGCCATATTTTTCTCCTTTCGCTTTACAATTGGCTTGAACACCTTTATTGTATCGCGTTTGGAGTTTTTTTGTATAACCTTCGTCACGCACCTTACGGAACGTGACGGACTAAAAGTCACATAATAAAACCGACAGTCCCCTCGGCGCTGTCGGTTTTTCTCACTTTCTACTCTGCCTCTAGCCTACAGCTGATTTCAGAGCTTCAACTTTATCTAGTCGTTCCCATGGCAAATCAATATCAGTCCGGCCCATATGACCATAGGCTGCTGTTTGTTTGTAAATCGGACGTTTAAGATCCAACATTTGAATAATACCAGCTGGACGTAAATCAAAAATTTGACGAACAGCTGCTTCCAATTTACTTTCTGCCACAGTGCTAGTACCGAATGTATCAATACGAACAGAAACTGGGTGGGCTACACCGATTGCATAGGCCAGTTGAACTTCTGCTTTTTTAGCCAAACCAGCTGCTACAATATTTTTAGCGATGTAGCGTGCCGCATAAGATGCTGAGCGGTCCACTTTTGTCGCATCCTTACCAGAGAAAGCACCGCCACCGTGACGAGAATAACCACCATAGGTATCAACGATAATCTTACGCCCTGTCAAACCAGAGTCCCCTTGAGGTCCACCAATAACAAAGCGACCAGTTGGGTTGATAAAGTAGTTGGTTTGGTCATCCAGATAATGAGCAGGAATAATTTCCTTAATCACGTGCTCAATCACATCCTGACGAATCTGCTCTTGACTGACTTCTGGATCGTGTTGCGTAGAGATAACCACTGTATCAACACGGACTGGCTGATTATTTTCATCATACTCAACGGTTACTTGTGATTTAGCATCCGGACGAAGATAGGCAATCTCACCAGACTTCCGCAATTCAGCCAAACGACGCACTAATTTATGACTGAGTGAAATTGGCAATGGCATCAATTCAGGCGTTTCATCTACTGCAAAACCAAACATGAGCCCCTGATCACCAGCACCAATCAAATCCAACGGATCATGGCTAGCATCTTGGCGAGTTTCTAAAGCCTCGTTGACACCTTGAGCAATATCTGGTGATTGTTCGACCAATGATGGATGAACACCAACTGACTCAGCAGCAAAGCCATACTCACCCTTAGTATAACCAATTTCTGCTATTGTATCACGTACTACGCGGTTAATATCGACATAGGCAGTAGTCGAAATCTCACCAAATACATGAACACTTCCTGTATACACAGCTGTCTCCGCAGCTACGTGCGCATCTGGATCCTCTGCTAAAATGGCATCCAAAATGGCATCTGAAATCTGGTCAGCAATCTTATCCGGATGTCCTTCCGATACTGACTCAGACGTAAACAACTTACGTTCTGACATAAACATGTCCCCCTTAAAATAAATTGTTATCAAGGTTACAAAGCACCGACTGAAAGGAGGGGATTTGCGAAAGATGCCAGTCTTGAGCAAAGAAAAACTCTATTTGCAACCACTTCCTTCAGTCGCCTTTTCGGGACTTAATAACTCCCTCATTATAGCACATATTTCACTATTCGTATGCAATTTAACTATTATTTTTTTAGAGACCCTAGTTACTCTATAATCGGTCTACAACGCCCCCTTTATTAACTGGCAATTAACTGGCAAATTGACGAATTTATACAATACTGATATCTTCTATTGTAAACACCAACATTTGGTTGTATAATATAAAAAGGTTCGCCTAAATCTTTTTGTTATTTACAGCCTGACAATTTATTGGGTAGTTTGAAGCGAACAAGTACTTCCAACCATTTACATTATATTGCGCAACATTGCGTTTACAAAGGAGATTTATGATGAAAAGAAAGATTTTCTACCTTCTCTTGACCTGTCTCTTATTGCTAGTAACTAGCAGTAGGCCAGCAGGAGCAGAGATAACTGTGCCCGAAAAAGAGCAAATACTCTATTCTGTAGAAAAACCGTCCGAAACACTTGCCTTAGAGTATAAACTGACTGCTAATAGATTGGATGTAGTTGTAAAACCTGACGAACAACTAACAATCAAGTCTCTTATTCTTCACGATAAAACCTCTAAAAATGACTATAAGGCCCTACAAGTTGATGAAAAGGGGCATCACTTTCAGTTAGAAGCTTCTACAACAGATACTACAGTTGAAATTGAGACCATAATTGAAACAGAAACGGGCCAGCAACTCACTTTCATAGCCCAGCCAATCAAACTGGAACAACAAGTCACTAGTTCAAGTTCGACTAGTTCTTCTAGTTCTAACAACCTTGGAATTTCTAATAGTTCAAGTGACATTACCCAGCCGTCCACAGATACAACTCAGCCCGCCTCTGCCATTTCCAAAAAAAATCAAACGATTGAAGCTGCTAGTTCAAATTCTGATGCTAACGTCCACACAATTTATCGACTCTATCATCCAAATCTCCAGGTACATCTTTATACCAAAGATACTAATGAATATCAGATACTCGCCCAAAGAGGGTGGCGACAAGAGGGGCAAGCTTGGCAATTCTCTGGAAATCAAGGAAAACTGGTCTATCGACTGTATCATCCTCAATTGAAAGTCCACCTTTATACACAAGATAAAAACGAGTATACCGTTCTCGCCCAGAGAGGCTGGTCACAGGAAGGGGTAGCTTTCCGTTCATTCGGACATATTCCCATTTACCGACTGTACCACAATAACTTAAAACGACACCTCTATACAAGAGATGCAAATGAATACCAAGTCCTATCAAAATATGGATGGACACAAGAAGGAATTGCTTTTTATGGCCTAGGAAATCCTATTTCCTCTATTCAAACAACAACTGATCGAACAGGAAATATGACATTTACAAAACAGGCTATAGACACTGTTCAAATTAACCTGTCTAATGTCCATAGTCCGAAAAGCATCCAATCCGTTATGTTAGCAGTTTGGTCTGATGAAAAAGGACAAGATGATCTAACGTGGTATAAGGCTACGCCCCAGTCAGACGGAACCTACTCTGTTACTGTCTCAGCGAACAAACACCGATTCTCAACCGGGACCTATCATGCCCATCTCTATTACCAGGAAAACAATGAGCAATTAATTGCTGTTACCAAAGGTACATTTAGTCTTCAGTTACCAACTCCTCAAGGACGTCTAAATATCAGCAATGTCAACCAAAAAGCTGGGACTTTTGATGTCATCGTATCAGATATTCAAAGTCTGCTACCAATTCAATCAGCTTCTATTGCGGTTTGGACTGAACAAGGTGGACAAGACGATATCCACTGGTATAATGCTACCAAACTATCTGACGGTCGGTATAAGGTAACAGTAAAGGCTAAAAATCACAAACAAGAAGCTGGACTTTACCAAATTCATCTCTATTACAAACTTAACAATCAACAAAGCTACGGTATCTCTACTAGCAACTACACTTTGTCCCTACAACCTGCCCAAATCACAAATCAAGATGCAGGGAAGAACACACAAACAATTACAATTAAGGAAGTAGACCCTCATTTTTCAGCCATTCAAGTTGCGGTTTGGACTGACAAGAACGGACAAGATGATAAAGTTGTTTACAATGCTACTAAACAAGCCGATGGGACCTATCAGTTTAATCTTCCTTTAAAAAAACATTCTTTTGAAACTGGAATCTACCACCTTCAAGCACTTGGAAAGCTAGACAATGACTCCTATCCTATTGCAAGTCACACAATAGATATCCAAGCACTTTCTCCACTAGACGATACAGTTGTCAATGTCGTTTCAAATCAGAAGCAATTAGGGCAACTAGATCTTTCGATTAAAGAAGGTGATAACGCGAAAAAAATACGTCAAATTCGTGCTGTAGCTTGGTCAGATAATGATCGTACCAATCTCTACTGGTACCAAGTCGCTCCAACAGGTACACTGACAAATATAAAAATAGATGTTCGCTACCATTACTATCGGACAGCTACTTATTTCCTTCATGTTTATATTGATTACACTGACGGTACTACTAAGGGAGTAAATCTAGGGAAATACTACCTCAACAGTCCTGTCACGAATCCGGTTGCTGAGGTCTTGGGTCGTGCATTCAGCCTAGTCGGTACCTCTCAAGGTAGCCCTGAACATTTACAACTGGTAACGGATTATAATCGCATTTCTCCTTTACCTGTTGGTTACCAAGTGAAGGCAACGGATGATTGGTGTGATATCTTTGTCACAGTTCTTTACCAACGTGCAGGAATGAGCCACCTAATCGGTCGTGAATGCGGTGTGGAGCGTCATATTCAAATTTTCAAATCCCTCGGAATTTGGCTAGAAGACGGAAGAATAACCCCTAAGGCGGGAGATATTATCACATTTAATTGGGACCAAGACAACCAGGAAAACGATGGCTTTGCAGACCACATTGGAATTGTAGAACGCGTCGAAAATGGGTACATCTATACTATAGAAGGCAATAGCAACCGTTCCGTTGCCCGTCGAGCTTATCCGATTGGACACGGAAATATTCGTGGATTTGCCCGACCACGCTACTAATAACTCACATTTTCTATCCTAATCCACCAATTCGTAAGAGAAAAGCAACAACCTAAAATTGATATACTCCCCTTATAGTGGACAATGAAAAAGTCATAACCACCCGTGAAAACGGGTGGTTTATGCACCGGCTATAAGCCGTTTCTCTCCAGCGACGTCTAAAGACATTCGCTGAACTTCGTTCAGGTTAGAGCTATAATTACTTGACTAATGAGGCTGGGCAAAAAGTCTTAAAAATAGAAAACAGCTTAGAATTGCGTTGTCAGAAACGTTGATTCTAAGCTGTTTTTGACTATTAAAATTTTAATAGGAGGGGGAATTTTTTAGTTTTTGCCCAGCCTCTTTTATCTTGTTCTAAAACTGCCATCTGAAAATGGATCTTCATACTCTTTGACACTCAAGAATCAAGTGCAACGTCATTGAACAACTAATCTCCCAGATTAGTTGTTTACTCGTGAATACATTTCGCAACCGTCTGTTCATTCAGTCCAACGGTACTAACATAGTAGCCTCTGGCCCAAAAGATCGATTTCCATACTTATATTTTAAATGGGCATGTTTATCAAATATCATTAGAGCACTTTTGCTTTTCAACTATCCCATAAAATCGGAAATCGAAAGTTTCGGAGGTATCAAGACAAGCATAGGAACATGGCCTGGCATCATGTATCCCTCAATGATTTCCACGCCTTTGCATTGACATAGATGACGGAAAATAGCAATGAAGTCCTGCCTTATTTTGTAGTAAATGGATTTTCTCCGGTACTTAGGTGTGAAAACGATGTGATAGAGTACATCCATTTGGTATGTGATAAACTGTAACTGGTTTAGCCATGCTAAACTAGTCCACTGGACTAGTCTACTCCTCCTTATCTAACCTGAACAAGAGATTATAACAGGAAAAAGAAATGGACGCTCGAAGCCTTGTCAGCCACCAGCATAGCTGCTGGTTTTCTTGTTTTTCTCTACGAGAAAAACCGGCTCGAAGCCATAACGCAACAACGGCTTTGCCCCTCTTGAAATGAGGAACAAGGCCGTTGCCTAATCTTTTATTATTTCATTGTCCACATGACAGGGAGCAGTTCAAATAGTTGCTGCTTTTATTTTTCTAGATAAATTTCGTTCCAGCAACGGCCTGCTTGACTTCCTCCAAAGGAAGATGAATTAATTCACAATCCTTTTTCTCGTAGAGATAGTGCGCATAGTCATCCATCCGGTATTCGTTGATGTACACCACCCGTTTACAACCAACTTGTAGCAATTGCTTCGAACAATTCAAACAAGGAAAATGAGTGACATAGGCTGTGAACCCCCTAGGAATACCTCGCTCTGCTCCTTGTAAAATAGCGTTGACCTCTGCATGCAATGTGCGGACACAGTGACCATCAACCATCAAACAATCCTGGTCCAAACAATGTTCGGTCCCAGAAACAGAACCATTGTAGCCTGTCGCTACCACCTTATTGTCCTTAACGAGAACTGCCCCGACTTTGGCACGTTTACAGGTTGCCCGATTTGCAATCAAGAGCGCCTGAGCTGCAAAGTATTGATCCCATTCCAGTCGCTTATCTGCCATGGTTGCCCTCCTTCATCGCCAAATATTCGATTTTAATACATTTATTCATTACGATATCTTCGCGACCAGCTTGACGAAGGATTTCCTCGGCCTCCTGACTCTCTAAGCCTAACTGTGCCCAGAATACTTTTGCATCGCTTTCAATGAAATCTCGTGCCACTTCTGGAAGAAATTCACTCCTGCGAAAGACATCAACAATGTCTATAAGCTCCTCAATGTCCTGTAAGTGTGCATAGACTCGTTCTCCCAAAATTGTCTGTCCAGCAAGCTTAGGGTTTACTGGAATAATACGATAGCCAGCCTCCTGCATCAATTTGGACACACGATAAGCCGCAGTCTCCTCGCGATTGGATAAGCCAACAACCGCAATATTTTTTGCTTCTTTAAGATAGTCAAAAATAACTTCCTGGGAAGGATTTTGAAATGAATAGGTCATCAATTACTCCTTTTATCTATCAATTCATCAAATAAAAACACTTGATTCTGTCTGCTTCTCATCTGTAACAAATATCGGTTCATCCCGTTCAATCAGTAAGACTTTGACTGGATAGCGCTTGTAAAAATACCTCTGCCAAATTTTTTCTCCCACTTCATAGACCAGCCAGGAAAGCAAGAAAACAAGTAGGAAAAAGACCATGAACAGAAATTTTTCGATTCTCTCATTTCCCTCTGAGACTTGTTCTAAAACCTTCTCTACAGAAGCGCCCTCCTCACTGTAAACTAAGACTGAACAGCACACCGTTAAAACAGAAAAGTATAGGGTCCGATAAGCAACCTTATAAACATTATAAATGACTTGGTATCTCAAGGACTGCTGTTGGCGAATGTGTACATACTTCTCTGTATTTTTTATAAACACAGGCAAGTATATTCCACCTTTCCCAGTACCGTGATACCGCATCTCTGGTAGGGATGATAGCCAAAGCGATACCAGATTCTGTATAAGACTAAGCTGATAAAGTAGTAAAGATACGGCGAGACAAATGCCAAGAAAATGTTGATTTTACTCAAAATGAGAGTGGCTAAAAAGCAGAATAGAAGATTAGAAGTGGTCGTAAGGTAAAACAGCCAACTTGCTGCCTTACGCTCCTTACCTCTCAACATATTTTCTGCCTTAATAGAACCATAAAATAGCCTCTTCTTATTTCGCTTCGTACCAGGTCTGTCCGTCATTTTCATCGGCAATCAGTGGAACAGACAAGGCAATAGCTGATTCCATTGTTTCTTTAACAAGGGCTTTTACTGTTTCCAATTCTACTCTTGGTACTTCAAGCACAATCTCATCGTGTACTTGAAGGAGCATGCGCGTTGACAGGCCTGCTTCTTCAATCGCCTTGTCCAAGTTGATCATGGCTACCTTGAGAATGTCTGCGGCCGACCCTTGAATCGGTGAGTTGATGGCTGTCCGCTCTGCAAAATTACGCACATTGAAATTCCGCGAATTGATTTCTGGCAATTCACGACGGCGTTTGTAGATAGTCTCTACAAAGCCTTTATCACGTGCCTCACGAACAATGGTTTCCATGTAATTTTTGATACCAGGGAAACGCTCAAAGTAGGTGTCTATATATTCCTTAGCAGCCTTACGGCTAATGCCCAGGTTGTTGGACAATCCAAAGTCTGAGATACCATAAACCACACCGAAGTTAACGGCCTTTGCATTACGGCGGTCATTTGCTGTCACATCTTCTGCTTTTTCAATGCCGAAAACCCGCATGGCTGTAGAGGTATGGATATCATCGCCATGCTGGAAGGCCTCGATTAAGTGCTGGTCCTGGGAAATGTGGGCCAAGACCCGCAATTCAATCTGGGAATAATCCGATGCCAAGAGGACACTGTCCTCAAGCGACGGCACAAAGGCCTTGCGAATCAAGCGCCCTTGTTCTAGACGAACAGGAATATTTTGCAAGTTGGGGTCCGTCGAAGATAGGCGACCTGTTTGTGTCAAATCCTGTACATAGCGGGTATGGATCTTACCATCTTCTAAAATGGCATCCTGCAAGCCGACTACATAAGTTGATTGAAGCTTGGTAATCTGACGGTATTCCAAGATTTTTGAAACAACTGGTGCAATTGGCGCTAATCGTTCTAAGACATCTACTGCTGTTGAATAGCCTGTCTTGGTTTTCTTGGTATATTCCAACGGTAGTCCCATCTCTTCAAAGAGAACGGTCCCCAACTGTTTTGGAGAGTTGATATTGAATTCCTGACCTGCCAACTCATAGATTTCCTTGGTCAGTTGGTCAATCAGGACTTCATTTTCTGCCTGCATGGTCACAAGCGTGTCTTTTTCTACCTTGATACCTGTAATTTCCATTTTGGCTAGGACATTTGCCAGTGGTAATTCCATATCAAAAAGCAGGGAAATTTGCTGATTTTCTTCCAGTTTTTCTAGCATGACTGCCTCTGTCTCAACAAGAACTTGTAGCTTGTTGGCAAGATGAGGGAAGAAATCTTCTCGAGCAGGCAGGGCCAACTTGGCCCCTTTACCGTAGACCACCTCATCAGGTGCCAAGCGGGTCTGACCATAGAGATTGGCAATAGTAGTCAGGGTATTGTCCTCGACTGTTGACAAGAGGTACTTGGCCAGACGGCTGTCAAAGCTTGCCAGTGGCAAGTCCAATCCTTGACGGGCTAGAAGAACTTTACCACGTTTAAAATCATAGGTTTTAACAGGCTGGTTTTCAAGAAATTCACGCAAGATTGGGCTGTCGAGGAGTTCTGGTCCTCCGACATAGATTTTCTCCTTATCTCCCCAAGCTAAACCAACCAAATCCTCTCGGTGATAATTTTCACCCAAGATTTCAAAATAGAAAAATTGGTCTGAGTGCAACATTTCCTCTGTAATTTCGGTGACGGTTTGAAATTCGACTGCAGGAAGCTCTTCCTCAGCGCTAGTTCCCAACTGAGCCCGCAACTGCTTGAAGCCCATGTCATCATAGAATTGTCCTAGTTCTTCTAGTTTTGGACCTTGGTAAACAATATCATCTAGTCCAATTTCGATTGGAGCATTGGTGTCGATGGTAGCCAGTGTACGAGATAGGAAGGCCTTCTCCTTATCCGCAATCAGGTTTTCTTTCATCTTAGAAGCCTTCATGCTATCGATGTTTTCGTAAATGCCGTCCAGAGACCCATGTTCAATCAGGAGTTTCAGGCCTGTCTTTTCACCGATTTTGGTCACGCCAGGGATATTATCGGACTTATCGCCCATGAGGGCCTTGAGGTCGATAAACTGAGCAGGAGTGATACCCATTTTTTCCATGAGGTAGGCTGGGGTAAATTCTTCGAATTCGGCTACGCCTTTCTTGGAAATCTCGACTACGGTGTTCTCATCAGTCAGCTGGATCAAATCCTTATCACCGCTAACAATGGTCACATCGAAGGGAATGTCTGTCCGCTCTGCCATTTTGTCCAAGGTACCGATAATATCATCTGCCTCGTACTGAGCAAGCTCATAGTGCTGAATCCCCATGGCATCCAGCATTTGACGGATAAAGGGGAACTGCTCGCGGAACTCGTCAGGCGTCTTGGCCCGGCCCGCCTTGTAATCAGCGTACATCTCAGTACGGAAGGTGGTCTTGCCTGCGTCAAAAGCCACCAAGATGTGGGTCGGCTCAATCCGCTTCATCATGTGGTCCAGCATGAGGTTGAAGCCGTAAATGGCGTTGGTATGCAGACCGTTGGCATTCTTGAAGCGGTCAATTTGATTATAAAGTGCAAAGAAGGCACGGAAGGCTACGGAAGAGCCATCGATGAGTAATAATTTATTTTTTTTCATGTTTCTATTATAGCATGGATAGGGAAGATTTGTGGGGGTTGGAGGGCTGGAATAACAGAAAATCCCAGTCAGTGACTAGGATTTTTCTTTTCGATAATAAATGTTCTTTGCGACTACTAAACTATGTGGCTTTTCAAATTCTTGATCCAGATAAGATTGGTAGGTTCCGGGTGCGATAAATCCACGCATACCAAGTATATCGGTTCCAGCTTGTCCAATCACAGAATCAGCCAGAAGAACGCAATTAGTAGATAGGACGAAATAGGTTTTAAATTTAGACTTTCTAAATTTGAATAATTCCGCATGTATTGCCTCTTTCATTCGATAGGCATACATTTCAATCGGCTGTCCATCGGCTGTTTTAGATACTTTTTCAGGGCTTGGGGTCCAAGAGATGAGTAGGCTGTCAATTTCAGCCAATCGAGCCTCAACCGCTTCTTCCTGTTCAGGTGTCAGGCTTAACTGATAGCCCAACATAGTCATACCTTCTTGGTTACAAAAATCAATATAGGCCTGACGCTCAGCTTTAAACAAGACTCCATCACCAATCGCACCACCCAAACGCTCAGACAGGACATCGTATGAACCATAACCATAAACCTGCCCTTTGTAACTCAAATCAACATGTCCAACTGCTCCGAACCCTTCTTCTCCAACGTGTACAAAGACTTCTAATGCTGGAAGCTCCGCAATTTCTTTGTGGCGGTTGTAGATAGACTGAGCCGTTTGTCCCTTATTATCCGCCAAGTAATCATTGACTTTTTGCAGGGTCATCCGTGGTACAAGGGCTGCAAGGAACAAGGGGAGGGTTAGGCGGACATGACGTTTTAGACTCTGTTGCTCGATTGCTTCTTCAAACAGGAAGCCATCACGCAGATTTGTCACTCCGTATAATATCAAATAGCCACCAATCACCAGGGCTTGTAGAACCAACTGGGTCGCTGAAGCAAACAAGGAAGCACAGCCAATGATGGTCAACCATATTCCATCCATCAGAAAGCGAATCCGTGGCTGTACCCCATCTTTTCGATATAGGTAAAAAGTGATAAAATTGATGACTGCTGTGAACAGTTGACAGACACCAATAAAAACAGCAATCAAATAAAGGGGAATCTGAAAAGCCAAGTCAAAACTAGCCAAACAGCCAAATAAAACAGCCTTGCCAATCAAAACAGGTAAGCTCTCGCTGGACTTCCGTTTTTTGATGAGAATCATCCCCAACTCATAGAGGGCCAGGAAAAACAAAATAGCATTGACAAACCGTAGCACCAAGGCAGGGAATTGCCAGCCAGCTATCACAAAACCAAGTCCAAAAACAATCAAAAGCAAGCCTTGACCGACTAGTTTGCGTCCAGTTAATCCTAATTCACTTAATTTTTTCATATAAAGAGTATATCACAATTTCTCTCAATGCTGCTTCAAAGATTTTTCTTAGTTAAAAAGTCTGAGGAGCATGGCAATTACACATGATAATTGATTACAGTATAGTTGATAAGGCTGATTAACTTGCTTATTTTTTATAGCGCGCTTGCAAAAAAAAAAGTATGTTACATTAGGAACAGAGCCATTGCTCCTGACAGTCAGATACCGTATAGGCTTTAAGGCTGATTAACTTGCTTATTTTTTATGGCACGCTTGCAAAAAAAAAAGTATGTTACATTAGGAACAGAGCCATTGCTCCTGACAGTCAGATACCGTATAGGCTTTAAGGATGGTTAGCTTGCTTATTTTTTTATGGTGCGCTTGCAAAAACCAATAAATTATACTAAATTAGGAGCATAGTTGAAATACCCTCCAATAGCTAATTGCTCTATTGGTAGATGAGATAGAAAGGAAAGGTAGAACAACTTAAGATGAGCGACAGAGTCAGTGCTAGTATTGGCAAATGTGCAACACAGCCACTTATTTCCCTCATCATTCCTATTTACAATGGTGAAAAATATATTGATCGTTGCTTGTCATCAATCCAAGTGCAGACATATGAACACATTGAAGTGCTCTGCATTGTGAATGGCTCAACAGATCAATCGCAGGAACTGGTCCAAGAATGGGCTAATAAGGATAACCGTATCCATCTCGTTCTATCTGAAAAGGCTGACCTTGGAACTGCCTGTAACATTGGTATTCGTAAAGCCAAGGGTGACTATATCAGTTTTGTCGATGTGGATGACTGGGTCACACCAAACTACATAGAAGAGCTCGTAAAAGGGGTTGAAAAGGGCTATCGCATTTGCAAGTCGAATTTCGTTTTCTATTATGGGATAAACAACCGAATTGCCTATACAGGAAAGGTGGAGCAAGCAGTCTCCATCCGTGGAGCAACCTGGTTACTCCCCCTACGCCCAACTGCACTCTACGATAAGACCTTATTTGAAGACCTAGCCTATCTAGAAGATAGCTATTATGAAGATTTGTCCCTTTGGCCGATTTTAGTTGCTAAAGCAGGGGAGATTTACTATATCAATCAAGTCTTATATTACTATGACCAGACAAATGAAAGTTCCATCATGACTGTCGTCGATGAGCGTCATTTAATTCTAGACAAAGTATTTCAGTTTATCTTTTCCCACCTTACTCCTGAAATGGACCAAGAAATCAATCTCCTGATTACCACTCTCTTTATTCAGACATTTTGGACTGCCCAGATTCAATATATCCCTCAAAATGAGGTTGGTAATGCTTATCTAAAGCGAGTCCAAAAGGTCATTGCCAATCGCTTGATTGGTTACTATTATATCATCGATCAACTACCGCTCGATAAAAAAAGAAAACAATTAATGATAGATTTTTACAAATCTGCCTAGAAAAGGAATGATATTGCAATGAAAAAACGTACACACTATAGTATCCGCAAGACAAAATGGGGAACTGCCTCTCTTGCACTTGGAACTTCGCTTCTGCTCGCAACTGCTAATGCCACTACAGTTCTTGCGGAAACTGTTACGCTAACTCCAGACGAGCAGACAAAGCTCGACACTTTCTTAGGTAACCAACCAAGCCATGGGGAACGAACTAGCCTTGGTAAGGCCAGTCTAGTACCTACTCCAAACAATTACACATTCCCTGGTATTGATAACTATACATCTTACTTTTTAACAGGGAAAAAAGTGAGTCTACTCAACAACAACCCTTTTACCGTCTCTGAACATCTCCCTCCCTATAGCCGACGCCAAGCTGTCTTTAAAGATCCAGATTCTGTCGAACTCTATGAATTTATAAACCCGTTCTCAGAGTCGTATAATTCCAATGTCTATTTCATAAAACAGGCAACCGTTATCTATTTAGATGACAACTCTGAAGAAACATTTGAGAATATCAAATTTGATAGAGATGGACCAACATTTACTAATTATTCTTCTGAATTTTCTTGGAATATCCCTATAGAAAAAAATGATTCTCGTTTTGAATTTAATTTAAGACCGCTTTTCTTACAGCAAGGTAGTGGCTATTGGGAATTCGCTATTTCTCTTAAAGAGGATGTCCCTTATGAAACCATTGTTACGATTGATGAAGAATTGAAAACTGGGCAAATCAGCGAAGATTCAGCTGGCTCTCAAGGGACAGCCATTATCAAATTAAGTGTTTGGGATTATTTTTACAAAGTTAACAACGGGAACTACCAAGAATTTACTTCTGACCGCATCTATAACGATGTTGTGAATGCCTATGGTAGTGTAATCAATGCAATTGATACAGGAAAAATAAATGAAAGTACCGAGTTCGATTGGGGACGAACTGTTACTGATGGCTATTCTAGAGGTAATTCGAATAATCGGCAACTCCGTGTCGGTATTGACTACACCAGATTCATCACAGAAGATGGTACAGAGCTTGCACCAAAAGAGTATGGATTGACTGAGTCTAAAAGCTTTGCAGGCTATAAACTAGCTGAAACTCGGGAAGAATCAAACGGTGGCCGCACCTACGGTGACCGCACCTACGTTTATAAGGTGACCCCACCATCAAGTTCTAGCTCGACTACTTCAAGTTCATCTTCAGAATCAACTTCGACGTCTACTTCAACTTCCAGCTCATCTTCAGATTCAACTTTACCTTCAACTTCTAACTCATCTCCCGATTCGACTTTACCTTCAACTTCTAACTCATCTCCCGATTCGACTTTACCTTCAACTTCTAACTCATCTCCCGATTCGACTTTACCTTCAACTTCTAACTCATCTTCTGATTCGACTTTACCTTCAACAGACCTACCAGGTTCAACCATCCTCCCTGTATCTTCAGGCAAACGTTCATCTGTCCTACCAAGTACCGGTGTTGTAGGCTCTGTTGGATTGGTTGTTCTTGGACTGGGCGTCCTAGCTGGAACCCTTACATGGAGAGGCAAGGGCCAAAAACGTAGTAAGTAGACATCAATTGTGAAACATACTCGCTCCTAACACAAAAAGACAAACGCTACAATGAGTGTTTGTCTTTTTTAGTGCATAAGCTGGTAATTATCTCTTATTCTACTGACTTGAGCGCTTCCAGCATATCCACCTTCCGCAAGGTGCGGTTGACATACCAGCCCAGACCCGTCAGGATACCTGCGATTGCCAGAATCGGAATCAGATAAACCTCTACCGTCACACTTGGATTAAAGATGATGACCGTCGAGCCAATCATCTCCAACAAGACTCGGTGAAGGAGGATACCGCCACAAAGTCCTGCTCCCATCCCAATCAAGGAAAGGACAATAGTTTCACGGTAGATGTAAAGAGTTACCTCACGGTTATGGAAACCCAGCACTTTTATGGTCGAAAGCTCCCGAATCCGCTCGGCCACATTGATGTTGGTCAGATTATAAAGGATGACCAGCCCCAGCAGAATAGACAGGACCACCAGAATAATCATAATGGACTGGAGGGAGCCCGCCACCGTCTCCAGCATGGCAATCAAGGAGCGATTCTGCACCAGGGCCGCGACGCCTTTTTGGGACAATAGCTGAGCTGCCAAGTCTTGACTCTTGCTGGTAGAAGACGGCGAGAGCTTAACCAAGTTGGCATTGGCCTGATAGACCTGACCTGTTGCTTCCTCATAATAAGCAGCTGTCATATAGATAAAATGACCTGCGTAGAGTTCAGAAACCCCTGCTACTTTTACAGTGACTGGCTGTTGGTCAATGGTCAAGGTCAAGCTATCTCCTGCTGTGACACCGTAGAGACTGGCTAATTTCTTAGACAGGATAATGCCTGTGTTGGTCAGGCTCAGCTTTTCTCCACTTTCTGCCTGACGGAGTTGGATATAGTCGGACAAATCCATTTTCTCGGTGACTAAAAGACTGATTGTCAAGGCTTGATTGAGTCCGTCTATCTCTTCTGTCAGCTGCTCATAGGCGATAGGGAGGTAGGAGGCAACTGCCTGAGAAGTGAGAATGTCATCAACTGCTTTCTTTTCTGCCTCAGAAGCTCTGCTATTGTCCACCACAATCATATCGTACTGCATGATGTCGCCAAACTGCCTGTCCACCACGCCTGATATGGAGGAACGGATGCCCAGCCCGCCAAAGAGGAGGGCGACGGATCCCGCCACGCCAAAAATGGTCATGAACATCCGCTTCTTGTAGCGGAAGATGTTGCGGGCGGTCACCTTGTGGGTGAAGCTGAGGCGGTTCCAGATGAACGGCAGTCTTTCCAAGAGAATGGTAGAGCCTTGAACGGGAGGTTTGGGTAGGAGGAGGCTGGCAGGCTTTTCTTTGAGTTCCTTGCGGGCGACCAGATAGGCCGGCAGGACCGCAGAGAGTAGGGCAAAGACCAGAGCCAGCAGGATCCAGAGGGGGTAAAAGTGGAGTGTGGCATCTCCGATGACCATGCTTTTTGTAATGATAGCACTAATCATAGGCGAGAGAACAAAGTTCCCTGCCAGAATACCCACCAGGGTCCCTGCTAGTCCAGCGACCAGACCGTAGAGGACGAACTTGGTCATGATTTGGCGATTGGTGTAACCCAAAGCCTTGAAGAGACCTGATCTGGTCCGCTCTTCGTCAACAAAGCGGGTCATGGTTGTGAAGGTAACAAGGGCTGCGACCAGATAGAGTACAACTGGGAAGATGTTGCCAACCGCAGCGATACTGCCTGTGGCATTCTTATAGGTTGTATAGCCGTCACCACCTGGCAGGGTTGAGCGGGTATAGGTCTGGTAGTTGGGCTCTTCCAGATTATCTAGGTCTGACTGGGCTTGGCTGATTTCCGCTTCTGCTTTGGCTTTTTCTTGGTCAAAGTCTGTTTGAGCTTGGGTCAGTTGATTCTCTGCTTGACTAAGCTGGCTTGCTTGGTTAGTCAACTCTTGCTTGGCTTCTTCTAACTGAGCAAAACCAGATTGGTAACTAGCCAAGCCTGTCTGGTACTGACTTTCTCCTGACTGATACTGGACTAAGCCTTTTTGGTACTGCTCTAGGCCTGATTGATAGAGGGTATAACTACTTTGGTAGGTAGCTAATCCTGCCTGATACTCCTGCTCTTTTTCTTGATAAAGTTGATAACCAGCCTGGTAAGCAGCTTGGGCTTGGTTAAAATCAGCCAAGGCCTGATCCAGTCTGTTCTTTTCGGCATCTAACGTTGATTGAGCAGCAAGAAGATCGGGATAGTCTGACAGGGTTTGTCCAGGTTGCACAGTAGCTGCAATTTGCTGGTCCAAGGCTTGTTGGGCCTGGTACCAAGCTGCCTGTCCTGCTGAAATATCCGCCGCCACTTGATCCAATTGACTTTTGGTCTGTTCTAATTGCGACTTAGTTTCTTTCAAGGCTTGTACAGCTTGGTCTAGCTGGTCCTTGCTGGATGCTAGTTCTTGACCACTAGCATCCAGTTGGGTTTTGTTTGCCACCAATGCTGCCTTGGCTTGTGCTAGGCTTTCTTTGGTTTGATCTAGCTGGACTTTGGCTACGGTCAGTTCAGCTTCTTTATCCAGCAATTGGGCTTTAGCAGTCGCTAGCTGGTCTTGCCCTGCTTGCAGGTCTGCTCTGCTATTAGCCAACTGAGCCGCTCCTTCTACTAGGTCGTCCTTAGCTGTGTCGACTTCCTGCTGACCTGTCGCAATCTCATCCCAGCCTTGTGCTTGGATACGAGCCAAACGAGCTTGACCATTATCAGCTAAGAGTCGATCTAACTCTTCCTGATAAGTAGCCACTTTCCTCTCATAGCTGGCTTCGTAGTAGGGGAGAGCCTCCAAATCATCATAAGACAGGCGGGCAATCATATAGACCTCGGAGTCAAAGACGGTCGGATCCACCAGGGCATAACCAGCTAGCTGACCATTACCACTGGAAGCCAGCCCCATGGTGACATTGTCCCATATTTCTGGCGAGGTGATGATGCCGACTAGGGTAAAGCTGGTCTTGGTCAGGACTGTCCCATTCTTAGCTGGCTCGGTCAGCTTGATTTGGTCCCCTATTTTGTAGCCCTGAGCCACGGAAGGCGAGAGGGCGATTTCATCATCTGATGTGGGAAGGTGGCCTGACTGGACTTGGTAGAGGGAGAGGTTGCTCGGTTTGGAAAAGACACGCACTGCTTGCTGGTTCTTTTCTAAGGTCACATCTTTGAAATAGCCCGTTTCAACTTGGGCTCCCACGATACTGTTCAGCTCTGCTATGTCCTCCTCATCCAAGCCCATATCTGATAAGACTGCCAAGTCCATGGTCTGAGCTTTTTCCAGATAGGATTGGACAGTTTTTTCCATATTTGGAGCTGTTACTTTCAGACCTGTCAAAGCTAGAGCTCCTAGCATCATCAGGCTAAATATGGACAAAAAACGCCCCTTGGAAGAAAGCAGAGATTGTCTCATATCCTTCCAGTAGATTTTCTTTTTCATCATGTCACCCACTAATATTCTAGACTAGCAATATCCTGCGGATCTGCATTCATCTCGACCGAATGCACCCGGGCATCCCGCATCCGAATGACCCTGTCCGCAATAGGGGCCAGTGAGCTATTGTGGGTCACGATAATCACTGTAGCTCCTTGCTTGCGGGACATATCTTGTAGGATTTGCAAGACCTGCTTACCTGTTTGGTAGTCCAGAGCGCCTGTCGGTTCATCGCAAAGCAAAATTTTAGGCTTTTTGGCAACAGCACGGGCAATGGCAACCCGTTGCTGCTCACCACCTGAAAGCTGAGCAGGGAAATTATTGATTCGGTGACCGAGTCCAACCTGTTCCAAAACTTCCTCGGCATCCAAGGCATCCTTGACAATTTCTGCAGCTAATTCCACATTTTCCTTGGCGGTCAGATTGGCAACCAGATTGTAAAACTGGAAGACAAAGCCCACATCGTCTCGGCGGTAGTTGGTCAGTTCGTGACTAGACAGCTTGGCGATATCCACACCGTCCACCCAGACCTCCCCCTCATCGTTGCTGTCCATGCCTCCCAAGATATTGAGAAGAGTGGATTTGCCAGCCCCAGATGAGCCCAGAATGATGACCAACTCACCCTGCTCAATCTCAAAGGACACACCGTCATTGGCCACAATGGTCGCATCGCCCATTTGGTAGTATTTTGACGAATTCTTTACTTGGATGTAGGACATGGCACACCTCGCTTCTTCTCTTCCTAACAACTGTATTCTTACTACTTATTATAGCACAAAAGAGGGTTTTCACCCTCTCCTTCATCTTTTACACTTGGGCAATAGCAGAGCCACCATAGAGTTTGAGTTCTTCTCTGATCGTTTCGTAGTAATAGCGATCGAAGGCCTGCCAAGCCTGCCTGCTGGTTTCACTCAATCGCAGGTCGCCTAGTCCAACCAAAAAACTGGTCGAACGATAAAATTTCTCAATTGCAATCAGCTCAGAATTGGTAACAGACTCGGCCTCCGACAATATGCGTGTCGTCTCTGTCAGATTATGTTGCAATCGCTGTTCATCAGCTGTTCCTACTTTATCTGATTGAAAGGCCCGATTCAAGTCTTGAATGAGGGCCAAAACGTCTTGAATAATCTGTGTCTTTTCCATAAAAGACCCTCCTTTTTTTGATAAATTTAGTATATCAAATTCATCAAAGATATTCAAGTTATTTATTTTTTCATAATATTAATTCCCCCAGGATCAAATCCATCAGAAGTTCTCGTAACGGTTCGTTTAAGGGGAATGATTACTATTGCGATTGCGAGAAACAGACACACGAATTTAATTATCCGTTTCATATATACCTCCTTTTTGATATAACTAATTTTTCAATATATTTCCTTACCCATTGTTACTAAAAAATTCTTCAATGACAAATATAACTTTGTATTTCCTTGTAACTTGTATAAAACTAGTGCCTGCTCATACAGATCTAAAACTTCATCTTCTCTCAATAAGCCTTTGCTGATATTCCCCAACAAACATAGTAAATCTGGCAATAAAAAACTACTATTATAAGCATTCAATTGGTTGATCAGCTCTGTCACTTCATCTAAAGCTAAGTTCGTCTGTTTTCGTTTTAGAAGAAATCTAGCATAATTGTAACCAATCTTTATATAGGCTTGAAAGTCAGCATTGATTGATAAATCAAGCTTATTCACCTCTGATTTTACATTGCTGACCAACTCCATATATTTGTCATCTTCACCAACTTCACCTAGAAAAATAGTGTAACTGTTCAAAAAATCTAAATAAAAATAGTAATGAGGAGCGATAATAGCATTTAGTCTATCAAACTCTTTTGTCGCAAAATCCCTTTCATTGTATAAGTAAAATCGAACCAAGATAAAAATATAATCTAAATAAGCCTTATCTTCCTCATTCAATAAGTGCCTGCTTTCCACCTCTTTCACATACAATTGCTCTACAATTTCATAATTTCTGAGAAGCAATTGTTGGGAGAAAATAGTTCGTATTTTTCCTATACTATGTCTACTTTCTTGAACAAATTCCTCAAAAAAATAATTCATGGTCACACCCAGCCTATTAGACAGTAGAAAAAGGATTTCCGATGAGGGAGAAAGGTTGGTATTTTCAATTCTACTAATCAAACTCTGCTCACAAATATCCTTAGCTAAGGCACTCTGAGTCAGTCCAAGTTCTTTTCTTCGTTGCTTAAAACGACTACCACTTATACTATTCATAACATACTCCAAATTTATTTAAGAATATTATACTCTATTATAAAATGAATATCATCATCTTTATATTAAAATTTTCATTTTATATTGACTACATTTAAAAATATCAATATAATAGTATATAGATGAGAGGTTTTATACAAAAGAATGGAGAATACAACATAAAAAAGATTGTTTTGCGTTCAGCCTTGCTACTATCTATCATTAGCCCTATGCTAGTAACAACTACAGCTCTATCTGTAAATGCTGAAACCTCGCTAAGAGTGCAGCAATCCCTCGTTCCTATTACATTAACAGAAAATTTTTTGTAGTTCGTAATCTAACTCAAACCAAATACTACGAAGAATTTCGAAACGGTGTAAGATACTCTGGCTCTTTACGCTTAACCGATTATCAAAAAAACAGTGACGGTAGTTACTTAGCCTACTATTCAGGAACTATCTCTAGATAAAAATTAAAATCTTCCCCTACAATCTCTTCTCTTTTGGAGGTATCTATGTTTCAAATTGAAGGAAAGCTATTTTTCCGTAGCAAGAAAACCTTGTTCGCTATCTTGGTCATGCTGATTGCAATCCTAGCTAGTTCCTTTCTAGCAGGCTACCACAATCGGCAAGCTAAATTAGGGGTCATCCAGAACTATGAACAATACATTCAAAAATTTGAAAATATCATTCAAGATTTAGAAATACAATATCAGAATCAAGCCCTCAGCGAAGAAGATTATCAGGCTGAAAAAACATTCTTTACAGACTATATCGCCAACTACCAGAAGGAGATTGAGGCGGTCAAGAAGGAGGACTGGACCTATTTTTATGAGAAAAATATCCAGCACTATCAGCAGGATGCCCAATACATCAGCCATTCCTACCGAAACTATGAATTTACCCCTCAAACCATTGAAAATACCTTCTTGATTTCCAAGTATCTGCTAGAAAAGGAGATACCCTCAGCCTTTCCAACTGAGCTTTACCTAACAGCCTTTGAAAATCCCAAAACACCAACAGACAGAGAAACCGTCAAGAGCCTGGGCCAGCAGGCCTTAAAAGGTACCAGTCACGAAATCTGGCAGGGGCAAAAACAACTGGGACTAATCATCTCCCTTCCCCTCTTTCTCCTGGCTTTCACCAATTTTTTCATCAAGGACCAGCAGGGAACTAGCCGACAGATTCGCCTTTTACAGACCCTAGGGCTGACTAGAATCCGAATTACAACCAATAAATACCTAGCCTTCCTAACACTATATACTGCCCTCTTTCTCACCCTCTATCTGAGCCATTTTCTCATCGCATTTTTGCTAAATGGTAATAGTAGCTGGATCTATCCCGTTACCACCTATAGCAGTAGTGGACTGGCTTACAGTTTTATCACCACAGCCATTAAACCTATATATCAAGTCATCTTGCTGGCCTGTGGCATGCACTATCTCTACCTTCTATTTCTGCTGGGAGTGGCACAGACCTTGGCTAGAGTCTTAAAAAATGGACTGGCTGGACTGGTTGTCACACTAGGCATAGCTATCAGTGCCAACTTCTATCCCCATATCTTCAATCCATTTAGCCTATGGAATGCAGGCAATCTGGCAGACGGAAGTGCTATCATCTACCATCAATTAACAGGATACAGCATTCCCAAAGTCTTTACGGTTCTTCTCATCAGCAACCTGCTCATCTATTGCCTGCAATTCTATCTCCTGACAAGAAAAAGTGAGGTCTAACCATGCGATTATCCATTCACAATCTATGTAAATCCTACGGGAAAAAGAAAATACTAGACCAGCTAAACCTAGAACTGGTGAATCCTGGAATCTGGGCCTTGATTGGACCAAACGGTTCTGGAAAGACTACCCTCTTAGACTGCATTGCCAACCTGCAAACCTTTGATTCGGGAGAGATTTCTATAAACGGCAAGAAGCACGTTGATCCAACTATCTATCGAAGCTTTGCCTACCTGCAGGATAACCGTGTCCTCTACCCTGAATTGACTGGGCTGGAGCATTTGCGATTGGTTCAATCTATCCAAGATTTACCAAAAGAGCGGATTGAGGAAGTCATTCAAGAAATCGGTATCCATGATTATGTGAAGATCCCTGTCAAAAATTATTCCCTGGGAATGAAGCAACATCTCCTGCTGGCTATCGGTATTATGAACAAGCCCCAGGTCATGCTCTTGGATGAACCCTTGAACGGCTTGGACCCGACCAGCTACATCCAGACCAGAAAATTGCTCCAGAAACTAGCCAAGAATGGGTCAACCATTATCGTGTCTTCCCACCAATTAAACGAAGTGGATCAACTAACCGACCAACTGCTCTTTCTCAAACAAGGAAAAATCATCGAGCGAAAACTGGAACAGGTTGGGCGACAATATGCCGTTCAGACTAGTGACAATCAGACAGTTTTTCAGAAACTTAGACAAGTAAATGGATTAACTTTGGTCAATGATAGCATTCAGGTAGACACGAGTGTTCATAGTCTGCATTTCTACCTAGACCAAGTCATGATGTGTCAGGTGGAAATTCTGGATATTACACTTCAGGAACACCAGTCCGAAGAGATTTATAAAGAACTATTTGAATAGGGAGGTTTGACCATGAATCTACTGTCCCTTTTCATCCTACGACTGAGACGCAATGCTATTTTTCTATCCCTGATAACCGCTATCACCCTTATCCCACTTGCCCTGTCCTATCGGAATGTCCTAGAGTCCGAAAACCTGCGATTTGAGGATCGAGCCCGTATCATACAAGTCAAAAAAGAAGCTGAAATGTTCTTGTACTCTGACGGTAATGAAGCCCAAGCCTTAGACCAGGAAAGCATGGATTATTATAAAAAACTCTTGGAACTGGCGACCACCTACTTAGAAAAGGAACATATCCAAGGAAAAAGTCAGGAGGTATTGGAAACGGAGTTAGAACTCTACCAGACCTTGCAAAACTGGGAGGCAAAGGGAAATAGAGTCAATCATTTTACGAGCAGCGAACTAGCAGAACGTATCACAGTCTATAAAAAAGTTCTAGAGCAAACTCTTACCTTTCACTACTCAACTGCTCCCAAGGACTTTTATATGACCTTCTTGCAACTTCTTCCTGCCAGTATCTATATCATCCCCCTTGTCATCTGCTGTCTCTTAGCTTGGCTTCTCATGACCGACCTTTCCAAACATCGTGGCCTCCTCTTTATCAATGGACTAACTCCTAGCCAGTATGCTACTAGCTTGACCCTGCTTGCTCTTCTTCTACAAGTTGCTATCTATGTTCTCATCCTGTTCATGCTACTTCTATTGGCACATCAGTTCCAATTTACCTTCCAAGAAGACTATCCTCTACTAGTCAGCACAAATACCCTATCTACCATATCTATCAGGGAACAATTACAGAAACTCCTGCTGGAAATGGCTGGTGTGACAGGTTTCTATCTGGCCTTTATCAGATTAGCAACTGCTAAAGTCCTACAAACGTACAAGCGAAAATAGGCCACCTCGAAAATGGTGGCTTTTTGAATGCAAAAAACGATGCCAGTTCCGGCACCGTTATATTCTTTTATTTAACAGCCTGCAAAGCCGCATCATAATCTGGATGTTCGTTGACATTTTCCAGGTATTCTACATAGGTGATTTCATTATCGGCACTGAGGACAAAGACCGCACGTGCCAGCAAATTCCACTCCCGCATGAGCACACCGTAGGATTTTCCAAAGGCATGGTCATAGTAATCCGACAGGGTCACTGCATCTTCCAAACCTGCGGCCCCACACCAGCGTTTCTGGGCAAAAGGCAGGTCAGCTGATACAGTGATGACAACCGTATTGTCACGGTCAGCCAGTTCCTGATTGAAGCGACGAGTTTGGGTATCGCAAATCCCTGTGTCAATAGAAGGTACCACACTGATGACCTTGGTCTGCTTGCCAAAGTCTTTCAGACTTTTCAAACTCAGGTCATTGGCCATGAGGACAAAATCAGGGGCTACATCTCCCACTCTTAATTGCGGACCTACCAAGGTCACCGGTTTTCCAATAAAGGTTGCCATAAACATCTCCCTTGCATTTAATATATACATTGTAAGCGTTTATAAATTGAATTTCCAGTATTTTGTTTCTTTTTTGTTCCTATTCATTCAATCTCTCCTCCAACAACCAATCAAACAAGTGATCATTCGTCACGTAGGATGCACCGTTTTGACAATGCCTTGAGGAGACGCTATCGAGATGAAACACAACCAGTTGCTTGTTTCTACTCGGTAGTTGATTAAAAAAATCTAGCCCCATATGATAATCATAGTAATTGTCACCTTCCGACAAAAAGATGAGGCTGTCTGTTGTAAAAGTCACTTCTGTAAATTCACTCGCCTTTCTAAGCAAGTCATTCAAGTTATCCGCGCCGAAGACCCATTTAGCATGTTCAATTTGCCAGTTTAGGAAGAATTGCCTTGAAATGTATTTCTCTATTCCCTTTTCTAACAAGACTGGAAAACCCTTCTCTACATAAGGATGTAAAAACTTCGGAATTGAAATCTTAAACGATTCAACCAGACTTGGAAAATAGTTAAACAGAACGACCTTATCAAATAGTTTCGACCTAGCAGACACAGCACGCGCCATCAATAATCCACCTAAGGAAAGTCCAAGACCAACAGTCGGCGAGATGACTTGCCCTCTTTGACCATAAGCATCCACCACCGCTTGACAAACACTCCCCCAGTCTGCTGTGAAGGGACAATTTTCATAGCGAATAAGACGGGACTGAGCAGGCCCTTCAAAAAGAATAACTTGATAGCCTTGTTCTAGGGCAGGAACAACGGAGGTAAAATATAATTCCTCCAGTAGGGCATCGAAACCTCCGCAGACAAAGAAGGTTCCTTTAGGGCTACCATTTTGAGGTTTAAACAGTAGCGTCCGCAGGTTTTTGCCTTGATATTGGACAGGGTATTGTTCGTAGGGAATAGACAACAAATCCAAGCCTTGATAAAAATAGGCAACGGATTTTTCATAAGCTTCCAGTTTCCGCTTGTCAGTCGGATGTAAGAAAAATTCTGCTGCTTGAAAATAGCGACTAGCTCTTAGATAGGCCTTCCCTTTGGAAATAACAGATTGATTCTTATTTATTTCCTCTATTAAATTATTTCCAAATTCGGACCATTCTCTGTACCAAGATTCTGCATCTCTAGCCTTGATTCTCTCACAGATTCGTGCAACCTCTGCATAATCTGCCCCTCCATAAGGTGCGTACCAAAGGACCCTTGTCGCCTCAAACTCAAACGGAAAATAGGAAAAGAAATGGTGTTTCATTGATTAACTCCTTTATTTATAAATTGAAAATTACAAAATAATTTCTGTAAAAATACAAAATTAGTATATAATAGTCCTAAACAGAAAAAAAGAAGTTACTTTGAGGTACCTATGACAGAAAAGCATCCCTTACGAGAATTGGCTCAACCGCTTCTTGGCAAATGGGCAGTCGCCATTATCCTTTCTTTAGCAGAAGGAGAAAAACATTTTGCCCTTTTGGAGAGAGACATTGGACAGGTATCCCGAAAAGTTCTCGCTCAAAATCTCAAGGCGCTCATCGAGATAAACTTGGTTGAAAAAATCGGACAATCCTCCCAGGGATACAAGGTCTTCTACCGCTTAACCCCTCTAGGTAAAGAATTTCTCCCTCTGCTCCTTCAGATTAAGCAGTGGATAAGAGACCATGAAGAGGAACTGAAGCCTAAAAAATAAAAAGATTTAAGATGGAAGTATCATTTGAACAGATACTTCTCTCTTAAATCTTTTTTCTACAGTTTCACCCTTTTCAATCGCAGAGCGTTCAAGACGACTGACACTGAGCTGAGGGCCATGGCTGCACCTGCAAACATAGGATTGAGCAGAGGTCCACCAAATACATGTAACAGACCCATGGCGATTGGAATGCCAATCACATTATAAGCAAAGGTCCAGAAGAGATTTTGTTTGATGGTCCGCATGGTTGCCTGGCTAAGTTTGACAGCCTTGACCATGAGGACAAAGTCAGGAGCCGTGTCTCCCACTCGCAACTGCGGACCTACCAAGGTCACTGGTTTTCCAATAAAGGTTGTCATAAACATCTCCCTTACACTTAATATATCTATTGTAAGCGTTTGTAGGCAAAAATACCAGTTTTTTGACTGGTAATTTTAGTAAGTTATCTATCTAAATTTGTATTCTCTAGGTCTTCCTCAAGAATTTCAATAAAACGCTTGGCTATTGGGCTCAACACCACTCCTTTTTTCCAAAGAAGCTGCAAGCTATCCCTTGACAAGTCTAAAGGACGAAAGACCAGTCCACTACCATCATAGCTTGTATCAACAATTCCATCCAAACAAAGAGCAATCCCAACCCCTGCTTTCACCAATAAAGAGGCATTATAGAGGAGATTATAAGTCGCTACTATTCGATAATCGCCTAATCCAGCAAAGATAGACTTATCAACATTGCTTTGGGAGGAAACAATCAAGGGATAGGCTAGAACATCGCTCAGCACTAGCTCTTCTTTAGAAGCTAAAGGATGAAAACGTGGGACTAGAATCCCCCAACTATCTCGGTTAAGTAAAGGCAGACTGTCAAATTTTTTTGTAGAATAGCGCCCGAAGGTAATCCCAACATCTTGAATACCATCTTGCAATTGTTCTAAAATATGGTCTGCATTTCCACTTTGAATATGAACCTTGATATTAGGGTATTGATTGGTCAAAATTGCAATTGCTTTTGCGATACAATCTAATGATTGACTCTCTGCTGCACCAATGTAAAGGTCACCAGAAATCATCTCCGTTGGGCGAAGAGTATCTTCTGTTTTTTTAACCAAACTGGTAATTTCCAATGCGCGATTATAGAGATATTGCCCTGCTTCTGTCAGCTGAATTTCTCTACTCCCACGATAAAACAAAATGGTGTCTAACTCTTGCTCCAATTCTTTTATTTGCCGTGATAGAGTCGGCTGAGTAAGATGCAAAGCCTGAGCCGCGTTCGAGATAGAGCCTGTCTGTACAATGGCAATAAAATAGGTCAATACACGGATATCCATCATTTACCTCCTGTCATTTACTCTATTATACCATGCCTAGAAGGCATATATGTCATATAAAATAGGTATTTGTAATATCTTTGTTTCCCTGATATGATAAGAATCAAGAAGAGGAGGAAGAAACATGAAATCAATAAAAATGACAGAAGAATGGGATAAAACATTTCCAAAGAGTGACAAGGTTGAACACCAAAAAGTAACCTTTCAAAATCATTTTGGTATCACCTTAGTGGCAGATCAGTACAAACCAAAACAGATTCAAGAGAAATTACCCGCCATTGCTGTTGCAGGTCCATTTGGAGCAGTTAAAGAACAAGCGTCCGGTCTCTATGCTCAAGAAATGGCGGAACGCGGCTTTTTAACCATTGCTTTCGACCCATCTTATACAGGAGAGTCCGGTGGTAGCCCACGCTACATGAACTCACCTGACATCAATACAGAAGATTTTCAAGCAGCAATCGACTATCTATCTACCTTAGATGAGGTTGATACGGAAAACATTGCTATTATCGGAATCTGTGGTTGGGGAGGAATTGCCCTAAATGTCGCAGCCCTTGACCCTCGTGTCAAGGTGACCGTAGCATCCACTCTCTATGATTTGTCTCGCGTTACTAGAAAGGGTTATTTTGATGAATCCGATACAGAGGAGTCTCGCTATCAGATGCGTTTAGCACTTGCCAAACAACGGACTGAGGATTTCAAAAATCACAACTATCAACTTGCAGGGGGCGTGATTGACCCGCTACCAGATGATGCGCCACAATTTGTCAAAGATTATTATGCCTACTATAAAGAACCACGAGGCTACCATGAACGTAGCCTCAATTCAAATCAAGGATGGGCCATCCAAGCAGGTACAAGCCTCTTAAACACTCATCTACTAGATAGCATTGGAGAAACTAGAAATGCAGTCCTTGTTGTTCATGGTGACAAGGCGCATTCCTACTATATGGGCAAAGATGCTTTTGAACAATTGACAGGTGGCAACAAGCAGATGATAACAGTCGAAGGTGCAAGCCACACAGACCTCTATGATCAAATGGAAATTATTCCATTCGAGGAAATCGAGGCATTTATCCGCCAACACTTTGCATAAGGAAAGGAAAAGTTGCTATGATTGAAGCAGTTTTTAAGGAGTTTATTGATAGAGATCGCTTGGTGCCAGAAAAAGCTGGCCTACGCCAGCTCATATCCGATATTCAAAGAGAGAACCAGCCTCTTGTTCAAGAATTGAATACTTCCATTCAAACCGTTGACAGCACACGAAAACTCGTTGAAAAGCTGACATTGGAAACGATTGACGAATCCGTGATTATCAATACACCATTCCAAACAGACTTTGGCCGTCACATTCATTTCGGAAAAGACATTTATATCAATAAGGACGTTTTTATGGTGGACTTGGGTGGGATTTTTATCGAAGATAAAGTACTAATTGGTCCCCGTGCTAAACTGATTTCCGTCAACCATCCCTTGAAAGCGGAGGATCGTCACAAGCTTGAACTCAAGTCTGTCCGCATCCAAGAAAATGCCTGGATAGGTGCAGATGCGACGATTTTACCTGGAGTGACAATTGGTAAGAATGCGGTGGTGGCTGCTGGTGCGATTGTCACAAAAGACGTACCTGACAACACACTCGTAGCAGGCGCTCCAGCAAAGATTATTAAAACATTAGCCTAAGAAAAAATCCCTATAGACTGATAAGAGGTAGCCTCTCCAGTCTGTAGGGATTTTTAGCAATGATATCTGTCAGAAAACTAATTGTCTATTTTCACCCTTTTCAATCGCAGAGCGTTCAAGACGACTGACACTGAGCTGAGGGCCATGGCTGCACCTGCAAACATAGGATTGAGCAGAGGTCCACCAAATACATGTAATAGCCCCATGGCGATTGGAATACCAATCACATTGTAAGCAAAGGCCCAGAAGAGATTTTGTTTGATGGTCCGCATGGTTGCCTGGCTGAGTTTGACAGCCTTGACCACATCCAAAATATCACTATGCATAAGGACAATGTCGGCAGACTCAATGGCAATATCAGTCCCTGAACCAATGGCTAGACCCACATGGGCTTGAGCTAGAGCTGGGGCATCGTTGATGCCATCCCCCACCATAGCGACTGTCTTGCCCTGTTCTTGTAAGAACTTGACTTGGTTGGCCTTGTCATCTGGCATGACCTGACTGACCACCTGCTCAATGCCGACTTCCTTGGCAATGGCCTGGGCAGTTTTCTCATTATCTCCTGTCAGCATGACAACTTCTAGTCCCATGGTTTGCAGAACCTGGACAGCCTGACGGCTGGTCTCTTTTACTTTATCAGCAATGGCAATGACTGCTAGTAATTCTTGCTGGCTAGCTAGAAAAACAGGCGTCTTAGCTTGATGGGCAAATGTTTCCGCAACTGCACATCCTTTGGAAACATCAATTCCCTGTTCCCGTATCAACCGTTCATTTCCCAGATAGATGGTCTGCTCTGCTATTGCCACCGAAAGACCACGACCAGAAAGTGCCTGAAAATCGCTGGCAGGCAACAAATCAATCTTTTCTGTCTGAGCAGCTTGCAGGAGGGCCTGAGCCAATGGATGCTCGGAAAATTGCTCGCTACTTGCTGCCAGCTGGAGAACCTGCTCACGATTTTTAGTAGACAAAAGGTGGATGTCTGTCACTTGTGGCTTGCCCTCAGTAATGGTCCCAGTCTTGTCGAAGACGATAGTGTTCACACCTTGTAGGGTTTCAATAGCTTGACCAGACTTGAACAAAAGACCATTTTCCGCCCCTTTTCCAGTCCCAACCATGATAGCCGTAGGGGTTGCCAGACCCAGAGCACAAGGGCAGGCGATGACCAAGACGGCGATGATGATGCTTAATGAAAAAATCCATGATTCTTGACCCAAGAAGTACCAGGCCAGACCGGACAAGAGAGCCAAACCCATGACAACTGGAACAAAGACGGCAGATACTTGGTCAGCCAATTTGGCAATGGAAGCCTTAGACCCTTGAGCCTCTTCCACCAAGCGAATAATCTGAGCTAGAGTCGTATCACGACCAACCTTGGTAGCCTGCATGGTAATGGCGCCTTGCTGGTTAAGGGTACCGCCAAAAACATTATCGCCTTGAGCTTTCTTCACCGGTAGGCTCTCACCCGTCAGCATAGACTCATCCACACGTGTCTGGCCTTCGAGAACCTGACCATCAACAGGAATCTGCTGACCTGGACGAACAATGACCTGGTCACCGACCACCACTTCTTCAATCGGCACTTGTATTTCCTGACCATTTCGCAAGACCTGAGCCGTCTTAGGAGCCAGATCCATCAATTTCTTAATCGCCTCAGAAGTCTGACCTTTGGCTCTAGCTTCAAAATATTTTCCTAGGGTAATCAAGGTCAAGATAACGGCGGCTGATTCAAAATACAGTTCTGGATGGTGACCGTGCATGGCCACTTCTTTCCCCATCAGAAGAAACGCAATCATCAAAAGACCTTGAACCAAGGCTGCCCCTGTCCCAACAGCAATCAAGGAATCCATATTTGGATGGCCTTGCAAGAGAGTTTTAAAGCCTTTTTGGAAAAAACTGCGTCCGATATAGAGGACAGGGATGAGCAAGATGACTTGGCCGACCGCATAGACTAGCGGTTGGTGGAGCAAAGCTGGTAATGGAAGCCCTCCCCATGGCAACATAGGACCCATGGCAATATAGAGTAAGGGAATAGTAAAGACTGCTGACCAGACAAATCGTTTCCATAGACTGTCTTCCTTGCTTGGTCCCTTATCCACCGTCTCTTCCACTTCTTCTGGTCGAATCAGCTGATAACCTGCCTGCTCAACTGCTCTTTCAAGACTGGCTGGATTTTGCCTATCACGGCTATAACGAATAGTTGCCTTTTCTGTTGCCAGATTGACACTGACTTCTTCTACACCCTCTAGTTTGCACAGAGCTTTTTCAACCGTCAGAGCACAGGAAGCACAGGTCATGCCTGAAATATCATAAGACTCGGTCACCAAGTTATCGACTAACTGATAACCCGCCTTTTCAACTGCCTGACGAATATCTTCTAGTTCCAAAAGCTTTTCATCATAGCTAACACTCATTTTTTCAGTCGCTAGGTTGACACTAGCTTCTTCCATTCCTGCTAATTTACCAACAGCCTTTTCAACTGTCAGAGCACAGGAAGCACAGGTCATACCTTGAATGGGATAGCTTGCTTGTTTCATAGGTTACTCCTTTTCCGACTACATTTGTAATCACATTATACAAAAAACGACTACATTTGTAAACATAATAAAATTGAAAAAGAGAGGTTGCCCTCTACTTCTTCCTTGCCAACATGGTCGCAAACCGCATTTTGAGGAAATTGCCCTGTTCATCCCGCTTATGGAGTTGACCAAAATCTTCATTGTACTTGACCAATTCCCAGTCACGATAGTATTCCTTCAACTCACCTTCGCCGAAGGTAAAGGGGAAATTCATCGGACAAGGTGCATCGTCCGTATCCATAGCCGCCACAATCAAGTTATAACCACCCGGTCGTGTCTGCTCTTGCATATTACGAATAATGGCTGGCACTCTATCCCGCTCCAAAAACATAAAGACCACGGTTGAGATAATCCAGTCGTAATCCTGCTCCAGACTAGCTGAGTTGATGTCATATGTCCCAGCTTGCAGATCCAAATCCTCTACTTCCTTAACCTGCAAGAGCGTCTGAATGCTCGGCACGTGCTTATCAACTGCCGTCACTTTAAAACCCTGCTGTGCTAAATAAAGACTGTTCCTACCATGACCACAGCCCAGGTCCAAGACCTTACATGGTTCGATGATCTTCAATGCCTCCAAGACTTCCGAATGCGTCCGCGTGTAGTCATATTTTTTAGCGAAATAATCCTCCGGCTGACAGAAAAATTCCAAGAAAAACTCCGTATCCTCTGTCAACAAGGTCACTCGATGCCAAGCCTGCGGTTCCACAAAAGGAACATCATCTGTCGGACCATAGACAAATTCTCCCAAAATCTCATTGTCATCAGAAATCGGCTCAAATTTGAGCTGACCTTTCAAGACTTTGATTTTGGCCCAAGTACCTACCTTGGTATTATGCTTTGTCAAAAAATGCTGGGGAACCGTATCCTGATTCCAAATGGGCATACGCTTGTAAGGAACTAAAACTGTCATTACTTCTCCTTTTTGTCAATAGTAGTTCTAGTCTATCACAAAGAAAATTGGAATTCAAACTGATTTTTTACTTGACTTGGAGTTGACTCCAAGGTGTATAATAAGTCTTATAGTCGTTCAGTTTATCTTTTATTACGTCAACGTTTGAGGAAACTCCGTTTCCCTATCTCCAACTTCAAACACTCCACTGGATTGTTTGAACTCACTTTGCCGTACTTTGTGTAAGTCACTTGCTTTCGCAAGTCTCATTTCCAACCTTGCACAGTCTGGTAGACTGCACAAGCTGTCTACAACTTTTGACACGAACCCAGTTCGTTCTATATCCAACCTCTAACTGTCCCCCAGACAGTTAGAGCTAGTACTAAAAGCAAACTGAAAGACTATTTCAATCAGAAAGGACATTTATTAATAAATGTAGGTGTGTAGAAAATATGAAAGCAGCTATTTATGAAAAAGCCGGTAAGATGACCGTTGCAGAAATCGAAAAACCAAGCCTTCAAGCCAAAGATGATGTCATTATCAAGGTCGTTCGTGCCTGTGTCTGTGGGTCGGACCTTTGGGGCTACGGAGAAGACATTCACCATGACCACGGTGACACAAACTCTGGTCATGAAGCCATCGGTATCGTTGAAGAGGTAGGCGAAGACATTACAACACTTGTTCCTGGTGACTTCGTTATCGTTCCATTTACACATGGTTGCGGACACTGTGATGCCTGTCGTGCTGGCTTTGACGGTACTTGTGACAACCATCCAGGCTACACTAACTGGGGCAACAACTACCAGTCTCAATACATTCGTTTCCACTACGGCAACTGGGCCTTGGTCAAAATTCCTGGTCAACCAAGCGACTACTCAGAAGGCATGATTAAATCCCTTTTGACATTAGCTGATGTTATGCCAACAGGCTACCATGCGGCTCGTGTAGCAGATGTCAAACCTGGTGACAAAGTTGTTGTCATCGGTGATGGTGCAGTGGGTCAATGTGCCGTCATTGCTGCCAAAATGCGCGGAGCTTCTCAGATCATCATGATGAGCCGTCACGCAGACCGCCAGCAAATGGCTTTGGAATCAGGTGCTACTGCCATCGTAGCAGAACGTGGCGAGGAAGGAATTGCCAAAGTCCGTGAAATTCTTGGAGGTGGCGCTGATGCTGCCCTCGAATGTGTCGGAACAGAAGCCTCAATTGACCAAGCCCTCGGCGTGCTTCACAATGGTGGTCGAATCGGCTTTGTCGGTGTGCCACACTACAACAACCATGCCCTTGGCTCAACCTTTGCTCAAAATATCATTATCGGTGGTGGCTCTGCTTCTGTCACAACCTATGATAAGGAAATTTTGCTCGATGCTGTTCTCAAAGGTGACATCAACCCAGGTCGAGTTTTCACCCAAACTTACAACCTAGACAATATCGACCAAGCCTACAAGGATATGGCCAACCGTAAAACCATTAAAGCTATGGTAACGGTGGATTAAGGAGCCAAAAAAATCAGAAGTCCACAACAAGAACTTCTGATTTTTTCTTTATTCCGCATCTTCAGCTGGACGCGACTTACGAGCAATATCTGCTAGGATATGATCCACAAATTCTGCCACAGACTGAGTTTGTGTTGCCTTACTTCCGTAGCGACGAACGTTGACTGCATTATCTTCCATTTCCTTGTCACCGACGATGAGCTGGTATGGAATCTTGCTGGTCTGACTCTGACGGATCTTGTATTGCATCTTCTCGTTCCGCTCATCCACATGTACGCGAACGCCACGGTCTTGCAATTCCTTGGCAACCTTCCAAGCGTAATCCAAGTGAGCTTCCACAGAGATCGGAATCATGGTCACTTGGGTTGGAGCCAACCAAGTTGGGAAGGCACCCTTGTAGGTTTCAATCAAGATGGCTGTGAAGCGTTCCATAGTCGAGATAACACCACGGTGAATCATAACTGGACGGTGCTCCTCACCATCAGCACCGATATAAGTCAAACCAAAGCGTTCTGGCAAGAGGAAGTCCAACTGAATGGTTGACAGGGTTTCTTCGTTACCAAGAGCAGTTTTCACTTGGATATCCAATTTCGGACCGTAGAAGGCAGCTTCACCCTCTGCTTCAAAGTAGTCCACGCCCATTTCATCCATGGCACCTTTCAGCATACGTTGGGCATTTTCCCACATCTCATCGTTGTCATAGTACTTCTCTTTGTCCTCTGGGTCACGATAAGACAGGCGGAAACGGTAGTCGTTTAGGTTGAAATCTGCGTACACATCGATAATCAACTGGAGAGCTTTTTTGAACTCTTCTTGGATTTGCTCAGGTGTCACAAAGATATGACCGTCGTTGAGGGTCATCTCACGCACACGCTGCAAACCAGTCAATGCGCCGGATTTTTCATAGCGGTGCATCATACCAAGCTCAGCGATACGTACTGGCAATTCACGGTAAGAACGCACATGGTTTTTGTAAACTTGAATGTGGTGCGGACAGTTCATCGGACGAAGCACGAACTCCTCACCGTCACCCATGTCCATAGTTGGGAACATATCTTCATGGTAATGATCCCAGTGACCTGAGGTCTTGTAGAGTTCGACAGAAGCCAAAGGTGGCGTATAAACGTGCTGGTAACCTGAAGCCAATTCTTTATCTGTGATGTAACGCTCCAAGGTACGACGGATGGTCGCTCCATTTGGCAACCAGAATGGCAAACCTTGACCAACTTCTTGGCTAATCATGAAGAGATCCAATTCCTTACCAAGTTTACGGTGGTCACGCTCTTTGGCTTCCTCACGCATTTGAAGGTAAGCCTTGAGGTCTTTCTTGTCAAACCAAGCTGTACCATAAACACGTTGCATCATTGGATTTTCGCTCTTACCACGCCAGTAAGCACCAGCCACATTGAGCAATTCAAAAATCTGGATACGACCTGTTGACGGAACGTGTGGACCACGGCAAAGGTCAACGTATTCACCCTGAGTATAGATGGTCAAACCACCCTCGTCATCCGAGTGCTCGTGAATCAATTCCAGCTTATATGGATCATTTTTGAAGATTTCGAGAGCTTCTTCCTTAGTCACTTCACGGCGTTCAGAAGGGAAGTTTTCCTTGACAATCTTCATCATTTCTTCCTGAATGCGGGCCAGGTCTTCATTTGAAATCTGACCAGCCGCATTGTCCGTATCATAGTAGAAACCGTCCTGAATAGCTGGACCAACGCCTAACTTGATGTCAGGGAAAAGACGACGAGCCGCTTGGGCAAACAAGTGGGCAGCTGAGTGACGCAAGATGTCCAAGGCATCCTCGTGGTCAGGCGTTACGATTTCAAGCGTACCGTCCTCTTCAATAGCACGAGTGGTATCAATCAATTTACCATTGAACTTACCTGCAAGCGCCTTTTTCGCCAAAGACTTGCTGATGCTCTCTGCAATTTCAACAGTCGTCACACCAGCTTGGTACTCACGAACAGCACCATCTGGGAAAGTAATTTTAAGCATAATATAAGATATAAAGGGCGTTAAGCGGACACAGCCAAAATAGGAAACAGAACGACGACGCAAGCGTCTAGTTCTCGTTTATCTTTTTGGCCCAGTCCGTAGCCCGTATTCAGTTCAACCAAATACGGAGACCCTAGTCCTTTCTATTTTTATTTTTTAATCCCCAATAACTCTTCTTTTTGAGCTAAAAAGGTTTCCATTTCTTTTTGAATATCAATATCCAGTCGGTCGGCTAATTCGATCAACCACCAGATATTTTCAGCCATTTTATGCTCCAAAGTATAGGGTGTTTCGTCATAGTAACGCCCCTGCTTGGTCATAACCAGGCGGTTCATGTTGCCAATATCATTGGTCAAAGCCAAGAGGTCTTCCTCAATGGACCACTCTTTGTCATGGTGCCTGAGTTCCAACTCTCTGTAAGCCTTACGAATAGCTAGGCAGCGATCAATCGTTTCTTGTGGAATAGCAGGCATCTGTGTCTCCTTAAAGTATTAATTTTTTGAAGGGTGAAGTTGATAACAATAAAACCGATTGTCAACATCAAGTTTTGGAAAATCAGCAGGTAACTCATTCTGCGTAATCTCACAAAAGCCTAATTTCTTATAAAAAAACTGTGCAGCTTGAAAGGTATCTGTCGTCCCAAGATAAACTTCACTTATAGTATGTTTTCTACAATAATCAAAAAACTGACTGACTAATTGTTTCCCGACCCCATAGCATCTATATTTGGGATGAACAAACATCTTTTTCAACGCAACATTTTGATGATGTAATCTAACCAGTCCAATACATCCTACAAGTTTTCCGTCAGAAAATGCTAACTAAAATGTATTAGGGTAATAGGAAGCTATATCCAATAAATCAGGTTGATCTTTAAGAGTAATGGATAAACCAAATTCATCTTGCTGGATTGTTAATATAAACTCAATCACCACTTTCTTATAAGATGGATTAAACGGAATAATCTTTATCATCTTTGCCTCCTTCAAAAGAAAACACGACGCCCTCACAAAAGGACGTCGTAACGTGGTTCCACCTTCATTCGCAGTCACGCTAAAAAGCCTGACTACCTCAGATTGGCGATAAGGGAACCACCCTTTTATGTTTGCATAAAATCATACCGAGTAGTGTCAATCCTATCCTCTATGTGCTTGCACCCACCGCACACTCTCTCAAAGATTTCCTAGAATTGATAAGTCTCTACGCACTATTATAGCAGGATTTCCTGATTTTTCAAGGATTTTTCTTACTTTTCTTTCTTAGGTAAAATAGCAGAGCTCCAAAGGCATTTCCCAAGAGGGAACAAGCTGTATAGAGCAATTGATATACGACAATCCACTCACCGAACACCAAAATCGTCACAGGATACAAGAGAAAGACCAGGATAGACAAAGCATAGGAAAAACCTTTGAAAGAAGCATAGATAAGACTGGTTAGAAAAATCACCAAGGGCGTATAAAGCAGGATATTGCTGACATATACCCCCTTTGAAATCATCGGATCTACTATCCAGAAAGTAGCGATTTGATAGACCCCAATATACATCACTAAAAGAAGAATAGTTACCGGTAGCAAACTCTTCCAGTTATTCTGCCAAAATCGCTTCATAAGAAACCTCCTCAGTCAAAGAACTTACGGACAGAACGCACCTGTTCAACAGATTTTTTCAACATCCGTACCGTTGTATCTGATGACGCCACAAAAGCTCTACGCGGAATGGCAATCGCCCCCTTCAACAAGCTTTCTGCCACACTATCCTCGTTAATATGCTGCCGTCTAAAGTCATAAGAAATCTTCAAATCTAGATAGTATTCGTAAACCTTTCGGCCAAAGTTAGTTGCAGAAATCTCATATAGTTTCTTTTCCAAGAGATGCGGATTCATATCTGGTGTTGCAACAATAGCATCTAAAACCGCATCCGCAATATCCTTTTCTCGTTCAAACAAGGTTCCGAACATCTTATCTGAAATAATGTTTTTAAGATAAGGGTTGCTATGGGCCAAAATCGGCGTACCTGATGCAATACTTTCCAAATAAGTTAACCCCTGAGTCTCACTGGTTGAGGCCGATATAAAGAAGTCTGCCGCTTTATAGTAGAGTGCCGTGTCGCTCGGAGCAATCATACCGGTCATCATCACCGATTCTGCAACGCCTAATTCAGTAATCAGTTTCTTCAAGTCCTCTTCGTACGGACCACCACCAGCAATGACCAGTTTGACATTACTATTTTCTTTTAAAATAGCCGGCATAGCTTGAATAACCGCTTGGATATTCTTTTCATGGGAAATTCGCGAGAGGCTGAGAAGCATAGTTTCATCGGGTGTAATTCCCAGAATTTCCCTCAACTCTGCTGTTTCTGTTTCAGTAATTTCTGGACGATCAAACTTAGCCAAATCAATACCCGTTGGAATGACCCGCTTCGGAATAGCAATATGATACTCATTCAAAAGATCTTCTACAATTTCACTAGGGCAGATAATTCCATCTAAATCACTCGCAAAAGCTCGTACTAGATATTTAACCATACCAGGACGAATCAAGCGTCCCTTAGCAATATAATGAACATAATCCTCATACTGCGTATGATAAGTATGAACTACAGGGATGTTGAGTTCTCGCGCAATCATTTTACCCAGAATCCCCAAGGAGAACTCCGTCTGGGTATGGATAATGTCTAACTTGTAACGACTGGCGATTTTCAAAGCGTCACGAAAACCAGCATAAGCCACTCGACGATCTTTGAAACCGATAAAAGGCACACTGGGAATACGGATAATATCCCAATCTTCATAGCGATTAACCGCCTCATCCGTTGTTGTAAAGATAAAGACCGTATGCCCCTGTTTTTCCAGCTCCGTTTTTAAGGTCTTGATAGAAGTGGCTACTCCTGATACCTGCGGAAAATAACTATCTGTAAATAAACCTACTCGCATTTACATCTCCATTACGCGACGGTATGCTTCTACCAATTGGTGAGAAACTCGTTCCATTGAGCGACTTTCTGCCACACGGTAGCCTGCCTCGCGTTTATCTACTTTTTTGTCTAAAATATCTTGAATAGACTGAACAAAATCATCAACCGTTTGTCCCAGTTCTGCATTTGTTTCATCAATCCAGCCTTCGTAGACTGGAATATCGCGCAAGACAACGTGCTGGTGGCTGGCTAGAGCTTCCAAGACCACAATCCCTTCCGTTTCCTCATAGGACGGGAAGAAAAAGGCATCCGCTCCGCTCATTGCCCCCTGAAAAACAGCCCCCTTGAAATAGCCAGGAAACTCCACATTGGCAGGGTGGTTACCGTCAACAATCCGACGAATATAGGAAGGAATCAACCACTTGTTAATGGACCCTAGCCAAATAAAGCGGACATGAGGCATCTTCTCAGCTACTTTGACAAAATCCTCGATACCTTTGCGACGGAAATAAAGTCCCGCACAAACCACCACTGGCTGTCCCTCTTCTATCCCAAAATACTCTCTAAAGACAGCTTCTTTGTGAGCATCTTTTTTATACTTGTTTAAATCAATTCCATTAGAAACCGCTATAATAGGCGTAGTCACTCCATAGGATTCAATTAATTTCTTAGAGTATTCCGACGGTGTGATGACAAAATCAGCCTTCTGATACATACTCGCCAAATACTTTCCAACAAAGGGAGCTAGGAAATTGGAGCCAATAAAGGAATTTTGAAAATCTTCCTTGGTCGAATGACCGTGCATGATAACCTTCTTCCCGCTACGTTTGGCAGTATGGAGCAGGAGCCAACTCCGTGGACCGTAGGTATTAATATGAATGACATCATAATCCCCTAGCAAATCTGTCGTATAGGGAATTCCCGCCTTATCCAATGCTTCCATTTGGTGTTGAAGAGCCCGACCAATACCAGACTTCTGCAAAACTGCTTTACCTTCAAGATATAACAAAACTTTCATAGGACTATTATAGCATGTTTTAGAAAAAATAGTGTGCTTCCTCGGCATAGAAAAAAGGAGGCTTCTCCTCCTTTTCAATATAAGGTTGTAACACGCTGTAAACGGTCTAGTCTTTACACCAACTGTTGCTACCGATTCCTTTTCTGAGCGCCTCCTGCTTGTCTCACAATATAGACAGGTCGGTGCTTTGTTTCCAAGAATATCTTAGAAATATATTTTCCAATAATTCCGAGTGCCAACAATTGCAAGCCACCCATAAACAAAATGAGACAAACCAGGCTCGGCCACCCATCCACACTTCCCCCAAAGAAGAGTTTCCGTACAATAATAAAGACAATGCCAACAATTGAACTGATAAAAGAAAAGAAACCACCCACCGTTGCTAAATTAAGCAATACGTCAGAGAAATTAACAATTCCTTCAATTGAGTATTTAAACAGGGAGAAAAAGTTCCAAGAAGTTTCTCCTGCCACACGCTCTCTATTTTCAAAACTCAAATAGGTAGTTTTATAGCCAACCCAGGAAAAAAGCCCCTTGGAAAAACGATTGACTTCTCGCAGCTCCAATATACTATCAACAACCTGTCGAGTCATCAAACGAAAGTCACGCGCACCATCTACCATCTCTGTATCAGAAACCTTATTAATCAGAACATAAAACATCCGCGAGAAAAATGAGCGAATCGGAGGTTCCCCAGCCCTGTCTTTCCTACGGGTTCCAACTACATCATAGCCTTCCTGAATTTTTGCATACATGTCAATCAGTAGTTCAGGCGGATCTTGTAAATCAACATCCATAACCGTCACTAAGTCGCCACTAGCATGTTCAAGGCCCGCCAAGAGTGCAGCTTCCTTACCGAAGTTTCGCGAAAAGGAAAGATAGCCCACATTGGGATAGGTCTGTCCAACTTCTTCCAGCACGGCTAGCGTCTTATCTTTAGAACCATCATCAATAAAAATATACTCAAATGACAGGTCAGGCATTTGACTTTCTACCTGCTTGGTTGCTACTAAAAATGGACGAATTGTCTCCTCCTCATTATAACAAGGAACAACTATACTCAGCTTCATCTCTTTCTCCTATTTCTTATCGGCACTCCATACCTTGAGTATCATTATATCTTAAACAATCTACTATTTCAATGCCATTCAACAAAAATCCTTCGTCGTTTTGACAAAGGATTACCGCTAAATACGCGTTAGCTGAGTTGCTGAATCAGGAGATGTGTCATAGACTTGAAAGTCTGTTCCAACCGCCAAGTCAGCTTGTGCCAACTGATTAACCATGGTCATGTGGGCCAATTCCTTAATATTGTTTTCCTTGGATAAGTGCCCCAGATAGATTTTTTTTGTCCGATTGCCCAAGGCACGAATCATGGCATCCGCTCCGTCTTCATTGCACAGGTGCCCCTTATCAGACAGGATGCGCTGCTTAAGATTCCATGAGTAGGAACCTGCACGGAGTATTTCAACATCATGATTCGATTCAATCAAATACGCATCAGCATTTTCTACAATTCCAACCATGCGATCGCTGACATAACCAGTATCTGTCAACATGACAAAAGACTTGTCATCCTTCATAAAACGATAGAATTGCGGACTGGCTGCATCATGACTGACACCAAAAGATTCAATATCCAAATCACCGAAAGTCTTGGTCGCTCCCAGTTCAAAGATATGCTTTTGGGCCACGTCAATCTTGCCCAGCTTGCTGTCCATAGCCTGCCAAGTCAGCTCATTGGCATAGATGTCCATCCCATACTTACGAGCCAGCACACCGATGCCGTGAATGTGGTCACTGTGCTCATGGGTTACCAAAATCGCATCGATGTCTTCTGGTTTTCTGTCAATCTCTGCCAGAAGACTCGTAATTTTTTTGCCTGAAAGCCCAGCATCCACCAGAATCTTCTTCTTGGGCGTCTCCAAATAGAAACAGTTTCCACTGGAGCCAGATGCTAGAATACTGTATTGAAATCCTTTTTCTGACATAATCTCCTATTCTTCCTCAGCCGTATCATCCCATTCATCCAGGGTGATATCCTTGTTATATGGCAATACAATGGTAAAGGTCGAGCCGTGACCGTATTCGCTCTTAGCCCAAATAAAGCCTTGGTGCTGCTTAACAATTTCTTTTGCAATAGCCAAGCCCAATCCCGACCCTCCTTGAGATCGGGAGCGCGCTTTGTCCACACGATAAAAACGATCAAAAATTTTCGGCAAGTCAGTCTTCGGAATTCCTAAACCTTGATCCGAGATTGAAACAATTAGCTGACTCTCCGTTGTCTTCATGCTGAAGGTAATCTTTCCTCCATCCGGCGAATACTTAATCGCATTATTGAGAAGATTATCCAAGACTTGTGTCATCTTATCCGTATCAATCTCCACCCAAATCGGTGTAATCTGGTAATCCCGGACAATGCTATATTCCTTATCCGCTTCCTGACTCTTCATCTGATCAAAGCGGTTGAGAATGAAGGTCACAAAGGCTGTAAAGTTGATCAGCTCTACATCAACCGTCCCAACCTGATTGTCAATCCGTGACAGACTCAACAAATCTGTAATCATCCGCATCATGCGGTTGGTTTCTTCTAAGGATACCTTGACAAAACTTGGTGCAACCGCTTCTGTTAAAGCACCCTCATCTAAGGCTTCCAAGTAAGATTTTACAGAGGTCAAGGGCGTCCGCAATTCATGGCTGACATTGGATACGAAAAGTCTTCTTTCCCGCTCCTCCTTGGCCTGTTCAGTCATATCACGCAAGACGACTACCAGACCTGAAATCAAACCACTCTCGCTTCGAATGGTTGCGAAATTGGCTCGCAAGGTCACATATTCTCCATTTTCACTGGCATGATCAATGGTAACCTCAGGGGTTTGCGCTAATAAATCCCTAAACTTATAGCGGTCTCTCAAATCCAATACATCGAGTAGTTCTACCTGCTCAATTTCCTTGCTTCGCAAGCCAAGTTGTCTTTGAGCCATATCATTCACCATAATAATTCTGCCCATACGATCTGTCGCCACTACTCCGTCACTCATATAAGATAGGATGGAGGAGAGTCGGACTTTCTCTTGCTCCAAACTATCATGAGTCAGACGAATAACCTCAGACAAATCATTTAGTGAATTGGTCATATCAGTGATTTCAGGACTCCCTCTCATATCTAAAATATCAGAGTAATCCCCCTCGATCAATTGTTTGACCTTTTTATTTAATTGTTTAATTTGTTTGTTATCACGATGGTTTTCAATCAAAAGAACAGCGACCGCTATGATAAAACCTATCAAAATAACGACAAACCAGAATTCTGCAGTAGTCAGTAGATAACGTAGTTGATTAATCATTTCCCTTTATATAGTATCCTACTCCACGGCGAGTCAAAATATATTCCGGACGGCTTGGGATGTCCTCTATTTTTTCCCTTAAACGGCGAACAGTGACATCCACCGTCCGCACGTCACCAAAATAATCATAACCCCAGACAGTTTCTAACAAATGCTCACGCGTCATCACTTGCCCCATATGATTGACTAAGTGATGCAGGAGTTCAAATTCGCGGTGCGTTAACTCTAACTCCTTACCATGTTTTTTAGCAACAAAGGCATCTGGAACAATCACCAAATCTCCCAAAACCAACTCTGGTGTCGTTCCAGGAGACTCTAATTCCAATTGGGTCTCTGTCAACTCACTTCGACGCAGGAGTGCTTTAACACGTGCCTGCAATTCCCGATTAGAGAAAGGCTTGGTCACATAGTCATCCGCACCGATTTCCAGACCAATCACTTTATCAAATTCGCTATCTTTGGCTGACAGCATCAAAATCGGTACATTACTCGTTTTGCGAATGGTCTTCGCAACTTCCAATCCATCAATCTCTGGTAACATTAAATCCAAAATGACGATATCTGGGAATTCTGTTTCAAAAAGTTCTAAGGCCTGACGACCATCATAAGCTGTTACAACTTCGTATCCCTCGCGGGTCATATTAAATTTAATAATATCTGAGATTGGCTTTTCATCATCAACAACTAATATTTTTTTCATTTCATGTTCACCTTTTTTGTTCTTCTTTCTATTATAACAAATTCCATCTGGTTTGGCACTTTATTAAACTATGTGACAAAACATAACATATAACATCTTGAATATTCTGAAAATGCTGACTTTTCACATTTTTGGTGTTAAGATAAGGCCTATCATTACAATAAAAAGGAGAAACTTATGGCCTTAGTAGAATTCAAAAATGTCAATAAATACTACGGAGACTACCACGCACTCCGCAATATCAACTTGGAGTTCGAACCTGGTCAAGTCGTTGTACTACTCGGGCCTTCTGGCTCTGGAAAGTCAACTCTCATTCGTACCATTAATGGATTGGAGGCTATTGATGAGGGGTCCCTCATTGTTAATGGACACGACATTTCCAAAACGTCTGTCAAAGAATTGGTCAGCCTCCGTAAAGAAGTCGGCATGGTCTTCCAACACTTCAACCTTTATCCGCACAAAACAGTGTTAGAAAATGTTACATTGGCACCTACCAAAGTCTTAGGAATTGACAAGACCACTGCTGAAAAAACAGCACAAAAATACCTTAAGTTTGTAAACCTTTGGGACCGTAAAGATTCCTACCCAGCCATGCTTTCTGGCGGACAGAAACAACGTGTCGCTATTGCCCGCGGACTTGCCATGAAGCCTGAACTCTTGCTCTTTGACGAGCCAACTTCTGCCCTTGACCCTGAAACTATCGGTGATGTACTGGCCGTTATGCAGAAACTAGCCCGCGATGGTATGAACATGATCGTCGTGACACACGAAATGGGCTTTGCCCGTGAGGTTGCTGACCGCATCATTTTCATGGCGGAAGGCGAGGTCTTGGTGGATACGACAGACGTCAACGACTTCTTCGACAATCCGACCGAGCCACGCGCCAAGCAGTTCCTCAGCAAGATTATCAACCACGAATCCGACAAAGTAAAACTCTAGGAGGTCGCCTATGACAGATAAAAAAGTACATCTTTTCTTGGCTATCCGCATGCTGATGATCAGCTGCCTGACCCTCTTTTTTATCAACCAACCTGTCGCAAAGACAGAAACACCTACCGACCTATCTAACAGTGACCAGGTCCAAGCCATCATTGATAGAGGTGTTCTGCGGGTCGGCGTCAAGCAAGACGTGCCAAACTTTGGCTATAAAAATCCTGACACCAATGAATTTGAAGGCATGGAAATTGACATTGCCCGCAAGATTGCAGACGAGTTAGGGGTTGACATTGAATTCACTCCCGTTACGGCTCAAACCCGAGGACCGCTCCTTGATAACGGTCAAGTCGATATGGTCATCGCTACCTTTACTATTACAGAAGAACGCAAGCTCCTCTATAATTTCACCAGTCCTTACTACACCGATGCCGTTGGTTTCTTGGTCAATAAGGACAGCGGCATCACTAACTTTGAGGACCTTGACGGCAAGAATATTGGAGTAGCTCAGGGTTCCATTACCCGCAGTCTGATTTCTGAACTAGCTGATAAGTATGGGATTGAAGTAACTTTGCCGAGCTAGGTTCCTATCCAGAGCTGTCTGTGTCCTTACGAGCTCATCGCATCGATGCCTTCTCGGTTGACCAATCCATTCTTTCTGGTTATGTCAGCTCCAAGTCTCAACTCATGGACTTCAGCTTCTCAGCTTCAGACTATGGTATCGTGACTAAATTATCTAATAAAGACCTTAACGACTACTTAAACACTCTGATTGAAGAATGGACAGCAGACGGTAGCCTACAAGCCATTTATGACGCTAACGGGCTCAAGCCTGTGACCGAAACTGACGAATAGAAAGGTAAAACTGCCATGACTATCTTAACCACTAGTCCATACGCTCTGGAAAATTGGGTGGCCTACTTCAACGACTTCCCACTCTTTTTCCAAGGTTTCCTCTTTACCTTAGCCATTTCTGTCGGTGCCTTTATCATGGCCATGTTGCTGGGAATTGTCTTTGGTAGCCTGTCTTCTAGTAAGAACAAAGCGTTAAAACTCTTAGCTCGTATCTATGTCGAGTATTATCAGAATACACCGCTCTTGGTGCAATTCATGATTGTCTATTACGGGTTGCCTTTGATTTCTAACTACGTCCTCATGCCATCGATATATTGGACCGCCGTTATCTGCGTGGGCTCTATCACGGTGCCTATATCGCCGAGGTCATTCGGGCTGGTATTGAGGCCGTTCCAACTGGTCAAACCGAGGCCGCTCTTTCTCAGGGATTTACCCAGGCTGAGACCATGCGGATCATCATCTTGCCGCAAGCCATTCCAACCATTTTACCACCATTGACCAATCAGGTTGTGAATTTGATAAAAAATACGGCTACAGTGGCCATTATCTCTGGTGCGGACATCATGTTCCTGACAAAATCATGGTCTGCCATGAATGCTAACTACATCCCAGCCTTTGCTGGTGCTGCCTTTCTCTACTTCATCATGTGCTTCCCTGTCGCTAGCTGGGGCCGCCGTATTGAAGAGAAAAACAAGGCAACCTATTCTCACTAAGGAGGTGGAAGCATGGATTATGTTTTAGAATTACTCAAACCTTCAACCTTCCAACTCTTGTGGAATGGTCTGAAGCTAACCCTCTATATTTCCAGCATTTCCGTGGTCTTGTCTGTCCTTTTTGGTATGATTTTGGCCATTATGCGAAATGGAAAAAATCCACTCTTCAAGTGGATTGCAACAATCTATATCGAGTTTGTCCGAAATGTGCCTAACTTGCTCTGGATTTTCACGGTCTTCTTGGTCTTCCAAATGAAGTCAACGCCCGCTGGTATTACTGCTTTTACCATTTTTACCACGGCAGCCATGGCCGAGATTATCCGTGGTGGTCTAAACGCCATCGGACCGGGCCAAACCGAAGCTGGCTTGTCACAGGGTTTTACACCAGTGCAAATCATGGTCTATATCATCATGCCACAAGCTATCCGTAAGATGTTGCCAGCTATCATCTCACAGATTGTTACGGTCATCAAGGATACAAGCTTCCTTTACTCCGTTATCGCCCTGCAGGAACTCTTCGGAGCTAGTCAAATCCTCATGGGCCGCTACTTTGAGGCGGAGCAAGTTTTCGCCCTCTATCTTATGGTTGCTCTCATCTATTTTGTGATTAACTTTGCGATTTCAAGCCTGTCACGTTATGTAGCTAAGTCTTGGGCGAGTAGCATTGAATAATGTACCAAAAAACTTCGTTCTACGATTTTTGAATTTCTAGACAGATGCCTCATATATCATCAGACCACATTACCAAACCCCAGACAGTTTCCTAACTGCTAGGGTTGTTTATATGTTTTCATCGCTAACTCACCGCAAACATCAAAAGCAAAAAGATTATCAAATAAGTGAATAGACTTCTCTAACAATAGCAATTTAAGTCAATCACTTGTGTATAAAAAGCCTTCTTCTGCTCTGGTATATGGTGTTCGATGTTTAATACAGTACCAGGGTAATTCCGTAAAATAGTGCTCAACAGCTCGGCATTGACCACATCCAGACCCGATAAGGCTTCATCAACAAACAAAATCCCTTTCCTTTGTAATATTGCACGTGCAACTTCAAGCCTACGTTGTTCGCCATTTGACAACTGAATATCTTCTTTCCCTAACCGTGCATTCAACATTTCTAAATTAGCAAACTTTTCTAAGCCTACTTGTTCTAAAACCTGCAGCAAGCGATTATCTTCAATTGGAAAACCAAGCGTTAGATTAAACCGTAGGGTGTCAGTAAAGACAAAAGAATTTTGGTCAATCACAGCGATATGGTCATATACTCTCTCTTCCCTAGTCTCTTGACCAATCCGAACTGTACCATCTAAAGCGGGAATCTCTCCTAGCAAGGTTTTGAATAAGGTTGATTTCCCAGTTCCTGAGCCACCAGTTACTAGCACCTTCTCCCCTTGTTGTATGAACAAATTGAGACCTTTTAACAAGACAGTGGAATCATAACCAATTGCTAGGTCTTTTGTCTCAATCTCCCCTTGCTTCATCTTTTTAGTTGGTAGAGCTTTTTCATCACTTAAGCCATATGCTTGGTTATTCAATGTGATCACTTCTAGTAAAGGCAAAGCTCCTATTATTTCGTTGACATAATAGACAGCTGAAATCAGCGGGGTTACAACTCGGTCAGAAGCCATATAAACCGAAAGCAATACTCCAAAGACAAGTTCCCCTGTACTAATCAAATAAACCCCATATAAAAAACCAACAAGTATTGATAAATTATAGAGCAGGCTTACAAAGAAGGAAGAAACTGCCTGCCTAAAATTCATGCTAAAGTAGCTACTCTCCATAGTGGCTAAGAGTTCTCCATTTTTGAAAAGAATATTTCCAATCGCTTTAAAGCGTACCAGTAGCCAACGCGATGATAAACTTTCTTCCAGAGATAGTGCATAGGCTTGATTATTGACTTGCCAAGTCGTGGTACCATTCTTAATCCATTTGGCTGTTATCTTAGGTACCAGTGTCGGCAAGATACCAAAACCAATAAATACCAAGCCTAATTTCCAATTCTGTGACAGAACAAAAGTAAATGCAAGGGCACCTTGAGCAAGGCAGTAACAGAGTTGAATACTGGCAGTTATGACTTTTTCTTGTATGACCGATACATCGGATAAGGATTTTGTTAAAAAACTTGTTGAGGCAACATCTAATTGATTTTTTTGAAAGGAGGATTGTAAGATTGCCGTTCTCAAAAAGACACTCGTTTTTTGTAAAAATTTTCCTTTCAAAAAATTATAGGCTAGCTGGGCTAACAATAAAGCAACAAGACCCAAGCCCCAAAAAACAATCAAAGATACTACTGAGGCAAGATTTCCTTGCTCCATTCTAATAGACAATTCTCCCATCACATAGGGAGACAAGATGCCATCAAAAGCAAAAAGAAATGAGCACAGTAGACAGCCTAAAAATAAAAACTTGAACTTAGAAATCAGAGTGATGAGATTTTTCATAGAACCTCCTATTTGTCCGGCTAACGTACACTTCCATTTGTTCAATCTATTTCATTTATAACATGATTTTATGGTAAAATCAACGAAAAATATGCTAAAAGAGAATTATTTTTAAATATATTGCTTAGACAACTATTATTTCCGAAAAACTTGCTGTTTAAGAATTTTTCTTTTATAATAAAACCAGTAGAAAATTGAAAGAAATAGAGTATTTATGAATATGTTAGGCGAAAAACTCAGATTAAGGCGGAAGGAACTCAAACTATCACAGAAAACTCTCGCAGAAGGTATTTGTGAACAAAGCCAAATCAGTAAAATTGAAAGAGGGAGTTTCATGCCCTCCGCTGAGCTTCTCTTCAAGCTATCCAAGCGTCTGGAAGTGCCTCTGGATTACTTTTTTAATGAACAAATCGAGGTTAAGTCTAATCTCTCTCATTTCAAACAATTATCATTAAAATTATTAGAGGATAGAAATTATGACGATTTAGAATATATTTATCAATTGGAGGTAGAAAAAAGGGTATTTTATCCTTTGAAGACAAAATGTATCTGGAGTGGAGCAAGGCCATTATTGACTTTTATAAATACAATCTAACATCTCAAGCCATCTCACATTTGGAACAAATTCTTCCAAGATTATCCTCTTCTACGGCCATTTATCTTAAAATCCTCAATACCTTATCAAACTTTTATTCTCTAGTTGGACTTGAAGAAGAGTATGAAAAAAATTACCAACTTTTAAAAGAACTCTATCAAACCAAGGATTTGACAAATCAAGAATGTCTTTTCGGCTATATCCGAATCCGTTTCAACTACGCTCACCATTTGCAATCACAGAAAAAATATAACGAAGCCATGCAAGAAGCGCTTGAAATGATTGAATTCTGTAAATCCAAGCAAACTAGCTACCAATTAGCTCCATTTTTAATCCTAGTCGGCAATGCTGGAGCATCCTTTTTAGACAAGGAACAGGTAAGGAATTACTACTTAGAAGCAAGAGAATTGTGTCGTATCTACAATAATCCACTCATGCTCATGAAAATAGAAAGCTTTCTTAGTCAATTAGAAAACTCATCGTATAATAGCTCTGAATAACAAAACAAGAATCCCCAGGATTTACGACAAACAACCCCAGACAGTTCAGACTGCTGGGGTATTTGTTTTCCTATAACAAAAAAGACCAGGATTTCTCCCAGTCTTAGCGACTATTGATAGCCTTCATGGTCCGTTTGATGTCACGGTCTTGTTCACGGCGTTTGATGGACTCTCGCTTGTCGTAGTCGTGCTTCCCTTTGGCAAGCCCTATCAGGACCTTGGCAAAGCCGTCCTTGATATAGACCTTGAGGGGCACCAGGGTCATCCCTGTTCCCTTGACCTCATTGCCCAAGGACTCGATTTGCTTCTTCCGCAAGAGGAGCTTGCGGGTCCGTGTTGGGTCCTGGTTCCAGATATTGCCCTCATCATAGGGAGCAATATGTACATTGACTAGCCAAGCCTCGCCCTGCTTGATCTGGGCAAAGCCGTCCTTAAGGTTGATCCGCCCCGCACGAATGGACTTAATCTCCGTCCCCGTCAGAACCATCCCCGCCTCCACTGTATCGACAATGGTATAGTCGTGGCGGGCTTTTTTATTCTGCGCAATCACATTGCCCTCACCCTTGGCCATGCCTATCTCCTTTTCTTCTTGTTCTTTTTAGCCACTTCTTTGTAAAATGGTTTCTTTTTCTTGTCTTTTTCCCCACTTTTTGACTTGTGGTCTTTCCCAGACTTGTGATGTTTGCTGTCGCGACCAGCAGCTTCTTGTTTGTGGTGCTTGCCCCGTCCTCGCCCTGACCGATCATCACGGTCACGGTTAGAGTGACTAGCCGTTCTCCGCTTGGCTTTCAAAGCCTTTTCCACAATATCCAGCTCGGACGGCACGTGGGCAAAATCAATCTCCCCTGTCATCTTGTCCGCCCGCGTTAGCTTGATACGGATTGGCTGACCGACACGGAAGACTCGACCTGATTTTTCCCCCTGCAAGGTCAGAGTCCGCTCGTGGAACTGGTAGTATTCGTTGAGGTTGGTGATATGAATCAGACCTTCAACCGTGTTTGGTAATTCGACAAAAAGACCAAACTTGACCACGCTAGACACGACACCATCAAACTCTTGCCCAACAAATTCTTGCATGAACTCTGCCTTTTTCATGGCTTCGACTTCCCGCTCTGCCTCAATGGCACGGCGTTCTAAACTGGACGAAGACTTGGCAAGCTCAGGGATGACCTGCTCAAAATGCTCTGCTTTTTCCGCAGGATTATGACCATAGTCCCGCACCATGCGGTGAACCAGCAAGTCGGGATAACGGCGGATAGGACTGGTGAAGTGGGTGTAGAACTCGGCACCCAGACCGTAGTGGCCGTGGTTGTGCTCCGAATAGCGTGCCTGCTGCATGGAACGCAGCAACATCATGTTGAGAACATCGGCATAAGGCTGGTCCTTGACCCGCTCCATGAGGTCCTGCAGGGCGTCCTGACTGATAGAGCTGGCCGTTCCATAGACGGTCAGGCCAAAGCTGGTCGCATAGTCGATGAACTTCTGCAGCTTGTCCGACTTGGGCTCCTCGTGGATCCGATAGATAAAAGGCAGGTCCAGTTTGGCAAAATGCTCAGCAACGCACTCATTAGCCGCCAGCATGAAGGACTCAATCATCCGCTCAGCAATGCCCCGCTGACGCAGTTGAATATCGACTGGCAGACCGTCCTTGTTGACGATGATTTTGGCTTCAGCTGTGTCAAAGTTGAGAGCACCGCGTTTGTAGCGCATGGCTTCTAGCGTCTCATGGAGTTTGATCATGAGCTCCACACTTGGCACGATAGCCTTGTACTTGTCCAGCTTTTCCTTGTTACCTGCAATCATGTCATTGACATCGGAATAGGTCATACGGAAGGTCGTTTTAATAACTGTCTGGCCAATCCAGTGCTTGACCACCTTGCCCTTGCGGTCAATTTCCATAATAGCCGACTGGGTCAGACGATCCACGTTTGGATTAAGGGAACAAATACCGTTTGACAGGCGTTCTGGCAACATTGGCACCACTCGGTCGGTCACATAGACAGACGTTCCCCGCTTGACAGCTTCCTGGTCCAAGGCTGAGCCTTCCGTCACATAGTAGCTGACATCAGCGATATGGACACCCAACTCCAGATTGCCGTTCTTGAGTTGCTTGATATGGACCGCATCGTCCAAGTCCTTGGCATCTGCACCATCGATAGTAAAGATAATCTCATCTCGCAGGTCCAAGCGTCCTTCAAAGTCCTTCTCAGACGGACTTTCTGGTACTCGATTAGCCTCCGCCAAAACTTCATCTGGAAACTCCGATACGATGTCCATGGATTCCAAAACTTCCAAGACATCGATTCCCACATCGTCCTTGTGGCCCACTACGTCCCGAATGGTCGCAACAAAGTGGTCCCGTTTCTTGTTTGGATAGGCTTCAATATCAACTTTAAGGATTTCCGTTCCGGTCAATACCAGAGGTGACTTCTTGATGTAAATCTTCTGAGCGATTTTCTGGTTTTTAGACTTGATGTAGCCTGCATATTCTGGCTTGTCTTCGTCAAAAACAATCAAGCCCACCGCTGTTTTTAGGCTATGTTCTAAAATATCAATGACTTCCGCTTCCGCAGCGGTTCCCTTGAGCCTATCCGCCACTTTCTTAATGGCCACTTCCACTCGGTCGCCCTCGATAGCGAAGTTGACATCGTCACGGCTGACAAAGAGATCATCTTCCTCTTCATCAATGGTCACAAAACCAAAGCCTGACTTGTGGGCACGAAAAATCCCCTGTAAGGTTACCTTGTTTTTGGATACTTTGGGTGCTGGCAGAGCGATTCGACCCGCATTGTCAAAGACAAGTTGACGACTGCCTTCCATGCTGGAAACCAGTTTGACCAAGTCAGTAAAGCTCTTGGCAGAGCTAGCTCCAAACTGGTCTGCTAATTGATCCATAGTCACAGGACCAACTTCTTTAATATAGTTAATAATATCGTTTTTCATTTTAATGTTTACCAAGTGCTAGATAAACTCCTAGCACTATTTCTCTTAATGTCCGTTAATATCCAGACGCAGTGGTTGATTGCTCCAACAATCCAGTGGATTGTTGGAGGTAGGAAATGAAACAAACAAAGTTTGTGTCAAAACAATCTGGGGGAGTGAAACAGTCTGGGAATAGACTGTTTCAGCTGGTCACCTAGAAATGTGAAAGTGACCATTTGAAAACCCGAGCCTAGAAATAAAGTAGCGAGGAAAAGGAGGTCGGAAATGAAACAAACAAAGTTTGTGTCAAAACAATCTGGGGGAGTGAAACAGTCTAGGAATAGACTGTTTCAGCTGGTCACCTAGAAATGTGAAAGTGACCATTTGAAAACCTGAGCCTAGATATAAAGAAGCGAAGAAAAGAGGTGGGAGATAGGATTTGCGAATCAAATCTCATTTGTACATGTTCCACACTCCAACTATCCCTAACAAATGTTGTGAACTATGTTCGCTCCATTTCCAACCTCAACCTGTCCCCCAGACAGGTTGAGCTATGCGGAAGCGAGGGGACTCCTTTACATTTGTCGAGTTCTAGCTTACTCCCAAAAAAAGAGACCAAGAACAAGTTCCCAGTCTGATATATCTATCTACTTGAAATGACGACCAAGGCCAAGGCAACAGCCATCCAAATAAAAACAAGGATAGCAGTCAGACGTTGCATAACCGCCTCAAAACCACGGGCTTTACTTCTCTCAAAAAGGGCCCCTGTCCCAGCATCGAACACGTTGCTTGACTGGTTTTTGGCCGGTTGAACAAAAATCACTCCAACAATCACTACAGATAAAATCAAAAGAACTGCTAATAATACACGGTACATATTTTTTTCTCTTTCTTTAATAACTCTCCATAGTATATCATACTTTTTATTTTGTTTCAAGATGAAGAGTGACTTTTCTCTCTTTTGGGCAATACTTCAGAACCTCAATCTTCTGAGGATGAGTCTTGGCATTTTTGCTTGTTAGATAATTTTTACTACCACATTCCGAACACTGTAAATTAATTTTAACTCTCACTACACATCCCTTACTTTCAAGTAATTTCTAAAGTTAGTCAAAGACCAAATTAGATTAAATAACACCAAGCCACTAGATAGATAAAATACCCAATCATAACTCAATTGAGCTGCGACTGCTGACCCCATCATTGGACCAACAACAGAACCTAGATTGTTAAAGATTTGATTGAAGGAAAATATCCTTGAAATTCCCTCTTTAGGCGTCAACTTTGTCAATAGAGAATTGACCGAAGGTAAGAGGGCACCTGTTCCAAATCCATATAAAAATCGCAAAAGCCCCAGCTGGAAAGGATTTTGAGCAAAGGCGCAGAGGACATTAATAAGAAGACTGTAAACCAGAGCCACTAATAAAAGCCTATGATTACCTATCTTATCACCCAATTTCCCTAGGTATCCCGAAGTCACCAAAGATGCCATACCAGGCAAGGAAATGATAAAACCAGCAACAAATAACAGATTATCTGTCTGTCCCAAATGCCGCACATAAAGGGTCAAAATCGGCACCACAGCCTGAGCAGCTGCAATAATAATCATAGAAGTCACAAAAAGCCCAACCAGCATCTGCTTATCTTTGACCTGAGCAAAGACCTCCTTGACCGACATGGCTTCGCCTCTCTTGACAGGAATAAAATCTTCACGAATATAGAATACTGTCAGTACAACCACTAAGGCATAGAGCAGACCGACCAACAAAAAAACATTGTGAACACCAAACATCTCCGCTAGAATACCGCCTAGCGTTGGACCAATCAAGTTACCAGCAACCGCACCCGTTGACAAGGTTCCAAGGGCATAGCCTGTCTTTTCCTTAGGCACCTGACTGGCAATCAGGGCAGTCGCATTTGGTATGTAGCCAGTGAACATCCCGTTCAAAATCCGTAAGACGATCAGCCAAAAAACATTGGGTACAAAGGCCATACCACCCATAGTAAAAATCATGGCAAAGGCTGCTCGCACCATCATGGGCTTGCGACCATAGCGGTCTGCCAAACTCCCCCAGATGGGCGCCATAACTGCTGCTGCAAAGGCATTGGCCGACACTGCCAGCCCTGCATAGTATTCCACCTGTCCAGGTCCCACTCCCAACTCTTCTACAAAGACCGAGATAAAGGGCATAACCAAGGTAAAACTTGTCCCAGTTAGGAAATTCCCCAGCCAAGCCACCTTCAAATTCTGTTTCCAATAACTACTACCGCCGTCCATCCTTCAATTCCTCCAAAAGTTGCGCAACCTGAGCTAAGGTTACCTCAACCGCTCCGCCATTATCAATCACCACTTGGGCCTTGCTCCGCTTTTCCTCTAAAGAAAGCTGCGCAGCCAGACGATTTTCCGCATCTTGAACAGCTAAACCATTACGTTTCATAAGCCGTTCCAACTGCTGCGCTCTATCGACATAAACCAGCCAGACTTCATCTACTTCCCCGCTATAATCGGCCTCGTAGAGCAGAGGAATATCCATGAAAACAACTTGCTCCGTCTGTTTGAGAGTATCCCTTCTAGCCAACAATTCTTTCCTGATAATCTGGTCCTGCAAGACTGACAAACGAGCCCGCAACTTGCTATCCGCAAAAACAGCCTGACCCAGCTTAGTCCTATCTAGACTACCATCAGCTGACAGGATTGCTTCCCCAAACTCAGCCAGCAAAACCTGGTAGAGTTTGCCGCCTTTAGCCTGTAATTCATGCACGACCGCATCCGCATCGATTACTGGATAACCTTGTTCTCTCAGAAAAGCTGTAACGGTTGATTTTCCAGAGGCGATGCCCCCTGTTAAACCGATAATTTTAGCCATCTTTCACCTGACACTTGGGACAGAAATGTGTCCCCCGTCCGCCCAGCTGGATTTTGACAATCTCCGTCTGGCAACGGGGACAAGCCTGTCCTGTCTTTCCGTAAACTTGTAAATAATCCTGCATAGTCCCATCCATGCCAAAGGCATTCTTATAGGTCCGAATGGTTGAGCCACCTTTTTCGATACCTAATTGCAGTACTGCTATGGTGGCTTGACGGAGGTCTGCCACCTGCTCTGCCGATAGATGGTTACTCGTTTGTGCAGGATGAACTTTAGCCTTGAACAAGACCTCATCGACATAAATATTGCCCAAACCAGCCACCAAAGACTGGTCCAAAAGATGCGACTTAATGGGCTTTCTCGACTTAGCTAACTTGGCTGCAAATTCTTTTAAGTCAAAATCTTCCTCCGTCGGCTCAGGACCAATTTTTCGACTGATAAAATAGGCCCCCACATCTGCCTTGCCCAGCAGTTCCATTGTGCCAAACTTGCGGACATCTTGATAGACCAAGGTTGAACCGTCCGTAAAAGTAAAAAAGGCATGGAAATGCTTGTTGGCAGGCACCTGATCTGGAAAGAAATTGTACTTGCCCTCCATTCGCAAGTGAGAAATGAGGACATGGTCTGTCAGGTAAATCAAGAGATACTTGCCCCGACGAGCCACATCTAAAATCTCCTGACCAATCAAGTCTTGGCAGAAAACAGTAGCACCAGTCTTAATCATAGGGGCATAGGACACCTTGACCTTTTCGATGACCTTTCCCTTTACCAACCGATTTAAACCACGACGAACCGTCTCAACCTCAGGCAATTCGGGCATACTAAGATACTAAGCCGTTAAGCGACTCAAAGAAAAATAGAAACCTGACCGACGGTGCTTCGGCACCTAGGTCACGGTTGTGATTTTCAAAGAGGCCTAGGCGAATTCAAGACAACGCCTAATCGGCTTTCCTTTCTTAACTAAATTTTTGATAGACATACTTTTATTCACTATTCAAATCTCGAACATAGTGAACGGTTCGGCTAACTTCTCGGAAGCCATGTTTGATATGAAAATTCTGGCTCAGTAGATTATCCAGTTCCGCATCAGATCCTAGTTGGCATATCCCTTGACTTTTAGCCCAATGCTCAGCAAAATTCAACAGTTCTTTCGCAATCCCTTGACTACGGTAATTCGGGCTAATAAAAATCCCTTCTAAATAGGCAACTGGACTCGCCTGGCATCCTTCTACATAGTCGTGGCGAAGCGACAAACTAATCCACGCTATCGGCTCCTCACTTTGAGAGTAATACAAAAACTCAAAAGGAAACTCATTATTTGAAAATTTTTCTATCAAAACTTGCTCTTTTGTCTGCCAAACCTGACTTGCAAAAGAAGCCCAGATAGAAAGAGTCTGTTCATTAACTGCTCTAATCGTCATAATATCTCACCGTAACGACGGAAAACACCACAAAAGTGGTGCTTCACGCTTGAAATTAATTCATTTCTATTCTGGCGAGACAAGTCACACCAGGCTACCTCGCCCTCTGGTTTTCAAGCTCGGGTTTTCAAATGGTCACTTTAACATTTCTAAGTGACCAGCTGAAACAGTCTATTCCTAGACTGTTTCACTCCCCCAGACGTTCCTCGCTCTCCAATTTCTTGGCTCGGGTTAGAAACGTCTCCCGGACGTTTTTAATACTCTTTCTCATTATAACCAAAATCGGCGAGGTCGAGTTTTTTGTCACGCCAGTTTTTCTTGACCTTGACCCAGGTTTCGAGGAAGACTTTGTCGCCCAACATCAATTCAATATCACGACGGGCCATGGAGCCGATTTTTTTGAGCATGGCTCCTTGCTTACCGATGATGATGCCTTTCTGGCTATCACGCTCCACCATAATAGTGGCACGAATGTGAACCTTGTCCGTAAATTCATCGCGTTTCATAGACTCGATAACAACTGCAACAGAATGCGGGATTTCCTCACGGGTCAGGTGTAGAACCTTCTCCCGAATCATCTCAGACACCAAGAAGCGTTCTGGATGGTCAGTGATTTGGTCCGCTGGGAAATATTGGAAGCCTTCGTCCAGGTTTTCCTTGAGAATTTCCATGAGTCGGTTGACATTGTTCCCTTGGGTAGCAGAAATTGGCACAATTTCCTTGAAGTCCATCTGTTGACGGAAATCATCAATCTGTTCCAAAAGCTGGTCTGGATGAACCTTGTCAATCTTGTTAACAACGAGAATAACTGGAACCTTGGCCTGCTTGAGCCGTTCCATTATCATGTCGTCCCCCTTACCCCGCTTCTCATCGGCTGGCACCATAAAGAGCACCGTATCCACCTCACGAAGGGTGCTATAGGCAGACTCCACCATAAAGTCACCCAAAGCCGTCTTAGGCTTGTGGATTCCTGGTGTGTCAATGAAGACAATCTGCTCTTCTTCAGTCGTATAAATGCCCATAATCTTGTTACGGGTGGTTTGAGCCTTGTCGCTCATAATGGCAATTTTTTGCCCCATTACATAGTTGAGAAAGGTTGATTTCCCAACGTTTGGACGACCTAAAATCGCCACAAAACCTGACTTAAATGTCATGTATTCTCCTTATATTCTAAAAAATAAAGTCCCAAATTTTCGGCACAAAGATAATCAAGCCTGTCAGCAAGGCAAATCCTGACACAAACAACACTGCTCCTGCTGCCATGTCCTTAGCGTTTTTAGCTAACATAGAAAAATGATAGCCTGACGCCAAGTCCACCACATTTTCAATAGCTGAATTAACAATTTCAAAAGCAATAACTAAGCAGACACTCAGAAGCAAGAAAAGCCACTCCACCACGGAAACTCGAAAAATCAAGCCTGCTATTATGACTAAAATAGCTGACACTAGATGCTTGCGCATATTGCGCTCTTCCTTAAAAGCCGTAAATAAGCCCGTAGTCGCAAATTCTAGGCTAGCTACTAAATCACGGTTTTTCCATTTCTTCTGAGCTTCTCCACTCCGACCCTTTTCCTCATCTAGTTCTTCATCAAAACGAAATAGTTGTTTCTCGGTCGTCTTTTGTGAAATTGTATCTGTGGAAACTTGTTTTTCTGAATTAGTCTCGTGTAAGTCCATAAGCTGTCAAAATTTCTTCTTGTAAACCAAACATTTCTGCTTCTTCTTCTGGCGTATAATGATCATAGCCATTGATATGCAAAAAGCCGTGAACGGCTAAAAATCCCATTTCGCGCTCGTAGCTATGTCCGTAATCTTCGGCTTGCTCACGCGCCTTATCGATTGAAATATACAATTCACCGATATAGGCATCGAAATCTTCCATCATTTCAGCCAATTCAGTATTATCCAGTAAGTCTTCCTCATCAAAAACAATCTCTGACTCTGGCTTATATTCTAGGCTGACAACGTCTGTCGGACGGTCAATCCCACGGTACTCAAAGTTCACCTCATGGACACGCTTATTATCCACAAAGGTCACAGCCATTTCCTTATTCTGCTTGCCAATTTTTTCGGCAGCAAACTGGAGCAATTCCGTAATCTGCTCCTGCATTTGAGCAGAAACCTGCCCCGTCTCATCAATCATTTCTATATACATAATCTTACATTCCTTTTACGTTTCCATTATATCATAAAACCTATCAATGAGGAGGTTTTATGGTATAATGTCCTCAGAAGCTGTCAGAGGAATGGAAAATGTTACAAACACCGAAACACATCACTGCCATCATTGAGTCTCATCTGGATCAGATGACTAGACTTGAAAAGCAGATTGCCAGTTATTTTACTCAGTTAGACCCATCTAGCACCGATCTCAGCCAAGAAAACACTATACAGCAACTCCACATTTCTCCATCTGCTCTTACCCGTTTTGCCAAAAAATGTGGATTTTCCGGTTATCGAGAATTTGTCTTTGCCTTTCAGAATAACCAAGAATACTTGGATAAACATTTTGAAAAATTACAGAGGAGCCTAACAAAAAAAGTCTTGGTAGACTATGAGGAAATCCTAACTGCTACCAATAAACTCGTTGATGAAGAAAAATTGGAAGAAATTGCCAAACTGATTGACAGTAGCAAGCGTGTCTATTTTTATGGAATCGGCAGTTCTGGTTTGGTTGCAATGGAAATCAAATCCCGCTTTATGCGACTGGGTGTAGTCTGTGATGCAATTACTGATAAAAACAATCTTATTTGGACAACTACTATTTTAGACCCTAGTTGCTTGGTTATCGGTCTTTCTCTGTCTGGTCAGACAGAAGAGGTCATGGAGCATCTCCAGCTGGCTGCTCAAAAGGGGATTCCTACCGCCCTGTTAACAACTAAGAGTTTTCCCCATCCGACTTTTGACCAAATCATTCCAGTCGCCTCTGTCCGCCACCTCAATTACGGCAATCGTATCTCACCCCAAATTCCCCTGCTCATCATGCTAGATATTATCTACGCCTATTTTTTGGCTATTGACAAGGAGAAAAAAGAGAATATTTTCAAGCAAACTATTAGAGAATAATTCATCCGTCTTTCTATTTCACAACAATCTTAATAAAACAAAAAGCATTCAAAAATACCCGATAGGTACAGTTTGAATGCTTTTAATTCGCTTAAATATAACTCTATTCTTCAAGACCAAGAATTTGATTGATTTCTTGGCTATACAGAATAGCCTTACCTCCGAAAATAGCCTGTATTCCTCCTTTTACATCCAAAACAGCCGTTGCACCTATAGACTGAATAACTCCCTTATCCACAAGACCACTATTTCTGAGCGATACTCTTAATCGAGTCGCACAGGCAGTCACATTCTCAATATTATCTGCTCCACCAAGAGCATCGATGATAGCAATTGCATTATCACGAAGACTAGAACCGTTTGATAAAACTTTTTCAGAATGTGAAGCTTGATCACTGCTTTCCATACCAGGAACTAGCACGTGAAATTTGGTTACTAAAAATTTGAAAACTAGATAATAAACTGCTGCCCAAAGCAAGCCAACAGGAATCACGTAAATCCAATTGGTTTTGTCATTTCCTTGGAAAACACCAAAAATCAAGTAATCAATAAGCCCACCAGAAAATGAGTTCCCAATACGAATTTGCAGGAGATCTGCGACTAAGAATGATAGTCCATCTAAAAATGCGTGAACAACATATAGCCATGGAGCAACAAACAAGAAAGAAAACTCGATTGGCTCGGTAATTCCTGTCAATAGGGAAGTTAATGCACTACTTGAATAAAAACTGCCAACCTTCTTACGATTTTCCTTAGGAATTGCGTGATACATAGCCAAACAAGATGCTGGTAGACCAAAAATCATCGTTGCAAATCGACCAGCAAAAAATCGAGTTCCATAAGTAAATAAGCCTGTGTGATTCGCATCTGCTAATTGAGCAAAGAAAATATTTTGCGCACCTTGGATTGTCTCACCTGCTACCACTTCACTTCCACCTAATGAGGTATACCAAAACATTGGATAGATGGTATGGTGCAAGCCAAATGCACCTGTCAAACGTAATCCAAAACCATATAAGAAGGTTCCAAAACTTCCCATCTCTGCGATTGCCTTACCAAAATCAACTAACAAATTCTGAATCGGTGGCCAAATTATATAAAAAATGGAGCCAATCGCAATTGCTGCAAATGATGAAATAATTGGAATAAAGCGAGAGCCTCCAAAGAAACCAAGAAAGGCTGGTAATTCAATTTTTCGATATTTATTGTGTAAAGTTGCAACAGTGATACCAATCGCTAAAGCGCCCAAAACTCCAGTATCAATGCTTGCTTCCTTATCTGCAAAAAGAGTTAAAAATCCACTAATAGTAGCCGTATAAACCAAGTATGCAACCCCAGCAGATAGGCCAGCAGTCCCCTTATCAGCATCTGCCAAACCTACAGCAACACCAATTGCAAAAATCAATGCTAAATTCGCAAATACCGCACTACCTGCCGTACTCATGATAGTGAATACAGCTTGCAACCACGCTTGATCCAATACAGGAAATTGTGCTACAGCATTACTATTTGATAAGGCGCCTCCAATTCCCAGTAAGAGACCAGCAACAGGCAAAATTGAGATTGGCAGCATAAAGGCCTGCCCTAGCTGAGAAAACTTCTTAAAATTCATACTCCATTCCTTTCTATAACCAATTTATTATTTATGTAGAGCACTAATAAACCGCTCTGCAATTTCCTTTGGACGTGTGATCGCTCCGCCTACAACAATTCCTGCCACACCTAAATCATGAATAATTTTTACTTGGTCAGGATAGTGTATTTTTCCTTCTGCGATGACATCAATCCCAGCACGACAAAGTCGGTCAACCAACTCCATATCCGGTCCATCTTCTTGTCGGCTATAGGATGTGTATCCTGATAAGGTCGTTCCAACAAAATCAATACCTGCCTCGTAAGCTGTCACACCTTCTTCATAGGTAGAAATATCTGCCATGAAGAGTTGGTGTGGATATTTTTCCTTGATTTGATTAATGAAATCAACAATATCGAGTCCATCATAACGCTCACGCTTGGTACAATCAAGAGCAATGACTTCAATATCTAAAGCTGCTAATTCGTCTACTTCTCGCATCGTAGCCGTAATAAAGGGCTCTTGTGGAGGATAGTCTCGCTTGATAATTCCGATAATTGGTAAAGTAGTTACTTCTTTTATCTCCTTAATATCTCGTACACTATTGGCCCGAATACCGACAGCCCCTGCTTCTTGGGCAGCCTTGACTAGTAAAGGCATAATACCGCCTTCTTCCCTATACAGAGGTTCGCCTGGCAAAGCCTGACAGGAAATGATAATTCCATCTTTTATCTGTTCTTTTAGAGCTTCCTTACTGATCTTGCCCATTAATTTCTCCTTTCTATTCCTGGATCCTGGATAGCGCTTACAATATTATTATATAGCACATTAACTTTTTTTCAATACCAGTTCCTCATTTAAAATCTAATTTCTATTTTGAAAGAAAATAGTCTTCTTTTGAAACTAGTTTCAACATTTTATACCTCTTCTAAAACTAGTTTTAAAAAACAAAGGCCATCTCATACTCAATGAAAATCAAAAGTAGCCTAGGAAACGAAGCCGAAGATAGAACTGGAGTTCATCAAGGCAAGTTGACAACGGATAATTTTGATTTTCGAAGAGTATCAAATGTATATTAGGAAAATCACACTTGGTTAATTCAAAAAAACTAGTTAGGATAACGTAAACGTCCTAACTAGTTTTCGATACATATTCTGCTGGAACTCCTACAGAGCATAGGCCTGTAATTCTGGATTGATCGGAGTATTGATGAGATTGTTGGCATAATTACAAAGAGTTGCAAGACTGACTCCTAACACCACATCCAAGGCGTTTTCAGCCGTGTAGCCCTCTTGGAAAAATTCTTGGAGCAACTGGTTGCCAACCTTGCCTTTTTCATGGATAACAGCCAGAGTAAATCGAGCGAGAGCATCTAATTTTGCATCTGTTTCGATGGGAGTTCCCTGGCGTAGAGCCTGTAGAATAACATCTGGCATCTTAACCTGCTTGATAGAAATAGCCGTATGACCTGCCACACAAAATCCACAGCCATTGGCAACAGCAGCTGTAATTTGTACCACTTCACGCTCCGTCGGATTCAGACTACTACGGTGATTGATACCACTAACAGTTTGGTAGGTTTCTAGGACTACAGGAGAATTGGCTAAAAGACCGATGAGATTAGGAATATAACCTATAACCGCCATTATTTTTCTTGACAGTCGCAAGGCTTTCTCGTAATTCTGGACTAACAGTCTCTAGAGTATGGATAGGAAAGAAAACTTGTGTCATAGGTAACTCCATTTCAAAAAAATTCATAGAGTAGGAATAAAAATCTGCTTGGATTCACACCTATACTTCTATTTTATGCTATCATAACGATTGGTATCATGCTAATATATTTTAACTATCACACCTATAAAAAATTGATAATCCCTTGTAGAAACCACTAGAAAGACTGGATAACTTCGACCAGTTCATCCCAATCTGTCACTACTTTATCTGCCTGATACGGAGCTATTGGCTCTACTCTCTTTCTATGATTAAACCAAATTGCCTTCCAATTCGCAGCTTTCGCTCCTACCACATCATTTTCAAACGAATCCCCTAGATAACAAATATCTTCGCCTGACATCCCCAAACGTTCTTCCATTAGTTGAAAAATAGCAGGATTTGGCTTTGTGATACCAACTTGTCCAGAAATAAGGACATGTTCTAGCTCAAACCAATTAACTAACCCCATCGTGCGTATCTTTCTCAACTGATGTCTATAAGGTCCATTCGTAATAATCCCCATTGCAATTCCTTGCGCCTGACACCATGAAAATATTTCTGGAAACACTGGACTGAGCTCTATCTGCCCTTGAAAATAATCATAATCTATTTGAATAGCTAAGGCTGTTGCATCAGACACCTGATACCCAAAATCTGCCAAAGCATGTTTCAGCCGATAAATATGACTGTCTTTCAGACTCATCTTTCCAATTGCTGTCGCTTCAAATACTTCATCCGCATATCTGCGAAAGGAAAGGTAGAGTGGTTCAATTTGCTCCCTTGCTACTTCAAAGTGTCTTTCCAAAGCACGTTCAAACGGTTGAATCTGATCATAAAGCGTATCATCTACATCAAAAATTAAGGCTTTCATGAGTCAATTATAGCAAAAAATTCCAGCCAAAGCTTGGAATTTTTAACTGCTTATTACACCTTTGCTTGAATCTCGTGCATTTGAGCATATACTCCACCACGTGCAACCAATTCTTCATGTTTCCCATGTTCGATAATGCGACCTTGGTCCAAGACCAAAATCTGATCTGCATTTTGAATGGTAGAGAGGCGGTGGGCGATGATAAAGGTGGTCCGCCCTTCTTTGACTACTTCCATAGCGTGCTGGATAATCTCTTCTGTCTCCGTATCGATATGGGAAGTCGCCTCGTCCAGTATCAAGATTTTTGGATTGGAGTAAAGGGTACGGGCAAAGGCAATCAACTGCCGCTCACCGCTGGAGAAGGCTGCACCTTTTTCGACAACGGGCTCATCCATGCCTTTTTCCAACCGAGCCAGCATGGGACCTGCCCCAACTTTTTCAAGCGACTGGGCAATCTTCTCCCTATCCGCTTTTTCCTCGTTCATGGCTACGTTGCTGGCGATTGTACCAGTGAAGAGATAAGGATCTTGTAGGACAATCCCCATGTGACTACGCAGACTTTCCCTTGAATAGTCACGGATGTTTTTCCCATCAATCAAAACCTGCCCCTCCTGAGGATCGTAGAAACGATAGAGGAGGTTCATAATGGACGACTTGCCAGAACCTGTGTGACCGACCAGGGCAATGGTTTCCCCCTTGTCTGCCTGAATGGTGATGTCCTTGAGAATAGGCTTGCCAGCTTCATAGGCAAAGGTGACCTGGTCAAAGACCACCTGGCCGTCTGTCACTGTCAGCTCATCGCTGCTATCTGGCTCTGTTTCTTCTTCCAAGAGGCCCATGACCCGCTTACCAGTCTCCAGAGAACGCAAGAGGTTGGGGAATTGCTGGACCAAAGCACCGAGGGCGATAAAGACCCCTTCGATATAGTTGATATAGACGAAGAGACGACCTGGTGACAGTTCCGACTGACCCTTGAGGAACTGGTAGCCCACAATGGTCAAAATCCCTGTGATGACGATATACTTCAAGAACTCCGTCAAGTTCCAAGTCGCAATAGACTGGGCCCAGATAAGCTTGTTATCCGCCCGTCGCATCTTATCTGCTGTCGCTTCAAACTCCTCCATGACCCGTTCTTCCTGACCAAAAAGTTGTATCAGACTAGCACCATTCATGGTTTCATTAACCTGGGTATTGACATCACTTCTGGCATCATAGAAGTCCTTCATCGGCTTGTCTGTCATCTTCTTATAACCGTACTGAATCCCGATATAGAGGGGAATCAGCACCAGAAGGACAAGCCCCAAGGTCACATTCATATAGAAGAGAATGCCATAGGTGAAAATCAGACGGACGATGTTGTTAAAGACATTGACCAGGGTCCCATAAAACTGGGTCCGCAAGGTCTCCGTGTCGTTGACAATCCGTGTGGCAATCTTACCAGCAGGCTTATCATCAAAGTAGGAAATTGGTAACCGCTGCATGACATCGTAGGCCCGATTCCGCAACTGCTCCGCAATACCGTTGGCACAGTACATGAGCAGACGCATGGAGGCATAAAAACCCAAAGCTCCGACAGTGTTCATAAGCATATAGAGACCCAATTCCCGAAGAAAGACAGCTTGATCCAAGACCGTTCCCTTACTGATAGCTGTCAGAGGCCCATCAATCAATCCCTGCAAAATCAGGGGAGCAAAGCGGACCAGGGTAGAGGCCAGCAGATAGACAGCCACCGCCGCCAGAAAGAGCCACTTGACCCGCTTGATTTCTTTTAATAAATAACCGATAACGCTCATTCTTCCCCTCCTTCCTGGCTTTGTTGGCGTCGGTATTGTTCATAGTACCAGCCTTTTTGGGCTAGCAAGTCAGCAGGCCGTCCTTCCTCGACGATCCGCCCCTCATCCAAGACTAGTACCCAGTCTGCATGGTTGACAGCAGATAGACGATGGGTCACGATGACATTGGTTTTGCCTGCACGTTCTTTTTGAATATTTTGGATAATCTGGCGTTCTGTCCGAGCATCCACTGCCGACAAAGAATCATCTAGAATTAGCAAATCTGGCTCTCGCAGGAAGGCTCGAGCAATGGAAATCCGTTGTTTCTGACCGCCAGAAATGGACACGCCCCGCTCACCAATCATGGTGTTCAGTCCGTCACTCATCCGCTCCAAGTCCTTGGTAAAGGCTGCCGTGGCAATGGCTTGTTCAATGTCCTCAGGACTGCTATCTAGCTTGCCTAAAGCAATGTTTTCGCCAACTGATTTGGAAAAGAGGATATGCTCTTGGGGAACGTAACCGATTTTTCTTTCGATAGATGAGCGTTCAATCTCCAAAACAGGCTGACCGTTGATAGCAAATACTCCCTGTCCGACTGGATACTGACGGATCAACTGACGGACCAAGGTGGTCTTACCTGAGCCGGTTTTTCCGACGATACCGACTGTCTGACCAGCCGTCAGAGTCCAGTTAATGTCTGAAATGCTAGCACGTTCTGCCTGTGGGTAGCTAAAGCTGTAATCCTTGAAGGAAATGCTAGTCAGCTCTGCTATTGCCTCCAAACCGTCCACCTCCAAGTCGTCGCCCGTCTCAATGAGCTCCTGCAGCTTCTCAAAGGATGTCTTGCCTGTCTGGTAAACCAAGATGAAGTCCGCTAAGGTCCAGAAAGGCTCGAGGAGGGAGCTGACATAGAGCTGGAGAGCGATGACCTGACCAAGACTGAGGTCGCCATTTTGCAGGGCATGGGCTCCTAAGAGGATAACCGCTGCATTAGATAAGGCTAGAAAGAATGTAGCCAGAGGATTGTAGAGGGACTGGAGGGAGGTGATACGATTTCCACCTTGAGCCAGTCGTCTGGTTTTTTCTTGGAACTTGGCTTCCTGAGTCGCCTTCTTGCTGTAAGCCCTCGTTACGCGAATCCCCTCAACCACCTCCAAGACTTCTGTGTTAAGTGCCGCGACAGCATCACGGTTTTCCTCAATAGCCTGGTCCTGTTTGCGACCGATAAAGAAGATACAAACCGTCATGGCCAGCATGGGCAAAATCGCCCAGAAGGAAATCTTCCAGTCAATTAAGAACATGGTAGGGATAACAAAAGCCAGCATGCCACCTGCATAGACCACAATCATGAGGCCATATCCCACCATTTCCATGAGCCCATCCACGTCCGTTGAAAAACGGGTCATGATATCGCCTGAGCGAAATTTTTCATAGAAAGGGGTCCGCATGACCACCATTTTACGAAAGGCCCGCTGTTGCATCTCAAACTTGAAGTTGACCGAAGCCTGAAAGAGCTTGAGGTGCCAAATAAAAGCCATGGCGTAGTTAAGCAAGGTGACCAAGAAAAGCAGGGTCATATCCTGGACCAAGCGGGACTCTGTCAAGCCCTGACTGGCCAAGGTATCCACCATCCGCTGAATAATCTGGGTCGGTACCAAGAGCGTGGCATCATAAATAATCAAGGTCACAGCAACCAACAAGTAGAGCCACTTGTGCTGCTTGACATAGTCAAAAATTAATCGAAACATACAATCTCCTTCTTCGATAGCTATAAAAAATCATACACCATTCCATCTTTTGGACACAAAAAGGCCCAGGATGAATACACTCCATCCCGGGCACCCTCAAGTCCGCAAAAAGAAACTAAGGTGTCAACTTAGAAAGGAGTGGTTGCTGAAAACATGCTACTGTATTTACAAGCAATTGTTTCATGATGTACTCCTTTCTTTTATTCTTGAATTATCCAGACCTTATTTTACCATAATAAAAATAGAAGTCAAGAAAGTTTGAGGAATTTTTACGATTTAGTTGTAAAACAGAAAAATTCGAATTTGTTCGAATTTTTATTTACTTTTTCGAATTAAAACGATATACTAGTGATAAATAACAATTCTAAGGAGCAACATATGGCAAGAGGACGAGGTGCGGCTACTCCGCAAGATCTTGAATACATGAAGATTTTATCTGAAAATTTACAACTTTTATTGAAACAGGGAGCATTCAAACAGGCCGATATAGTCAGAGCAACAGGGATTCCTGCCAGCACCTTGACAGGCTATGTAAAAGGGAATTCTCTCCCTGTTGCTGCTAATGTTGAGAAACTGGCGGATTTCTTTCAGGTCGATCCAGCTCAGATTGATCCTCGCTTTTCCAAGGTAATTGCAATGCCTAAAAGTTCGTCAACTCCTGTGCTTGAGGCCATTCAAGAAACGGTGGTGCAACTCCTTCCAGCCAGACAGGAATTTATTTTGACCAGTGCCAAGGAGCAGCTAGAAGAGCAAAAACAGGAGCTCTTTGAAGCTAGTCTCGTGGAATACCATATCTACGAAAAACTCTCTGCTGGGACAGGAACTGCTACTTACGATGACCTTAACTATGATATCGCCTATTTCGATCAGGACTTAGACCATGATATTGCTAGCTGGATTTTCGGAGACTCTATGGAACCCAAATACCTCAATGGTCAGGTTGCCTTGATTAAAGAAACAGGCTTTGACTATGATGGAGCTGTCTATGCAGTTGTTTGGGATGGACAGACCTACATCAAAAAAGTTTACCGTGAAGAAGACGGACTCCGACTAGTCTCTCTCAATTCCAAGTATTCAGACAAGTTTGCTCCCTATGATGAAGACCCTCGCATCGTTGGTAAAATTGTCGGGAGCTTCACACCCGTGGAGAGGTAAAGAAGAAAAAGCATGCAAGAAAATCCATACTTTGAGGACACCTATCAGAATTCTATCCAAGTAGAGAAATGGTACAAACTTGGCAAAGCGAAACATACTCCTACCAAGAGCACTTCCTAACACCAGCTGTTAAAAGACAATCAAAGTAGTATCTTTATGAGGCTGAAAGTCCCTAAAGGAAATATTGAAAATTCAATCGAGGTGCACTAATTTCATTAAAATCGGAGTAAACAGCTGCGGAGAGTTGTCGAACAATCCTTAAACAAAATAAATTACCTGTAAAAGAAAACAGTGACAATCATACCTTTAACATCCAATGGTTACAATAATACTGTCCACTACAAGAGATAGTTGCAATCAGTTGAACAGTACGACAAACTACAAACCATTAGCCAAGACAGAACTCTCAAAAAACTTAACCCCTGTAGCAGATTTGGGGCAGACATAACAAAAACCCTTGATACACAAGGGTTTTTAACGCTATTTTATGCTAGTTGCCGGGATTGAACCGGCGACCTCATCCTTACCATGGATGCGCTCTACCGACTGAGCTAAACCAGCGTACTTGACTAGTATACCATATCTCCTTGGATTGTCAATAACTATCTTAAAAAATATCTTTTTTCATTCTTTTTCATTCTAAAAATTGTCTGACATTTCTAAACGAATGTGGTATACTATGGTTACATTTGACCATAAGGAAGAAAAAATATGGATCTAAAAGATATGCAGCCAGGGACTTCCTACCTTATCAAGGAATGTCTAGCTCCAGAAAATATTCGCAAACACTTGATGCACCTAGGTATCCAGTCCGGACAAGAGATTCGCATCATCTCAAAAACTAACAGTAACGTCATTATTCAGATTAAGGCCAGTCGTTTAGCGCTAGACGCTGAAATCATGGGAACACTAGATTTAGTAGAAAAAGAGAATGATCCATCAGCCTTGACTTTATCAGAAATTCCAATTGGTAGCTCTGTTAAAGTTGTAGACATTTGTGCGACTGGTGCTCTCCGTCGGAGACTTTTGGATATGGGAATCACAAAAAACACCATCGTTTTCCTAAAAAAAACAGCACCTTTGGGAGACCCTATTGAAATTAGCCTGCGAGGATATGAGCTATCACTCCGTAAATCAGAGGCACAGATGGTTCAAGTTCAAATCATCAGAAAGGAAGCATCGGATGAATACAATTGCCCTCATCGGCAATCCAAATAGTGGAAAAACCACCCTATTTAATCTCCTGACAGGAACCAACCAACGTGTCGGCAACTGGCCTGGAGTAACCGTAGAGCGGAAATCAGGGATTATTAAAAAGCATGAAAAATTGACACTACAAGATTTGCCAGGAATCTATTCTTTATCTCCCTATACTCCTGAAGAAAAGATTGCGCGTGACTATCTCATCAATGACCAACCTGCCGCTATTGTAAATGTAGTCGATGCAACGAATCTAGAACGGAATCTCTATTTGACACTGCAATTACTCGAGACTGGACTACCTGTAGTTATCGCTCTCAACATGACTGATGCCCTCAAATCTCAGGGACGGTCAATCAATATCAATCAGCTAGCTTATCAATTAGGAGTACCTGTCCAGCCAATTAGCGCCTTAAAAAAGAAAGGTATTCCTAAACTCCTACAGGAAGTTGAGCGAACGAACCGGAGAGAGAGAGAACCTATTTTTCCTCAATACGATAACCAATTTGAAGCCGCTTTAGCCCAGGTAGTTGACTTACTGCCAGACAGAATAGCTAGCGAACAAGAGCGTTTCTACGCCATTCGGGCACTTGAACGCGATAGCGATATCCTTCAGGAATTACAGTTAAACTCCGATAAGCTAGCTGAGTTAGAAGAAATTATCACCATTTTGGAAAAAGTTTATGCTGATGATATCGAAACCATTATCGTTAACCAACGTTATCAGCTAATTGAACAAATTGCAGAGCTGGTTCAAAAAAACAATGACAGCGCATTTAACCTATCCGACAAAATCGACCAAGTTGTCACGAACCGTTTCCTTGCTTTACCAATTTTTGCCGCAGTCATGTGGTTAACTTATTTCTTATCTATTCAAACTATTGGTACCATGGGGACCGACTGGGTTAATGAGGTCCTTTTTGGAGAAATTGTTCCAAATCTTATCCAATATTACCTTGATAGTTTTAACATTGCCGACTGGTTACAGGCCTTGGTGCTTGATGGTATCATCGCAGGCTGCGGAGCTATACTGGGTTTTGTCCCTCAGATTTTCGTCCTCTTTTTCTGCTTGGGTATCCTAGAAGACATCGGCTATATGAGTCGGATTGCTTTTGTGTTGGATCGCATTTTTCGACGATTTGGACTGTCAGGAAAATCCTTCATTCCCATGCTCATTTCGACTGGTTGTGGCGTTCCTGGAGTCATGGCTAGTCGGACTATTGAAAATGAAAAAGACCGAAGAATCACCATTATGACTGCCACCTTCATGCCCTGCTCCGCTAAACTCCCAATTATTTCACTCATTGCAGGTGCCTTCTTCCCCAATAACCCTTGGATTGCCCCAAGTGCCTACTTTGTTGGAATGGGAGCGATTGTTCTATCTGGCATGGCTCTGAAAAAAACAAAACAACTTGGCGGAGTTGCCAGTCCATTCATCATGGAATTGCCTTCCTACCATCTACCAAAATTATCTACTGTACTCCGCTATGCATTCGACAAAGCTATTAGCTTTATCAAACGGGCAGGTACCATCATATTTGTGACCAATATCATCATCTGGTTTGCAAGTTCCTACAGTTGGACCTTACAGATGGTTGATACCGATCATAGTATCCTTGCCTCTATCGGTCGCATCTTCTCCTTCATCTTTTCTCCTTTGGGGTTTGGAAACTGGCGTGCAACGATCGCTGCCATTACGGGACTCCTGGCAAAGGAAACAGTGATTGCTACCTTTGGAATCCTGTATAAAATTGGAGAGACAACTGAAGAAAATCCTGAACTTTGGGGCCTTTTACAACAAGACTATACCGCCCTCTCTGCATACTCCTTCTTGGTATTTAACCTCCTTTGCGCTCCATGCTTTGCTGCTATCGGAGCCATTCACCGTGAAATGGGGGAAGCTAAGTGGACTTGGATTGCCATCAGCTTCCAGACGGGAGTAGCTTATGCAAGTAGTCTGGTCATCTACCAGCTCGGACTCGTTTTATTCTATGGTCAGTCTCCAAACGTCTGGACCATACTGGCAATTTCTTTCATCATTGCAGGTTTGTATAGTCTGATGAGAAAACCAGTAAACTTGTTGCCGCTTGTTACAATTAAATCATTAGAAAAAGGAGATTTTTGATGCCTACACTACTCCTCTTTATTGTTATTGCTATCCTCTTTATCCTAGCTATTCGTAGCCTCATCAAGAGCAAGGGTGCTTGTAGTGACTGCTCCTGCGATTGTGCTATCAAACAACAGGTTTCAAAGAATCACTCTGCCTTCCATGACAAATTGTAAGTATTGCCTTTGGAGCTCTCTATGCCCTTGATAGAAACTTTTCTTCTGTCTATGAAACAAAACCTACCCAGTCTTAAGGAAACTGGGTAGGTTTTATTCTATAATCTGCTAAGACTATTCTATTTCCAGCGATCTCTTTGAACTCACCTGTTGGACAAAATCCAACCTTAGCCCAAAAATGACTAGACTGGGGATTGCTTTCCACATAGCCAAGACGCACCTTTTTGAAGCGAATTGCTAACCGGGGCAGGAGCTCTGCTATGATCCTTGAACCAAGACCTTGATCTGAAAGCTTGGCATCTACCATGAAGAGTCCGATGTAGGCAGTATCTTCTGTCGGATAGCCGTCTATCAGGTCCAGCACTGCAAGGAGCTGATTCTTGTCCCAAAAACCTAGGAAGTACTTATCTGATAGTTCCTTCCCTGGTGGACAATCCACCAGGTCATTGGACAAACTTTCCAGACTTGGCAAGGGTGGAAAATGTTCAAAATAGAGAGGATTAGTCTGGTAGAGGACCAAAACCTGCTCCAAATCATCCTCTGTCAATTTCCGCACTTGAAAGCGACTGGATAGGTTAGCAATCTCAATGTTCACAGCGCTTCTGCCATTCCTTTCGATGTAATTCATAGTAATAAGAGGTAACCTGTTGACCAGCTATCACCTGGTCGCCCTCTTTTTGTGCGACTAGCTGAAACCCCATTTTCTCCAATAGTTGCTTGGAGGCTTGATTTTCCTGAGCGTGACCTGCCTTGACCACTTCAAAGTCCAAATCCAGTAGCAATAGGTCCAAAACGGCCTCCATAGCTTCACTTGCCAACCCCTGGTGCCAGTAAGCCTTGTTGAGAATAATGCCGATAGACAGGGACTTGTCTTTCTCTGAAAGCCCATAAGTATCCAGAGTACCAATTATCTTCTGCTTGCTTTTAACGTCCAAGGCATACTTGCCGACTGGATCCGTCAAATACATTTTTTCAATTCCTTGCCGGGTGTCTTCCAAAGCCTGATTAGCAGGGAAGGTCCATCGAGTGGTCTCCTGGTCAGAGGCGTACTCGTACATATCCTCCAAATCGTCCATAGACACAGGGCGAAGCCGAAGGCGTTTGGTCTCCAAAACCTCATGTTGAGCCAACCTATCCTTAAGAGTCATGGTCTTCCTCTTGCTCTTTCTTCAGTTCCCCAATCGTCTCAAAACTTGCTCGGCTATCCGCAGCCAGAGCCTCCTGCTCGTATGCATTGATAATCTGGGCAACAACTGGATGACGGACCACATCCTTAGCTGAAAAATGTATGAAATCAATCTGTGGAATAGCCTTCAATTTCTCCGTCGCGTCAATCAAACCCGATTTGACCTTGCGCGGCAGGTCAATCTGGCTAATATCCCCATTGACAATCATCTTGGAATTAAAGCCAAGACGAGTTAGGAACATCTTCATCTGCATAATGGTCGTATTTTGCGCTTCATCCAAGATGACAAAAGCGTCTTCCAGAGTCCGCCCCCGCATATAGGCCAGCGGCGCAATCTCAATAATCTCGCGCTCCATTAGGCGCGTGGTCTGCTCCTTGCCCAAAATCTGATAGAGGGCATCGTAGACCGGCCGCAAATAAGGATCTACTTTTTCTTTCAAGTCTCCTGGCAAAAAGCCTAAACTTTCGCCAGCTTCGACCGCAGGACGTGTCAGGACAATCCGCTTGACCTGTCCCCGCTTGAGGGCTGTGACAGCTAGGGTAACCGCTAAGAAGGTCTTACCAGTACCAGCAGGACCGATTCCAAATACGATGTCATGACGCTTTACGCTATCGACGTAGAGTTTTTGCCCAAGGGTCTTTACGCGAATAGGTTTGCCGTAGTTGTCCTTGATGATTTCTTCCTCGTAGAGAGCAACGAATTTCTCAATCTCATCATTTTTAACCATGGAAATAGCCGTGACCACATCGGGCGTACTGATAACCAACCCGCGGCTTACCAAAACGAGTAGAGACTGGATAACAAGACGGGCCTGTTCTACATGGTCTTCCTGACCAATGACTTGCACTTTTTCCGTTCGAGCATGGATAATCACCCCAAGCTCTTGTTCCATCAAGCGCAGATGGCGTTCATTGGACCCAAAGAGGCTAAACGAATCATCTGGATGCTTGAGTTGAATATCAATCGAATGTTCTAGCAAGACTTGCTCCTTTTCCTGTGCTTTTTCTCTATTATAACAAAAATAGCCCAAACAAGGCTATTTTGTACTATTTATCCATCAATGCCCCAAATAATCTTCCCAAATCGCATCAAAATCAGACATGGAAAAGGCAAAGCTGGCCGATTCCTCCAGGAAACGGCTGACTTCATCGAAATTATCTGATTGCTTAGGAAAATCAGATTCATCAAAGGCATAATCTGCTAAGATGGCTACCGGTTCATTACTTTTCGGGTTGCGCTGCGTCATCAACCAAGAATAAAAACTTCTTCTCACTACATCTACTTTCTATGATTTTTTTCGTAAAGCTCTATATAGCGCTCCATGCTCATCTTGCTCACCAAGTCCCCAATCAATTCATAGGGAATATTCTTGGGATTTTTCATACGGATACAGGACTTACCCATATCCAGCTTGGTCGGCACCTGTGCTTGATAAGCAGCAACGAACCAATCATTCAATTCTTGGTCCATATAGATTCCCATGTGGTAGAGGGCGATATGAGCCTTTTGTTATGCTAAGGCAAGGAAAGGCAAGGGCTCTCCTGGTGTGCAATGATAACCATCAGGGTAGGCAGTAAGTGGTACATAATAGTTAATCATACCACCTAACATTCCTACTTCAAAACCAGCTGGTAACTGTTCCACAATCACTTGATGGAGTCGTTCAACTGCTTCCTTCCGATTTTCAGGCAAGGCCCCAAAATAAGCCTCTATATTTTCAACGTCATACTTCATATTTACTCCTTAGTCTAGCAAAGTCGGCCATACCTTTCCTATCGGTAACGCCGAGAACGTCTACCCTCACCATTTCTTCTCTGCTGTCTCCGACGACGCTTCCGTTGTTGGATAAAGAAAAAGTGACCAACAATACCAATGAGAAGAAGCCCCATTAAGAACCAAGGCCATTGACCAAGCAGACTCTTTCCAAAACCAGATTGCTTAGAAGCCTGTTTTGTCTCCTGTGAACTTTGAGATACCGTACTACTTGTCTGAGCTGTAACTGCTTCTACATTTACTGTATCTGTAATCATCGGACTTACAGCTTCCAAACCATTTTCTAGACGGAGTTGATTATTTTCCACTACATAGGTTGGTTCAGTTCCTTTGGCAATAGTGCCATAAAAATCTATTTCCAACTGATATTCTTGCCCATTAATCGTCTGCTTTCCTGCTGTCAGCAGTTTTTTGTATTCATAATCTGCATAAGATTTTTCAATCAAGGCATTCCCAAATGGGTGGCGATAATATTCTCCATCTTGGTCTGACCAGTCACCAACTCCCATAATAACGGCAATATGACGTTGTTCACCCCTCTTGATTGTGGCAATATAGTTAAATGCCCCTCTCGGACTCGATCCTGTTTTAAGGCCATCTACTCCCTCAATGCCATACTTAGCGCCAGGAAGAGAATAATTGTAAGTCTCAAAAGTTTCTTCATAAGGTGTCCCAGCCTTGACAGTTACTACCGCATCCTTCGTGTGATCTAAGATACCCGGATAATTTTTCACAAAATAATAAGTCAAGATTGCTAAATCACGTGCAGTTGTCTGATTGGCACTATATATATCGTAACGAGTTGGATTGTAATGGCCTTCAAAAGACACTGCAGCTGCTCCGCTTGGGTTAAACCAATGAGTATTGGTCATCCCTAATTCTTGAGCTTTTGTATTCATCAAATCGATAAAAGCGTCTGGATCATTATTAGAAATAAGATTAGCTAGCATAATAGTCGTTACATTGGAAGATGGTACGGCGGTCATGGTTATCAGCTCGCTAACCGTGTAATCTACTCCTGCTACGATTTTATTATTTGAAATAGCATAAATACCCGAAACAGCCTGATCAGAAGCTGTTGCTGTCACAATAGTATCCTCTGTGAATTTACCCTGAGCAATAGCTTCGTAAGTCAAATACAAGGTCATGACCTTACTCATACTAGCAGGGTCACGCACCTCATCAACATTATCTCCCCATAAAACATCACCGGTATTGCCATCGATGACAATGGTCGATTTAGGCCGATTAACCTCACTGACCTCATAGCCTGCTGCGCGTGTAATAGCCATCAACTCATCTGCCCGAACCGGCAAAAAACAAGCAGTCATGATTACTATCAAACAACTTGCAAAAATCTTTTTCACTATCTTCTCCTATTTATCTTATCGTAATCCTAATATACTTTCTTTCGCATGAATCATTTCCGTTATCATTTGGCAATAAGGCGTTGGGATACCTGCACGCTTACCCTTAAAAACGACAGCTCCATTCAGGAAATCAATTTCTGTCTTCCGACCATGTTGAACTAAGTCCTGATGCATGGACGGGTAATGATTAGAGGCCTTCTTGGAAGCATCCATAAGATATTTCCAAATAGCTACTTCGTCAATTCCATCCGTCTCTGACTTGGCAACTGCTATGAATTCCTTAAAAATTCCCTCAACCAAATTAAGACCACCCTCTGTACCAAATAATTCTCCAATGGTACAATCGAGCACTGTACAGGTGGGATTCATGGTACCATTGACACATGCTTTCTGCCAAATGGCATTGATGACGTGCTCATCGTAGCTGGCATTCAAGCCAGCCTCATTAAACATCGTAATAATCCCCTCTACAGACTGGCTATCCCCAACCATGTTTTGTACAGAAACGGAACCGCTACCTTCCAGATGAGCATGACCTGGCCCTGTCAAACTAGCTAACCAAATGGTTACTCCCACCATAATACTTTCATTGGGTACGTAGCGACGCATAGTTGTTGCATGCCCCAGTCCATTCAAAAGACTGAGCACTTTAGTCTGCTGACCGATAATCCCCTTAATGTCCTGCAACATCTTTGGCAACTGGTCTGACTTGGTCAAAAGAATAATTAAATCTGCCACCTCCGTCGCCTCAGTAGGTTTCATGATAGGGAGCTGCACAGTTTCATCGAAGTCTCCACTTATCTTCAAGCCATTTTCTCGAATAGCCTCAATATGAGCATCCCAGTTATCCAGTAAAATCACTTCATGCTTGGTTTTAGACAACTGGTAGCCAAACCGACAGCCCATAGCACCACTTCCAGCAATATAAACTCTCATAACTTATACCAACTCCGTGCCAAATTCGTCCTGCTTGACCTTCCCAGCCTTCATCAGCCCACCGAGAGCCTTTTTGAATTGCCCCTTGGAAATACCAAAGGTGCTCTTGATGTCTTCCGGAGCAGACTTGTCGTTCAAGGTCATAAAGCCTCCATTGCTCTTCAGATAAGTCAAAATCATCTGGGCATCATTTTCCAACATCTCAAACGAACGTGGTTTCAGAGATAAATTCAAGGTCCGATCGACAGCTCGATAGCCAATCACACGTGCCTCCAAGACCTGGCCCAAACGCGGCTCAGCAAACCGTTCACTCGGATGAATAAAACCAAGCATATTGTTGTCTGGCAGGTAAACAAAAGTCCCATTCATTTTCAAACGATAGACAATTGCTCGCAAGTTTTGGTTCTGCATATTGTCATAAGCTGGTCCAGCCATTTTCTGAAAATCTTCCTGAAAGGCTGGCAAAGCCCAAATGCGGTCTTTCTTATCCACATCCAACTTGACATAGAGTTGGTCACCTTTTTTAGGCCAAAGTTCTTTCAACTCAGGCAGAATATCCAAAGACACTACTACATGCTTGTCTGGCAAACCTGTATCCACAAAGATACCCAAGTCTTTACGAACGTCAGTCACTGTTCCCCAACCAAAGCTAGTCCGACTTGCTCCCACTTCTTTAGTGGTCAAACGCAGTTTCTGCTTCATATCTGTATAAGCGAAACCCTTAACAGATTGCCCTAGTTGAAACTCTCCTTCATCTTTTGAAAGAGCAAAGGTCAAACCTTCTTTCTGGATAAAGTAATACTGGTCATTTTGGTCGGTCACTAGGCCAACCACATAGTGTGCTAATAAATCATTCATGATTTTCTTCTTTCTGATTAAAAATGGGAGTGGGAAAGAACTCAACTAGTCAAAAAAGAGTTCGTGTTCCCACCCCCGCACAGTTGATTAAGTCAGATTCCGAGTGTGAAACACGAACAAATCTGCCAATCAACCACTGCGCTGAGATGTTGACACGAACTCTGAGAAGTGGCTTTAGACTTTTTGCCCAGCCCCATTAGATGTTTATTTTATCATCACTTCCGTTAGACATGTTAGCAATGACTTCTAGTTGCATTAAAGGAAATCGATTAAACTTCCAACAATTCTTTTTCCTTGTCTGCTGTCATCTTATCAATTGTCTTAATGGCATCATCTGTCACTTTTTGAATATCTTTTTCAAGCGTCTTCAACTCATCTTCAGTGATTTCTTTAGCTTTTTCTGCTTTTTTAGCCTCATCCATAGCATCACGACGAATGTTCCGGATTGCAACTTTAGAATTTTCACCTACTTTTTTCACATCTTTAGCCAAGTTTTTACGAGTTTCCTCTGTCAATGCTGGAATGACCAAGCGAATGACTGTACCATCAGACTGCGGTGTCAAACCAAGGTCAGATGCGTTCAGGGCACGCTCAATATCCTTCAAGATAGACTTGTCAAATGGTGTAATCAAGAGAACACGCGCTTCTGGCACAGTGATACCTGCCAATTGATTCAGCGGTGTATCCGCACCGTAGTATTCAACTGAGATACGGTCCAAAAGACTAGCATTGGCGCGACCTGCACGAATGTGGCTAAATTCACGGGCTAAACTCTGATGAGAATGAGCCATCCGCTCTTGTGCTTTTGAAATGATTTCCTTTGTCATAATACTTCCTTCTTTTTTATTTTTCTTCTTTATTTGAAACGGTGGTACCGATTTGCTCACCAAATACAACACGCTTAATATTGCCTGGCTCATTCATGTTGAAAACTACCAAGTCAATATCGTTGTCCATTGAAAGCGTTGATGCAGTTGCGTCCATGATTTTCAAACCTCGGCTGATAACTTCACGGTGGGTCAATTCATTAAATTTCACCGCATTAGCATCCTTCTTCGGATCGGCATTGTAGACACCGTCTACACCATTTTTAGCCATCAAAATCGCATCTGCTTCAATTTCTGCCGCACGAAGGGCTGCTGTTGTATCTGTTGAGAAGTATGGTGAACCAATGCCAGCACCAAAGATGACAATGCGACCTTTTTCAAGGTGACGAAGGGCGCGACCTCGGATATAAGGTTCCGCAACAGATTGCATGGCAATCGCTGTCTGAACACGTGTATCCACACCAAGTTGTTTGAGAGAATCAGCCATTACAAGAGCATTCATCACTGTACCAAGCATACCTGTATAGTCTGCCTGAACACGATCCATCCCAGCTTCTGCGGCAGGCTCTCCACGCCAGAGGTTCCCACCACCAATCACCAGAGCAATCTGGACACCTGACTCTGCAACTTCTTGGATTTCCCTAGCCATTTCCTGCACGGTCTTGATATCTATTCCAATCCCACGCTCGCCAGCCAAGGCCTCTCCCGATAGTTTGATTAGAATACGTTCATATTTTGGTTTCACTGTCTCACCCCTCTATATTATCCCTTTCATTCTATCATAAATTTTCTATTTTTTATAGCAGAATCTGTCGAAAAAAAGAAAATCTCATACGAGATTTTCTAGTTCATCTTGAACAGATTACGTAACGATTGCGCCCTACCACCAATTAGCTTATCTAATTGACGTGTTTTCAAAGTGAGGGCGACAAAAATAGCTAGACCAACGAAACCAGATACCCCTATGTGCACCGCACTAGGTAAGTATCCACTTGTTGGAAGGAATTGATTAAGAAGAAATTCAACAACCAAAACGACCGCGCCCATTATGCCAGAAATCCAACTAATCGTGATAACATCATGGGTAATTCTATCTTGCTCAATTGGAACAACTTGCTTGATGCGGCGATAAAATAGATAAATCGATACTCCCAACCCAAGAGCAGTTGATAGAAGAGGGCCATAGACTTGGAAGAGATAGAGAAAAGGAATTTGCAAAATCAATTTAAGAACAAAACCGATAATAAAATAAAGTATAGCCTTCCTATTTTCAAAAATAGCTTGAATGACAATTCCTAAAACAGTGTAGAGACTCAGAGGCAAAATCAACAATAAGTTAACGATAAATAGGTTTATTGCTAAGTTTTCAGCTTGCCCATAGAATACTGAGTAAAGCGGTCTCGCTAATACGATTGTCCCCACAATCGCTGGAATGACAAATATGAAAAGAATTTGCAAGTTGTCCGTAATCAATTGAACAACTCCTTTTGTATCTTTTTGGACAAAGCGTTCAGTAATCATTGAAATAGCCACACTACCAATTGATTGTGAAATCCCAATAATCAGCATGGTGATTTTACTTGGGTTTGCCAACATATACGAGTACCACACAATCAAATCTGATCTATCTTTCCCCGTTATCTTTACCATGGTATTTACAAAAGTCAACTGATCAACCTGTTGGTAAATTTGAATCGCCATCCCTAGTATGATGATTGGAATAGCCTCTTTCAACGTTTCTAAAACAAGGGACCAAACATCAACTGTCACTGTTGCAGGTTTTTTTCTAAAAATTTTCCGAAGAAAATCTCCCTTATACAAAAAATACAGCAAAACTGCCACACTAGCAATCATCCCAACAAATGCAGCAAAAGTCGATTGGGTCACAGCCTCCAAAAAGTTACCCGAACCTAGCTTCATAATAAAATAGGTAGCTAACAAAATCCAAATAACACGCACGATCTGCTCTACAATCTGACTCAGAGCATAGGGTTTCATATCATGGTGTCCTTGGAAAAAACCACGTACCACACTCATTGTTGGAAAAATAAAAATTGGAGGCACCAAACTATACATAATAGGAATCAAATTGTCTCTAGAACCTGAAACATCAGCCAACCATGGAGCGGATACATACATAATACCAGCAAAAACAGCTCCCATAACAACCATGAGTTTTAGAAATTCCCTGACCAAATAATAGGAAGTATCCTGTTTTCCTTGCACATTGTAGCGCGCAATCTGCTTCGCTACTGCTGCAGGCAAACCAACGGTTGATATCAGGAGAAAGTTAGCATAGACCTGATAGCCCATATTGAAGAGCCCATTTGCCTCTGCAGCATGCTCTCCCATCCACATATACCATGGAATAACGTAAGCTACCCCCAAAAGTCTACTAATAAAATTTCCGGCAGTCAACCAGGCCATACCTCTCACCATCGTTTCTTGGCGAGAATGGGCTTGTTGCTCTACATCTTTTGTCATCAGTTTATCCTCTTCTTTTCAATCAGTCTACATTATAAACTTTTTGTCCCAACTTGTAAAACCTAAACCATTACGTGTAATGAACCGTTACCTATCCTGTTTTTGATATCGACCCTTAAATATTGAGGTAGAATAAAAAGACTTAGTCCAGTACAATACCGAACTAAAGCCTTATCATCATTCTTTCTACAAATTCTTCGGTGGCGAAAACTTAGATGAAACATGTTGCGTCCCTAGCCACACGCTTCATCTTGTCTACCAAAACTCCCCTCTTTTAGAGCAGTAAATCCTACACAGTGTGGTTGCAGATTCAAACCTAGTGGTCAGTTAAATTGTAGCCAAATATCAACAAAACAATGGAAATATATGCCACTACTCCTGCCTTCTTATCGGATTACACAATCAAATTTCTTTATAAGTAGCTACCAAGCCATTTTTCACGCCCGGTCGCTTTGCAATTTTCTCCACCCAAGCCTTGAGGTTGGTATAAGAATTGACATCCAAAAATTCTGCCGATCCAGGATATAATTTTCCGAGTACCAGCTGTCCATACCAAGACCAAATAGCGATATCTGCAATAGTATATTCATTCCCAGCAATATATTCCCTTGTCGCTAAAAGTTGATCGAGTAAGTCAAGCTGGCGTTTGGTTTCCATTGTATAACGGTTGATTGGGTACTCTTGCGCTATCGGAGCGTAATGGAAGAAATGGCCAAACCCACCACCCACAAAGGGAGCGGCGCCAGTTTGCCAGAAGAGCCAGTTAAGAACTTCAGTCCGCTCTGCCCAAGTTTTTGGTAAAAAGGCGTCAAACTTTTCTGCCAAGTAGAGGAGAATGTTGGCTGATTCAAAGACGCGAACTGGCTCCTTCTCCGAATAATCAACCATAGCTGGTATTTTTGAATTTGGATTGATGTCTACAAAATCTGAACCAAACTGATCTCCCTGTCCGATATTGATGAGAAAGAGGTCATATTCAGCTTCGGAAATCCCGAGTTCCTTCAACTCTTCTAGCATAATAGCAACTTTAATACCGTTAGGTGTTCCCAAGGAATAGACTTGGAAGGGGGTGTCACCTTTTGGTAATTTATGTTCAAAGCGACTTCCTGCTGTTGGACGATTGCCTGAACGATTGTCATTTTCATCTTCCCACTTCCAAACGAGTGGTTTTGTATATTCTGTCATATTTTCTCCTATTTTACCTTTCCTGGGATAAAGCTAGCCATTCTGTAATGACTTTTGAGTTGTTGGATGTAAAGCGAAAGTTGAACCAGCTCTTTTGGAGCATGACAGGTTAGAGCTACCAACTCTGCACTGACATATCGACCTAGCTGTTCTGCTAGCAAGTAGAGATTTTCTACTCGATCTAGCTCCTTGGCTGTTTCAAAAATCTTTTCACGTAAAACAGAGGTGATAGCATCTTTAGGTAACTGATAGACCGCAGAAAGATAGCTATAAAATTCTTCACATTTTGTTTTCATGATGGTCCTCAACTTTTTACATACATTATAAAGCCACGACTTTTTCCTGTCAACTAAAAAAGATTGCCCTTAGACAATCTTCTTATGAATTAAAGTGAGTTTGTATCAACTTTGATACCTACACCTTGTGTTGTAGTGATAGTCAAGCTAGTAATGTAAGTACCTTTAGCTGTAGCTGGTTTTGATTTAACGATAACGTCGTTAAACGCTTTAAAGTTCTCAACGAGTTTCTCAGCGTCAAATGATACTTTACCGATAAGAGCTTGTACAATACCTGCTTTGTCAGCACGGTAAGTGATTTTACCACCTTTAGACTCTTCAACTGCTTTAGCAATATCCATAGTTACTGTACCAGTTTTAGGGTTTGGCATCAAGTTACGTGGACCAAGTACGCGACCAAGACGTCCAACAACAGCCATCATATCTGGAGTTGCGATAACAACGTCGAAGTCCAACCAACCACCGTTGATTTTAGCAACGAGGTCATCTTCACCTACAAAGTCTGCACCAGCAGCTTTTGCTTCTTCTGCTTTAGCACCACGTGCAAAGACAAGAACACGAGCAGTTTTACCAGTACCGTTTGGCAATACCATTGCACCACGGATTTGTTGATCTGCTTTACGAACGTCGATGTTCAAGTTGTAAGCAACTTCAACAGATGCATCAAATTTAGCGAAGTTAGTTTCTTTTGCAAGTGCTACAGCTTCTTCTACACTGTAAAGTTTTGTGCTGTCGATTTTTTCAAGAGCAGCACGCAAGTTTTTGCTTTTTTTAGCCATTTTATATGTCTCCTTGTAATCAGATAATCTTGGGTGCTACTTAGTCAGTAACAGTGAATCCCATAGAACGAGCAGTACCTTCGATCATACGCATTGCTGCTTCGATATTTGCTGCGTTCAAGTCAGGCATTTTTGTTTCAGCAATTTGTTGTACTTGCGCACGAGTTACTGAAGCAACCTTATCTTTGTTAGGTGTACCTGAACCTTTTTCAACACCTGCAGCTTTTTTCAAAAGAACAGCAGCTGGTGGTGTTTTGGTAATGAAATCGAAAGATTTATCTTCATACACAGTGATGACAACTGGGATAATCATACCAGCTTGATCAGCTGTACGAGCATTGAACTCTTTAGTGAATCCCATGATATTGATACCTGCTTGACCAAGTGCTGGTCCAACCGGTGGAGCTGGAGTAGCTTTACCTGCAGGAATTTGAAGTTTTACGAGTTTTTCGACTTTTTTAGCCATGATATAAAATCCTCCTATTGTGGTTTTGGCGGTAATTACAGATTTTTACCTCCCACAAATATGCGATTTTCGCATACCAATCTATTATACACTATTTTTGGAAAAATGCAAGAGATTACTTGCTATATTTTTCTATACTCCATTCTGTAAATTCCCAAAGTCAGTTTTGATTCATCTCCAGAATCAAATTTCAGAGTGTGATTATATTTCTATTATCTCCATGCTTTATACTCCTGCTCTTTTTCTAGAAATACGAATACAAAGAGTTCCTCCGCCGATTTTGTTATTTAATACAAATTTTGTATCATTTTATCTTCTTTCCCTATCCTCAGTAGCTTTTTCTAAGGCTATGTGCTAGAATAGAACTATGATAGTTTTAAAAATCGCTTCCTTACTATTTATTATCTTAAATTTAGTGATTGCATCTGCTGCAGTCCAACTATTTAGACTGCGAAAAAGGGGCTGGAACTTTGCTGATATTGCCTTTCCACTCTTTGCTTTTGAATTTTACCTCGTATCAGATAAAGCATATTACAATAGCCTGCTACCTCACCTACTATTAGCCTTATCCCTTCTAGCCCTCGGGATTACCTTTTATTTTATTTTTAATCGAAAAGAGTTTCCGTACGGTAAAGTTTTCAAATTCTTCTGGAGAGCTAGTTTTATCCTGACTTTCTTCTTTTATCTAGCCCTTGTCATTGCGATTTTCACTATCCAAAGTTAAACAAAGGTCTGAAAGAACATCCCCCATATAATAAAACACAAGAAAAACACTCCTGTTGAAATCTAATAAACTAGAAACAGGGGTGTTTTGTTATGGTCAAAAACGAAACTTTCTATACTCCGTAACTGGCGATATGCAGCCCAAAAATCTGCGCAGTATTATTTTAGAGCGAAATAGAATTCCACAGAGATAGAACGACCAGTCTTTCAGAGACCGGTCGCATCAATAGTATCATTCTACCATCGCATTATGAGGGATCGATACCATTTTCAGTTTTTTTATTTTATATTCCTACATTAGTTTCGTTCCGCTCGGTAAGCAGCTGCTTCTTCTTCTGTAGCTAGAACAAAGTGACCAGGTGTAATTTCATGCATTTGTCGTGGTTGACCATCTAACTCCGCACTTGGATCGTATTCAATATGGACACGATTTTTTTCAAACTCTGGATCTGGTTCAGGTATCGCTGACAACAAACTCTTTGTATACGGATGAATCGGATCATTATATACTGCATCAGAAGTTCCGATTTCCAACATCTTGCCCCAGTGCATGACACCGATTCGGTCAGAGATATACTTGACCATTGATAAATCATGGGCTACAAAAAGATAGGTTAAGCCTTGTTCTTTTTGTAGTTTCTGCATCAAGTTAACAACTTGAGCTTGAATGGATACGTCCAAGGCTGAGATGGGTTCATCTGCAATGATGAATTTAGGACGAACAGCCAAGGCACGCGCAATACCAATCCGTTGGCGTTGTCCACCAGAAAATTCATGGGGATAGCGGGTTAAGTGATCCTTATTCAGCCCTACTAAGTCCAACAACTCTTGTACACGTTCATCACGTTCTTTTTTAGAAGATGTCAAACCATGTATATCCAACCCTTCTGCCACAATATCACGGATTTTCATACGTCCATTCAAACTAGCCTGTGGGTCTTGGAAAATCATTTGCGCATCTTTACGGAACTCTTTCAAGTCTCGTTCAGACAGTTTCGAAATAGACTGGCCATTAAAGACAATGTCGCCAGAATTGTAATTGTACAATTTTAGAATGGTCCGACCGACAGTCGTCTTCCCTGAACCTGACTCACCAACTAAACCAAAGACTTCTCCTTCATAAATATCGAAAGAAACATTGTCAATTGCTTTCACTTCGTTTTTCTTGCCTGCATTAAAGGTCAATGAAACATTTTTTACTTCAACGAGTTTTTTTCTCTCTTTGCTCATTGTTTCTCCTTCTTACTATTCCATTTTTCCCAACGTTTCAGGATTGCTAATGGTGGAGTGATCTCGGGAGCCCGTTCGTCTAGCAACCATGTCGCAGCAAAGTGGCTATCTGAAATTTGGAACATTGGAGGCTGTTCTTCAAAATCAATATCCAAGGCGTATGCATTTCTAGCTGCAAAGGCATCTCCAACTGGAGGATTCAACAAGTCTGGCGGAGTTCCTGGGATTGATTCCAAACTTCCTGAAGCTGTTTCCGTTGTAGGCATAGAGTTTAACAGCCCCCAAGTATAAGGATGTTGTGGATTGTAAAAGACTTCTTCTACCGTTCCAACTTCCACAATCTTCCCAGCATACATAACCGCCACACGATCTGCCATACCAGCAACAACACCTAGGTCATGGGTAATGAAAATAATAGATGACTGAGTTTGTGCTTGTATCTCTTTCATCAAGCTCAGTATTTGTGCTTGAATCGTCACATCTAGAGCGGTTGTTGGTTCATCTGCAATCAGAATTTCTGGATTGCCCGCAAGAGCAATGGCAATAACGGCCCGTTGGCGCATCCCTCCCGACCATTGATGTGGATAATCTTTTATATGCTCTTCAGCATTTGGAATTCCAACTTTTTTCATGAGTTCTAGAGCACGAGTCAGGGCTTCTGCTTTTGATACCTTTTCATGCAGCATGATAGGCTCAGCAATCTGCATACCGATGGTCATTGTCGGATCCAAACTCGTCATTGGGTCTTGAAAAATCATGGCAATTTCATTGCCCCGAATCTTGACCCAGTCACTTTCTGTCAATTGGCTTAACTCCTTGTCTTTAAACTGGATTTTACCAGTCAAACGTGCATTCTTAGCATTTAAGCCCATCAGAGTACGGGTGGTTACTGACTTGCCTGATCCTGATTCTCCTACAATCGCAAGAGTCTCCCCCTTGTTGAGTGTGAAATTCACATCACGAATCGCCTTGACTTCACCCGCATAAGTCTGAAAGGTAACATTTAAATTTTCAACCTGTAAAATTGTTTCTTTATTCATAGCACCCTCCATTCTTAATCTGCACTTGATTTTGGATCAAAAGCATCGCGTAAGCCATCACCCAGCAAGATAAATGCAAGTGAAATCAGCACTAAGGCTGCTGCAGGAATCATAACTTGATAAGGATAATACTGCAAATTTTCCTGGGCATCTGTAATCAAGGAACCTAAAGAAGCAGTTGGTGGTTTCACACCTAGGTTAATAGCCGACAATACGGATTCATACATAATAGCACTTGGAACCGTCATCATAATTTGTACGATGATGATACCTGAAATATTTGGTAGAACATGCTTAAATGCAATTTTTAAGTTACTTTCACCTAAGGCACGAGAGGCAAGAACAAAATCCCGTTCTTTATAGGATAAGGTAAGATTTCGAACCTGTCGAGCCATTGAGGTCCAGCCAACAATAGCGATGGAAATAATGATAGAGGTTATACCATTTCCTAAAAGCAAGCCGAGCATGGTGACGATAACCAGGTTTGGAATGGAAGAAATAACTTCTATGATCCGTTGCATGACTGTATCCACTTTACCACCAGAGAAACCGGAAATCAAACCATAGGTCACACCGATAATCAAATCAATCACCGTTGCAATAACTGCGATTAGCAAAGAGATACGGATACCAACCGTTACCCGCTTGGCAATGCTACGACCTAGATTATCTGTCCCAAGGATAAACTTTGTTCCCTCTGGAACACTTTGGTCTGCATAAGCATCGTTTGCTTCTGTATTTCCAGAGTATACAATCGAACCATTCCAGAATGGAAGGACATCACTTATTTTGGGAGGTAGATTACGATAGGTCGCAACTTCCTCACTGTTGAAACTATTAGCAGATTTTGTAGATACAACAAAGGTTGAGCCAATTGAAAATACTGCAAGGAAGGCAATGAAACAAAGCGATACGACCGCTAGTTTATTTTGCTTGAGTCTTCGCCATGCATCTTGTAGAAAGGACAAGGCTGGTTTTTCAATTTTTTCCTGAGAGTATGAACTACCCGCGCCAACCAATGTAAAGGTTTTTCTTTGTTCTGTCATTATTCACTCCTTAACCTAGTCTGACACGTGGGTCCACAATACTAATAATAATATCTGTGATTAGAATTGCCACCATCAACATCATTGCATAGACAATTGTAGTCCCCATGATAACTGGGTAGTCTTTTGTAGGGATAGAGGTTACAAATTGTTGTCCAATGCCTGGAATAGAGAAAATTTGTTCAATTAAAGCGGAACCTGTCAAAATATTCGCAGCCATTGGTCCGACCAAGGTCAGAACAGGAATCATTGAATTACGGTAGGCATGGTGCTTAGTCACTTGACGGCTGGTCATTCCTTTGGCACGCGCCAATTGAATATAATCAGTATTAAAAGTTTCAATCATCTCACTGCGGAAGAAGCGTGTAACTTGTGCAAAAACAGGTATTGCCAAAGCCAGTGTAGGTAAGATGGTCTGACCAAAACTACCCCATCCAGATAGGGGTAACAAGGCCCACTTAAAACCAAGGTAATCCAACAAAAGTAAACCAATGATGAAGGCTGGTACTGAAATCCCCAGGGTTGAAACGATACTTAGAAAGCCATCAATTTTGTTATTCTTATTCCGAGCAGAAATAGCTCCAACCAACAGTCCTCCACTGATTCCGACAACAAGGGCTTGAATCCCAAGATGAACGGAAACACCTAGGCGTTGAATAATTAATTTGGTCACGGATTGATTGATTGACTGGTAACTAGTGCCGAAATCTCCATGTAAGATATCCACCAAATACTTTAAGTATTGTTGCCACAGAGGCTTGTCCAACCCATATTGTTTATTCATCATGGCAATCATTTCCTCAGTCAATTTCGGACTATTGTAGGGCGTTCCAGGCATAATCTGCATTAAGAAGAAGGAAAGAGTGATAACAACCCCCAATGTTGCTAAAAGAATAGCAATCCTTTTCAATAAATATTTAATCATATTGTTCCTCAAATCAAAAGCAAGAATTGGCTAATCCAATCCTTGCACGTATAAAATCAGTAACTACTTTTCAATGTATGCGTAAGTGAAGTCTTCTTGGAGACCGGTTGAGTTACGAACAAATCCTTTAAGAGCTGGATTTTGAAGTCCGGCTTGGCTACGGAAGTACAATGGGTTGTAGTAAGCATTGTCAAACAAAATTTTCTCTGCTGCTTTATAGTCTGCTGCTGCTGCATCTACATCAAGAGCATCTTCTGTCAAGGCTTTTGCGTAGACAGCATCATATTCTTCACTTGAGAATTTACCATAGTTATAAGCTGAGTCGCTTGTCATCAAACCGTAGAATGTAGACCCTTCTGGGTAATCACCACCCCAAAGTACAAGCGCAACTTCGAAGTTTTGGTTTTTAGTATCTTCCAAACGTTGTTTGAAGGTTACAAATTTCTCTTCAACTTTCAATCCTGGAAGTGCTTTTTCCCATGTTTCTTTTAAGTAGTCAACTGCTGCTTTAGCTGCTGGACGGTCTGCATCTGCAGTAATTGTAAGCGTTAATTCAGAAAGTCCTGCTTCTGCCAAACCTTCCTTGAATAATTTAGTCGCTTTAGCTTCATCATAAGTGTAGCCAGGTGCAACAAATTCTGCTAAATCTGTTCCGTCTGACAAGGTAGCCAAACCATCTGGTGCAAATCCTGTTGCAGCTACTGAACCTGTGTTAATCGCTGCTTCAACAACACCCTCACGGTTGGTTGCCAAGTTCAATGCTTGACGAATTTTTGTATTGCTCAATGCTGGAATTGAACCTGTTTGGTTATAAACCATGTAAGCGGTAGTTGCTTCTTTTACAGGTACTACTGCTTCATTATTTTTGTTTGCATTGTAGATAGCTGAGGTATCAGAGATTAAAGCATAGTCCAATTCTCCTTGCTTGTACATTTGAACAGCTGTATCTGGTTTTTTAACAGTTTGGAAGTTAACTGTCTCAATTTTCACATTCTCAGCATCCCAGTAATTTTCATTTTTCACAAGTTTATATGTTCCACTTGTACCATTCCAGTCTTCAACTGTAAATGGACCAGAATAAATTTGTTTGTCAGATGCTGTACCATACTCTTCTCCAACTTTTTCAATGAAGGCTTTGCTTTGAGGAGCAAAGTTAGAGAATGACAAGAGACTCTTGAATTGAGGTGATGGGTTAGCTAAAGTAAAGATGACCTTGTTGCCTTCTGCTTTAACACCTAACTCACTAACTGGTTTTTCACCTGCGATAACAGCTGCGCCGTTCAAGATACCTGATTCTGCTACAAGATAAGCATATTCTGAAGCAGTTTTAGGATCTGCGATACGTTGCCATGAGTAAACAAAATCTTCAGCAGTTAGATCGCTTCCATCTGACCATTTCAAACCTTCACGGAGAGTTGCTGTGTAAGTTAATCCATCTTCTGAAATCTCTAATTTTTCAGCCAAATCTTCATTCAACACACCATTCTCGCCAGCACGCAACAAGTTACTTCCAGAGTTTCCAATTGCTGTTGCTGAATAGCGGTCTGTGTTTTTAGAAATATCAAGAGTGATAATTTCAGTAGGTGTATACCAATTAATTGTAGTAGTGTCTGAAGATGCAGATTTTGAACCTCCATTACCACAGGCAGCTAATACAGAAAGTGTAGCCACAGCCAAACCAGCTGTTGCGAGTTTTTTCAAATTTTTCATAAAAAATCTCCCTGTTTCTGAATGTTTTCACAACTTTTTAAGTTATGTTTAAGATTATATACTAATTTTTATTCACTTGCAAGTATTTTTTATAAAATTTTCTGACTTTTCTTTTGTTTTCAACATTGACGATATTAATATACTCGTCGGAGCTTTTACTTATATTATGAACTATTAGCGAACAATTGTTTTTTTTGCGATAGAAATGTTCGACTCCCTTTCCTACCTCTATTTTTTATTAGAAAATTTATACAGAATTGAAGTATATTTAGAATCTTTTGGCGAGGGGTGACAACATACTATCTCATTGTTCAATATACTTCTATTTAGTGAGTATTACTAACTTTTTGAAAGCAATTAAATGCTCTTCCCTAAATAAAGAGACCAAACCACGTTTATCTCTTTGCTTATAAATCCTTAAATAAGGTTTGGCGGACAAAGTTAAGTCAATTATTCATGAATTTCTAACGGTAGACCGTCTGGATCAAAGAAGAAAGCCATCTTTTTACCATCAAAATCATCTGTCCGCAGGGATTCGTGGGGGATACCTAGTTGGTCAAAGGTTGCTAGGCAGGCCTCAACATCCTCTACCTTGAAAGCTAGATGCCGTAGACCTGTATGCTCTGGACTAGGCATGGTTGGTCGCAAGGGAGCATCTGGCTTGATAAAGATTTCCAAGACCAAGTCCCCTTTTTTGACATTGAAGAGAATGTCATTTTTTTCTGGTCGAATATGCTCATCTAACTGTTCAAAGCCCAGTTTGTCAACGTAGAATTCTCTGGTCTGTTCATAATTACTACCAATAATGGCTACATGGTGAATGGTGTCTAGTTTTATCATGGGGTCTCCAATACCTTTCGTGGTTTGGTGCCTTCTGCCGGCCCGATAACACCAGCTGCTTCTAATTCTTCCATGAGTCTGGTTGCTCGGTTGAAACCGACTGAGAAGCGGCGTTGAATCATAGAAGCACTAGCTTTCTGGCTTTCAACAACTAAGGCACGCACTTCGTCAAAGAGGGGATCGCTACCATTGTCGCCACTACCTCCGCCGTCCAGGTCGTTTTCAGACACTTCGCCAGGATCAAAGTTTTCATCGTAATCAGCTTCAGCCTGCTCCTTGATGAAACCGACAATGGCTTCGACATCATCATCTGAAATGAAGGAACCTTGCAAACGGACAGGGTGATTTTCATCGATAGGTTTGAAGAGCATATCGCCTCGACCCAAGAGCTTCTCAGCCCCGTTTTCATCCAAAATGGTCCGACTATCCGTGCCACTGGATACTGCAAAGGCAATCCGAGATGGTACATTGGCTTTGATCAGACCTGAGATAACGTCAACCGATGGACGTTGGGTAGCTAGAATCATGTGAATACCAGCTGCACGAGCTTTTTGTCCCAAGCGAATAATGGCATCTTCCACTTCCTTGCTGGCTACCATCATCAAGTCAGCCAACTCATCCACAATGACTACAATCAAGGGCAGTGGAATCTGCTTTTCATCCGAACGGCTGTTAAAGTCTTCAACCTTGGCGTTGTAGCCTTCCAAGTTCCGCACACCCAGGTGGCTGAAGAGTTCGTAACGTTTTTCCATTTCATCCACGACTTTTTGGAGGGCGCGAGCAGCCTTACGCGGATTGGTGACAACAGGAATCAGCAAATGGGGAATGTCATTATAGACAGACAATTCCACCATTTTAGGATCAATCATCATGAATTTGACCTGGTCTGGTCCAGCTTTCATGAGGATAGAGGAGATGATGCCATTGACAGCAACAGACTTCCCTGAACCTGTCGATCCTGCTACCAACAAGTGCGGCATACGGGCCAAGTTGAAGGAGCGAACAGAACCATTGACAGCCTTACCGAGAGGAATTTCCAAAAGCTTGTCTGGGTCTGTTTTAGATTGTTCCCAGAGTTCGCGGAAGGGCACTGTCGCCACTTCTGAGTTAGGAACTTCGATGCCGACTAGAGATTTCCCTGGAATCGGCGCCTCAATCCGCACGTCCTTGGCAGCCAGAGCCAAAGCCAAATCATCTGCCAGATTAGAAATGCGATTGACACGCACCCCTACTGCAGGCTTGACTTCGTATTTAGTGACCGATGGTCCAATTTCTGCTCGCTCGACGACGACCTTAATTCCAAAGCTGGCAAAGGTATCTTCCAAGACCTTGATGTTCTGGCGAACAATTTTTTTCTCATTCGCCTGACTTTTGACCTGAATAGGAGCAAAAAGATCGATCGAAGGTAATTTATAGGTTAGATTTTTCTTCGGTTTGAAATCAATTTGAATATCTTGAGACTCCTCGTCAGCCAACTGACTGACTGGCTCTGAACTATCATCTTCCTCCTCGACAAGCATAACCGGAAATTCATCTTCAACATCGACCGGTTGACTGTCTAGGTATATTGGAACAGGAGGTGCTTGATTTAGGATTTCTCCTGTTTCCAGGTCAAGATTTGGATAATCCTCAAGCAGTTCTTCTTCCAAGGCTAGCTGGGCTTGACGCTGGCGTTCTTCCATCTCCCTTTCTGCTTCCTCTTCTTCCCTGCGGGCAGCTAATTCGGCTTCCCGCTCTGCTTTTTCCGCCGCCTTAATAGCACGTTTTTCAGCCCGTCGCTCCTGACCTTGAACGAATTTCTCTTTCAACATCGCCAACATATCTGCCACATCATAAACAGACCATGGGCTCATGAAGAAAAGACCAAAGGCAATAAAAAGGAGACCAATGAAAAAACTACCTATGTTAGCAAAGAGGAAGGAGACTGGAAGATAGAGCGCTCCTCCGAAAACCCCACCGCCAAGAAACTCTGTCACTTTAAAAGTAGTCAACTCCTGAAAAGCCTGACGAGTAGTCTGCCCCAGCGTATCCTTCCCTTCATACAGCCAGTCAAAATAGGCCTGATACTCCAAAAGAAGTCCTGCAAAAAAGAGTAGAAAACCCGACAAGGTTCCCTCTCTTTTTTCTATCAGAGTTGGAAAAATAGTGAAAATAGCAATCCCAGCCATGCAGACGTAAGCGCTACTTCCAACCACTAGACGTAGCAAGTTGTAAACCGTTACACCAAACAAACCTACTCGTGTAGCGGCAAAAACAAGGACAGCGATTACCAGCACTCTCACCAGAAGAGACTTTATTTTCTGCTGTTGAGCTAACTCTGCCTTAGTAAGACGACGGGTTGCTTTCCCTTTTTTTGTATTCTTTGCCATAAAATCCTCAACTTTCTCAATCTCTTTATTTTATCATAATTGAGAATATTTTTCATATCAGAAAAAGCCCTGCATTATACAGGACTTCTCTTGGAGTGAAAGAATAATTTAAGAGGGCAAATAATATTATAGAGCGTTTAGAATAATCTGACCTTCTACGTAGAAGGTTGATGTCAAGGTTTCTTGACCATCGTTAATAAAGATTTCCAAACAGTTGGTATCAATCAAGACTAGTAATTCTTTCGCTTCGACGGTCACTGCTCGGCGAACCGTTGACCACTCTTCTTCACCAGCTTGCTGGATTTTGAGGTGACTACGGTTAATATAGACTTCTTGGCTTTCCTTATCGTAGCCGAATTGCAGGTAATCTTGGTTGCTTCCAAGTTTTAGTTCCAAACTGTCTTCCAGTCTAAGAGAGAGCTTGCTTGGACCTTGGATACTTTGTCCAATTTCAATATTGCTGAAGGCTTCCAAGACGCTTGTTGGCAGAACTTGGTGCAATCCGTTTTCAGTCTTCTTGAGAATGCGTGGAAGAGTCATCTGACCATACCACTTATGGCCTAGATCATTGGTCACCAACTTGCGACCCCAAGTATGCATCCAGGCTATCATGAGCCGTTCGCCTTCTGGACCTTCGGTAGTCTGAGCTGCGTAGAAGTCATGTCCGTGGTCGATTTCCTTGAAAGAATCTGCCACAAAGACCTTTTTATCCCAGTCTACATGACCCGTCACAAAGATGTTGGAATTGATATTGATAAAGTCATTGTCTTCTTTTTGATAGCGCATAGGTGATACAATCAGGTATTCTTGACCATCTACTTCAAAGTAATCAGGACATTCCCAAACGTGACCTTGGTGGGATTGACCTTTTAAGAAGATAGACTCAAATTGCCAGTCGGTCAAATTTGGAGAACCGAGGAGAACGATACAACCAACACCATCTTTATGCTTGGTTGCGACAACAGAGTAGTAGTGACCATCTTTCTCAAAAATCTTCGGATCGCGGAAGTCATTGGCAATGACTTCTTCCGGCAGTCCTTCTGCTGTTGCGACTGGATTCTGCTCGATTTTTTCAAAGTGAATACCGTCAGTCGAGAAAGCCATGTTCTGAACTTGGCTAACTGTCCCGTCTTCATTGACGATATGACCTGTGTACATGAGCCAGAGGACATCATCTTTGACAATGGCAGAGCCCGAGAAACAGCCATCTTTATCGTAAGCTTTATCAGGAGCTAGGGCAACTGGAAGGTGTTCCCAGTTGACCAAGTCCTTACTTTTTGCATGACCCCAGTGCATCGGTCCCCAAACACTCTCGTAAGGGTTGAATTGGTAGAAGAGATGATATTCTCCACGGAAATAGATAAATCCATTGGGGTCGTTAATCCAGCCGACTGGAGCAGAAAAATGTTGCTTGGGCTTAAAATCATCCTTTACTTTTTGAGCGTGAATCGCAATATAGTCATCAGCCTGTTTAGAATTGTATTTAGACATAAGTTATTTCACTCCTGTTCCTGTACTTCCTAATCCCTGTACTAGGTACTTTTGGAAAAAGACATAAATAATAATTAGAGGAATAGTTGAAATCGTTAGCATTGCCATAATCTGATTAGTATAGGTTGGCTGAGTATTATTAATATTGGTAATCGCTACCTGTAAAGGAAAATCACTCGTATTGGTCAATACCATCAAAGGCCAAATGTAATCGTTCCAACTACCAATAAAGGACAAGGTTCCTACTGTAGCAATCGCTGGTTTGGACAGTGGCAACATAATATTCCAAAAAATCCGGAACTGCGATGCCCCTTCAATCTTAGCTGCTTCTAAAATTTCATTAGAAACAGCCTTGAAAAACTGTCGAAACATATAGATAAACAAAGGGGCAGATAAAGCAGGTAAAATTACTGCCAAGCGGGTATTTAGCAACCCCAATTTTTGAACAATTGAAAACTTCGTAATCATAATTGTTTCACCAGGGATAACTAGTAAGGCTAGCATAAGGGCAAACAAGATTTTTTTCCCTTTGAATTCAAACTTTGCAAAAGCATATCCTGCAAGTGAATTGACCAGAATGGAACCAAGCGTCACACAGGTAGCATAAAAAATACTGTTTCCTATATATTGAAATAGGTTAAATCGTGTAGAAATTTCTTTATAAGGCTGAAACCACTCTCGTGGATCCATAGAAGGCAGAAAAGATTGCCAAGTCCCAAGCTGTTCAAAAACAGCCTTTTCGCTTTTCATAGATGAAGCAACCATCCATACCAACGGAAATACGAAGAGCAGAGCCAATAATAAGGTTAAAACAAAATAAATGATATGGTTAATGCGTTTATTCATGATAGCCTTCATCTCCTGTCAGTTTTCTTTGTAGCACTGTAAACAAAATGATAATCAATCCGAAAATTACCGTAATCGAACTTGCATAGCCAACCATTCGGTCTGTAAAGCCTGTTCGATAGATATAATAAACAGGTGTCAAAGTTGAATTCAATGGTCCACCTTGTGTCATAACCATTGGCTGAATAACTAATTTGAAGGCATCAATCAGTGTAGTTGTTAAAATCAAAATGGAAGTAGGTTTCAACATTGGAAGGGTGATATGGAAAAATTGTTTCAATTTACTTGCGCCGTCAATGCTTGCCGCTTCATATAGTGAAGACGGAATATTTTGCAAACCTGCTAAGAAAATAAGCATTTGATACCCAGCTCCTTGCCAAGCTGACACAGCAATAATGACATACATTGCTTGGTCTGGACTGGTTAAAAATGGTTGCGAATCGATGCCTATCCCTTGCAATATTGAGTTGATTAAACCACTTGACGGGTTCAATAATACTAGCCATAACACAGACACAACAACTAATGACATCACAACTGGAGCAAAAAAAGCTACCTTAAAAAAGATTGTCGATTTGCGCTTGTTATTTACCAATAAAGCCAAGCCCAAAGCAAGTCCTAACTGAATTGGAATGATAAAAATAACAAACTGCCCGATATTTTTCAAACTTTGCATAAACAAGGGATCTTGGAACAGTTTTACAAAATTATCCAGTCCCACAAAACTTGTTGCATCTGGTGTCAACAGATAATAATCTGTAAATGCATAGTAAATAGAAAGTAAGGTCGGCAGGAATAAGAAAAGTCCTAAAATCAACATGGCTGGTGATAGAAATAGATACCCTATCGCCGATTCTCTATTTTTTGCTATCATCCTCTATTTTCTCCTTCTTTGCAAAATTAATGAGGTCGCCTACTTCAGCAAGCTTACAATAGACGACCTCATCATCAAATATGTGTTTTATGGCAACAATTGATCAATTTCTTTTGCTTTCTGTTCTAGCAATGCTTCTACATCTGCATTTTGATCAACATAGGTTACTTCTGTCACTGTATCTTGTACAATTCGGCTTACTTGTGGGTAATTTACCAAAACTGGACGTGCATGACCTGTCTTAGCATTTTGTTCCAATAGAACTTTCATCTGTTCAGATACTTCTGAAGCCAAACGATCAGATGTTGATTTTCTAGATGGCAAGACTGAGTTACCGACACTCATATCATACACTTCCTGCTCTGAACCAAGGAAATCAATCAATGCTCCAGCAGCCTCTTTCTTAGTAGTTGTTGCACTCATTCCGTATGCCCAGCTACCAGTTGGAGAAACCAATTTTTTCGTTGTTGGAGACATTGGTAATGGTAGGACACCGTATTCGATATCAGTATATTGTGAATCCATTTCTTGCATTGTCCAAGAACCTGTCATTTTCAACGGATACACACCTGTTTGGAAGCCATTTTTCTCTGGAGTTATAGTAGAATAGCCATTTTTAATCAGTCCTTGTATAAAGGTAAATGCTTCAACGGACCCGGCATTATCGAAAGTTCCTGATGCCGTTTTACCATCTTCGCTAACAACATCTCCACCTGATGACCATACAAATGGTGTGAAAGCATACATTAACCATTCTGAATGGTCATCAAAACCGACATCAATGGCTGGTTTGTTGTATTTTTTCGTTAGTGTTTCAAAAAGTTCATTGTATTGCTCGTAGGTCCACGGATTATCAACTGTTGGTAAGGTTGTTAAATCAACTCCTGCTTCTTCCAACATTTTTTTATTATAGAAGATACCTACCCCTGATTCTGAATATCCAAGTGAATACAATTTACCGTCATATGTCCCCTCTTCAATAATACTTGGTAGAAGATCATCTTTGTTAGTTACGTAATCGTCAATCGGAGCAATAATTCCTGATTTTGCATATGCAGCTGTGTTTGGTCCGTCCAAAGTCAGTACATCCGGCAGAGTATTGGTTGTTAAGGCTGCATTTACCTTATCCTCATAACCACCACCAGAACCGCTACGAGGAATATACTCAACTTTAGCTGTATAGCCTTTACCATTACTTTCATTGAAATCCTTAATGGATTGTGACATCACTTGTCCTTCTGCAGATTCCTCTGAATATTGCACCCATAGTGTTACGGTCTTCTCATCCCCCGTATCCTTAGCAGTATTCGAACTACTATTCCCACAACCTGTCAGAGCCAATGCAGACAAAAGAGTGATTGCAACAGTGGTTTTTTTAAAGAAGTTCATCTTTAATCCTCCTATTTTTGAAACGTTTTAAAAATAGATAATTAATAATAAGGTGGTGCCACCTCATCATCAACAAACACTTTTTGAAACGTTTCATTTTTGTTTTAAATTTTTAACTAAGTTAATGACAAGTTTATTTTAACATTGGTAGCGCTTTCTGTCAATAGATTTTTTTAATTTTTTATTATTTTTTTGTTGTTTTTCCTTCAATATAGGAAATGGGCAGAACAATCTGGCTGGCATGAGGCCGCCCTTCAATAATTGACACTAAGACTTCCACTGACTTTTTTGCCATATCTTCTAAAGGCTGTTTTATGGTCGATAAAGGATACTCTCTTTCCTCACCATAACGAATTCCATCGTAGCCTATTATCTGAATATCCTCTGGGACTCCTTTCCCCATTTTTTCCAATATCGCAATCGTATCTAAGGCTTTATAATCATTGACTGTAAAAATACCATCTATATCCGGGTGACGCAATAAAAACTGCTCAAGTTGTTCTTGAAAATGCTCATAAGGCTCTTCCAAATCAAAAATATGACAGACTTTCCCGGCTTCTCTCACAGTCTTTTCAAAATACCGTCTACGATTTTTCGTTTCATTTGAAGTTGTATTGTGACTACCAACAAAAGCAAAATTTTGGCAACCCTTTTCTAATAATTTTTCAGCAGCTAGCTTACCTCCACGCTTATTATCAGAAGAAATCCAAACAATATCCTTTTCTGAATAACTTCTATCAATACTTACAAAAGGGATACTCGAAGCCAGATAATCCTCAATTGGATTATAGGTAATCGCAATGATACCATCAACTTTATTTTGTTGAAGCATGGTAATGTACTCTAAATCTTTTTTTGCACCATTTGTATTGCACAGAAGTAATTTATAATTTTTTTCACTCAAAGCTGTCTCAACATAAAATGCAAACTCACTAAAAAATGGATGCCAGATTGTTGGGATTATTAGTGCTATCGTATCAGTCTTACTAGTTTTCATTCCTCGAGCATAGATATCTGGTACATAGTTCAATTCTGCAATAGCTGCATTTACCTTGGTTAGAGTAACAGGCTTCAATCCACTTTTTCCGTTGATAACCCGCGACACTGTGCCCACACTGACACCAGCAAGTCTTGCTACATCTTTCATGGTGATTGATTTTTGCTCTTCCATGGTTTACCCCTTCTTTTGAAACGTTTCAATAATTTACACTAGAATATCATTGATAGCGTTTTCTGTCAAGAAAAATTGACTTGTTAGCAAATAAAAACACCCAAAAAGCTAGAATGATTCCAACTTTTGGGTGCCGTTTAAAAATCTTTTCTATTTTTTATTTGTACATCTTCTTCATTGGGTGCTTTGCAAGCACTTCTGGGTGATTTTCTAGAGCAGCTCTGCCTTTTTCCGTTAGGGCATAACCTCGGACGGTAAAGTAGGGAGCCAATTTTTCTTCCGTCAAATTGTCCTTGAGGGCAGTGTCGAGGTCTGCCGCCTTCATCTTGGACAGACCGGTCACGCCTTCTTCCTTGAGGATATTCTTCTTGGCAGTGGAAGTGATGTGGTCCAGCGAATCAAAGGCTGACTCCACATAGACATAACCGTCTACAATCAACTGCTCCATGTGAGCAGGACCGTTGATGCCATATAGATACTCAAAATATTTTGAGTAGGGTGTCGTCGTTTCAAAAGAACCCAGGCTAATCCGCCATAGCAAAATAATATCTCCTGGCAAAATACCTTCTTCCAGACGAACCATATTGCGTTTAGGTACAGGCTTGGCCTCCAGCAACCAGCTTGCCAAGTCACGATGAGGTGAAATATAAGGCTTGACCTCGTGGTCCTTGTACATTTCCTCGATTCGCTGTTCAACTGACATTTTCTTCCTCTTTTCTATACTTCTATTACTATTATACACATTTTCGTATTTTTGCAAATAAAATCGTACCCGTAGAACATGCCGAGCAATTTATTTCGAGATACAACAAGCCAAATAACTCTATTCCCTCTATAGCATTCTCAGTTCCATATGTATTTATTTGAAAAAATTGTAAATTAATGGTAGAATGAGCATAATTTTTCAGCAGATATAGAAAGGACTTTCATGAAAAAACTAGTATTTTTGACACTGTTATCAAGCTTGGCCCTAACAGGCTGTTCTTCTGCTTCTGACAATACAGCAACCACCACTCAAACAAGTTCTTCCAGCACAGCAGATACGACTTCATCTTCTCAATACGCTAAGGATCTGGCTTATGCGATTAATAATCCTAGCGCCACTTTCCCTCAATTGTCAACAGATATTGCAGATAACGAAGCTGCTGTCAAGATAAAAACTTCGCAAGGTGATATAACTGTCAAACTCTTCCCCGAAGAAGCCCCACTAGCAGTCGAAAACTTCTTAACACATGCTAAAGAAGGCTATTACAACGGTATCATTTTCCACCGTGTTATCAATGGATTTATGATTCAAGGTGGTGATCCAAACGGAGACGGTACTGGCGGTCAGTCTATCTGGGCCGGTAAAGATGAAAACATCGATTCCGGCAATGGCTTTAAGAACGAAATCTCTGCCTTCCTCTACAATATCCGAGGTGCTCTTGCCATGGCCAATGCTGGTGCGGATACAAACGGTAGTCAGTTCTTTATCAACCAAAATACTGCAGATGCTTCTAGTCAGTTGTCAACTGCAAGCCATCCTGGAAAGATTATTGAAGCTTATAAAAACGGAGGAAACCCTAGCCTTGACGGAGGTTATACTGTATTTGGTCAAGTCATCGAAGGCATGGACATTGTTGACAAGATTGCAGCTGTTGAAACCGATAGTAATGACAAACCAACTAGCGATGTAACCATTAACTCTATTGAAATTGTAAAAGATTATAATTTTGAAAAGTAACCTAAAAAAGCTCTCAGAAGACTTAAGACTAGCTGGGAGCTTTTTTGTATAGACTATTTTTCAAATTAAGAACCTATATTCACACGTAAAGTGCTTTCAGATAAGAAATCGTTTTCGCTAATCAAAGCATTTTTTTTGAGGGAATACTGACCGTATTTTGAAAAAACGAACAACGAGGTGCTGAAAAACTATCCTTAGATAGAAGGGCTGAACTGTGAATACAGGTGCTAATAAGTGAGCTAATCTGTTATTTTGATAAATGGTGCTCCTTCAGTACGATCGACCGGATCCGTACTTTGAACTCCCCATATATATTGGATACTATACCAACCATTGTTAGATGGAGTATAGGGATCTAAAACATAGGTATTGCCGTTTTGATATCCTTTGAGAACAATTTCATGGCCTCCGCTTAGGACAAATCTACTATTTTCTACCGCTGCTGCTACAAAATAACCTTGTTGCAGGGCCGTTGATAAGTCTGTAACTGAATTAAGGGCATTGGTTTTCAACCCCCAATGTTGAGCCGCAAGCACAATTCCTCGACTGCTCGTTCCAGCAAAATTTCGATTAAATTCCATGGTGTTGTAATGTAGGAAATTACCCACATCTACCGGCGAAATTGTCGTTCCTTTCAGACTGGTAAAGATCATTCCAATAACTGTTGGAACACAGCCTGTCGGGCCAAAACTCCATGCACCATAGCGTAGGCCACTCCAACGGGGGTCTAACTGAGAAAAATATGGTGCAACAAATGAGCTTTTAGCTACCTGAACTGTCTGTGTGCCCAAGCCTTTCATTTGGCCATTCACTACTTCATAGGCATGAATATGGTATTTTCCAACACCAGAATGATTCTGGGCGTTAAAGTGACCAACAAAATTAGTTGTACCTTGGCGATTAGCATCATACCAGCGGAGGTCATCTTGACCATTTGTATCTGACCAAATTGCCAAACGAACCTGCCCACTCGTTAAAACTCCTTGCAGATTGACACGATAATTACCAGTTCCCTGATAACTTGCAGTGATGCGGGTTGTACTCTTTGGTTTTGGAAGAGTTGCTTGAGTGCTACCCGCACCAGATTTTTGACCATTCTTCATTGTCAGATAAGCATGTGCATGGTAGAGTCCCCAATCATATTGATGATTAGCCATGTCGACTGTAATCCGATAGGTACCGTTGCTCTGCTTAGTTGCATTGTACCAACGAATATCATCCTGCCCCTTTGCATCCGACCACACAGGAATGGAGACTTGTTGCAATTCCCCTGGTGCGGCAATGTCGGAAACTATAACATCAAATTTTCCATTGTCTTGAATGTTGGAAATACTCACTTTCGCTGAGCTTTGAAGAATAGGAGCTACTTGAAAATTAGGAACCGAACCAACTCCAATCGTTTCCTTACCATTTTTATTCGTAACATAAATATGTCCTTGATAACTTCCTGAATTGAATTTATGATCTTGTAAGTAGAGCGTCGCCTGATAGCTACCGTCTACTTGCTTGGTTGTTTGGTACCATCGGATATCGTCTTGCCCATCTTTTTCAGACCAGACTGGTATCTGTATAGATTGGACCGTCGGAGGCACATTGCTAACCGTAATACGATAACTTGATGGGCCAATTTGATTCACTGTTCCTGTCAAACGGGGCTGAACAATCGTAAAGCGATGGCTGGTAATTCCTCTCATTTTACCAGCTACTTGTTGATAAACATGAACCTGATAAGCTCCATAGCCTTTGTGGTTTTCATATGGTATTGTTACAGTCCCAGTTGCCGAACTCTTGTACCAACGGATGTCATCTTGACCGTTCTTTTCAGACCAAACTGCAAATAGGACTTGACTAAAATCGGCAGTTTCGTTTGGCTTCAGTTGGACAAGGATGCCATTCTCCTGTAGTTGACTGGTCAGGGTCCCCGTTATTGAAGCTGGTTGAACTGGACTAGGACTACTGGAGCCTGTACCACTTCCCAGGGCATAGAAGGCGATCCCTTCTTGTTTCCAACCTCTATTTGCTAATTGACTATACTCAGTCTTACTCGTAGTATATAGGTGACGTTGATTTCCTGCATGATAAAGACGATAAACAGGCATTGCTCCAAACGAACGAAAGGCTTCCCCCTCTTGTCTCCAACCTCTCTGGGCTAAAACATCGTATTCATTCTTACTTTTGGTATAAAGGTGAACTTGTAAGCCCGGATGGTAGAGACGATAGACAGCCTCCCCCTCTTTCTTAGAGGTTTGCCAAGCTGTTCCCTCTTGCTTCCAGCCTCGTCCTCCCAGTACTGAGTATTCATTAGTACTTTTTGTAAAAAGGTGCACCTTTAATCCTGGATGATAGAGGCGGTACAAGTTCTCTTTTTCTTCTACCTCTGTTTCAGTATAAGAGGATTGACTGCCTTGAACTTCCGAAGTAGCAGGCTTAGTTGCTTCATCTTGTGACGAACCAGTTTCAGTTGACGTTTGACTGGTACTAGTCTGCTCTAGTCCATCTGTTGTAGAAGATGAGCTACTTGTCTCCTGACCGCTCGTAACCTCTATACTACTAGAACTTGTCTGCTCAGTAGTTGTGCTTTCTGCAAAGACCGATATACTTGCTCCAGTTAGCGCTACACACACACACACACATATATATATATATATATATGCTAAAACAGTTGTTCCCTTATGAAATTTTTTCATAATAAGCTCCTTTATATTTTATGGGGACCTCTAAAAACTAATTTCCTAAAATTTAAAATGTTGATCTAACAAGGCTTTCGTAACTCCAAATTCGCACTTTTGGGAGTTTATAGAGGTGCCCTAATACTTTTATTTTATCACAACAATTAAAAAAAAAGGAAGAACTACTAGAGTTCTTTCAATAATGCTAATAAAATATGTGCTGAACGTTCACCTGCTTGAATGATAAATTCATCAAAGGTAATGTTCGCATCCCCTTGAGCGGTATCGCTCATAGCTCGAATGACAAGGACTGGTTTGCCTGCATTAACCGCTGCTTGAGCAATGGCTGCCCCCTCCATTTCCACCGCCAGAACTTCCGGAAAGTGGTTCTTGATAGCTGCAATCTTATCTTGCCCCGCCACAAAACTATCCCCCGTTGCAATCAAGCCAACATGACTCCTTATTTCCTGTCTTTCTAAGATAGGCATTAATTTTTTTAGGAGATTTTGGTCTGTTGGGTAAAACAATTCTTGTCCAGCCATTTGTCCATAAGAATAGCCAAAGGCTGTCACATCCACATCATGATAGGTCAATTTATCGGCTACAACAACATCACCTATAGCAATACCATCCGCAACCGCTCCAGCAGATCCTGTATTGACAATAACGTCCACCGCAAAGCGTTCTGAGAGAATTGCAACTGACATGGCTGACATAACCTTGCCAATACCAGATTGAACAAGGACTACCTCATGTTGCCCCAACCGTCCCTGATGATATGTCTTCTCCAAAACTTTTATTTCTTGAGCATCTTGCAGGTGTTCGACCAAAATCTTCAGTTCCTCTGGCATGGCTGCAATAATTCCAAATTTCATGATTTCTCCTTAAATGAACAAGACTGCAAGAATGAATAAAACGACCAATACAAGGACCCAAAAGAGGATTTTGTTTACTTTTCCTCGAAATTCCTCGCGTTTTATGGTTTCAATCCGTCGGCTTTTGACAACAGAGGCTTCAACTGGTATCCGTACAGTTTGCCCCTCTTGGTAACCAGAATACTCGTCATCAAAATCCTCCAGCTCCTCCGTTAAGGTCTTTTTAGGACTGTAGTAACCAAAACCTTGCTGCGTATCTAGGTCTTCCAATCTTTGACCTCGTCTAGCTTTTTCTAAAATTTCGTCTGTCAAAATGGGCTTGCCCATTGCTAGTTTCCTACTTTCTCATCAATTGTAAATACTGTACTGCCATGATTGTCTTCGCATCGCAAATCTCTCCATTTGCAATTAAATCAAGAGCTTCTTCCAAAGTCACATGGTGCAATTCGATCACCTCATCTTCATCCATTGGACGAGGATTTTCAACCTTGACAAGGTTATCTGCTAAATAAAGGCGAATTCGTTCATTACAGAAACCAATAGCAGAGTAAAAATCAGCCAAGAGGGTTAGCTTGTCACTGGTATAGCCTGTTTCTTCCTCCAACTCCCGAAGAGCTGCTGCTTCCTGACTTGCTTCTTCCCCAACTTCTAATTTACCAGCTGGGATTTCATAAATAACACGCTCAATAGCCTTGCGGTATTGACGAACCAATATTAGCTTGTCTTCTGGTGTAACTGCCAATACACAGACAGCTCCCTTGTGGAAAATTAATTCTCGCTTGCCTGTACCTCCATTTGGCAGAGCAACATCATCAACAACCACATCAAAGATATGCCCCTTGAAAATCTCGGTACGGTTTAGGGTTTTTTCTTCAAAATTCATCATATTACCTACTTTTGACTAGGATGGAACGGAAAACGTGTCGCATAACCTTCTTTATTTTCCTGACGACCGCGACCAATTCCAATAGCATCTTGCGGAATATCTTTTGTGATAACAGATCCTGCTGCTAACAGGGCATTGTCACCGATAGTAACTGGTGCAATAATGGTTGAGTTTGAGCCGACAAAGGCATGGTTTCCAACGGTTGTTTTATACTTATTCTTCCCATCGTAGTTAACGGTGATAGTCCCAGCACCGATGTTGACATCGGCACCAATGGTGGCATTACCCAGGTAGGTCAAATGACCAGACTTGGTCCGCTCACCTAGCGTAGAGCCTTTGACCTCAACAAAGTTCCCGATATGGACTTCTTTCTTGAGGTGGCTACCTGGACGGATGTGGGCATAAGGACCAACTGTAACACCTTCTTCGATAACCGACTCTTCAATATCTGAATTGCTGATGACGACATCTGCTGCAATCTTAGCATCACGCACACGAGTGCCGTTTGTCAAAACTGTTCGTTCACCGATGACCGTCTGACCTTTCAAGACAACGTTAGCTTCGATGACAGCTTCTGCACCGATTTCTACATCGATGTCAATGTAGGTCGCATCTGGATTGGTAAAAGTCACACCGCTAATCATGTGCTTTTCATTGATTCGCTTGCGCATCACAGCTTCTGCAGTCGCAAGAGCGACGCGATCATTGACACCCAAACTTTCATCAAAATCACGCAACACATAGGCACCAACCTTCTCGCCTGCCTGACGGAAAATGGAAATAACATCTGTCAAATAGTACTCACCTTGAGCATTGTCCGTATTGATGTCCTTAAGGGCTTCAAACAAGCGCTTGTTGTCAAAGAGGTAGGTCCCTGTATTGATTTCCTTGACCTGTTGCTCAAAGTCATTGGCATCTTTTTGCTCTACAATCTTCAAAACTTCACCATCTGCATTGCGGATAATCCGACCATATCCGAATGGGTTATCAGTCTGAGCTGTCAAGATAGTCGCAACATTCTTGTGGCTGACATGAAAGTTAATGAGGTTCTTCAAGCTTTCTCCTGTAATCAGCGGTGTATCTCCTGCGATAACAAGGGTCTGACCTTCCAAACCTGCAAGAGCTGGCTCAGCCATCATAACGGCGTGGCCTGTCCCCAACTGTTCAGATTGAAGGGCAAACTCTGACTGACCTTCGAGAACTGCTTGGACCAATTCTGCCTTGTGCCCCACAATGGTCACAGTTTTCGCAGGTTCCATAGCATCTACAGCCCGTTTGACATGCTCCAACATGGTAATTCCTGCCACTTTGTGTAGGACCTTTGGCAAGTCAGACTTCATGCGAGTTCCCTTACCCGCCGCTAGGATAATTGCATAATTCGACATAAATTCTCTCTTTTCTATGATTGTCTTACTATTATAGCAAATTTTAGTTTTTTTGAAAAATAACGAAAGGAGCTTGATAGGATTCGATACAATACAGATTATTCAGCATTATTTACAGAACCTGATTGGCCATTACTGTTAGAGCGTTCAAGGAAAAACGAACTCTTCCCTCCGCCAAAAATAGCAAGCACTTTTTACTAGAATCCGATAGGGTAAACCAGTTCAAATTCTTCACAGACGACCAGCATATCTTCTGAGAAAGACAGGCCTGCTTCGGCCAACCAAATCGTGAAGAGTTCTTCATGGACCTGCCGCCAGTGAGCCAAACTTTTCTCTTTTATGCCAGACAAGTCACCTTCCTGACGGAACTCGCCCTCCTTATAGGCATGTTCTTCCGTCACTTGAGAAAAGGGCGTCACATAGACCTTGGTGGTCTGGATAATGCACACAGCCTGACCTTGTCCGTCCAGAATGATGTCATAGCCACCAGCTTTGGGGATTTCTTCTCCCTCGACTGCGTAGAGGGCATGGGCAGAGCTGGTTGAGGTTTTGATGCCTCTAGCTACCAAGTCAGCCAGTCGATCAGCTTCCGCCCCAAAGGCCCAAGCCTCTGGCTCAGGACCTGCTTGGGAATTGATGGCAAGAAATTCTTGCCAGAGTTGTGTTGGTGTCATGGTTTTTCCTTTCTAGACTGCCATTCCTCTCTCGTCAATAAACTCACTCGTTCGGTACGGACTTCATCAATGAGTGGGAAATGCACATCTTCCAAGAGATATTGGTAAACAAAACCCATCTTTTCTTGGACACGAAGAGACTTGGTATTGCCTGCAAAAGAACGACACCAGATTTTTTCTAAATCCAACTGGTTAAAGCCGTAGTTCAGTATAGCTTGACAAGCTTCTGGCACCAGACCCTGTCCCCAAAATCCCTGTCCAAGCCAGTAGCCTAGCTCAGCTTCTGAGTCAGGTAAATCAAGACCACCTTGTTTACCAAGCATGAGCCCGATACTGCCAATCACCTGTCCTGTTTCTTTGAGAACAAGGGCGTAGGTTTCGGGTTGGCTAAGGACTGTCTTGATAATTTCTCGACTTTCTTCCACGCTCTGATGAACTGGCCAACCTGCTGCAGGACCAACTTCTGGAAGACTGGCCTGTAAAAATAAGTCAGCTGCGTCTGTTTCACTCCAAGGGCGGAGCAAGAGACGATTGGTTTCAAGAATCATAATATTCCTTTCTACTTCAAACTCCAGCCACCGTCAATGGTGATAATCTGGCCTTGCATGGAAGCGAGTTTACCAGTAGCCAGCATGAAGGTCAGCTCTGCTATTTCGCTGGGCTGGGTCCAGCGTCCGATAGGGGTCTGGTCTGCCACCCAGTCCGCCAGGCCACCAGGCTCAAAGTCCTTCTGGGTCATGCCTGTCTGGACGGCACCAGGAGCAATGCCGAAGACCTGGACCTTGTCCTTGGCATAGTCCAATGCCAGCTGCTTGGTAAAGCCTGCCAAAGCATGCTTGGAGGCAGTATAGGCTGAGCCTCCTCCACCTGCTAGACTGGAGGCAATAGAGCACATATTGATAATGATGCCCGACTGTCTGTCCACCATTTGCTGCAGATAGGGACGGGTCAGTCTAGTCACCGCAAAAAAATTGACCGCAAAGATGCGAGCTAATTCATCCTCCTCAATATCCAGATGGGGACGGTAGTCGTCTAGAACGCCTGCGGTGTTACAGAGGACATCAACTATCTGGCACCATGAAAAAACTGGGGTTAAATCGCCTGTCAGGTCCAGCTGTAGAAAGTGGAAATCGCCTGCCAATTCGGGCTTGCTGGCCTGGTCAATCCCGAAGACACGCCAGCCATTTTCCAAAAAAATCTTCGCCTGTGCTAGACCAATGCCGCTAGAAACGCCGGTGATGAGGGCTGTCTTAGTCATGGACTTCTACCCAGTCGGTTGCAAGGACATCACAAGGGGTCGGGCTCCACATGGAGAAGCCCTCACCCTCGCCAGTCACGTTGATGAGGAAGTAGGGCGTCGCCTCTAGCTTCTGCCCGTGGACCTCAATGGTGTCAAAGAGCTGGACGTAGTTCTCCGCCCCGCCCCAGCCTGTGCGAACGTACTTTTTCTTGGCCTTGAGGCCGGGTAAAATTTCTTCGAATGTCATTTGAAACTCCTTTATTTTTCTATCTTTCAATCATTATACCAAAAAATCGCTTCTATTTCGGTTTCCTCACCAACAAAACCGCACTTCCAATCCAAAAGGCCATAGCTGGCAGAATGACCAAAACCAGATTGAGCCAAACTGGGACGGTCATGACCATATTCACCACACCGCCAACCATCATGAACAGATAACTAGGCATAAAGACATAGCGGACCAACTTTTCCTTTTGGAAAAATAGCAGAGCTAAACCGAGAACGGTAAGTGGCACTGCAAGCCCCCATCCAGTCAAGACTAGATCAGGTTCCTTGGGGATTGCCCAGAGACGAAGTCCACAAATTACTAGAAAAAGAAGGGGAATGCAGAGAAAACTTGCCCAGACCTTGATTTTGCTGGTCTGGTAAATCAGACCGCGAATAATAAGGAAAATCCCTGCTGGCAGGAGGAAACTGAGAGCCGTGTCACACATCAAGCCCAGCCAGTTGAGCGAAATGGTGCCTGTCCCTGCAAAATCCATCAGCCATTGGCTGCCGAGGTAGATGATCAGCATGAGGCCGCTTAGGTTTGCGACTGCCATGAAACCAATCGGAGGGAGGTAGCTGAGTAGGTCGTCTGCCATTTGCTTGCTGTCTTTTCCCAGAAAATCCTCCGCCGAAAGCCCGTCTTTTTGGGCTTCAAGAACATCTTGGTAAATGGATAAGAGCTGGGCAGTCACTGCTTCTTCCTGCCTGTGAAAAACTGAAGCAATCATCATGTAGCCATTGATACGGCCCATATACTCCTTATTTTCCTTGGTCAGCTGGCTTTCAATCACTTCAATCTGCTTGCGGTATTCCATTTGTTTGCTCATCTTACTCTCCTTTCAATCGCTGAACCTTTTGGACCAATTCCGTCCACTGACTCCAAAAATCTTCTAGATAAGCCTTTCCCTGGTCTGTCAAATAAAAATACTTCCTGTCGGGTCCATCTGGCGAGGGCTTGTTCAGACTAAAAATCAGGCTATTTTTCTCTAACTTCTGAAGGAGGGGATAGACTGTTCCTCCGACCATGTTTTCAAAGCCCTGTTTTCTCAACTCCTGAACCAACTCATAGCCATAAATTTCCTGTCGAGCAATGACCTGCAAGACACAGCCATCTAGGACCCCCTTGAGCATCTGGGTTTCTTTCATAATTCTTCCTCTTCCTCTGCAAAAAATCCAAACAGCAAGCCTGATGCTAAACTGATACCTAAGATTAAAATAGAATCCAAAGCCCAGCCAGTTATAATAGCCGTCACAATCGTGATGCCTGCTAGTTTCCAACTTTCCCGACTTTTCTTATCCAGTTTCATACTGCCTCCCTATCTAATTTGTAATACACACTAGTCAGATAAAAATAAAAGTGATTTTCTTTGTTTTCTATCACTAGTTTGTTTTACCTATTAGCTTTGTATCTATAGTCTAACACAAGGTAACTAGTTTGTAAAGCAAAATAGTGGAAAATATTCAAAAAATATCACTTCTAAAAGTTTGCGTCAACATCTCAGCGCAGTAGTTGATTACTCCAACAATCTGGGAAATTGTTGGAAGTTGGAAATAAAAAGTTACGGTAGCAACATATCTAAAAACATATAAAAAACTTGGGTTGCCCCAAGTTTAGGAAATAATTTGTTTGTAAGATCGTGTTGTGATGGCATAGACCACTAGATAGAGGAGGAAATAGCCACCACAGATGCCTACCGTTACTTGCAGCATCAGCCCTGCATTGACCACGCCGATAGACAACAAGATAGACGAGAGCATCTTGTAGGCAAAGGCTAGATGAACAAAGGCAAGTAGGATAGGCAGGAAGAAAACGGTCAGCAATTGCTTGCGAATGGACTGTCTGGTCTGGTCCTCATCCAGACCAACCTTAGTCATAATGACGAAGCGATCTCTGTCTTCATAGCCTTCTGAAATCTGTTTGAAGTAAATCACCAGCACCACCGCCATCAAAAAGATGAGTGAAAGCAAGAGGCCGATGAAGAAAAGTGAACCTGCAAAACTGAAGAAACTACGCATCGCATAAGCACGGTAGGCGAGACTAATCGAGTTGGTCCCATCTGGAAGAATATTAGAGCTCCACAGTTCGCTTTCAAAAGTACTGGATAAGAAGATCTCCTGGCTATCTACCTGTTCTTCTTCTGATAGACTGCTTTCAAAGCCCATATAATAGCGATTTTCGGCTTGATTTTCAAATATTGTCAAGTCTTGAACAACAATGACCAGATATTGGCTGAGAAGGAAGGAACCATGGTCTGGTAGATGTCCTAAAGTCACATTCTTGGGCAAGACTTGGGCAACTTCCATCTCCTTTTCATCAAAGGTGAGGGTTTGACCAGCTTGATACTGGACTCCCTTACTATAAATGGCCACTTGGTCAGATGCCAACTGGAGTTTTTCTCCCGTCATCTTTTCATAGCTGGCTTGATCAAGGACAAAACCGATCCCAACTCGGTCAGAGAAATCCATACCAGCGGCTTCTTCATCCGTCAAAAATCTTACTTGCTGGTTTGTCACCTCAGAAAAATAGGCTTGCTGGTAAGGATAGCCCACCTTACTTTCAACAGGAATATCCTTCTCTTCTAAGATAGCATCCGCCCACTCCTCCCACTTCTCCGTTTGATCTTTTGAAGTGGTTGGTTGCATTCCAACATCAATCGAATAATCATTTGGATTCTGATTGGCAATATAATCCTTGCCACCGATGTAAATATTGAGTCCTCCAACCATGGTCACCAAGAACATACTGGAGAGGATAGTAATGGTCGCAAGGCCCAGAGCATTTTTCCGCATACGGAAAATCAAGTTGGATACAGAAATGAAATTATCTGGCTTATAATAATAGGTCTGACGGTTCTTTAGCCAGTTTAATAGACTGATGACACCTGCATGGAAGAGCAGGTAGGTCCCAAAGATAACCAGAAGAGTCGCTCCAAAGAAACTTGGAATAGCTGTCAGCGGACTGGTCACTAGCTGGGCAATAGCATAGCCTGCCCCCAATAAGATAAGAGCTAAGAGGGTTTGTAGCCAGAGGAAGCCTGATTTCTTATCCCCTCGTTTCTTACCTTGAACCAGTTTGAGTGAGTCGGTCAAGCCCAATTTTCCAATATTAAAGATGCTGACCAAGGCGAAAATCCCAAAGAGATAAATAAGTACAGTAACCAGACTTTTCAACTGGAAAGTTGAAGCTAGGACAACAGGCATCTGCATGGCCTTGAGCAAGAGGGCATAGAAGAGTTTATCTAGAGCCAAGCCCAGCAACAAGCCTGTCAAAATACTACTGGCTGCAAAAACTAGATTTTCTAGGAAAGTCATCAAGAAGAGATGTTTTTTCTCCAGACCAAGAATGCTATAGACACCAAACTCTTTTGACCGCTGCTTCATAACAAAACTATTGGCATAGAAGACCATGATGGCAACGGCCAGCATGACCACAATCATACCGAAGCCAAGCACTTGAATCACTCCATTGGCCCCCTTGACCTGACCTAAATCAGGATGAAAGGCAAGCGAGGCAAATATATAGGCAATGGCTGTAGATAAAATGGTCATCAGGGCATAGGGAAAATAGAGTCTGCGGTTCTTTTTGAGATTGGTCAGAGCCAATCGAACAGTTAATCCAAACATACTACTCACCTCGATTCGCCATCAGTGTCAAGGTATCTGAAATCAACTGATACATTTCCTGACTGGTTCTCTCACCTCGGTAGATTTGATTGTAGAGGATGCCATCCTTGATGAAGAGAACCCGTTTGGCACGACTAGCTGCTACTGTCGAGTGGGTTACCATCAGAATCGTTTGCCCTTCTTGGTTGATTTTTTCAAAAATATCGAGAAGGGTTGCCGTTGATTTGGAGTCAAGGGCTCCAGTCGGTTCATCTGCCAAAAGAATTTTTGGCTGAGTAATGATGGCACGCGCCACCGCAACTCGCTGCTGCTGACCACCCGAAATCTCGTAGGGCATCTTGTCTTGCAAGGTCGCAATTCCCAGGCTATTGAGCGTATGAACGAGTCGCTTGTTCATCTCATCAATCGGAAAACGGGATAAAACCAGAGGCAAGAGCACATTGTCCTTGACAGAGAGGGTGTCCAAGAGATTGAAATCTTGGAAGACAAAGCCCAATTTCTCCCGACGAAAGGCTGCCGCTTCCTTGCTCTTGATAGATTGAGTATCCAATCCGTTAAGCAAGACCTTGCCCTGCGTTGGCTTATCAAGGGTTGCCAAAATATTGAGCAAGGTGGATTTTCCAGAACCAGACTCACCCATAATGGCGACATATTCACCCTTTTCCACTGTAAAATGAATATCCTTCAAAGCCTCAACCTGTCCCGCCTTAAAGAGAGAACTGTATATCTTTTGAACGTGTTGAACATCTAAAACTGACATAACTTGACTCCTTTTCTTTTTCTACCCCCATTCTAGCTCATCCTCCGACAGTCTGCCATAGCCCTAGCTTTCATTTGCGTGACAATTTTGTAAGATTAATCAAAAATCAACTCCACTTCTTTGATACCGATACGCACTTCTGTTCCCTGACCCACTTTTGATTTTAGCTTTAGGGAATAGCCCAGCTCCGCAGCAATTTTCCGTGAGAGATAGAGCCCCAGCCCCGAAGATTGCTGGGTTCTGCGACCATTGAAACCTGAGAAACCACGCTCAAAGACCCGTTCCAAGTCACTCTCAGCAATCCCGATTCCCGTATCGCGAATGACCAAATCATCTCCGTCCAAAACAATCGAAACGCTTCCCCCCTGACAATACTTGAGGGCATTGGATAAAATTTGCTCAATCAAGAGACCCAGCCAGCGTTTATCGGTCTTTACTGTCCTATCCAACTGCCCCAAGTCCAAGCTAGTATTAGCCTGAATGAAAAAGAGGGAATATTTCTTGACCAGACTTCTGACCAGATCTTCCAAATTAACAGATTCGATAACCAAATCATCATGAAAGGACTGTAAACGGAGATAGTTCAAGACCAGACCTGTGTATTGTTCTATCTTGAACAATTCCGATTCTAATTGATGACGAACTGGACTACTATCTACTTCCTTAACCAAGAGCTGACTGGCTGCAATTGGTGTTTTCATCTGGTGGGCCCAAAGGGTATAATAATCATCTAATTCTGTCTGTTCCTGACGCTGTTTTTCAATCAAGAGCTTGTTCTGGACTTCTAGTCGCTCCACTTTTTCCTGCAACAAACGCTCACTGGCTGTCCCAGTAGCTACTTTCTGACCACGCCAGATTTTTCCAAAGCGGGAAAATTCCCTGAAAAAATCCCAGAGGAGGGCGAGGAGCCAGCAGATAGTGAGCAGGGTGAGGGCGTAGAAAACCAGATTTCTTTGGATGTCAAAGAGGCTACTATAAGCCAGAATGGTCGTGGCAAAAAGACAGTAGCTGACCAGAAATAGCCAACGATGACGGAGCCAAGAAGTTAGAAAATCAGGCAACATTTCCTTATTCATGTGTCCACACCAGGCCGTAGCCTACTCCTTTCTTGGTCATAATCAAGTTAGGCAAGCGCAACTCTGCCAACTTTTTACGCAGGCGAGCAATGTTTACCGACAGGGTATTGTCATCCACAAAAATATCACTGTTCCAGAGTTCTCTCATCAGCTCCTCACGGCTGACGACTTCCTTGCCATGTTCAAAAAGCACCCGTAAAATCTGAAATTCATTTCGGGTCAATTCTTCTACATCCTGACCATATGACACCTGCATGGTCTTCAAGTCCAAGGAAACTTCTTCAAACCAGAGCAAACTTTGTTCGCCGACAAAGTCATAGGTTCTTCTGAGAAGCCCCTGTATTTTAGCCAAAAGCACCGTCATTTCAAAAGGCTTGGTCACATAGTCATCCGCCCCCATATTGATCGCCATAACAATATCCATTGGCTGGTCATGGGAAGATAGAAACATAATGGGCACACGGGATGTCTTGCGAATTTCCTGACACCAGTAATAGCCATTGAAAAACGGCAGACCAATATCCAGCAAAATCAAATGGGGCTGAAACTCTTCCATCTGTTCCAAAACCATCTGAAAATCTTGGACCTCTTGTACCTGGTAACCCCAGTTTATCAAGTTTTTAGCAACTAGTTGGCTAATCGTTTTATCATCCTCGATAACTAAAATCTTTTGCATCGCTCTCTCCCTTTTTCATATATACTATATATTATAGCCTATAAATCACAAAATGGTCCGATTTTTCTAACAAACAATCTCAAACTAAGATTTGTCAGACCAAGCATATTTCGTTATACTAGATAAAAAAGGAAAGGACTGCTATGCCGAATTTATTAACCTATATTGAAGAAACTCAATACGATAATTTTTATGATAAACCTATCAATAAGCTAGATATTCTGGCTCTGACCGAGCTTTCCTACCTCCCTTTTGATAATCTGGTCCCCTACTCTTTTACAGAAAATGGTGTACGACTTGATCGGTTGGCAGCGTCCTTTGAAGAGACCTACAAAAATAATTTCCCTCCCTTTTCTATGGTGACCAAAAACCGCCTAGCCTTATTTGCCCTTCTAGCCAAATCCATACGCTTCAAGTCTATCAAGGCATTTGGCTTCGTTGACGACTATCAGTTGGACCAAGAGCAACAATTCTCAGCTATCAGCTATCGCATTGACCGAAAAACGATTGTGACTTGCTTCAGAGGGACAGATGATACTATTATCGGTTGGAAGGAAGATTTCCGCATGACCTATATGGATGAAATTCCTGCCCAACGTGCAGCAAGTGGCTACTTAGAAAAACTTATGATGCAGCAGGGGGGCCATTTTTATCTGGCCGGTCATTCGAAAGGCGGAAATTTAGCCCTCTATGCAGCATGCCAGCAAGCTACAGACCAACAGGATAGAATCCTAGCTATCTATCCCTTTGATTCACCTGGCTTACACAAAAAACACTTGGAAGCACCTAGTTACCGAGCTATTCACCAACGGATTTTCCCTGTCATTCCCCAGAATTCAATCGTCGGTATGATGTTGGAAACACCAGAAAATGCTCAGATTGTTCAGAGTAATACCCTCGGCATTCTACAACATATCAGTTTTTCTTGGGAGGTTGACGGAAGCGACTTCAAACTAGCCCCTGCCCTGACCAGCGATAGCCTACAAACAGACCAAGCCTTAAAAACTTGGACGGCTAGTCTAACAGACGATGAATTACGAGACTTCTTCGATTTGTTTTTCGGCATCTTCATCAAAGCAGGAATTGAACGTTTTAGCGATATCACGGTAAATCCCCTACAGAAATTACAGGAAATTGATCGATTGAGAAAAGAAATAGCTCCAGAAGAAGCTGAAATGGTGGACAAACTCATTCGTCTCCTCTTTGATACCCGTTATCAAATCTGGAGGGACAATATTCCAAGCCCTGAAATCTCTCTACCAGATTGGCGGAAACTCTTCCAAAGAAATACAACTGAAAATAAAGAAAACTAGCTCAGGTGACTGAACTAGTTTTTGTTATCAAATCTTCTTAAAAACTGGGATAATTTTTCTAATCCTTTGATTAGAGTTTCTTGTTCACAGGCAAAACCTAGGCGGACATAGCCATCACGATCAAACCGATTACCAGGCACTAGAAGAACACCGTATTTCTGCAGAAGTTGCAAGCAAAATTCTTCCATAGGCATATCCACTGCAATCTTGACAAAGCTGGTAGAAACAACCGCTGGACTGATATAGGAAACGAGGGGTTCATTCTCCATCCATTGGTCTAAAATAGCTAGATTTTCTTCTAAAATGCATCGGTTTCTGTCTAGAATAGCTTGGCGTGATGCCAGAGCGAGTTGGGCCACCATGTCATCAAAGACACCGGCACAAATCATAGTGTAATCCCGATAATCTCTCAGAATGTCCGTCACTTGATGATTGGCAGCCACCCAACCGACACGAATACCTGGCAGAGAATAGGTCTTAGACAGACTATTAACCGCAATACCCTTGTCATAGACATCAATGATGGACGGCACATCTAGTTCTGAAAAGGAACGATAGACCTCATCCGATAAGATATAGGCTCCTACCTCATCAGCAATTTCCACCAATTCTTCCAAATAAGCCCTATCCATAACTGCACCAGTTGGATTATTGGCATTGTTGATACAAATCATCTTGGTATTGGGACGAATGAGCTGACGCAATTTCTCCAAGTCTGGCAACCAGCCATGCTCTTCCTCAATCTGCCACAAATCCACTTCCGCTCCTAAAGACTTTGGAATATCGTAGAGTTGTTGGTAGGTCGGATAAAGGGAAATGACATGGTCACCTGGCTCAATCAAACTATAAAGAACTAACAAGTTCGCCCCTGTTGCCCCGTTGGTCTGGAGAATTTGTTCTGGCTTGACGCCTGTATAGAGTTGACTAACTGATTTTTTAAATGCTGGCGAACCTTCTATCCAGCCATAATTGAGCCTAGTGCTCTGCAATTTTTTATAAAAATCTTCTGGATTAGTACCTGACAAGTCAAATAACTCTTCCAAAGTTAGAGCAGAAATGGACACTCCTGCAATGTCATAAATCGCGCTGTTTTCATGGACATTTAGCCAATCCTCAACGCCAAAACGTGGTAATTTCATCAGTCTTCCTACTTTTTATTTATCCTGCTCTTATTGTACCATATTCTTTCAACAATTGTATAAATATGCGATATATCATAAAAGGAATATTTTTTACAATTGAAAAAGCAGACTTTCTCAAACGAGGCTGCCTGCTCCTCTTTTTTCTCCTAAAACTTCCCTAAGTTCGTCAAATCTTTTTTCTCTGGCATGACTTCCTTGTTGTCCCAATGCTCGACAATTTTTCCGTCTTTGAGGCGGTAGATGTCAAAGTGGGCGTAGTCCTGGCCTGCAATCCAGACTTTCGAGTAAGCCACCACGTAGTCACCCTGTCCCATCACCTTGAAGACAAAGTCGTAGTTGACTTTATTGTCGACAAGATAATCCTTATAGGCCGCACCGCCTTGGGCAATCTCTTGGTTGTGCTGAATCAGATCAGTTGCTACATAGTCGTCAAACTTCTCGATTTCCCCATTTTGAAGGACATCGACCAAGAAACGACGGACGATCTTCTTGTTGTCCTCGGTCTTGTCTAGGTCTGTCAGCTCAAAGTCTGCGTAAATCGGGTCTGTTTGGCCAATGGTTTTTGGATAGGCATCGATGACATCCCAATGCTCAACGATACGGCCGTTTTCATCTGAACGAAAGATGTCCGCCGTCACCCACTCAGCCTCACCGTCATTGAGTTTCTGGTGGACATGGACGAAGACAAAATTTCCATCTTCAATGGCACGCACAATGCTGATTTCCCGCTTGGGATTGCGTTTGAAAAAGTCCTCAAAGAAAGCCGCAAAGCCCTCTTTCTCATCAGGTACACCTGTACTGTGCTGGGTGTAAGTAGCACCCATATAGTTTTCATGGACTTCCTTGATTTCCCCGTCGCGAATGCCACGGAGATAGAGATTTTTAGCATTTTCTAGTTGATTAGTCATGATTTTCTCCTATTTTAACAATTCTTCTTGTTCTAAATATTCCCTCGCCACTTGCTCTGCCGACTTGCCTTCCACATCGACCGCATAGTTCATCTGAGTCATTTCCTCGGTCGAGATTTTGCCCGCCAAAGCCCCTAAAACTTGCTCCAACTCGGGATATTTGCCTAAGGTTTCTTTGGTCAATAGCGGAGCGGCCTGATAAGGTGGGAAGAGCTCTTTATCGTCTTCCAGGATTTTCAGTTTGTAAGTGACCACCTTGCTATCTGTCGAGAAGGCCTCGACAATCTGCACATCTCCGTTTTTAATGGCTTGGTAGCGAAGAGCAGGCTCCATGGTTTTGACATTGAGGTTTAGGCCGTACAGATTGGTCAATCCGACATTCCCGTCCTCTCGGTCATTAAACTCCAAAGAGAAGCCTGCGACAGCTGTCTGCTGCACTTTTACCAAGTCCGAAATCTTTTCAAGACCGTTTTTTTGAGCATAATCTTCCGTCACCGCTAAGGCAAAGGTATTTTGAAAATCCGTCGGAGCCAGATAAACCAAGCCGTCCTGTTCCAAAATCACTTCTTTTGCGTAGGTATAAACTTCCTCAGGATTGTTGGACAGGTCGGACGGTGGATTGGTCAATAGTGTCGTCGTAATGGTACCAGTATATTCAGGGTAAATATCAATCGAGCCTGATTTGAGGGCTTCATAGAGGAAGCTGGTCTTGCCAAAGTTTGGTTCCAGCTCCACCTCAATATCCGTCTGGTCTTCAATCAAGAGTTTATACATATTGATGAGGATTTCAGGCTCTGCCCCCAATTTCCCAGCGATGACTAGCTTTTTCGATGACGATTGGTTGAGCGGAACATAGCTAGCTCCGACTGCCAAAAGAGTCACCAAGAGAGCCGCCAGAATGGTACGAGGCTTCTTGTCCTGCAAGAACTTGATGACCGAGCCAAAGAGGACAGCCAAGACGGCTGACGATATCGCCCCAATCAAAATCAGGGCCGAGTCATTGCGGTCAATTCCCAAGAGGATAAAGGAGCCCAAACCACCCGCACCGACCAAGGCAGCAAGCGTTGCCGTTCCAATAATCATAATGGACGCCGTCCGAATACCAGACATGAGAATGGGCATGGCCAGAGCCAACTGGAATTTACGCAATTTTTCCATCTTGGTCATTCCAAAGGCTGTCGCAGCCTCTTCCAGCGAGGGATCGATTTCCGAAAGTCCGGTCAAAGTTCCCTGCAAAATGGGGAAAATGGCATAAATAACCAGAGCCACCACCGCAGGCAGCGTTCCGATACCCATAAAAGGAATGAAGAGCCCCAGCAGTGCCAGGGATGGAATGGTTTGAAATACCCCTGTCACTTGCAAACTCCACTCGGTCAGCTTTTTCTTGTTGGACAAGACCAAGCCCAGTGGCACCGCAATGGCAATAGCAATAATCAAGGCCAGAAGGGAAATCCGCAGGTGCTCAAATAGAGCTGTCAGCCAGTCTGACTTGCGTTCCAGAAAGGTTGTTAGCAACTGATTCATTAGGCACCTCCCCGATTTTTCATAAATTCAACAACAAAGTCATTAGCAGGCTGGTTGCGGAGCTCATCAGGCGTGCCTAACTGGACCACTTCTCCTGCCTTCATCAAGCAAATACGGTCTGCCAGCTTGACTGCCTCGTCCATATCATGCGTGACGAAAACCGTTGTCATCTTGAATTCCTCGTGTAACTCCTTAATCAAGTCCTGCAACTGCCCCTTGCTAATTGGATCCAAGGCTGAGAAAGGTTCGTCCATCAGCAAGACCTTGGGATTGGCAATGATCGCTCGCAGAATCCCAATCCGCTGTTTTTCTCCCCCAGACAAGTCCTTGGGCAAACGGTCCAAATAGCTGTCCGGCTCCAAGCCCACCTTGGTCAAGAGTTGTCTGGATTTTTTCAAAGTTTCTTCCTTATTCAAGCCCTTCATCTCAGGAATAAGAGCGATATTTTCTGCCACTGTCATATTTGGAAATAAAGCAATCTGTTGCAGGACGTAGCCAGTTTCCAAGCGTAGCTCACGCAGGTCAAAGTCTTTCAGCCGCTTGCCCTGAATCCGAATATCTCCGTCTGTCTGCTCAATCAGGCGGTTAATCAGTTTCAACGTCGTTGTTTTTCCGCTACCGCTTGGTCCAATCAGGACAAAGAACTCCCCTTCTTGAATGTCAAAGGTCAAATTCTTCAAGATTGGCCCGCTGACCTGACAGGTCAAGGACACATTTTGGTACTCAATCATTCGTGTCTCCTCCCAAGATTTCCGTCAAGGCCTGTCCATAGCGACCAAAGAGGTCCAGTAACTGCTCCTGTTCTTCCAAGCTGAACTGGGACAGGGCTGTTTTTTCTGCTTCTTCCAAGGGATCCAAAATCCGACTGGCATAGACACGACCTGCCTCAGTCAGCTTGACCTTCTTATGCCGTTTGTCTGCTGGATTTTCCTCAAAAAAGACATAGCCCTTATCAAGAAATTTCTTAATGGTGGCATTGACCACCTGCTTACTAGAGTAAGTCTTCTTACCGATCCAATTCTGCGTCACACCTCTGGACATATAATAAACAAACATCAAAATGGATAAGGACTTGCCGTTTAGCCCATGCCTCCTTGCATAGTCCTCATATAGACCATCCTGATTGTAAGAAATCTGAGCAAGTATCTTACTCCGCTGTCTCAATTCTGTCATCATCTTCCTCCCTATTGAGCACAATCACCTTGCCAAAAGCCTCCGCCCCCTCTAAATAGCGGTGAGCCTCCTGTATGGTATCCAAACTAAAAATCTTCTCAGGCCCAACTGGCACCTGATAACGAGCTAGGTAGTCAAACATCTCCTGCAACTTGTCCTGATTGACATTGCCCGAATAAAAGGTAGTCAAATAGACATTCTGCCGCAACTGCTCAATGGGGTCAAAGTCCTCCAGATACCACTTGCCACCCAGCTGACCCGTCGAGCAGATGATACCACCCTCCTCCAGATGAGCTAGTGAATCCGACAGGGTAGCAGGCCCGACCAATTCAAGAATCTTGCTGAAGGTCAAATCCGTCTGCAAACGCCCCTCTTTTTCAAGTATGACTTGGCTGAAACCAGAGGCAAGCAGCTTATCTGTCTTTTCTAGCTTGCGGACAGAAGCGTAGATAGGCAGGTCTGGAAACTGGCTCCGCACCAATTTAACAAAGGCCTGTCCAACCCCGCTAGCCCCCGCACGCACCAAGATCCGATCTGACGCTTCCAGCTTGAGATTTTTCATGGAACCGTAGGCAGTGTAGTAAGTTTCAGGGACGCTAGCTAGCTCCGCCCAACCCAAATCCGTCTGGACAGGGTAGAGGATTTGATTAGGCACCAAGGCATACTCTGCGTAACCACCGTCAAAGGCTCGACCCAGCTCGCCCATGATAGATACAACCTTTTGCCCGACTGGTAACCTGTCTGGCTCCGTCGTTTCCTCAATCACGCCGACCAATTCAATACCCAAAATCCGTGGAAACACTACACTTGGTGACAGACCCTGTCTAGTAAAAATCTCCGAATGATTGATATAGTCGAATGAATTAGCTTTCAGACAAGGAACTGAGGTGCAGGCTGTACTAGAGTACGGCAAGCCGAAAGTGACGATGTATCAAAGTTAATTCAAATGACTATACCAAATCCTTTGATTTTTACCAAACACCAGCCTGTTTTCACCTGTGGTTTGCCAACTTCTTTTACTTCCAAAACCTCTGGACCACCAGCCTGTGATACGACAACAGCCTTCATAGAAATCCCCCCTTTTTTTAATTAGTCAAACTTTTTTACTATTATAGCAGAAAAAGAAAAATAGTCAATGTTTTTGACTATTTAATTCCTAGCAATTCTTGATAAATTTCCCTATCCTCATCTTTGAAGACATTGAAAATGACCTGTAATTGCGGGTGGTCGTGAACAAATGCTCTCACAGTTTTGATTGCAATCTCCGCTGCACGTTTTTGTGGAAAACGAAACTCACCCGTACTGATGCAACAAAAGGCGATACTGGTCAGCCCCTTTTCCACTGCCAATTCCAAGCTTTTTTGATAGGAGGAAGCCAGCAGTTCCTCGTCTTGAGGCCCGACCTCCGTCTGAATAATCGGCCCAACCGTGTGAATGACATAGTTAGCGGGAAGATTGTAAGCAGGCGTTATTTTTGCCTGACCTGTTGCTTCCAAGTGACTCTGAGCCTTCATGAGTTGGTAGCAAGCCAACCGCAGCTGAAGCCCAGCCTGCGAATGAATCGCATTGTCAATACAGCGGTGATGCGGCACAAAGCACCCCAGGAGCTGACTGTTTGCCGCGTTGACAATCGCCTCAACTTCTAGGCTAGTAATGTCTCCCTGCCAGAGATAAATCTGTGGCTCCACTTCCTGTAAGTCGGAAAGACCTGTCACCCTTTTCTGAGCTAATGTTTCCTGTAAATAGGCATCTTGCAGGCTCCAAAACTCCGCCGGCATGACCTTGGGCTCCCAAAGGTTCATCAAGGCTCGCAAGACCCATTCCTGCTCTTCTCGGGTCTGAGGCAGGTCCAGATCAGGTGCAAGATAGCTAATCAATTTTTCTAGTCTTTCCATGCACTGATAACCTCCTGCATATCTTGGTTAATGGTGATAATACCCTCACGTTCTGGGTCTTCTAGATTAAGCCGAATCAGACTGGCATTTGGCAGGGTCTGATTCAAGCGTTCAAAAGGAAACTTGATAATAGTCGGCGTATTGTAGCCCACGCCCAGCTCCAAAAAGACAATTTTCTTCGCCGCATTTTCCTGTAAAAATGCAATATAAGCTTCTTCCTGCTTGTGCCAATTAGCATCTTCGACAAAACGATGGTCAATTCTCAAGCGGCTCATCATGTCTGCCCCACACTTATGACATTTGGGGATATCTTCAGTTCTAACCTCCAAACCCTGACGATTGGCAAGCAGAATTTCCAAGGCTGTTTGGTTATTATAAACGCCATCATGACAAGGCACCGAGCATTGAAACTCCCCGAAATTTCCCTGAACTTCAAAGAGTTTTTCTTTGTCAAATCCCGCCTTTTCAAACTGACTATCTACATTGGTCGTGATGACGAAGTAATTCTTGTCCGCCACCAGTTCATACAAATCCTGATAGAGTGGTAAGCTACCCGTTTGATAGCAATCGAGGTAGATGTGCTGGCTCCAGTAGCCCCACTTCTTTTCCTCAGCCGCAAAGGGATAAAATCCAGCGGAATACATATCTGTCAGCCCATAGGCCTTGATAAAAGGGGCAAAATGTTCCTCAAAACGTTGGCCTGAGTAGGTCAAGCCCGCAGCACTGGACAGACCAGCACCCGCTCCAATCACAATCACATCCGCTTCTGCAAGCAATTTCTTGGCCTTATCAATTTTTTCTTGTTTCATTGTTTCCTCCAAATAGAAAAGAGGGAGCCTCCCTCTTTTAGATATTTAGCTCAAACCCAAAAATTGTTCATTTAGGTCTATCAATACTTCACCCTTGTAGTCTGGAAATCCTGCCATGACAGCTGCTTTGTATTGACTGAATGACTCTGCATTAGCTAAACTTTCCTGTGCTAGATTTAGATAGTCAATCATTTGCCCAAAAACTGCATTTGTCGTTGGCAGACCATGCCCTGGTAACACTAGAGTCCAATTACGGTTGTTCAAATCCGCTACAACAGCTTTCCAGTTTTCCAATTCCTGTTGGGCAACAAAGAGATGAACATTATTATAAACAATATCCTGTGTAATGATAACTTCTTGCTCAACCAATTCCAAAGTAGTGATAAAACTGCTTTCAGTATCGGCCACTTTTGTCACACGAATTGTAACCCCATCGAGCGTAACATCACCCTCAGCCAAAACAAACGTCGGCAAAACTGCTTGGTTTGGAACCAAGTCTCCCAAAACTGCCTTATTCCGTTCGAGCGCTGCTGGTCCAGTTTCTTGAATCTCATTCAACACTTCCTGAATCGCATACACTTTTTCCCCTTCAAAAACAGCTGTGCCGAACCAATGGTCTGGGTGTCCATGAGAAATGATGACCATTTCAATTGGTTTTTTCAGACTATCTACAAATGTCTTTACTTCATGAGCATATGGTAGAAGCATCTGGGTATCTACCACAATCAAGTGTGCCTCTGTTTCAATAATATGTGTATTCACCATTGCTCCATCTTCAGGAGCAGTGTAGGTGTGGACGGTAACTTTGTCGAATGTATTGCTTGTAATTGTCATATCAATGACCTCCATGTAAATTTCTTCTTGCATTTTTCATGCCATGATTATATACTATCATTGTCAGTATCTTTTGGAAAGTATACACCTTAAAGTACTGTAGTTACCTCAAGGTAAGAAATGCATCTTTTCAAGCACTAACCGACTTATATTTTTTGAAAAACATTTTGGAGAAAGCTATGACCAGTAAAAAATTACCATTAGACTTGCCAGCTTGCCCTATTGAAACAACCTTGCTACTGATTAGTAGCAAGTGGAACATTCTCATCCTACGCGATCTGATGGAGGGCACCAAACGCTTTAGCGAGTTACAACGTTCCATTGGCTCCATTAGCCAGAAGGTCCTAACCAGCAACCTGCGAGACCTTGAAGCAAAAGGCATTGTGAACCGCAAGGTCTATCCAGAAGTCCCTCCCCGTGTAGAATATTCTCTGACAGAACTGGGGCACTCCTTGAAACCCATCCTTGATTCTATGTGGGACTGGGGAGAATGGTACAAAGCACAACAAAACTAGCCTAGAATCTTCTAGGCTAGTTTTTTCTTACAAGTAGTCACCCTTGACCACAAAGAAAGTCCCTCGGATTTCGCCTGCTAATTTGGAGCGTTGGCGAGCAAACTTGAATTTACCTTCAAATTCTTTGGGAATGTCAATGCCGTCTGACAATTTGAAACCGACCGCTCGTTTGCCTCCTTCTTCAAGCGTATAAAGGACATTGACAGCCAGGCCATTGTCATAAAAGACAAAAGACCAAAGAATGCCATCTACCTCAAGCTGAGTGACATTGAGCGGAGTATATGGAAAAGCCATGTCCCGCTCTGCCAAAACCTTTTCAATGAAAGGTAAGATCTCAGGTTTCTCTTCAGGAGTATAGACTACATATTCATGCTTGTATTTGTTCCAGAAATAGCGGGCTTCGTTGGCACGCAGACCGGCCAAGACTTCTGCGACTGGACTAGTTTCCAAGCCTGTTGTTTCGACTTCTTTGAAATTTACTGTATAAGACATTGTTTCTCCTTTAGTGAAAAAAAGCACCCGAAGGTGCTGGCCTATCGACTTCAGGTTCGAGGTCGGTAGAAAAATTCATTAGGCGTTGAAAGCATCTGTCAACTGTGGCACCACTTGTTTCTTACGGGAAACGGCACCAGGAAGGAAAGCGTGGTTGTTTTCCAACTTGAAGTTGAAAGCTGCTTCTACCTTGTCCATGTTGCTACCAAGGGCAAGGATTTCAGAGTTTGAGTTAACGATGTCTGTAATCATGAGGACAAAGTCTGAGTAGCCATTTGCTGCTGATGCTACTGTCATAGCTGCTTCGATTTCTGCTTGGCGTTCCAAGACTTCTGCAATATCAACGGTGTTGACTTGGGCTACACGGACGTCATTGCCATTCAAGCCAAATGTTTTGGCATCGATGTCAATCAATTCTTCTGCTGACTTGCTAGCAAGATTGGTACCTGCTTTCAAGAGTGCCAAGCCGTATTCTTCCAAGTTCACACCAGCAATTTCTGCCAATTCAGCTGCTACTTGTGGATCTGTTGCGTGAGTGGTTGGTGATTTGAGCAAGAGGGTATCTGAAATCAAACCTGATAGGAGAAGTCCAGCTACTTCTTTTGGAGGCGTCACACCATTTTCTTTGAAGGCACGGTAAACGATTGAAGATGCTGAACCTACTGGCTCCAAACGCATGTACAATGGGTTTGCCGTTTCGAAGTTTGCGACACGGTGGTGATCAATAACAGCTGCTACTTCCACATCCTTGATGTCTGCGATTGATTGTTGGAATTCATTATGGTCAGTCAAGATGACTTGACTAACGCCTTCTGCTTTAGCAGATTCAACCACGCGCGGTGCAGTAACACCAAAATAGTCAAGCGCAAACGCTGTTTCTTCATTTGGCGTTCCAAGAGCAACTGCTTCCGCATCACGACCAAACACTTCACGCTCCAAGTGAGCCCAGCCATATGATGATGCAATGGCATCTGTATCAGGATTTTGGTGACCAAAAACTAAAAATTTAGACATGTCTACAACCTCATTTTTCTAATAATCTCCTACATTTTACCATAAATAAGAGAAGATGTGAACTAGTGAAGTTGACACTAGGTTCTCCTTACATTCTTTTGTGATTCAGCCTTCAAAAAAACTAAGGAGAAAGTAATCCCCTTAGTTTATGTCATCTCACGTCAAACCCACATATTTTATAAACCGCATAAAGGCGGCTTGACCTTCTGGTGTGCGTTTGTAGACACCTGCATCTTCTAGGACACGGGCAAAAATTTGTCCGACTGACTGGCGAACAATCTCTTCAACCTGGTCCTCTGTCACCTGCGGATGCTGGGCTTTAAGCTGGTCTGCCCAAGCTTGATGATAGACTGCAACCTGACTATCTTTGCCCAGCAGGTAGTTCTGCACCTCTTCCAGCTCCGCCTTAAGCCGCGGTGGCAAAATAGCCAGTCCCATAACCTCAATCAAGCCGATATTTTCCTTCTTGATATGCTGGACATCTGGATGGGGGTGGTAGATACCGTCTGGAAATTCTTCCGAGGTCTGATTGTCCCGCAGGACCAAGTCTAGCTCGTAGACGTCGCCTTTTTTACGGGCTATAGGGGTGATGGTGTGATGAGGTGTCCCGTCCGTTGCTGCCTTGATCTGCACCGCATCATCAGAGTAGCTCCGCCATTTTTCCAAAATCTTAGTCGCCAAACCCAAGAGGTCCGACTTAGAGCTGGAAGCCAAGCGGATAACCGACATGGGCCACTTGACAATCCCTGCCTGCACCTGCTCGTAGCCTGTGAAGGTGAAGGTCTGATCCACAGCAGCCTTCTCCATGGCAAAGCGGTGGCGGCCGCCTTGGTAATGATTGTGAGTCAGAATGGAGCCGCCAGAAATGGGCAGGTCAGAGTTGGAGCCGACAAAATAGCCAGGGAGCAAGTCCAGCAGGTCTAACAACTGCTCAAAGGTCTGAGGACTGATAACCATTGGAACATGGGCCGTGTTGAGAAAAATCGCGTGCTCATTGTAATAGGCATAGGGGGAATACTGGAAGCCCCACTGCTCCTGTCCCAAATCCAGCCGAATGATACGGTGGTTGGCACGGGCTGGGTGGTTGATCCGCCCCTGATAGCCTTCATTTTCCATGCAAAGCAGACACTTGGGATAGTTGCTAGTTTCTGCCTTGGTTGCAGCAGCAATACTCTTTGGATCCTTCTCAGGTTTGGAGAGATTGATGGTAATTTCCAGCTTGCCGTAATCCGTATCGACCTGATAGTAGACGTTTTTAGCAATCGCTGCCAGTTTGATATAGTCATTGCGTTTGCTCAGCTCGTAAAAATCTGCAATGGCCTTTTCAGGACTGTTCTGGTAAGTCATCCAGAAATCATGATTGACCTGACTGGGACTAGGCGTTACCAAGTCCATCAGACAAGTCCCAACCATGTCCTGTTCTTCCAGCAATTCTCCCACAAAACCAGTTCGCACCGCTTGAGCTAGAAGCTCATCCTTGAGTTCAATCAAGTCGTCCAGCTCTGTTTGAACTGTCAAAACCTGGTCTCCCACCAAGGCTAAAACCCGATTTCGCAGATAAAGAGCATCCATTTCCTCAAAATCACTGTTGGCAATAACCTGCTCAACAAAACGATCCACCAATCCAGCCATCATTTCTCCAATCTATTTTCGAGATAAAACGCGTGAGCCTCCTGCGATTTCAGCCACATAGAAGCTCGGTGCATAGCCGACCACCTCGGTATAGGTCTTGCCGACATTTTCCGTAAAGGCATCAACCTTATCCTTGTGGACAATGGCAATACCACAGCCGCCGAAGCCAGCTCCTGTCATCCGAGCACCAAGAACCCCTTCTTGTTCCCAAGCAGTATGTGCCAAGGTATCCAATTCCAGACCTGTCACTTCATAATCATGCTCCAGGGAAACATGGGAAGCATTGACCAGGCGACCAAAGGCTGCCAAATCCCCTTCTTCCAAGGCCTTACGAGCCTGCAAGGTCCGCTGGTTTTCCAAGACAGCATGGCGGGCGCGTTTGATCCGATTTTCATCTTTGATTAGGTAGCTGTACTGGTCAAAGGTCCACTCGTCCAACTCACCCAGGGTTTGAATAGAGAGGACTGCATTGAGTTCCTCAACAGCTTTTTCACACTCTGCCCGACGTTCGTTGTACTTGGAATCTGCCAGTTCTCTACGCTTATTGGTATTCATGATGACGATGACATGGTCACCCAAATCAAGCGGTACTAGTTCATATTCCAGCGTATTAGTATCTAGGTAAATAGCCCGATTGTCAGCACCCATACCGATAGCAAACTGGTCCATGATACCAGAATTGACACCGATAAAGTGATTTTCCGTTTGTTTCCCAATTTTCACTAAATCAAGACGAGTCAACTCAAGATCGTACAATTCTTCTGCGATGATGCCAATTAAAAGTTCCAAGGAAGCTGATGAAGACAAGCCTGAACCATTTGGAATGTTACCGTAAACAAAGACTTCCATACCTGTATCAATGACATGCCCTGCTTCTTGCAAGAACTTGAGAACACCCTTAGCATAGTTGGTCCAGTTATCCGCCTTATCAAAGACCAGATTGTTCAAATCCACTTCGATAATTCCAACTTCTTCAAAGTTTGCGGAATAAAAACGTAGAAGCTGGTCGTCACGTTTGCGAGCAGCTCCGTATGTTCCCAAGGTAATGGCTGCCGGAAAGACATGACCACCATTGTAGTCAGTATGCTCACCAATCAGGTTAATCCGACCAGGTGAGAAGAATGTCGCATCCGCCTCTTGACCAAACACATCGAGAAAGGCTTGCTTGAGTTGTTCTGTGTTCATAGGAACCTCCTTGATATTGTAATCGTTTTCTTTTATTGTACAACTTGACAATATAAAAGTCAATATATTTACTAAAAATTTACTAATTTTATCATTTGTGCTATACTAGATACAAATAGATAGGAGAATCCCATGGTTACCATTAAAGACATCGCTGAAAAGGCTCAATTATCCTCTGCCACCGTTTCCCGCGTACTCAAGGGCGACCTGACCCTATCCGTCAGCCAAGAAACCCGCGACCGCATTTTCAACTTGGCACAGGAATTGGGCTACACCAAACACCTCAAAAAACAAGCTCCCCAACAAAAAGGCACCATCGGCATTGTCCAATGGTACACCGAGAGCGAAGAGCTGGCTGACCTCTACTACTATTCCATCCGTGCCAGCATCGAGCAAACCGCCAGCCTTCTCGGCTATCAAATCATCCGCTCCTTCAACGACCTGACCAACCCCCTCCTCCAAGAAGTTGACGGCATCATCGCAGTTGGCAAATTTTCTTCTGGACAAATAGCAGAGCTGACCAACTTGTCTTCCAAGCTCATTTTTGTGGACTCTGATACACTGACAGAGGGATTTTCCTGTATCACGACCGACTTTGAACACTCTGTTCAGACCGTTATCAACCACTTCCGTTCTCAAGACCTGACAGACATTGGCCTATTAGTCGGACAGGAGGAAACCACAGACGGCTACCAACTGCCAACAGACCCCCGCCTGACTGCCTTTCGGACCTACCTAGACACCTTGGGCATGCTCCAAGAAAGTTATATCTACCAAGGAAAGTTCTCCACCCAGTCAGGCTATGAGCTGATGAGCCAGGCTATTGAGGACCTAGGTGACAAGCTACCACCTGCCTTTTTCATGGCAAATGATACCCTGGCAGTCGGTGCCCTGCGTGCTTTACAAGAGCGTCAAATTGCAGTGCCAGAACGAGTCCAACTCATCACCTTTAACGACACAGCCATCACGCGCCAAGTCTACCCAGCTCTGTCCTCAATCAGCGTCTTTACTGAAGAAATGGGCCAGGAAGCCATGCAACTGCTGGACCGTGTGATTGCTAGTCCGCAGCCCCACCATCCCCGTAAAATTAAGCTAGGTACCCAGCTGGTAATACGGGAGAGTTCTTATTGAAAGCAAAAAACCGAGAGTTCTGATGAATTCTCGGTTTTCTTCTATTCACTTTAGTCCAACAACTTAGCCAATTCCTGAGCTAAGAGTTGTTGAGCAACTTGGGGATTGGCTTGGCCCTTAGTTGCTTTCATCAAGAAACCTGTAAAGGCCTTGTCTGCATTGCGTTTGCCAGATTTGAAGTCAGCTACTGCTGCTTCGTTATCCGCAAAGACTTGATGGATGATTGGAATCAAAACTTCAGGATCTGAAATCTGTACCAAACCAGCTTTCTCTACGTATTCCTTTGCAGAGCCTCCGTTTTTAGCCAGATGGACAACCACTTGTTTGGCAATCTTAGAAGAAATCGTTCCGTCTGCAATCAAGCCAATCATTTCCACCAAACTGTCAGGTGTCAGCTTGATTTGCTCAATAGTCTTCTGATCGGTATTGAGGAACTGGGCAATGTCCCCCTGCAACCAGTTGGATACCTGTTTGGCATCACCACCTGCTGCTACTGCTGCTTCAAAGAAGTCAGACAGAGCCTTGGTAGAGGTCAACTGACCTGCATCATAGGCTGTCAAGCCCAAGTTCTCCACATAGTGAACACGGCGAGCCTTTGGAAAGACTGGCAATTCTGCACGCACTTCCTCAATCCAACTATCGTCAATCTCATAAAGCGGTAGGTCTGGCTCTGGGAAGTAACGATAGTCAGATGATCCTTCCTTGACCCGCATGAGAATGGTTTCACCCGTTGACTCATCGTAACGGCGCGTTTCCTGCTGGATTTGACCACCTGAACGCAAGATTTTCGCCTGGCGCTCGACTTCATACTGCAAGCCCTTGCGAACATAGTTGAAAGAGTTGAGGTTTTTCAACTCAGTCTTGGTACCAAATTGCTCCTGACCATAAGGACGAAGGGAAATATTGGCATCCACACGCATGGAGCCTTCTTCCATTTTCACATCTGAAATACCAGTATATTGGATGATTTCTTTAAGGGCTGTCAAATAGGCATAGGCCTCTTCAGGCGAGCGCATATCTGCTTCTGATACAATCTCAATCAAAGGCACACCCTGACGGTTGAGGTCCACATAAGAATAGCCATCTGTCCCGTGGGTATTCTTACCTGCATCCTCTTCCAAGTGAGCCCGCTCGATACGGATTTTCTTGGTTGAGCCGTCTTCTAGCTCAATCTCAATCCAACCATTGTAGCCAATCGGCTCGTCAAACTGGGAAATCTGATAGGCTTTAGGGTTATCAGGATAGAAATAGTTCTTGCGGTCAAAGTGCATGTCCTTATGAATGTCCATGTTCAAAGCCAAGGCAGCCTTAATACCAGCATCCACAACGCCCTTGTTAAGAACAGGAAGGACGCCTGGGAAGGACCAGTCAATCACGTTGGTATTGGCATTTGGATCCTCACCAAAATGAGCAGATGAAGGTGAGAAAATTTTCGAGTTGGTATTCAACTCCACATGGACTTCTAGACCAATAATCGTTTCAAAGTTCATTAGTTAGCACCTCCAAAAATCACTGGTTGTTGCTTGTGGTAGTCTGTCGTCGCTTCAAAGGCAGCAGCCACTTGGTAAATGGTCTCTTCTGAATATTTTGGACCAATCAACTGCAAGCCAACAGGCAAGCCTTCCACAAAACCTGCAGGAATCGAAATCCCTGGAAGACCTGCCAAGTTGACAGGAATTGTTAGCAAGTCCGCCAAGTACATAGCCACAGGGTCATGGTTGAGCGTATCCAAACCAAAGGCAACTGTCGGAGCAGTTGGTCCCAAAATCAAGTCATAGTCCGCAAAGACTTTTTCAAAATCTTGGATAATCAAGGTCCGCACCTGGCCAGCCTTCTTGAAGTAGGCATCGTAGTAACCTGATGATAAGCTAAATGTACCTAACATAATACGGCGTTTGACTTCCTCACCAAAGCCTTGGCTACGGGTTTTCACGTAAATCTCTTCCAAGTTGGTCGCATCTTCTGCACGGAAACCGTAACGGATTCCGTCAAAACGCTGCAAGTTAGAAGATGCCTCTGATGAAGCGATGATGTAGTAAACCGCAACCCCATACTTAGAATGTGGCAGGCTAACTTCCTCAATGATTGCTCCCAAACTTTCCAAGTGCTTAGCAGCCTTGAGAATGGTTTCCTTGACCTGCGGATCAATCCCTTCGCCCATGTATTCTTTCGGCAGAGCAATCTTCATACCCTTGATGTCCTGACCAATCTTGCTAGTGAAGTCAGCAATTTCATTGATTGTTGATGTTGCATCCTTGACATCATGACCAGAGATGACATTGAGCAACTGGGCATTTTCCTTAACCGTCTGTGAGAATGGACCAATCTGGTCAAGAGATGAACCAAAGGCAATCAGACCAAAACGGGATACCGTTCCATAGGTTGGCTTCATACCAACAATACCATTAAAGGCTGCTGGTTGACGAATAGAACCACCTGTATCAGAACCGAGTGACAAACGGACCTGACCAGATGCAACAGCAGCAGCTGAGCCACCTGATGAACCACCAGGAACTTTTGTCTGGTCCCAAGCATTTTTGGTCGGTTTGAAGGCAGAATTTTCATTGGATCCACCCATAGCAAATTCGTCCATGTTTGTCTTACCGACAATAATCATATCCTTGGCATAGGCTTGGGAAACTGATGTCGCATCGAAAATCGGCTCGTAATTGTAGAGCATTTTTGAAGCTGCCGTGGTCAAGATCCCCTTAGTAGAGATATTGTCCTTGACTGCCAAAGGAATCCCTGCCATAACATTGTCCGCATCAATCCCTTTTTCATCAAGGGCAGCAGCCTGCGCCAAGGCCTTATCTTCTGCAATGGTCAAGAAAGCATCTACTGCTCCCTCACGACTCTTGATGTCTTCCAAGGTTGCCTTGGTCAACTCAACCGCAGAAATCTCCTTTTTGACAAGGAGGTCGTGCAACTCATCGATGGTCTTGTTATTAAAGGTCATTAGGCATCTCCTCCCCCGTCTAGAATAGCTGGCACCTTGATAAAGTTATCTTGGGCCTCAGGCACATTTTTGAAAAGTTCCTCACGGCTCTCACCTTTTTGGGCAATATCTGCTCGCAAGACATTCTTACGGTCAGCCATAGTTGTCGTCACCACAACACCTGTCGTACCCACTTCATTGAGCAATTCAACCATATCAACGATTTTGCTCAAGGTCGTCGCAAATTCTTTTGTTTCTTGATCCGAAAATTCCAGCTTGGACAGCTTGGCAACATGACGGACTTCTTCTTCAGAAATTTTCATCTTCTGCTCCTTCTAAACTTTCACTATCCTCCTATTTTATCACAAAAAGACAGCTTGGTCACTTGAAATATCTAGACCTAACTCCTAAAACTGACATGGGATGTGGGGGAACATAAAAGAATGCTCCCTCTTGGAAACATTCTTTTTAGAAATTCTTACAATTCTACTCTTGCTACCTGGCTCTTCTCCGTCACTTGTCCAAGATTTTCAAGGCTGACTGATTTGATTTCTACTGTGTTTGTGAAGGCGACGACGATGGTCGTTTCACGTCCTGCTGAGCGAATGGCTTCAAGGTCTGCGACAAGGAGCAAGTCACCTGCTTCAACGCGTTGCCCATCTGTTACCTTAGCTGAGAATGGAGCACCGTTTAGTGCAACCGTATCTAGGCCGACGTGCACCAAGACTTCTACACCCTTGTCAGACAAAATACCGACAGCGTGTTTGGTTGGGAAGACACTAGTTACAATACCTGAAACTGGTGCATAAACATTGCCAGAGCTAGGCTCAACTGCATAACCGTCGCCCATCATTTTTTGTGAAAAGACTGGATCTTTCACTTCTGTGATGGCAATGGCTTGCCCTTCAGCAACAGAGTAAACTGTCTCCGTCACACCTTTGAACTGAGTCTCAGGAGCAACTTCTTCTGTCGCAACAATTTCCGTACGAGGAATGGCTACGCCAGATTCTAGCAAGTCTTGAATGTCTGATTTGAGGACATCTGCTTTTGGTCCATAGACTGCTTGAACACCTGAGTCTTTGATAATCAAGCCCATAGCACCAGCCTGTTTCCAAGCATTTTCATCTCCAACCTGTGCCACATCTTTAACACTAACGCGAAGGCGGGTCATACATGCATCCACATCTGCGATATTATCACGACCACCAAGCAAGTTGATAATTTGAACCACTTGTGAATTGGCATCTGCAGTATCCACATTTGAATTTGAAACCACATCCGTTGTTTCTGTATCATAGTTCCCATTGCGTCCAGCAGTTGCCAAATTAAATTTCTTAATCATGAAGTCCGCAATGAAGTACATACCAACCGCAAAGAGAGCTGTCACCCAGATGAAGTTGACAACATCCATACCGATACCAGCTTTAATAGCCATCGGTGTACGAGTGAGGAATTCGATATTACCGAATGAGTGCATACGCAAGTTGACAATATCTGCCATGGCAAAAGCTGCACCTTGCACAAACGCATAAACGATATAGAGTGGCATTGCCGCAAACATGAACATGAATTCTATCGGCTCTGTTACCCCTGTCAAAAAGACGGCAAGTGCAGAAGATAGGAACATCCCTTTGTATTTTTTCTTTTTATCTGGATCAACATTACGATACATAGCCAACGTCAATCCCATAAGGATACCAGATGAACCAATCATTTGACCAACTTTAAAACGAGCTGGAGTAACATTAGCCAGAAGTTCATTATATTGGGCTGTATCACCCGCATCTTTAAGATTTATCAAATCTGTAATCCATGCCAGCCAAAGCGGATCTTGCCCAAATACTTGTGTACCTGCTTGAGCACCTGTCAAGATGTCATAGGTACCACCAAGCGATGTGTAGTTCATTGGAATGGTCAACATGTGGTGCAAACCAAATGGAAGAAGCAAACGTTCCAATGTACCATAAACAAAAGGTGCAAGAATTGGTGCTGTATCCTGTGAGCTCGCAATCCATTTACCAAAGCTATTGATTCCTGTTTGAACAACTGGCCAAAAGATAGCTAATCCTAGCGCTACAAGAACTGAGCGATAGATAACCACAAATGGTACGAAGCGTTTACCGTTAAAGAAGGTCAATACATCTGGAAGCTTACGGTAATTATAATACTTGTTATAGGTTGTTGCCCCTACAAAACCAGCAATAATACCGATGAACACCCCCATATTAAGAGCAGGTTGCCCCAAGATATTGACGAAGTAACCTGACACTGGAATTTCAGTACCAAAGACAGTGCTGACTGTCGCAGTCGCATCTGCCAACATATCTGTTGTAACACCAAAGAAGTTACCTGTAATCAAGTTAATAAGGATAAAGGCAAGACCTGCTGAGAAGGCACCACCAGCCTTCTCCTTAGCCCAGCTACCACCGATAGCCAAGGCAAAGAGCAAGTGAAGGTTTCCGATAATTCCCCAACCAATTTGGGCAATGATATTCCCGATACGAAGCAAGAGCTCTGATTCTGGGCTGATTAGTGGAATAGAGTTTCCGATAGAAACCATGAGACCTGCCGCCGGCATAACGGCGATCACGACCATCAAACACTTACCGAATTTTTGCCAAAATTCGAAACTAAGAAATTTTTTCATGTTTTTCTCCTAAATTTTTTCTTGGTCTGTTGACCTTTAGATACATATGTTAACTTCCACACCAAAGTGGTCTGAAATAATGGGAAGATTATCCCCATTGAAAATCACACGACTGGATTGAACCTGTCTTTCCTGATTTATGAACACATAGTCCAGACGTTTTTCCTGACTATGACCTGCCCATCCGTCAATGGCTTTTTCAACAGTGATACCTGCATCCTTTTCCTCTGCCAAATCATAACTATCATAAAGACCAAGGTCCTTGATAGCTTGGTAGGATTTGGGATTTGATAAAGCATCCGTATTGAAATCTCCCATTAGAATTTTCAAGCGATCCGAACTTGTCCGTTCCACAATCGAGCGAATATTCTCCAACTGATTTTCTTCTTTACTGTCTGGAAGATTGATATGACAAGAATAAATGTCAATCAATTCCTTCCCATACAAGACCGTCAAACCAATGATTTTTCTAGACAAGATTGATGTCAAATCTTTATTCTGACTGCAGTAGAAGGCATCCACTTCATAGACAGGTAGTTTAGTCAAGAAGGCAATTCCTTCATCGTATCGATCGTAACCAATATGGGAATTGGACCAGAAATAGGAATAGTCTGCCACTCCAAGCTCTCTCAGTTTCTCAAGCAGGACCAGACCATAATTGTCTTGCCGTAAGTCCTTGGTCACCAGAGGACTTATCATCAACTGGTTGACTTCCTGAAGAGCGATTACATCATATTGCTTTTGGGCAATGGTCTGAGCTAAAATATCCAATTTCTCATGCTGGTCCTCTTCCAACCAAGCATGGACGTTGACTGTTAGTAACTTCATGTCGCTCCTTTCTATTTACTTCGTAAAACGTATTCAACTTGTAGCCTTATTATAACGTAAACGTTTTCATCTGTCAACAGTTTTACGGAATAATTTTATTAGTTTTACGTAAAAGTTTGTCTAGACTTAGAATACTGACCTTTGGTAATTTTTATGATATACTAGCGGTAAATAGCAAGCTAGGAAGTCACCCCAAATGAGTAAATACAAGAAAGTCTATGCTGACATCAAGGAAAAAATTGAACAAAATATCTGGCAGGCCAATCAAGAGATGCCTACAGAGAATGAGCTGATGGAGATTTACTCCTATTCTAAGGACACCATCCGCAAGGCCCTATCGTTGTTGGAGATGGATGGCTATATCCAAAAACGTCAAGGGAGAAATTCCATTATTTTGGACCATAACCTTGTTCGAAAACCATTTGTGTCCGAATTGAAGACCGTTAGTGAACTCAACCGCTCTGCCCATCATCAAGTCCAGACCCAACTGACCAACCTCTATATCGTCCAAGGTCAACCAGATGTCATGAAGGAATTGGAAGTGGATGAAAAAACGGATCTCTACCGTGTCAGCCGCGTTCGGACTATCGACGGTGAGCGATTAGAGTATGAGATTTCCTACTTTGACCGCAGGATTGTTCCCTATCTCAGCAAGGAAATCGCTGAAAAATCGATTTATCAGTATTTGGAAAACGACCTTGGCTTAGAAATTTCCCATTCCCGCCGAGAAATTTCCTTCCGCTTTGCGACGGAAGAAGAAAAATCCTTGCTTGATCTGGCAGGCTATGATATGGTGGTCTCCGTCACCAGCACCACCTATCTGGCAGACGGCCGTCCCTTCCAGTACGGCACCATTACCTACCGACCAGATAAGGTTACCTTTGTTTCAATGGCCAAACGGTAAAAGGAACTAGAATCTCTAGCTCCTTTTTGTTAACTTATAGTTGTCCAACAACATTTACACTTACTTTACTCAAAGCGATCGGGCGCACTGCATCTAATAATTCATTATAATAAAATCCATTTTTCAAATCTGTTTTATCAGATAGTGCAAACACTTCTAGAGTATATCGATGATCTTTATCTGGAGGTGTTGGACCGACAAAAATTGAATCAATTTCAGTATAATCTGTTTCTAAGAATGGACTAGAAAAACTATTTTTCCCTTGTTTGATAGTCGCTTTATAATCTAAACTAAAATTTTCAGGAATAACGACCTCACTATTCACAACATCTATATCAGTAACAAGCCAATGGATCCATGGAAATGAGCATATCGGTACAGCATCGTAATCAATCAATGTAATAGCTACATACCTTGCCCCCGCTGGCAATTCCTTAATCTCAAACGGGAATGAGCGTACTGGATTATCTTGAATAACATCTTCAGATTTTGCTTCTTTGCCAAACCGTTTAGGTAAAATATTTTTGCTAAAAGGGACGTTAATTTTCATGTATTTTCTCCTTATTAGTTATTCTAGATTTAATGATATAATAATTACTAACTTTTTAAAATTCGCAAAAAGTGAATCATTCATTAACTTTTATTTTACAAAGGAGAGAGCCCAATGAATTTAGACTGGTATTACACTTTTTTAGTGTTATCTAAACACCTTAACTATCACAGAGCTAGTGAAGAACTATTCCTAACAGAACCTACACTCCACCAGCAAATTAAAAAACTCGAAAAACACTTACAGGTAAAGCTATTTGAAACAATTGGGCGGAAATTGTCTTTAACCTCAATGGGACAAGAATTTATTCCAATAGCACAGAAAATAGTTACAACTTATGAAGAGGGGATTCAAAAAATCCAATTAAAAAATAAAAAACTTGAAACACATCTACGCATTGCTGCTTCTCCTTATATTGCTACATACCTACTGCCAAAATTTCTTCCAATATTTTTTGAAGAACAACCGTCAATCACTATTTCAGTCTCAGTCCTGCAGAATGACATTTCACATGCAATTGAGAGTAATCAATTTGATATTGGAATTGCTAGAGAAGAACCCTATACTACGAAAATTCATTCGGAAAAAATTTGTGAAGGGAAAATTGCTCTCTTTTATCCCCAAAGCGATCTCCACTTAACTGAAGTTGAATTATTTCAAAAATACAAAATATTATCAGATAATCACCCAACTTATTGGACAAAAGTAAAACAAGAAATTTCTGAACTCGTTCCAGATTCCCAATTTGTTTCGATACAAGATATATCGGTTACTGAAAAATTGATTGAAATGGAACAAGGGATTTCATACCTTCCTCTATACCTTAAAACAAATTTTAATCCTAAAATTTGTTCTCGAATACCTGTAGAAATTTCAATTCCTGTATCTTTCACCTACTTATTGACTAGGAAGAATTCAGATGCTATTGAACTCTTTAATAATCAATTTAAAAATTTTATTTTGCTTGAACAAAATAAAGTCAACTGAAATATTCAATCATCATTTTTCCAATAACCAAAAAGAATGTTCCCTATTGGAAACATTCTTTTATTTTGGATTATTTACTGTGCCAGATATCTTCGTTATACTGCTCGATTGTACGGTCAGATGAGAAGAATCCAGCTTTAGCAATGTTATGAACAACTTTCTTGTTCCATGAATCTTGATCTTCGTAATCTGCAAAGACTTGTTCTTTTACTTCAATGTATTCAGCCAAGTCAATCAAGGTCATGAACCAGTCTTTCGAAATCAATTCATGATGGAGACGACCAAGGCGTTCTTCATTACCAAGTGCAAGCACTTCATCGCTGACGATAAAATCAACTGCACGCTTGATATTGGCATCGCCATTGTAGTAGTCCGCAGATACGTAACCAGCCTTATCGTACAAGTCGATGATGGTATCTGAATCTTTACCAAATGTGTAGATGTTGTCCATGCCAGCCAACTCAGCAATCTCAACGTTGGCACCGTCCATGGTACCGAGTGTCAATGCACCGTTGAGCATGAATTTCATGTTACCAGTACCTGATGCTTCTTTAGAAGCCAATGAGATTTGTTCAGAAATGTCTGTCGCAGGGATCAGTTTTTCTGCAACTGTTACGTTGTAGTTTTCTACCAAGTGAACGTTGAGATACTTGCTCACTTCTGGGTCGTTGTTGATCAACTCAGACAAGCAGAGAATCAAGTGAATAATGTCTTGGGCAATCACGTAAGCTGGAGCTGCCTTACCACCGAAGATAACAGTGATTTTACGTTTTGGCAGATTACCATTCTTGATTTCAAGATACTTGTGGATGACATACAAGGCATTCATTTGTTGGCGTTTGTACTCGTGGAAACGTTTGATTTGTGTATCAATAATAGAGTTTTCGTCCAACTCGATACCCTTATTGTCTTTCAAATAACGTTTGAGAGCCAATTTGTTGTTGTGTTTGATTTCCGCCAACTTAGCATGCACTTCCTTGTCATCTGCAAAGGCAAGCAATTTCTCAAGCTTAGTCGCATCTGTCAAATACTCATCACCAATCAATTCCTTGATGTAGTCAGCGAGGTCTTGGTTGGCAAATTCCAACCAACGGCGGAAAGTGATACCGTTTGTTTTATTATTGAATTTTTCTGGGTAAAGCTCGTAGAAAGCTTTCAATTCAGAGTTTTTGAGGATTTCTGTGTGAAGCGCAGCTACACCGTTCACTGAGTTAGAGAAGTGGATATCCATGTGAGCCATGTGTACACGACCTGATTCATCAATGATTTGGACTGCTGGGTCTTTAATTTCTGCACGAATAAGGGCATCCAATTCTTTGATAATATCAACCAAGTGCGGCACCACTTCTTCAAGGAACTCAAGTGGCCATTTTTCAAGTGCTTCCGCCAAGATAGTGTGGTTTGTGTAACCAGTCATATTCTTAACGATGGCAACTGCTTCCGCAAATTCAATACCATGCTTTTCAGTCAAAAGACGGATCAACTCAGGAATCACCATTGATGGGTGAGTATCGTTGATTTGCACATAAGCGTAGTCAGCCAAGTCATGCAAGTTTGAACCGCGCTCAATTGCTTCATCAATCAAAAGTTGAGCCGCATTTGATACCATGAAGTATTGTTGGTAGATACGGAGCAATTCACCATTCTTATCAGAATCATCTGGATACAAGAAGAGTGTCAAGTTTTCTTTGATATCTGTCTTATCAAATGAGATGCCATCTGTAATCAAGTCATAGTTAACAGACTCGATGTCAAACAAGTTAAGGTAGTTCTTTGTTTCTTTTTTATAGCCAAGAATATCAAGACGATCTAGCTTAGATTTCAACGTGAAGTTTTTAAATGGCACATCGTAGCTGATATCTGTTGGAATCAACCAAGAATCATTTTCAATCCAGAAGTTTGGTTCTGCATCTTGTTGGTTGTCTTTAAAGACTTGACGGAAAAGACCACAGTGGTAGTTCAAACCAACACCTTCACCGTTAATACCAAGTGTTGACATAGAGTCCACAAAACAGGATGCCAAACGTCCAAGACCACCATTACCAAGAGATGGTTCTGGTTCAACGTCTTCAACCTGTGCTAAAGATTTTCCAGCAGCTGCTAATTCCGCTTGAATATCTTTGTAAATACCCAAGTTAATCAAGTTGTTTGACAAGAGTTTACCAATAAGAAACTCAGCTGAGATATAGTAAACTTTACGTTTTCCAGTGTTTTTTGGTTTTGTCGCTGCTTCAGCTTTGACATAGTTCAATAATTGAAGATAGATTTCTTCATTTGTCAAATCAGCTAATTTCTTCGAAGTATTTGTTTCTGCAAATATTGTAAATTTAGTCATGGTTTTCATTTCCTCGTTGGTATAGTTTCGTCATTTTGATTAAAAAGTCTTTGCGTTCTTGGGTCAAGTCTTCAGCTTTCATACGCCATTCCCAGTTTCCACCGATAGTTGACGGCATATTCATTCGGCTCTCTTCGCCTAAATCAAGAACATCCTGCATGGTCGCAATAGCAGTATTGCTAACAGTTGCAAACAGAGTGCGCAGCATAGCCTGAGTTACAGGCTCGATTGGCTTACGATTCGTATAAGCATCTACAAATTCCTGTTGTTCAGGCTCAAGATTTTCATACCAGCCATTCACAACTTCATTGTCATGCGTACCTGTATAGGCAATCGAGTTGGGCACACAACGGTGTGGTATGTCAATGCTCTGCCCAGTTACATCAAAGAAGCCAAATTCTAAGATTTTCATCCCTGGATAACCACAGTCTGCTAGGAGCTTGCGAGTCTTAGCATCGATATTTCCAAGGTCTTCAGCAATAATCGGTAGGTCACCAAGAGTTTCTTTGACTGCTTTGAAAAGATTGTAACCTGGACCTGGTTCCCAAGTGCCAACTTTGGCCACTTTTGCCTTGCCATCAACCTGCCAGTAATCTGAGAAACCTTTGAAATGGTCAATCCGTAGAACATCATAGAGTTTGAAACTCTCATGAATGCGATAGATCCACCAGCTATAACCCGTCTTCTCATGCTCAGGCCAATCATAGATAGGATTGCCCCACAACTGACCGTCTGCTGAGAAATTATCTGCTGGAACGCCTGCTACATAAAGAGGCTTGCGCTCGCTATCTAATTTGAAGAGCTGTGGCTTGGTCCAAACTTCCACACTATCCGCAGAAATATAGATTGGCATATCACCAATAATCTTAATATGGTTTTTATTGGCGTACTCTTTTAACTGTTTCCACTGACTGAAGAAGAAATATTGCGTAACTTTGAAGTAGTCAATCTGATCTGCTAACTCAAGTCGGTATTTTTCCAAAGCTTCTTCATTTCTCGCAACAACCTTCTTGTCATCCCATTCTTGTAACGCCTTGTTGCCGAAATATTCTTTAATCGCCATAAACTCTGCGTAATCTGTCAACCAAGAAGAGTTGGCTTTTTCAAACTCTTTCAAGGCTAATTTTCGCTTATCATCGCTCAAGAAATTTTTAACAGCTCTTTCTAAAATTGGTCGACGAACTTCATAAATTAGCGCATAGTCTACTTTCTCAGGATCATCTCCAAAATTGACGTCCTGGTAATCAAAACTGGCTAACAAATCTTCTTCTGCCAATAAGTCAAAATCAATCAGATGAGTATTTCCTGCAATGGCAGAAAATGATTGATAGGGCGAATCTCCGTAACTCGTCGTTGTGAGAGGGAGAATTTGCCAATAGGTTTGCTTGGTTTCTACCAAGAAATCTACAAAGTCATAGGCAGCCTGTCCAAAAGTGCCAATACCAAACTTACCTGGAAGTGAGGTAATGTGCATTAGAATTCCACTGGTACGATTTGTCATAAAAACGCTTTCCTTTCTATCGAATACGTTTATTAGTTTAACGCAAACGTTTGCACTTGTCAAGGAATTATACAAGATTTTTGAAAAACTTTTCCGTAAAACTGCTCGAAAGCTGTCAATATAGGATTTCTAGGGTACTTGTAAGCGAGATTAAAAAAGAAAATCCGAGAATTTCTTCTCAGATTTTCTATATTATCTTATAATTTTATAAAAAGGTTTGCTCGTCAATTTTGATTTCATTGTCAGCCACATCCGCGAGTAAGTTGGTCACATTTGTATGATCTAAATAGAAGTCTGTCACCTTATCACGAATCTGATTTTCAATCACACGGCGCAGAGGACGAGCTCCCATGGCCTTGTCATAGCCTTCTTCCATCAAGAATTCTTTGGCAGCTTCCGTTACCGTTAATTGGATGCCTTTCTTCGCCAGGGTATTATTGACCTGGGCCAAGAGTAATTCTACAATGGCTTTGAGATCATCTTTATCCAAGTGCTTGAATTCGATAACTGCGTTAAAACGATTAAGGAACTCCGGACGGAAGAATGGTGCGATGCGGTCCATGATGTCTTGATTTTCTTCACCTTCTGCCATTCCATAACCAAAACCAGCATTAGAAGTCGCGATAATAATGGTATTTTTAAAGTTAACTTGGTTGCCCTGTCCATCAGTCAAATGCCCGTCATCCAGCACTTGCAAAAGGAGGGTAATCACTTGTGGATCAGCTTTTTCAATCTCATCCAGAAGAACGATTGAGTACGGATTGCGGCGGACACGCTCTGTAAGAGTATGGGAATTGTCATCATAACCAACGTAACCAGCTGTGGTACCGATTAATTTGGAAACGGCTGTCCGATCGCTGTATTCCGACATATCCAAACGAATAATCGCATCCTTGTTACCAAACAAGTCTAGTGCTAACTGTTTTGCCAACTCGGTCTTACCGACACCAGTTGGACCGACAAAGAGGAAGGAACCAATCGGACGATTGCCGTCATCAAAACCTGCACGATTCCGACGAATGGCACGGGAGACAGCCTCCACCGCATCGTCTTGGCCGATAACGTTAGCTGCCAGACGATTTTTCAATTCCTTGAGTCGTTCAATGTCAGAAGCTCCCATTTGGGAAACGGGAATACCTGTCATGCGTTCAACTGCTTGAGCCACATCGTTGACTGTCGCAACAACCTTTTGTTGCTCCGTGTGATTGTCAATCTGTTCTTGGAGTTTGTCGATGCGGACTTTTTCATTGAGTGCTGTTTCATAATCCTCTTTCTCAGCAGCTTCCAACTGCAACTGTTTTGCCTCAGCCATTTCTGCTTCCAAGGTCTGAATATCTGTCACAGGATGTTGTGCAGCCAAGTGAGCTGCCGTCACATCGATTAAGTCAATAGCCTTATCAGGCAAGCTGCGTTGTGGAATATATTGGACGGAATAATCAACCGCAGCTCTCAAAACCTCATCTGGCAATTCAATATTATGGTGTGCTTCATAAAGTGGCTTAATCCCTTTCAAAATCTGGTAGGTGTCTTCTGCGGACGGAGCATTAACCTTGACTTCATTGAAACGACGAGCCAGAGCAGCATTCTTGTGAATAGTATTGCGGTACTCGTCCTGCGTAGTCGCACCGATAACAGTTAACTCTCCACGGGATAAAGCTGGTTTAAGAATATCCGCTAAACCCTTGGAACCTGAGTCTCCGCCAGTGCTACCAGCTCCCAAAATCTGATGAATTTCATCAAAGAAGAGAATGATATTTCCAGCTTTTTTGACTTCATCCACAAGATTTTGCACATTTTCCTCAAAAGCCCCACGATACTGAGTCCCAGCTTCCAAGCCTGAAATGTCTATGGAGATGATTTCCTTGTTCTTAATGGCTGCTGGCACATCACCATTGACAATGGCTTGAGCCAAACCTTCTACTACCGCTGTCTTTCCGACACCCGCATCACCGACCAGAACAGGATTGTTCTTAGTACGGCGAGCTAGGATTTCAGAGGTTTCTTGGATTTCCTTGTTTCGTCCAATGACTGGATCCAGCTTTCCATCACGTGCGTCTTGGGTCAGATTGCGACCAAGTTTTGCCAGAATCCCGTCTGACTTTATCTGACCTTTGGTCTGTGTTTGAGCCACTTCTTCTGTCTGTGGCAGGCGACCAGTCTGACGGTACATGGCAAATTCCTCCGGTGTCACTTCACGCCCATTGATAGAATAACGGCGACGTTCTGTGCTGTAACCTCCCATGTTGCCCATGAGTTGATTGAAAATATCGTCCATATTGTTAAAGTTATTGAAATTATTGTTCATAGTAGTTACCTCGTTTATTGTTATGTTTTATTGACCTAAACTGACCTTTGTATGATAAAAAATTGATTTAGTCTTTTAGTTCGCATCAAAAGCTGTAAGTGGCTTCAATAATCCAGCAGATTATTGAAGTTTGGAAATTGTAGTTACAAGAGTAAGTAACGTTCGTAAAGTACTGCAAAGCGAGTTCTCTAATAATGAAATTATTTGAAGTTGGAGATAAGGAAACGAAGTTTCCAACTCCCCCTCTTTGACTGATAGGTGGTAGGCTGAAAACCTCCACTGGAGCTTTTCACTCATCGCAGTAATAAAAAATAAACTAAATGACGCTAGTAGGGTATAATCCTGTTTTTCATAGCAACCTCCTTAGAAGTTTGTCTTTTACTGACCAATAGATCTAAAAGAAAATCAAATCAAAATTTGACCTATACTGACCTTCTAGTCAAAGAATTTGTAAGGCCTATTTACCTTACGAATCTTATTCTACACTATTGATCAGTAAAAGTCAATAGTTTTGTTTGACCTTTTTTGACTTTTTATAAAAAAATAATTAAAAGATAACTCCCTTGATTACTTAGACAATTCTTTCACTTTCTGCACTGCAGGGTCCTGATCCATTTGACGCATAAAGCGGGCTAGGTTTGGATAGTCTGTCCATGCCTTAGGTGTCTTGACCGACCAGCGAGCCATGACATAAGCGTAGGGATCCAAGACAGTCCGCTTGTTTTGATAGACATGGTCCGTATCCCCAATCAAGCTATCCAAGTAGGTCATAGCCCTATCCACTCGAATGTAGCCTGCCTGCACTGCCTCATCAAGTGCTACGGTAGATTTTGATACTGTGTAGCGATTCGGTGTAAAGACTGGCCAAAAAGCTGGGTGGAAGTCCCCAGTCAAAAAGCCGATAATTTCATTAAACTCTGTCTGAGCTGCGACTCCCTCATCGCTTCCCAGGTCACTCGCAGGATAAAGATCCGCAATATACTGCAAGATTGCACTTGCTTGAGTGATAATTCGATAATCCGGCACATCCAAGGCTGGCACCGCCCCCAAAGGATTGACCTTGAGGTATTCAGGCGAACCAAGTTTTACCTTTTCCACTTCATAATCTGCACCTGCCCATTCCAAGGCAATCCAACAAGCCAGGGCACAGGTCCCTGGAGCATAATATAGTTTCATCCTTCTTCCTCCCCAAAAATGAAAACGAGCTACCTACATAACAATCACATTAAAATGATGCCCATCAAGGTCTGTAAAACTTGCTCCATAGAAGCCATGGGCATCTGTCGGGCGACCTGTAATTTGCCCGCCATTTGCTTCAACACGCTCGATAAGGCTATCCACTTCTCCCCTACTCGCCACAGTAAGCGAAATCAAGACTTCATTGCCACTAGTTGCTAGCTGAAATGGTACGCGTTGAGCAAAGCTATCGCCTGCATCAAAATCAAGTTGCCACCCTCAGGCAAAGTCGCTGACTTGATATCTCCAAAAGTCGCCACAGAAAAACCAACTGCTTCATAAAACTGACCAGCTTTTTCAAGGTCTGCTACTGCTAATACTCAATGAAAATCAAAAGTAGCCTAGGAAACGAAGCCGAAGATAGAACTGGAGTTCATCGAGGCAAGTTGACAACGGATAATGTTGATTTTTGAAGGGGATAAGTTCATCCAAAATGACTTCATCTCCTTCTCTTTTCTAATTGATAGGCTTCGTATAGAATGGACTGAAAAAAATATAAAGAATTCTGATTGCACAAAAAAATTGCACTGATTTTTCAATGCAATCTTGATTTTATTAGGCATTTGCTGGAGTCAAAGTTTCCCCAATCGCTTCCAAACGTTCTGCCCATTCTTGACGGGTCAAGCCGTTTTCAGTGATGTAGCGGTTGCGTTCGTGAGCACGGCATTGGCTAGAACAGCCCCGAACATACTTGTACTCATTTTCTTCTGAGGTCAAGATACGACGGTTACAGAACGGGTTACCACAGTTGACACAGCGTTCACACGGCGTTCCGTCAAACCAGTCTTTGCCAACAACAACTGGATTTACATGGTTGACATCTACCGCGATACGCTCGTCAAAGACATACATCTTTCCATCCCAGAGTTCGCCACGAACCTCTGGATCTTTACCATAGGTTGCGATACCGCCGTGAAGCTGACCGACATCCTTGTAACCTTCACGGACCATCCAGCCTGAGAGTTTCTCACAGCGGACACCACCGGTACAGTATACTACCACGCGCTTATCCATGAATTTCTCTTTGTTATCACGGACCCATTGTGGCAACTCACGGAAGTTGCGGATGTCTGGGCGGATAGCACCGCGGAAGTGACCGAGGTCGTACTCGTAGTCGTTACGGGTATCCAAAACAACTGTGTCTTCGTCCAAGAGGGCTTCCTTGAATTCTTTTGGTGATAGGTAGGCACCTGTTGTCACGAGTGGGTCGATGTCATTGTCGAAGTCGTTGTCTTCTAATCCGAGGTGAACGATTTCTTTCTTATAGCGGACAAACATTTTCTTGAAAGCTTGCTCATTTTCTTCATCAATCTTAAACCACAAATCGCTGAAAAGTGGATTAGCATGAACGCAGTCCATATACTTTTGAGTTGTTTTATAGTCACCAGAAACCGTACCGTTGATTCCTTCATCAGCAATCAAGATACGGCCTTTGAGTCCGATTGATTTACAGAAGGCTAAATGCTCAGCCGCATATTCTTTGGCATTTTCAATTGGAACATACTTATAACCCGTGGTGCTAGTTTATTTCAACATACAATAAAAAGCCCAGATGGATTATACTGTAAGTGACGAAACAGACAGGAGGTTAGTCCAAATGAGCCACTTAATACTGCTAAATCTCATCAATTGCAATGGAGTGTACACCAATTATCACAAATTTGTCATCACTTCTACCAAAACTATTGCCCGGATTCCTTCAAATATCAGCGTAATGTTGGTTTAGCCAAAGTTTCAGATGAATCAATCCTTGTCTTACTTTTGTTACAAGCTGAACTAGGTATGACATCACAGCGTCATTTCTACACCATCTGCCACCTCTTCCCTTGCGGTCAGTTACTAGAAAGAAGTTGTTTCAATCGTCGGTCTAAACAATTGATTTGGCTAATCCAATTAATCCGAAAAGCTATGAGCGACATGATTTCGCCTGATGGCATAGCGATTATAGATAGTTTTCCTTTGCCACTTTGCCAACCTGTTCGCAATCACAGAGCTACCATTTTTAAAGGATTAGCCGATATTGGCTACAACGCCTCTAAACATCTTTGGTTCTACGGTTTCAAGGTTCATATGCTGGTGACCTTATCTGGTTATATTTTGAACTATGTTATCACGCCAGCCTCTGTCCACGATATCAAGGGTAGTTTATGAACTATTAGAAGGATGTAAGCAATCGGTTATTTTAGGTGATTTAGGCTACCTAAGTGGTGAACTTAAGAGGGATCTAGAACAGGAAGGTTACCATCTATGGACGCCACTTCGACAAAACATGGCAATGGCTGAAGAACATAGTGATTGGAAAGTGATGGCCATGAGACGGACTATTGAAACACGTTTTTCTGAACTGTGTCGTCTCTTTGACATCGAACCTACATTAGCTAGAGGTCTAGCTGGACTACAGTTACAAATCGAACAAATTATTCTAGCTCATAACTTACGCTATTTTGAAATGAACTAGAACCACGGGTATTTCATTACTTATTGAATAGCCTATTATTTCTTTGAATTCAAAAAGACTGGATGTCTGACTACCTAATTGGTAGACTAGACTTCCAGTCTTCTTTTATGCCCAAGGGTTATAAAAGCGTCCGTTATTGATAAAGAAGAGGGCGATAGCTAAGGCAAGCAAGCACAGGGCTAGGCCGATAACTAGGTAATCTTTCTTTTCCAAGGGCTGATAGGTGTACCAGCTCCGCTTTTTATTTTTTCCAAAGCGACGCAATTCCATAGCGGTCGAAATGGTATCAATTCGTTCCAAGGAACTGAAGATGAGAGGAATGACTAGGGCTAGATTGCCCTTAATCCGCTGCAGGAGGGGACCCTTCTGAGACAACTCCAAACCACGTGCTTCTTGCGACATTCGAATAGTATAAAACTCTTCCTGAATATCTGGTATGTACCGCATGGTCAAGCTCACCGCGTAAGCCACCTTATAGGAGATACCAATCTGATTGAGACTGGAGGCAAACTGGCTAGGGTGAGTGGTCATGAGAAAGACAACTGCTAGGGGAACCGTGCAAAAATACTTCAAAAGTAGATTAAGGAGATAGAAGAGCTGCTGGCTGGTCAGGTTATAGGCTCCGAGCCCTTCCCAAAGAACTGTCCTTGCTCCATAGAGGTCTACACCATACTGGGGTGCAAAGAGGTAGACCATGGTCGCATTCATAACCGCAAAGATTGTAGTAAACATCAGCACGAAGGAAATATCCTTCAAGCGTATCTGGGATAGGCGAAAGAGACCGAGTGAAAAAATGGCAATAAAGAGAATCAAACGCGTATCATAGGTGACCATGGATACAACAGAGACCAGCAGAAAAAAGAGTAGCTTGCTGACAGCAGACAGCTCATAGATAAAGCCCTTGCCTGCATGGTAACCGATTAAGTGTTGTTGGCTCATGGCTGCCTCCTTTCCCCTTGCATATAAAATGTCGTCAAGGCTAGTGGGTCGACCGATAGACACTGGGCCAGTTGAAAAATACTAGTTTCCTTGAGGTTGGCCTGCTGAATCAGTTCTGGATTGGTTAAGATTTCTGCGGGACTGGCATCTGCAATTACACGGCCGTCCACAACCACTATCGCACGATCGGAATAATCCAACATCAACTGCATATCATGGGTAATCATGACAATGGTATGCCCCTGATGATTGAGCTCATCTAGGAAGGACATGATTTCCTGATAGTTCCGCTGGTCTTGGCCTGCTGTTGGCTCATCTAGTAGTATAATCTCTGGATTGAGGACCAAAATCGAAGCAATGGTTACTCGTTTTTTCTGACCAAAAGATAGGGCTGAAATCGGCCACTTACGAAACTCATAGAGGCCACAAACTTTCAAGACGGCTTCTACGCGGTCACGGACCTGGTCTTCTGGCACCGCTCGCATTCGCAGACCCAGGGCAACTTCGTCGAAAATCATGGTCTGGCTGATCATCTGGTTAGGATTTTGGAGGACATAGCCAATCCGCTCTGCCCGCTCCTTGATCGAATCGTCCATAATGGACTGGCCTTGCCAAAGAATATCTCCCTGTCCTTGTACAAAGCCGCATAGGACCTTGGCCAAGGTGGACTTGCCTGCCCCATTTTTCCCAACAATAGCCAGGCGTTCTCCCTTGCCGATTTGAAGGTTAATGTCCGTCAAGGCTCTTTTCTGAGGATAGGAAAAATGTAAAGTCCGCACTTCCAACAGGGGTGTTTTTTCGGTCTGCTTTTGCACCATAGGTGGTAACTCAGCAATAGCTACACTACTCAGGTCTAGCTGGTCTAGTCTATCTAAAGAGGAGGCCTTGTCCACTGGATAGCCCAATTGACGCAGGGTAGAAATATAAAGTGGCTCCCGAATTCCATTTGTCATGAGCAGGTTGGTCTGTAATAAATCAGCTGGTCGGCCATTGAACAAAATCCGCCCGTCATTGACCAGAATAATCCGGTCAACCTGTCTGTAGAGGACATCTTCCAGCCGGTGTTCGATAATGATAGTGGTGGCTGCTTCCTCCTTGTGCAGACGGTTGATGAGGTCAATGGTGTCTTGGCCAGACTTGGGATCTAGGTTGGCCAGAGGCTCGTCAAAGAGTAAAATGGGGGACTCGTCGATGAGAACACCCGCCAGACTGACCCGCTGCTTTTGACCACCTGATAGGTCTTGTGGTCGATGTTGCAAGAGGCCTTGTAGATCCAGCCGTTCTGCCCAGTCAGCTACCTTGGCCTTCATGTTGGCTAGGTCAACCACGTCATTTTCCAAGGCAAAGGCCAGGTCTTCTGCAACGGAGAGGCCGATGAACTGGCCGTCCGTGTCCTGTAAGACTGTGCTGACCAGCAGGGATTTGTCATAAATGGACAGGTCAAAAGCCTCCTGCCCCTTGATGAGCAGGCTGCCACTGTGGTCGCCCTTGTGGATATTGGGAATAATACCGTTAAGACATTGGCCTAGGGTTGACTTACCAGAGCCAGAAGGTCCTACGATAAGCACCTTCTCCCCCTCATAGATGGTGAGGTTGATATCGACAAGGGTCGCCTCTTTCTGTGCTTTATACTTAAAGGAAAAATCTTTGAATTCAATGAGTCTTTGCATAGGTCTATTATACCCCAAAATGACCATGAAAAAAAGTAGGAGACGCCATTCTCCTCCTACTTTCCTGAAAAATATCAGATGACTGAGACACTTCTTTCACTTTCTAATGGATATTCCCAGTATAGACCTTTAGCTGCCTTTGGTCAAAATGTAGTCTTTTTCTTGGACCATAGCAGAGCTAAGCCAATGATTGTAAGGGAAACAGGCAGGAGCACAGGTTACTGAACCCTTGTAGAATTCCCTTGTTTTCAGTTTTCTTCATTCTATCAAAAAAGACTGGATTGGTTCCAGTCTTATATCTAACTATTACACCAACACTGGTAACTCTTCACCAATTGCTTCCAGGCGTTCTGCCCATTCTTGACGGGTCAAGCCGTTTTCAGTGATATAACGGTTGCGCTCGTGGGCACGGCATTGGCTAGAACAGCCCCGAACATACTTGTACTCATTTTCTTCTGAGGTCAAGATACGACGATTACAGAACGGGTTACCACAGTTGACATAGCGTTCACACGGCGTTCCGTCAAACCAGTCCTTACCGACAACAATTGGGTCAACATGGTTGATGTCAACGGCGATACGCTCGTCAAAGACATACATCTTACCGTCCCAGAGTTCGCCACGAACCTCTGGATCTTTACCATAGGTTGCGATACCGCCGTGGAGCTGACCGACATCTTTGTAACCTTCACGGACCATCCAGCCTGAGAATTTCTCACAGCGGACACCACCGGTACAGTAAACCACCACGCGTTTGTCCATGAATTTTTCCTTGTTATCACGCACCCATTGTGGCAACTCACGGAAGTTGCGGATGTCTGGGCGGATAGCACCGCGGAAGTGACCGAGGTCGTACTCGTAGTCGTTACGGGTATCCAAAACAACTGTGTCTTCGTCCAAGAGGGCTTCCTTGAATTCTTTTGGTGATAGGTAGGCACCTGTTGTCACGAGTGGGTCGATGTCATTGTCGAAGTCGTTGTCTTCTAATCCGAGGTGAACGATTTCTTTTTTATAGCGAACAAACATTTTTGAAAATGCCTGTTCATTTTCTTCATCAATCTTGAACCACAAGTCGCTGAAGAGTGGATTAGCATGAACGTAGTCCATATACTTTTGCGTTGTTTCGTAGTCGCCTGAAACCGTACCGTTGATACCTTCGTCGGCAATCAGGATACGGCCTTTGAGTCCGATTGATTTACAGAAGGCTAAATGCTCAGCTGCGTAGGCTTCAGCGTTCTCAATTGGAACGTATTTATAGTAGAGCAATACTCGAATGTCTTTTGACATGGTGTCTCCTTTTCAATCTTTGCAATAGATTTTCAGCTCTGCTATTTTCCAATAACAGTCCCTCAAATTATACCCCTTCAGGTTCCAAATAGCAAAAATCTTGATTAGAAAATACTGACAATTTTTATCCTAGTAGAGCAGCAAAAAAGCCTGAGTCTGAGACTCAAGCTCCTATCTTATACTCAATGAAAATCGAAATCAGGGAGTATTAGTCTTTTGAAAGGCTGTTGTTTTGGGTTTGGGTACGAGCGTAGATAACCACGAGGAGCGTACCTGCGATGGCTACGGTAACGCTATTGGCAATCCCTACTACCAAGCCTTGTGTGAAAACTTTGTTGGCAGGCTCGCTGTAAATCAAGATGTCCAAAACTGGTGCAATGATGCCCCAAGCGAGTACATTAGCAGCCACTTGTACTCCGTTGAAGAGGAAGATATCCTTACTTGTAAAGATTCCCTCTGCAATCCGAAGACGGTTTTTGATAAAACCGACAACCAAGCCGTAGACAGCCGAAGCCAAGACCCATGACCACCAAGGCGAACCACCACGCAAAGAATCAATGAAAGCATGGCCAATTAAACCAACTAAAAAACTAACAATCGGTCCGAATACCACTGCAAAAAGAGATTGAACAGCATACTGGAGCTGAATATAGGTATTTGGAACAGGGGTTGGAATGCTGATTATCAAACCAATAACAACAAAGAGAGCTGCACCAATACCGGTTGCGACAACTGTTCTGATAGAATTATTTTTCATAAGTATCTCCTAATTTTTTCTAATTTACAATGCGTTTGATTTCAATATGCCAGTTTTGCCCAACACCAACGTTGTAGGCCTTGGCAAAGGAGCCTTGGTTGATGGCCAGACCAACTCGGTAAAGAGAGTTGATATAAAGCAACGGTTGACCGATGCGAACATCCGCAAAGGACTTACCGTAGGTCACTTGGTTTTGATAGACCAACATATCGTTGTTGAAGATGGTCACTTCAAAGCGGTCGTTAAATTCTGGCTGGAGGCTGTAAAACTCCTCGCGGGTGATTGAGGTCCAAAGCGAGCCAAAACGAACGTCCAGAATATCAATAGCCCCTTTGACAAAGTCTGTTCCAACTTCTGTTGGCACCGTTGGGATTTCAACAATATCCGCAACATTCAACTCAGGACCAACTTCTTCAAAGCTGATGTGACCTGATGCCAACTTGGCACCTGTGTAGGCATAGACATCACGTCCGTGGAAGGTGTAAGAATGCTCTGTATTGGCACGGCGGTTGGCTACTTCTGAAATCTCACGCACCGCCTTGATGCCCACATGGGTCTTGATAAAGGAAAGGGTTCCGTTATCTGGCGTGACGATGTACTGATTTTGCTCGGTCAAAGCCACCACACTCTTTCGCTTGGAACCAACACCTGGATCAACAACAGACACAAAAGTCGTACCTTCTGGCCAGTATTCAACTGTTTGGAAAAGACGATAAGAGCCTTCAAAGATATTGTAAGGGGTGATATCATGGGTTAAGTTGTGTACAACCAAGTCACGTGATTCTTGAAGGGCAACACCGATCATGGCTGATACAGCACCGTCCACAAGTCCGAAGTCTGATTGTAGGACTAATAAGTTGTTTGACATAGATTCTCCTTAGCAATCGCTACTAGAGCCTGTATCATAGATGATAGACTGCCGTAGCGATAAAGTTACTGTTCTATCATACCAGATTTTCATTGAGCTTTCAAATATGTTTTCCCAAGGGGAAGCTATAGTTTGTGACTATACGCTCTATAAAAAGAAACAAGAGTGTCCCACTCCTGTTCCTTATCGTGTTTATGCCACAATCGCTTTTGCCACTTCTTCTGTTGTCATGCGTGAGAAGTAGTGTGTTGTATCGATTTCTTGTAATTTGGCAAGTACATCTGTGTATTCATAGCGGGTACCGACTAACAGTTTTTCTATATCCGATACATCACCAATACCGAAGAAGTCTCCATAAATCTTGATGGATTCGATGACAGATTTTTCAGCCTTGATGTAGGTTGTGATTTTACCAGCTGGGTAACGAACGCTCCGCTCCACAGTGTATTCTGGTGTTTGACCGTAAGTCCAATCCCAAGTCGCAAACTGGGTATCACGGATTTCTTGGATACGAGCCAAATCATCCTCTGACAAGACATACTCATCCATGTCTGGATATTCTTGCTTCATTTGGTTGAGGATGGCGTCCTTGAACTCCAGAACGGTCATCTTCTCTGGCAATTCGTTGTTGATATTGGTCACGCGGGCACGGACTGACTTGACACCCTTGGACTCAATCTTATCCTTGCTGACCTTGAGGGCACTTGCGAGGACTGACATATCCACATCAAAGAGCAGGCAACCGTGGTGCATCATACGGCCTTTAGCGTAGGCTTGGGCGTTACCACAGATTTTCTTTCCGTCGATTTCCAGGTCATTACGGCCGGTGAAATTGGCCTCCACACCCAATGTGGCAAGGGTATCAATAACAGGCTTGGAGAAGGTTTTGAAGTCAAAAGCTCCCTCGTCTGCCTTATTTGAAATAATGGTGTAGTTGAGGTTATTGAGGTCATGATAGACAGCGCCACCACCTGACAGACGGCGAACGACATGGATGCCCTTTTCGTCTGTGAATTCCTTGTTGATTTCTTCAATGGCATTCTGGTGCTTACCGATAATGATGGCAGGCTCATTGATCCAGAGAATAAAAATTTCGTCAATATCTGTTAATTCCTTGAAAGCGTAGGCTTCGAGGGCAATGTTATAAGCTGGGTCATTGCTGTTGTTTACGATGTATTTCATGCGAAACTCCTTTATTGTTAACTAATTTTTATTATAGTGGAAACGATAACAAAAGACAAGCCACAAGACTTGTCTTTCTACTTTATTCGACATCCGCTCCGTTTGTTGCGATGACTTTTTTATACCAGTCAAATGATTTTTTCTTGGAACGTTTGAGGGTTCCCTTTCCTTCGTTGTCACGGTCAACGTAGATGAAGCCGTAGCGTTTTTTCATTTCGCCCGTTCCGGCAGACACCAGGTCAATACAGCCCCAAGTGGTATAGCCCAAGAGTTCAACACCGTCTTCGACAATGGCGTCACGCATGGCTAGGACATGTTGGCGGAGATAGTCAATACGGTAGTCGTCTTCCACATAGCCGTTTTCATCTGGTGTGTCGACTGCTCCCAGACCATTTTCAACCACAAAGAGTGGTTTTTGATAGCGATCCCAGATAGAGTTGATGGTAATGCGGAAACCGAGCGGGTCAATCTGCCAGCCCCATTCTGATGCGTCTAGGTAAGGATTTTTAATAGAGGCAAAGATATTGCCTGCTGTTTTTTCCTTCTCTACAGGATCTCCAGAAGCCACACGGCTAGAGTAGTAAGAGAAGGAAATGAAGTCAACGGTGTGCTCTTTCAAGAGTGCTAGGTCTTGGTCGGTCATTTCAATCTCGATACCTGCACGCTCCCATTTCTTCTTGGCATAGTTTGGATAATAGCCACGCGCCTGAACATCGATAAAGAAATAGTTCTCACGGTCTTCTTGCAGAGCTTCCCAAACATCACGTGGGTGGCAGGTGTGTGGGTAGTATTGACCTGCGGCCAACATACAACCGACCTTATTTTCCGGATCGATTTCATGGGCCAATTTTGTGGCAATGGCAGAAGCAACAAGTTCGTGGTGGGCTGCCTGGTATTTGACCTGCTCCACATTTTCACCTTCTTCAAAATACAGACCTGCCCCCATAAATGGTGCATGAAGAATCATGTTGATTTCGTTGAAGGTCAGCCAGTATTTGACCAAGCCCTTGTAGCGTGTGAAGAGGGTACGGCAAAGGCGTTCGTAAAATTCAAGCATTTTGCGATTTCGCCAACCACCGTAGGTCTCAATCAAGTGCATCGGGCAGTCAAAGTGGGTAATGGTCACCAAGGGCTCAATACCATACTTGTGGCATTCCTTGAACAAGTCCTCGTAGAATTGCAGGCCTTTTTCATTAGGCTCCAATTCATCTCCCTTAGGGAAAATACGGGACCAGGCGATTGAAAGACGGTAGGTCTTAAAGCCCATTTCACCAAAGAGAGCAATATCCTCCTTGAAGTGATGATACATATCAATAGACTCCTTGGCTGGATAGAAATAACCGTCCTCAAAGTCAAACATCTTCTTACGACCAGTGATAATGGCAGCCCGGTCTTGGCCAATCGGCACGACATCGACGTTGGCAAGACCACGTCCGTCTACATCGTAAGCTCCTTCACATTGGTTGGCTGCTGTTGCACCACCCCATAAAAATCCTTTTGGAAATACTTTTGTTACTGTCATTTTTTCTTCTTTTCCTTTCCTTCTTTTTGATAGAGAGTTTCTTTATTAACGGGATCCACAATGCTTTGCAAATCGTAGTGGCCGTCTTCATAAGTAAAAGTCAGTATGGCACAATTCCGCATCCGCACTCGCGGAAAATCTGTCAATACCTGTCTGAAAAATTGGGCAATGGCGGCTCCATGGCTAACTACTAAAACGGATTGATTGTCCGCTTCTTCCATAATGCCTCCAATGGTTTCTTCCATACGTTTTCGGACATCTCGATAGGATTCGCCTCCAAAGGTGACAAAATAATCACCGTAGCCAATGTCTCCCTGTAAGGGAGGATTGAGGTATTCCTGTTGACCCTCGAAGGCTCCGAAATCCTGTTCTTTCAACCCTTTCAAGCGGGTATAGTCCGTCCTACCCGTTACCAATTCGGCTGTGTCACAGGCCCGTTCTTGAGTGGAAGAATAAATCTTATCAAAAGAGATAGCCTGCTCTTGAAAATACCGACCAGCAGTCCGTGCTTGTTCCGTTCCTTCATCTGTCAGAGGAGAATCGCAAGCACCTTGAATCCGTCCTTGGAGGTTGAACCGTGTCTGTCCATGACGCATCAAGTAAAGATATTTCATACTAAACCTCCTTACTTAAAGTCATAAACCTTAAAATCATGTGCGGAATCAATCAGTTTTTCAAATCTTATTTGCCCATTTTCAACAGTCAGCTGGCAAATGGCACAGTTGGGCAGGAAGACACCCGGTGGGAAGGTGACCTCCAAAACCTGCACCAATCCCCAAATGGCTGCACCATGACTGACCATGAGGATTGGATCAGCTGGATCGTTTTCCGCGACAGAGAGAATCGCCTCTTTGACACGACTTCCAACTGCTCGAATGTCCTCGCCTCCAAATGGAACCAAGAGGTCTTCGAAAGAACGAGCTCCAGGACGAGGCTTGGGAAGTAATTCTTCCTCTCTAGCTTCAAAAATCCCGAAGTTCATCTCCTTGAGCCCCTTGAGCTGTTGGTAGGGAGCATCCGTAACTAATTTTAGTGTATCAGTAGCCCTCTCTTGCGTGGAAGAATAGGCACTGGTAAAGACGATTCCCTGCTCCTTAAAATACTGACCAACGGCTTGGGCCTGAGCGATACCACGTTCTGTCAAGGGAGAATCCGACCAACCCTGTACTCGTTTTTGCGTATTAAAGAGGGTTTCACCATGACGCATGAGATAAATCGTTTTTGTCATAAGACCTCCTATTTTTCTGTCAATACATTGGCTCCATTGCTGGCAATGACTTCTTTATACCAGTAGAATGATGCCTTCCTTGAACGGTCAAAACTGCCCTTTCCTTGATCGTCCGCATCCACATAGATAAAGCCGTAGCGTTTGGACATTTCACTGGTTGAAGCAGAAACTAGATCGATACAGCCCCAAGGGGTATAGCCCATGAGTTCCACGCCATCTTCAATGGCTTCATACATTTGCTGGATGTGTTTTTCCAGGTAGGCAATACGGTAGCCGTCCTGGATACTGCCGTCTTCCTCCACCTTATCCAAGGCTCCCAGACCATTTTCCACAATGAAGAGGGGAACTTGGTAACGGTCATAAAGCTTGTTGAGGGTGATACGAAGTCCGACAGGGTCAATTTGCCAACCCCAGTCCGACGCTTCCAGATAAGGATTGGCCTCTCCTAGTATCAAATTACCTGCCGTTGCCTTGTCCTTGTCTGGAAGAGCACGGGTGATGGATGTCATATAGTAAGAAAAACTCATGAAATCAACAGGATATTGTTTCAAAATCGTTTCGTCTCCCGGCTCGAACACGACCTGGATATTGTTTTCTTTGAAGAAGCGTTTCATATAACTAGGGTAGGCTCCACGCACCTGCACATCTGTATAGAAGAGATTTTCCTGGTCTTTTTTCAAGGCCGCCAAGACATCGTCTGGATTGCAGGTAGCTGCATAGTTCTCCATCCGTGCCAGCATGCAACCAACCTTGTTTTCTGGGTCAATCTCATGGGCAGCTTTTGTTGCCAAACTAGAAGCGATAAACTGATGGTGAACTGCTTGGTACATGGCTTCTAGGTCATTCTTTCCGTCTTCGAAGAGAAGACCGCCTGATAGATAACCAACCATGCCCAAAATATTAATTTCATTAAAAGTCAGCCAATACTTAACTTTACCCTGATAGCGTTTGAATACTGTCTCGGCATAGCGAACAAAGAACTCTATGACCTTACGGTTTTTCCAGCCGCCGTATTCCAGAGCAAGATGAAGAGGAAATTCATAGTGGGATAGGGTCACCAGTGGCTCGATACCATATTTATTCAGCTCATCGAAGACCGCATCATAAAAGGCCAGCCCTTCTTCATTTGGTTCTAACTCGTCTCCTTTTGGAAAAATACGAGACCAGGCAATCGACAAGCGGAAGGTCTTGAAGCCCATTTCTGCAAAGAGGGCGATGTCTTCCTTGTAGCGATGATAGAAATCAGAACCCCAACGTTTTGGGTAGAGCCCTTCTTGATCTGCCAAGGCAAATTCCACATCAGCCCGCGAAACAGGCTTACCAAAGTGGCTCATATCCTTCCGCTTATCTGGATCGACCGCTATATAGGTATCGGAAGTGGCTGGACCACGGCCTCCCAAATTCCAACCACCTTCATATTGGTTGGCCGCTGTCGCACCGCCCCAAAGAAATCCTTTTGGAAATTGTTTTGTCATAGCACAATTCTCCTTCTGACTTTATTAGCTATATAATAGCAAAAGAACTCCCTTCATTCCTACGTGATAATATGCCAAACTGATACTATTCTATGCTATTTCCAATTATCACTATTCTTAAAACATTAGATAATATCCCAATTAAAACTTGGAACAAGGGAGAGGTTTTCTCTCGATTAGTATTAGCAAAAGTAGTAGAGATATTTTTAAGCCTCCATGTGTATTAATAGTCGCTTCATCAAGTCAGCTATAAAAATTCTTCTTCTCTTGCCCTACCTCAGCTCCTCTGATTTAGAAAGAAGGAAGCAAATATGATACTATCTTATGTTTAGCTAACAATGTCTCCTGATATTCTCTTATAGAAAAACTCCTTGGACTTAGAAGAAGTCAAGGAGTTTCTCTAGTTTAAGCATTTGCCGCTTCTTCTTTTAGCAACTGTTTATCGTATGCACGAATGAATGGATAGTAAACAAGGAAGGCAACAACTGCACAAACAATTGAAACAACAATTGCACGCCAGTCAGCTGTACCAAGGAAGGCACCGATACCAACTGGAGTTGGCCATGGTACTTGAGCAACAACTGCATTGATAAGATTCAACTTCATAGAGAAGTAATACACTGTCATAGATGCAATTGGTGCAAGCATGAATGGGATTGCAAGTGCTGGATTATAGATGATTGGCAAACCAAAAATCAGTGGTTCATTGATGTTGAAAATCCCCGGAACGATTGCTGCTTTTCCAATCGCACTCAATTGTTCAGAACGAGCACGAGTAGCTAACCAAATACATAGTCCAAGTGTTGCACCAGAACCACCTGCAATGACGAACATGTTTGAAAACTCACCTGCAACAATCATTCGTTCACCAGCTGCATTAAGAGACATATTTGCAAGTGCAATTGGACTAACAAAAGCAAAGATGATATTTGCACCGTGAATACCTACTACCCAAAGTGCCTGAGTCAACAAGTAGATAATAACTAAACCAATCCAAGTATTTGTTAAATTTCCAACAAAGCTAAATGGAATTGCAATAACTTTAAATATATCAGTACCAAGCGCAACCAATACACCGTTCAAGAAAATTACAAAGAAGGCTACGACAAATGAAGGAATCAAAGCTGTAAATCCGCGTGATACACCCTCTGGTACTGAATCGGGCATTTTGATAACCCAATTATTTTTCACGCACATCCGATATAGCAGAACTGCCGCAACAGCCATGATGATTGCCGTAAATATACCCGTTGTACCAAAGCGTGTTACGCCACCACCCATTGCCCAACCATCAACAATTATTGCGCCTTCTTTAAGAGAGCTGACTGCCGACATCGCGCCTTCTTCAAAAATAATTTGAGGAACGGTCATGATGAAAGCAAAGAGGGATAAGAGCGCCCCATTAAGCGGAGTCAAATTAAGTTCTTCTTCCTCAGCGTAAATTTTTGTCAATTCATATCCAATAGCAAGTGCAAAATAAAGCGATAGCACCCCCATAGTAGCAGTATTGGCAACCATATAGAGTGGGGTAAATTTATCAAAAGATGCCGCAAAAATATCTGAAACGATTGGCCAGAATGAAAATGCCTGTGGTAAGATACTGAAAACCAAGAACATCGAACCAACAATCGTAAATGGTACGGCAGCCATACCTGCAGCTGTGATGGCACGTACAACTTTGTAAGATGCCAGTTTACCCATTGGTCCCATCAGATATTTATCTAATAGTCCAAAGAACCCTTTTTGTTCTTCCATGAGAAGACCTCCTAAAATTTTAAAGATATTTTCTTATTATTTGAAAACGTAGGTAGTATTTATCGGTATTTTGCTTTACCTGCTCCAACCTTTTTAGATTGAGAACAACTAAAGCAAGACCTAACAACTGCAAGCCAATAACAAAGAGTTTAGCAGATGTATGGTTTGAAAAAGTTGGAAAGAGGGTTGAGATATGACCCAAAATCACTAAAACCACAATTAACCCTTGCAAGATTGCTTGTGCCCTTAATACAAATTCTGTCTTTGTCAATCGAGACTCCTCAGCACTATACAACTTAAATTGTTCTGCCGTCGCAATGGTTATTGCAATCAGCATAAGCGAGGGCAGGATTAGATACAAACTTGGTTGAAATAATTGAACCAGAAGCCAGTATAGATTTGCAAAGAAGAACACTGCTAAACTATAACGAAACAGCATATAGCGATTAAAGAGCTGACTTTTGCGTTTAGACTCTTGTTTTAATTGTTCTGGTGTTTTCTGTAGCTTTTTACTTGCCATTCCCTTACTCATCCCCTATCCTCTTTCTAACCAACTTTACGATACAAAGCTAACATTTCAAGCGCTACCTCACGTAAAGTCATTGTTGTCATCAAATGATCTTGCGCATGAACCATAATAATCTCTACCTTCACTTCAGTACCGCTTGCGTATTCCTGTAAGAGACCCGTTTGAGAATGGTGGGCTTCAAGCATGTCAGCATTGGCTGCTTCCAATAACTCTTCTGCCTTATCATAATCACCTTCTCTCATAGCAGCAAAAGCTTCGTGGATAACACTTCTTGCATTGCCACTACTGAGGATGATCCCAAATGCAGCCATTTGTAATTCTTCTGTATTCATATGTCACCTTCTATTCTCTTTGTAAAAAAACGTGTTTGAATGTTTCAAAATCAGGAGAGTTTATTATGTCTTTCTTGACTTCTGGTAAATCTACCAAATCTACCAATCGATTGGTAATGGTTGATAGACCTTCATTTGTATATATAGATGGACTCACTAAGAAAACCAATCTAATCTGCCCATAGTCTTCTTCCCAATATAGACCATTTTTTATAACCGCAACAGAAATCATGTGCTTTTCGCTAATGGGTTTTAGGGGGTGAGGAACAGCTATATCTTTATCAAATACCAATGTACTCAAGCTTTCACGCGCCTCAATTAATTTATAAAATTCCTGGTGATTTCCAAGACCTTCGCTCTCCAACTGTGAAATCATTTGCTTTAATAACATTTCTTTTTCAGCTGACTCAACAACTAAAAATCGTTGTTCTGAGAAGTACTGATCAAAGTATTTCTCCAAGTTACTCTCTCTTTCCACTACCTGTGGTTTTTGGAGACTAGGTCTCAAGTCCGCCAATCGTTGTTTAACTTCCTTAACTTCCTGATCCGTTAAAAAGACACTGACAGTTATAACAGGGACCTTAAACACCAAACCAGATAAGTCGATGGTTGACATTATCACATCTATCCCCTGCAACTTTTGATTATCTAAATCATAGTAACCGATGACATCTGATATGGACACCTGTTGCCCAAGTTCATTTTTAATCCTATTTTTCAGCATCTGAGCACTACCGTAGCCTGTTGCACAGATAACCAGAACATTTAATTTGTATTTTTCTTTTTGCCGTTCCAAGGAAGCCATCAAGTGTAGAGCTACATAGGCAATTTCTGACTCGGACAAGCTATAAGAGTGAAAAACTGAAAGTTCAGCCATTAGTGATTGTGTCAAATCGAAGATATCATGATAAGTTGTTTTAATATCATCAAGTAGGGGGTTATCAATATGGAGATTGTGACGGAGTCGTTCTATGAGAACCTCCAGATGTGTTAGCAAACCTTCTATCAAGGAAAAATCATGTGAAAATTGATAACCATATTCATCATCATAACGCCCTAAAACTTCAAAAAGTTCTTGGCGCAACAAGAGGCGGTCCGATGACTTCTCCACCTCTAATTGTGTTTTTGAAATCAAGTGTAGAGCAATGTAGACCACTTCTTCCTCAGGAAACCTATTCTGAGGTTCCAGTCGATGGGATAATCGCCTAGCAATCTTTGTAGCTACTGCCAATTCTTCAGCATACTTTTCCTTATCGATGGTGACAGGAGAAATTGTAAAACCTTTTTGATAGCGTTGAATAGCTAAACCTAAATGAATAACTAAATTTTGGATAATATAATCAGATAGTTTCAACTGACTATCACGACACTCATCTAAGACTACAATTGTTAGCTCTTCAAAAGATAGAGGTAAGGCTAGACTTTTATCATTGGATAAAAAATGATGGATATTCTGATAAAAATGTTCACTAAAGAAATAGTCCATGATGAAGTGACGTTTTTGACGTTCTTCACCAACCACATAGACTCCTTTATAGGGCTTGCTCTCGATGCTCAAACCATAAGAAGCAAGATTCTCCCTAATGTGCTTGAAATCATGAGACAAGGTTGATCTACTGACAAACAGCTGGTCCGCCAAATCATCAAATAAGATACATTCTTCTTCAAATATCAATTTATTCAGGATTTGTTTATGGCGATTTTCTGCATCACTATAATCCACCCCAAATACTAGCTGGTTTTCAGATAAGAAACGATGGTATTTCTCTTCATCACTGATGTTGAGCTGGTAACCATATCCCTGTTTGGATAAAATGGTGAACCCTGCTTCTTCCTCGGATATTTCGGAAATCATTTTTTTGATATAGGTTCGGATGGTACGATCCGTATAAGAAAGATGCTCTGCCAATACTTTACTGGTTGAAAAACCATTCTGGTGCTGATAAAGATACTGTAATATCATTTTTTCCTTAGTATTTAGCATAACTAGCCTCTTTTCAAATCAATATACCATCTATGATAGCAAAGAACTAGATATTATCCAAGACCAATTTAGCCATTTTTTCAATTCCCATCGGAATTGGAATATAGGCTTGAGGTGGAATTTGGACAACTGGCTTCCCTACCTTCTTACCTGCTTCTTCAAATTGCTTAAAATGCATTTTTGTCTGCGGGCTAATCAAGTACAAGTCATACTCTGCCGCATTTATTTTTTTACCACCTTCTGGAACACCGACAGCATTCATTTCTACTGTATGCCCTTGTTCTTCCAATAGAGTTTGTGTTTTTTTTGCAATAAGTGAAGAGGACATGCCTCCTGCACAGATAATCAAAGCTTTTGCCATAGGATTTTCCTCCAACTATTTTATTATTTACTTATGTTATGATTTTATTTTACATGAACGCGCTTACATTTTCCATAGGAAGTATTTCCTTACCACTACGGAAATTTCGCTACTCATATAAACCTTTTTTCCGCTACTCTCCAGAAACAAAAAAATAGCAACTCCGAAGAGTTGCGACTATGATGCATAAAAGAAAAGACGAGGAGGATAGTAAACTACAACCTCAGAAGATTTGAGCTGAAACTCATCCATAATCAAATCTTTCAGTTTAGCATCACTAACTTTTGAACTAATTTGATAGGTATCCCCTTTAGTGCGTTGGATTTTGGCGACCCGATTAAAGACACTACTATTTGCTAAGTCTGGCGGATTTACCCCCTTAAATCTTACAAAGTATAGCGTAGTGTCATCCGCCTGACCAGCTGAAGTCGCTCTGATTTTCCACATATTAATCAATAAATAAACCAGAACAGCCATAACAACTACAATAACAATTATTCCAACTATAGATTCCATAATAAACCTCTTTTCCAAGATACGATACACTTACAAACAACTAGAAAAAACACTTATCTTGGTGGTTTAAAAAGGTTAAACCTTAAAAAAAGTGGTACAAATAACATGGTAATCACACTTCCAATATTTATTTGTCATCATTATATTCCTTTCACAGAAAAAGTCAAGCATTTTCAATGTTTTTCACTGTTGCTAAAAATTCTTTTATCGATGGAATAGTGCATAATTTATAAACTAATTTATAGACCAAAATAATACCTGCTAATGTTACAGATAGGCTATTAGCAATAATGAGGGCCGTATCTCCTTGAATAATACCATGGAACAACCATAAGGACATCCCTGTCACAGACATCATATACATTCCTAACGAAATCGACTCTGTATCCTTTGTCTTAACTACCTTGATAACCTGAGGTACAAATCCAAAGGTAGTTAAGCAAGCTGCGATAAAACCAACCATACAATTTTCTCCTTTAACATACCAATACTAAAAAATCATGACCACCCGTCAAACGGGTGGTTTGAACAAGGGCTATAAGCCCACATCACCAGCCAGCGCCTAAAGACGCTGGCTTTCACTTTGTTCAAGCCTCACTGCTTTTGACTCGTCACTAGCCTCTTAAAGAGGCATTCGTACTACTTGCCATTATCCCTAAAGGGATCTTCATACTCTTTTACACTTAACTTATCAAGTGCTATATCATGTTTAACTCGCTTTCTAGATTTTAAGCTCGTGAAGAAATCATCCACTGGATAATTTCTTTATTCTTGTATATATTTCTTAATTGTGGCTTCATTAAGTCCAACCGTACTTACATAATATCCCTCTGCCCAGAAATGACGATTGCCAAATTTATATTTGAGATTGGCGTGTTTATCAAACATCATAAGAGCACTCTTGCCTTTTAAATAGCCCATAAAACTTGATACACTTAACCTTGGAGGAATACTGACTAACATGTGAACATGGTCTGGCATCAGATGGCCTTCGATAATTTCAACACCTTTATAACTACACAATCGTCGAAATATCTCTCCAAGACTACTTCGATATTGATTATAGATAATTTTTCGTCTATACTTAGGTGTGAAGACAATGTGGTATTTACACAACCACTTTGTATGTGATAAACTATGTGCCTTTTGCGCCATATTTTTCTCCTTTCGCTTTACAATAGGCTTGAACACCTTTATTGTATCGCGTTTGGAGTTTTTTTGGTATAACCTTCGTCGCGCACCCGCATAGCGGGTGGTTTATTTGTCACGCACCTTACGGAGCGTGACGGACTAAAAGTCACATAACATAAATGAAGACCCCTGTAGCCATTACGCTACAGAGGTCTTCTCATTAAACTTCCTCACCATTTGTTGCGATGACATTTTTATACCATGCGAATGAGCGTTTAGGAGAACGGGCATAGCTTCCATTGCCTTCATCATCTTTATCAACATAGATAAAGCCATAGCGTTTGCGCATTTCACCTGTCCCTGCTGACACCAGATCGATACAACCCCATGGAGTATATCCCATCAAATCAACCCCATCCTCATCAACTGCTTTGATAAACTCCTTGATATGTGCTCCAAGGTAGTCAATGCGATAATCATCATGCACCATGCCATCTTCTTCAACTTGGTCAATTGCACCAAAACCGTTCTCTACGATAAAAAGTGGCAGATGATACATATCTGTAAACCAGTTTAATGCATAGCGCAATCCTTCGGGATCAATTTGCCATTCCCAATCAGAAGCCTTCACATAGGTATTTTTCACCAAGTCCTCTGTCTCAAGGTAGTCATAGTGAGGGTTATTCTCACGATGGGAATCAATAGCAAAACTCATATAGTATGAGAAACCGATGTAATCAACTGTTCCTTCTAGCAAATCTTCGCAATCTTCCTCTGTGAAATCAACGCTAATACCTTTTCTTTCCCAGTAGCGCAAGATATGCTCGGGGTAGAAACCATGCACATGAACATCTGCAAAGTAATACCGTTTTTGCATGGCCTTTTGTGCCATCAAAATATCTGATGGTTTACAGGTTGCAGGATATATCGGACACATAGCAATCATACAGCCAATCTGGAAATCAGGGTTAATCTCATGCCCAATCTTAACGGCACGTGCAGAAGCCACCAATTCATAATGAGCCGCTTGATACATAACTGCTTCACGGTTTTCACCCTCTTGATAAACAATACCTGAGTTGGTAAAAGGTGCAAAATCTTCCTGATAATTTGCTTGGTTATTAATCTCGTTAAAGGTCATCCAGTATTTGACCTTATCTTTGTAACGACGGAAGCAGGTCTCTGCAAAACGAACAAAGAACTCAATGGTTTTACGATTTCTAAAACCACCATACTCAGTTACCAGATGGTAAGGCAATTCAAAGTGTGATAGGGTAACAACAGGTTCAATCCCATATTTTAAACACTCATCAAATAAGTCATCATAAAACTGCAAGCCAGCTTCATTTGGTTCCAGTTCGTCGCCCTTTGGAAAAATACGTGTCCATGCAATTGAAGTACGGAAACACTTGAAGCCCATCTCAGCAAAGAGTGCAATATCTTCTTTATAGCGGTGATAGAAATCAATCGCTTCATGATTCGGATAATATTTTCCTTCTAATACGCCAGCTGTAATTTCTCTAGGTACCCCGTGTCTCCCAGCAGTCATCACATCTGCTACAGAAATCCCTTTTCCACCTTCTTGCCAGCCACCTTCAAGTTGGTGAGCTGCTACTGCTCCACCCCATAAAAAATTTTTAGGTAATTTAGACATAATTGCCTCCTGTATATTTTATAGTTATTAGTTTAGCAAACGGTTACAAAAATAACCACTGCAGTTTTTTCCGTAACAGTAAGGAAATAGCTGATGAACAACTCGCGCCTGCCTCCATTGAAAAAATTAGTCTGGTGGCATTATTAGTCGCCTGTACACTGTTAATTCAACTGGTAGACTGCTACAACTAGTACTCTATCAATTTATCCTCTGCTCTCTCCAAAGAAAAACGGCACTTCGCCGTCTCAGATTGAAGAAAAAGTCCATTTTGGACAATTTTTTTCAATCTTTTTTCTTTATGGTGAAAATAAAAAAACTCTCAGAAACACTGAAATATCAACCTTTCTAAGAGTTTAGTGAATTGCTATCTTTCGCAAACTTTTTCAATTTTTTATATTTTTTAGGAGTTTGTCTACGTTCTGAAACAGCACTTCGACGTCTTCCTTATTCTACATCTTCACCATTGCTGGCAATGACTTTTTTGTACCAATAGAATGAATCTTTTGGTGTTCTAGCAAGTGTCCCATTTCCAGCATCATCCATATCAACGTAGATAAAGCCGTAGCGTTTTCGCATTTCACCTGTTCCTGCTGATACTAGGTCAATACAGCCCCAAGTCGTATAGCCAATCAAATCGACACCATTGGCAATGGCATCTGCCATCGCATTGACATGGGCACGATGGTAGTCGATACGGTAATCATCGTGAATAGAGCCGTCTTCTTCAACTGTATCAAAGGCTCCTAAACCATTTTCTACAACCATGAGTGGAATTTCATAGCGATCATACATTTTTTCAAGGTAGTATTGGAGTCCAGACGGATCGTGTGCCCAACCCCAGTCTGAGTAAGTCAGATAAGGGTTTTTAGCACCTGCTGAGAAATTGCCTGCAACCGTATCTTCAGATTTGTGGGTAGTCACAACGGTAGACATATAGTATGAGAAGGTGTACATATCGACTTTCCCTTTGGCCAGAACTTCCAAGTCATCCTCAGCCATCTCAACCACCACATTATGCTCTGCCCATAGGCGTTTAGCGTAGGTACCATATTTTCCTTTTGCCTGCACATCACCACAATAGTGGATGTTTTGCTCCCAAGCGTGTTGGTTGGCAAGGATATCTGCTGGGTCACAGGTGCCAGGGTAGAAGGTAATACCACAAATCATGTTCCCAATCTTGTATTCTGGGTCAATCTCATGCCCGATTTGAACAGCCTTGGCTGAGGCAACAAATTGATGGTGAAGGCTTTGGTAGGCATCTTGATAATCCTGGTCAGTCATCTCATCACCAAAGAGATCCAAGAACATGATACCGCCGTTGATTTCATTGAAGGTCAACCAGTATTTGACAAGACCCTTGTATTCCTTGAAAATGGTTTCTGCATACTTGACGTAAAAATCAACGAGCTTGCGATTTTTCCAACCACCATAGCGTTGCTCCAAGCTCAAAGGTGTATCGAAGTGCCAAATAGAAACCAATGGCTCAATGCCATATTTGCGGCATTCTTCAAAAACAGAACGATAGAAATCAAGACCTGCTTGGTTTGGCTCTGCATCATCACCATTTGGGAAAATCCGTGCCCATGAAATCGACAAGCGGAAAACGGAGTAACCCATTTCTGCGAAGAGCTTGATATCTTCTTTATAGCGGTGGTAGAAGTCCACAGCCTTGTGGTTTGGATAATAGTGGTCTTCTAGGACGGCATAGGTCGCCCCTTCTGGCAGATGACCTCCCAAATGTCCCATGGAAGCATATTTACCTGGCTTGCCGTCCTTATCAATGTAGGTTGTATAGCGGGGGCTGTTGACAGATCCTACTGTTGTAACGTCTGTCTGGACTAAACCGCGTCCGTCCACATTATAGGCACCTTCTGCCTGGTTAGCTGCAATAGCTCCTCCCCAGAGGAATTTTTTTGGAAAACGTGACATCTTACTTCTCCCTTATTTTTTCTAACAAATATAGTATAAACAGATTTGAAACCCTTTTCTTCTCAAATAATATGCTATAATGATACTATCCTACGAAAAGGAGGAAGGTATGCAACCGCCATTAACGGATAAACAGTTTAAGCACGCCATTGATTACGATAGTCGTTTGTTGCCCTACAAGTATTACCATACCTGTGTCATGGATGGTATTCCTGACATTCTCTTTCATTGGCACAATGAATTTGAAATCAACTATGTTTACGGAGGGACAGCCCGTTACCATATCGACTATGATTATTTCAATAGTCAGGCTGGTGATATTATTCTCATGCGGCCCAATGCACTGCATTCCATCCATCCGATTGAACAACGGGGACATGAAACGGATACTCTTCTCTTTCACTTGGATATGCTGGGGGCATCTCACTTGGATCAGACCAGTATGCTCTACCTGCAACCCTTACAGACAGATGTTTTCAAGTGTATTCCACGCATCCAGCCCCAAGACCCTGGCTACGCAGAGATTAGACAATGCCTGCTCACCATTTTTGAGTTGGTCAGACACCAGCCGCCTTACTTTGAGCTACCTCTCAAGAGCCGACTCTTTGACTTCTTCTACCTGCTCTACCGCTACCGCTACATCGTCCGGAAAAATACTGATGATATGTATCGGAAAAATGAAAAACTGCGGTTGTTGATTGAATACATCCAACAACATTATGCAGAAAATCTCACCATCGAGCAACTAGCAGGGCAAATGGGCTATACAAAAACCCATTTTATGACAATCTTCAAGCAACAAACAGGAACTTCCTGTATGGAATTTATCATCCAAGTCCGACTGCGGGCAGCTACCGAGCTCCTGACAAACACTCTCAAGCCTGTGCTTGAAATTGCGACCGAAGTTGGCTTTAATAATTTATCCAATTTCAACCGCCAGTTCAAGCAATACTACCATACCACACCTAGTAGCTACCGCAAACAATTGCGGAAGAATAGGGCCTATACTATTTTTAATAAATAATAGAAAGGACTAGGGCCTCCGTATTTGGTTGAACTGAATACGGGCTACGGACTGTGCCAAAAAGATAAACGAGAACTGAACGCTTGCGTCGTCGTTCTGTTTCCTACGTCATTTAGTTTTTCTTTTAATACTTCGTTCATTCGCTTTGTCGTACTTCAGTACTGCCTGCAGCTCATTGCCTAGTACTAAAAGTAAACTAAAAGACTATATTTTGTCTGTGTCCGCTTAACGCCCTCTATATCTTATACTATGATTACCATGCACCTCTATTACACCGGACCTGCTGACAATGCACGTGCTTTCGCTCAGGAAATGGAAGCTAGTGGCATTGCCGACCGCATTCGCAAGCAGGCTGGAAATACACGTTATCAATACTTTGCACCGCTCGATGATCCCCATTCAATCCTCTTGGTTGATAGCTGGACAGACCAAGCAGCTCTGGATATCCACCATGCTTCTCCAATGATGCAGGAAATCCTAGACTTACGCAGTAAGCACCAGCTAACTGTCACCGCTGAACGCTATCAGAGTGATGAGGCGGGCATTCCTGAGCGAGACAAGGATTTTCTTCAACACTAAACAAGATTCAAAAAAGTGATTGGCAAGCCAACCACTTTATTTTTTTATTTGACCGTTGTCAACACCTTGTGTTGCTTTTTACTTTTGTGTTTTTTAATACAACAAAAATAAACTAATCATTAACCTTCAAACCATCCAATGGTTGACTGAACCATCGACCGTTCAACACATTGTCAATTAAAACTTGTTTTTTATCTGCAGATAAAGTGCTATCTGCTCGAAGGTTCGCGACAATATCCTGAGCAGTTTGAGAATCTTCACCCATTTCAATTTCAGCTTTTTCTAAACTAGCATCAAATTTCATTACCTGACTGCCGTCAGCTGTCCACTCTTCCCATTGTGGTAATTTTTCTCCTTCAGGGTTACTACTTGTGATAAATCCTTTCAAATATGCTTTAAACTGTTGGCTTAGTTGTTTAGCACCTTCAGAATTGAAATCTTCACCAATGAAAGGAGCATAGTTTGATGGTTGTTGAAGTAAAGGTTCAAATACGCCATGAAACGCACCCAACAACTGAGCTGTTTTTGGAGCAGTCTCTGTATTATCTCCATAAGAAATTTCTCCAATGTATATTGGTGATTTATATGTTCCTTGCAATTTTCTAGCACTATCTACAGTGTTAGACAGACGATACAGAGCACTACCATATGATTCAGTAAATATAAATTCTTTTAATTTGTCAGCATCTGAAAATAGACTGCCATCTGTCACAGAATTTGCAAAATAGGGATCGAAAGCTGTGAATAAAGAAAATTCACTAGTTCCTGTTATTAAAAGGAGTGGCACATCATTATAATTTGAAGTATCAAATCCTTCCTTCGGAATGACTACCCCATCTTTATACAGGTGCGGAAAGACAGACATACGAATACCAGCATTTCCCATCAACGAAGCCAAACGCTCCGCAGGAAGTCCATAAAGATAATCAGCTACTTGACGATCGTTAGATAACAACCATTCTTTTGCTTCAAGTTCTGTGGACTTGATTCCATCTTCAACAACTAATGGTGCTATCGTAGTTGCAAAAATATCTTGACTATCCATTTCATCTGCTAGAGTCATTCCTCCACTAAATGATATTGCTTTATCATATTTATCTTTAAATAGTGGAGAAATTAATGTTGCCATTACATCACGACCACCAGCTGAAAAGCCTGCTAGGGTCACATTATCCTTATCACCACCAAAGACCTCGATGTTTTCTTCCACCCAATCCAAAGCTGCCGCAATGTCTAAGAGAGTATAATTCCCAGAATTTTCTTCATCGGTTCCTGTCTTTAGTGCTTCCAACGGATTGAAACCAAGAGCGCCCAAGCGATAATTGATCGAAACATAAACGGCATTGATGTCATTTACAAAGCCATTTCCTTTGATTTCTTGTGCATGACCTGTTTGATTATTTCCTCCATGCAGAAAAACAATCACTGGTAGATTAGCCTCCGTATTATCAGGTCTAACAACATCAAGATTTAGTGCTCCTTCTGATCCGACTACTTCCCCTTTTGAGATTTGTATAAAAGGAGATCCGATTTCAGTTGCATCAAAACTACCTTCCCATTTTTCGACAGGCTGTGGTGCTTTCCAACGTAGCTCTCCTACTGGGGCCGTTGCATAGGGAATTCCTAACCATTCAATTGTAGCAGTCGTACTATCCTTTTTCCCCCTTACCTCACCGCTACTGATTGTTTTCGTGATATCGTTCTTAAATGGTGTAGTTGTTACTTCCTTACTTTGTCCACAAGCAACTAATAGACTTAAACACAGTAAGCTCAGTAAAAAATAGACAATCTTTTTCATTTTCATACCTCTATGTATTAATATATGTTGATTTTCTTCAAAAAAAATCTAAATAAATACTAATTTATTCGCAAAATCCGTGGAAAATACGTTCTGATTAGCATCTATTTAGATTTGTTACGATAGTCTATACAAATAGTTTATTTCCAGTTTTGTATAGAACTGATTCATTACCCTTTCTAGACGAAAATGTAATTATTTCACAGTTGTCAACAGGTAATCACCACTGTTGATTTGGCTTTCTTGGGTTACCAAGATGTCCTCATAGTCAGCTGTATTGGTCACGATAATTGGAGTGATGACCGGTAGGTCAGCTGCTTTGATTTGGTGGAGATCAAATTCCAGCAATTTTTGTCCTGCTTCAACTTGGTCACCTACTTGGACGAAGAATTCAAAGCCTTTACCAGCTAGAGAGACTGTGTCCATACCGATATGGATGAGTAGCTCTGCTCCATTTTCAGTACGAAGACCAATAGCATGTTTGGTTGGGAATACAAGGGTTACTTCAGCCTTAGCTGGAGAAACAAGGATACCATCTAGGGGATCAATGGCAATTCCTTTCCCCATAGCACCTGAAGCAAAGACTGCATCTGGAACATCTTCCAGTTTGACAAGCTTACCGATGAGGGGACTAGCAAGAATTTCTTGCTTGATTTCTTTTAATTCTGGGATAGACTCCTTTGGAGTCTCAACTACTTTTTTTCAGTTGGCTCTCCGTACAAGTAAGGAACTGGAAGGGCCATTTGGATAGCGAAGGATGCGACGATTGCAACTACTGTCAAAATAATCGCAGCAATCATACCTGACATATCACCGTTTGCTGGATTAACCAGAGACGGATACAAGAAGACACCCAGACCACCTACAGAGTAACCTGTTACATTGAAGAACATAGTGGCAGCACCAATCACACCTGAAACAGCACATGAAATGAAGAATGGTGTTTTCATTGGAAGGGTCACACCGTAGATAGCTGGCTCAGTCACACCAAAAATAGATGAAACCAATGCAGGCATAGAAACTGTTTTAACCTTAGACTCCTTGGTCTTCAACATGATTGCCAAAAGAACACCGGTCTGTGTAAAGTTTGGAAGCAAGGCTGGTACAAGAATTGAAGACATACCGTTTGATGCTACTTGCATAATTGCCAATGGGACAACTGCCCAGTGCATTCCAAACATAACCAAAACCTGCCACGCTGCTCCAAGGATCAAACCGTAGAGAATTGGGCTGAAATTCATGATAGCAGTAAATGTGTTTGACAAGACATCAGAGATGAAGTTTGCGACAGGACCAACCACTAAGAAGGTCAATGGAACAGCAAGCAAGATAGTTACAAATGGAACTACAAAGAGTTTGACAACATCTGGTGTGACTTTACGGATGTTTTTCTCAATAATAGAAGCCACCCACGTTGCGAGAATAGCTGGGATAACTGTTGACAAGTAGCTTCCTGCTGTTGGTAAGACAAATGGAATACCAAATACATTATCCAGTCCAGCCTCTTTCAATGCTGCAAGCGACCCTGGCAAGGTTGGGTAAATCAAGGCCATGCCGATTGCTAGGGCAGTAAATTCATTCATCTTGAACTTACGAGCAGATGTCAGAGCCACTAACAATGGTAAGTATTGGAAGAAACCGTCACCTGCCGCATTTAAGATAGCATAAATAGCACTATTATCACTCGTCAAGCCTCTCGAAGCCATAATGGCAACAAGACCTTTAATGATACCAGCAGCAGCCAAAGGCCCCAAAAAGGCTTGGAAAATACCTGATAACAAATCAATGAAGCGTTCAAACAGATTTCCTTTTGGTCCATCACCTTCATCAATATCCAGTGCCCCATCACCAGAGATGCCTGCAACTTTTTGCACTGCTGCATAAACATCTGGGACATGGTTTCCGATAACCACTTGGTATTGTCCACCAGCTTGTACCACAGTAACGACACCATCACGCGCCTTCAAGTAGTCTGTATCAGCCTTGCTCTCATCCTTGAGACCAAAACGAAGACGAGTCACGCAGTGTTTCAAACTGCTGATGTTTTCTTTTCCACCAACATGAGCTACAATATCTGTAGCTAAATCTGTATAATCCTTAGCCATTTTTCGGCTCCTTTCTTTTCTGGAAAAACAGAAAAACCTAAATAATTACCAAACAGCATCTATCAGCCTACACTGAAAAATACTATCTTGTAACTATTTAGGTTTTGCCTGCTTACCAGTAACAATCCTTTTGATGAATTTATGATAACACATTGCAAATGATTTTGCAAGCGTTTTCTGAAGTTTTTTTGATTTTTTTCTAACTCGTTTTTAAGCGCTGGATATGGATGGTCAAATAGACTTGTTCATCTTTTGACATCTCAAATTGATGGACCTGAGCAATATATTGCTGAATCTTCTGTGTACAAGCAAAGGCATCTGGATAATTAGCCTTGACCTGCTCATAGAGAAAGGCATCATTGACTCCTTCTACCACACCATTTGCCACCCGTTGTGCAAAATACTGGACGTGCGTTACAAAGCGGTGGTAGCTAGTATCCTCCTCATAGGTCACACTACCAAAATACAAGCGAACAATGTCTAAAATCTGAGTCACGATTTTACTAATGGTTTGGGTTTCCTTACCAAAAGCACCGTTCTTCTGAGCATTGATCAGGTGGAGGGCAATGGAAGAAGCTTCCGCCACCTCCAATTCCAAACCTAATTTTTCTTTGACTAAATCAAGAGACCGCAAACCAATCTGGTATTCCTTGGGGTAAAATTTACGGATTTCCCAAGACAGTGGATTTTCCAAGGCTAATCCTTCACGGCTCCGCTGGAAAACAAAGTTAAGGTGATCCCCTAGGGCAACATAAAGGGATAGGTCAAATTGTATCTCCAACACTTCTTCTGCCAGACCAATAATCCTGTTCACCACCTCTAGTTCATCCGCTTGCATGGTTAAATAGAGATTGGCTAGGTCTTGTAACTGGTTGTCATTTTGCAGGACAAAGGTCTTTTCAATCTTGCTGACATCTACTTGTTCACCAGCCTTCTTTTGAAAACCTAGTCCCTTTCCCATGACAATCAGTTCACTTCCTTGATCATCAATCACTTGAACAACGTTATTATTATAGACTTTATCGATCTGCATTCCTATTCACCGCCTATTTACTCGACTGATAAAAAAGAACCCAAGCATATAGCAAATAAGGCTGTTCCCAGACCCTTTACTATCTGCTTAGGTTTTGCCTGCTTATCAGTAACAATCCTACACTTATCTTATCAGATTGTAAGCGTTTTTGCAAGAGGTTCAATAATTTATTCTGAGGGATACTGTTTAAGTAGTCCCAACTTTTCAAAGGCATTGTAGAGGCCGTCTTCTTCTACATCGTCTGTTATCATATCTGCCATAGCCAAGATTTCCGCTCCGCCATTGCCCATAGCCACCCCAACAGCACAATAGTCCAGCATGGAAATATCAATCTTAGCGTCTCCAAAGGCGATGGTGTCGGCCTGACTAGCACCCAAATGGTCTAGCAATACAGAAATGGCATGGGCCTTGTCGATGTCTTTCACCCCCAAGTCACCAAAGAGAGCTGACTCTCCGCGACCTCCCCAGGTGTTTGCGACCAGGTGCGGAAAGGCTTGCTTGGAATCCAAGTGGTCCTGGTAGGAATCGAGAACGAAACTGACTTTGTTAAGGTCATTGCGGTAGAGTTGACCATCAAAAATCATTCCATGAATAACGTCTTCTACTTCCTGATCGGCCACTTCTTCTGCTGTTTTTCCTTTATTCATGGAATAAATCCGCAGGGTTTCACGAGCACGTTCACGGAAATTCTCACTGGCAAAAAGACCGTTGTTGCTTTCCAGGTAAAATTCCAAGCCGCGTTCATGGAGCCAATCCACAATCGCTCTGCTATCCTCTTCTGATAGAAGCTGGTGCATGATGACCTGACCTTGATGCTCGACATAAGAGCCGTTACCACCAATCATTCCGTCCAAGCCAATTTCCCACAATTCTGGCTGCATTTCAGCTCGACTCCTACCAGTACAAACATAGACCAGGTGTCCATTTTCTCTGGCCTGTCGAATAGCACGAATGGCAGATTCTGGAATCCGATTATGATAGTCTACCAAGGTTCCATCCACATCTAAAAAAATTATCTTGCGCACACTATATTCTCCTTACTATTTTTCTACTACAAGTATAGTCTGTTTTTCTATCAAATAACAGTCCTAAACTGCGATAGACTAATACTATACTATGAACATACAAAAAAGAAAGCCATATGGACTTTCTTTTAGATGTTAGCATTTCAGTTTGCTTTTAGTACTAGGCAACGAGATGCAGGCTGTACTAGAGTACGGCAAATCGAGTTAACGAAGTAATAAAAGATAAACTGAATGCTATTATTTACGTTTTGGTGGGTTGTGAATCGCCACACCAAGCACGTCAAGGAAAGCTTCATACATAACCTCTGAGAAGGTTGGGTGACCGTGGATTGATGCTGCCACATCGTCAACTGTCAACTCAGATTCCATGATGGTTGCCGCTTCGTTGATCATTTCAGCTGCAACTGGACCGATAATGTGAACACCAAGGATTTCATGGTATTTCTTATCAGCAATAACTTTTACGAAACCATGTGCTTCGTTAGAAGCGATGGCACGACCGTTACCAGTGAAGCTGTTGCGACCAATAAGGATGTTTTCTTTACCGTATTTCTCGATAGCCTGGTCTTCTGTCAAACCAACCATAGCGATTTCTGGGTGTGTGTAAACCGCTGCTGGTGTGAAGTCCAATTTAGCCTTGTGGTGGTTACCGTGGATGGCATTTTCAGCCGCCACTTCACCCATACGGTAAGCAGCGTGTGCCAACATCTTGGTACCGTTGACATCACCTGGTGCGTAGATACCTGGGATAGAAGTTTCTTGGTACTCGTTGACCTTGATACGACCGCGGTCCAATTCAAGGTTCAGATTCTCAAGACCAGCCAATTGTGGTACACGTCCGATTGAAAGAAGGGCTTTTTCAGAAACAATTTCTGAGCCGTCGTTCAACTTGATTGTCAATTGGTTGTTGGCTTCAACGATTTCAGATACACCAACAGATGTCAAGAATTTCATGCCTTTCTTAGAAAGGACTTTTTGCAATTCAACAGACACTTCACGATCCATACCTGGAATGATTCGGTCAGCCATTTCAACAACTGTTACTTCTGTGCCGTATGATGCGTAAACCAAACCAAGTTCCACACCGACTACGCCACCACCCATAACAGTGAGTGTCTTAGGAATTTCACGCAAGTCAAGAATATCATCAGAAGTCAATACCAGCTTAGAATCAATACCTGGGATGTTGATGCGGGATACTTTCGAACCTGTTGCAAGTACGATGCTGCGACCTTTGATAACCTTGTCGCCGATAACAACAGTCTTGTCAGGGTTTACTTGACCAAGGCCGTTGAAGATGGTCACCTTGTTAGCTTTCAAGAGACCCGCTACACCGCCTGTCAAGGTCTTCACAACCTTGTTCTTGAAGTCAACTGTCTTGTCCATATCAACGGTGTAGTTTGTTGAAGCAAGGTTGATACCACGCTCAGCCGCAATCTTCAAGCCGTCAAGGATTTCAGCGTTTTTGAGGTAAGTCTTAGTTGGGATACAACCCTTGTTCAAGCAGGTACCGCCAAATTCTGATTTCTCAACGATAGCGATTTTACCGCCCAATTGAGCACCACGAATAGCTGCATAGTAACCAGCAGGGCCACCACCGACAACAACCATGTCGTACTCGTCAGCTGCCAATTCAGCCTTAGGAGCTTGTGGAGCTGCTGCAGGTGCGGCAGGCACTTCCAAACCAGCTGCTTTCAAGTCAGCAGTTGCTTGAGCAACCTCAGCTGGAGCAGGTGCGCTACCAACTTCAACTGATTCGCCTTCTGCACCAAGGTAAGCAATGACTTCAGTTACAGGAACAGTTGCACCGTTACCGTGAACGATTTTCAAAAGAACACCTGATTCTTCCGCTTCCAATTCCATGCTTGTCTTGTCTGACATCATCTCCAAGATAACATCGCCTTCGTTGACAAAATCACCCTCTTGTTTTTTCCACTCGATGATTTCGCCTTCTTGCATATCTACACCAAGTTTCGGCATAATAATTTCGATTGCCATAGTTATGATACAAAGAACGTCAAATGCGACAGAATTTTAGGAGTCCAACATAGGATGCTTGCATCCAAGGCGGACTATCTAAATTCCGAAGCATTTAGTTCGTGTTCAAATGTCACGAACTCGTCCTATATCCTTTCTTTATTTTTTCACTTTACCAAATTGAGCACAGGCTAAAAACCTATTGAAAAAGATAAATCGCCTCGTGCCTCAAGGCACATCGTTGATTTCCTATTTTCATACGGTTTTCTTAACGCCTTTTGCATCTTATCTTAAATCAACAATTCCAATGGGTTTTCCAGCAAGTTTTTCAAGTCAACCATGAACTTAGCACCATTCATACCGTCAACGATACGGTGGTCAATGGTCAAGCAGAGTGCCATGATTGGACGGATTTTGATTTCACCGTCAATAACAACTGGTGTTTGAACCGTTGCTGCAACACCAAGAATTGCTGAGTTTGGTTGGTTGATAATTGGGTTAAAGGTTTTGGTACCAAACATACCCAAGTTGGTGATAGAGAAGGTTGAGCCTGACATTTCAGCCCCCTTCAACTTACCAGATTGTGCTTTCTTGATGACATCTTTTGAAGCTACCACGAAGTCGGACAAGCTCATCTTATCTGCACCATGAACAACTGGCACCACCAAGCCTTCATCCAAACCTACCGCGATACCAAGGTTGACAAACTTGTGCAACTCGATTTCCTGTGCATCATTAATCAATGACGCATTGAGGTAACGGTGTTCTTCCTTCATCAAGGTACGCGTTACCGCTAGACCAATCAAGTCTGTGAAGGTCACTTTCAAACCAGTCTTGTTCATGATTGGCTCAAGAACCTGCTTACGCAGTGCCATGAGGTTGGTCATGTCAATATCGTAGTTAAGTGTAAATGTCGGAGCCGTCAAGTAAGAGTTGACCATACCTTTTGAAATCGCCTTACGCATTGGGCTCATCTTGATGATTTCAACACCTTCTGGCAATTCTTTAGCTGGTTTTTCTTCAGCTTTCGGTGCTGGAGCAGCAGTTTCTACAGCTGCAGGAGCAAGTACTGCCAAAACATCGTCCTTAACAATCTTGCCATTGACACCTGAACCTGTAAGAGTTGACAGGTCAACACCTTGGTCTGCTGCAATACGGGCTGCAAGCGGAGTTGCTTTTGGAGCTGCTCCCTTGAAGTCTTCAACGTCAGCCTTGTGGACTCGGCCATTTGCACCAGTTCCTGGCACAAGTCCCAAGTCAATACCAAGCTCACGCGCCAACTTACGCGCTGCTGGAGTAGCACGTACCTTGCCGCCACCTTGTGGCTTAGCCGCCACTGCTGGAGCAACGATAACAGGCGTGCGACCTGCAGGCACTTCTTCGATAGCTGCTGCAGGAGCAACTGGAGTAGCTGACGCTCCAGCCTCAACCGTTTCACCTTCTGCACCGATGTAGGCAATGACTTCTGTTACAGGAACGGTAGCACCGTTTCCGTGAACAATTTTTAATAGGACGCCTGACTCTTCTGCTTCCAGCTCCATGCTAGTCTTGTCAGACATCATTTCCAAGATGACGTCGCCTTCGTTGACAAAATCGCCCTCTTGTTTTTTCCACTCGATGATTTCACCTTCTTGCATGTCCACACCGAGCTTAGGCATAATGATTTCAATAGCCATTTTTAAGATACCAAGTCCGAACAGAAAACGAAGGAGCTTAGGAAATCATAGAAAATCCATATTTTCTTAGCGATTTATCTTTTCTCCTAGTCTTCCGGACGGGTTCAATTCCTTTCTTTCAGTTTCTTACCTTGTCAAGAACCAAACCAGACTTCGCTCATCGAAGCGGCTCAATTCTTTCCCAAGCATTCTTAGTCATGCTAGAATATTTTATTTCTAGCATTTTAGGGTTATCGTCTTTCCGATTGCTTTTCTGACAAGGCGATTTAGTGCAGGCATAACTGACGTTAGGCAAGCCAAATCAACACAGCCAGAAAAGATAAGCGGATAACGATAAGATTAACCCTTGTTTACTTGCTTGTAGATTGCCGCTTTGATTTTCTCTACGTTTGGCAATACTGCATTTTCAAGAATGTTTGCGTAAGGAACTGGTACATCGTCTGAAGCGATACGGATGATTGGTGCATCCAAGTAGTCAAAGGCTTCGCTTTCTGTGATGATCGATGCGATTTCACCGATGAAACCACCTGTTTTATAAGCATCGTTGACCAAGATAACCTTACCAGTTTTCTTCACAGATTCGATGATCAATTCTTTATCCAATGGGATAAGGGTACGTGGGTCAACCACTTCTACGCTGATACCTTCTGCAGCCACTTCTTCAGCTGCTTTCAAGGCACGTTCCAACATGCGACCGTATGAAATGATAGTTACATCAGTACCTTCACGTTTGATTTCACCCTTACCAAGTGGAATGTAGAAATCTGGATCCAAGTTTACTTCTTCTTTTTTACCGTAAAGAGCTTTTGGTTCCAAGAAGATAACTGGGTTGTTGTCAAGGATAGATGATTTCAAAAGACCTTTTGCATCGTTAGCTGTACCTGGTGCGACAACCTTGATACCTGGAATGTGGGTCAACCAAGCTTCAAGAGATTGTGAGTGCTGTGCTGCTGAACCGATACCAGAACCTGAAGCCACACGGAAGGTTACAGGTGTTTTCAAACCACCACCAAACATGTAGTTGGTTTTCGCAGCTTGGTTAACAATCGCATCAAGGGCGATGGTTACGAAGTCCATGAAAGTCAAGTCAACGATTGGACGAAGGCCAGTTTGAGCTGCACCAACCGCAGAACCAGCGATTGCAGCCTCAGAGATAGGCGTGTCGCGAACACGTTTTGGACCAAACTCGTCCAACATACCAACAGATGTACCGAAGTCACCGCCGTAGATACCGACATCTTCACCCATCAAGAATACTTTTTCATCCTTACGCATTTCTTCGCTTTGAGCCAAGTTAATCGCTTCACGCAAGGCCATTACTTTTGTTTCAGCCATTTTTTACTCCTAATTTATATCAATTTATCTTTACTGTAACAAGTAAAATGTAGAAAACTAATCAATTACTTCATTGTAATCAAACGTCATAGCTGCTCGAGCTACCCTAGTTTGACTTGCTTCTTTAGAGCTTAGTCAAACTTCTTACGTTACAATCATGTTCGGTCTAAAAACTCGGAAAAAAGAGACGCAACCGTTTCAGCTTCAGCTGAATTACGGATGTGGCTACCTTTAGGTGCGAACTTCCTTGTGTGCAAGCACACTGTGTCAGTTCCCTATTTTTCAGTCGTTTTTTAGACGACCTCACAACTTAGTCTACAAACACATCCTCATACGCTACTGAGATGTCTGGATCTGGGCTTTCTTGTGCGAATTTCACAGATGCTTCTACTTGTTCTGCTACTTGTGCTTCAATAGCGTCCAATTCTTCGTCAGTCGCAATCTTGTTCTCTGTCAAGTATTTGCGGTATTTCTTAAGTGGGTCTTTTGCTTTCCACTCGTTGACTTCTTCTTTGGTACGGTAAACACCTGCGTCGGCAGTTGAGTGTCCAAACCAGCGGTATGATTCAACTTCGACCATAGCTGGACCGTTACCTGCACGAACGTACTCGATGACTTCTTGCATTTTTTCATAAACGGCAATAACGTCGTTACCATCCTCAACATAATGACCTGGAATACCGTATGCTGCTGCACGTTGGTAGAGGTGAGGAATCTTAGTAGAATAAGAAATGTCAGTTGAAATACCGTAACGGTTGTTAGTGATAAAGAAGATAACTGGCAAATTCCAAACAGCTGCCAAGTTCATTGACTCATGGAAGGAACCTTCGTTAGTAGCTGAATCACCTGAGAAGGCGATAACAATGTTATCTGTACCGAGGTATTGTTGCGTAAGGGCCGCACCCACCGCAAGGGCATAACCACCACCTACGATACCGTTTGAACCAAAGTTCCCTTTTTCCACGTTTGCCAAGTGCATCGAACCACCACGGCCTTTTGAAGTACCAGTTGCCTTACCAGCAAGCTCAGCCATCATACCGTTGATGTCAATACCTTTTGCGATAACGTGACCGTGACCACGGTGGTGTGAGAAGATGATGTCTTGGTCTGTCAAACCAGCGATTGGTCCAACAGCTGCCGCTTCTTCACCAACTGAGAAATGAGTCATACCTTGCACAAAGCCACGACGTACCAATTTGTTTAATTTCATATCAACATCACGAATCTGTTGCATTTTTAGGAACATATCCAAGTGTTGTTCTTTTGAGATAGATACCATAATTTCCTCCAAAGGTTTTCTCGTTCTGCTATATGATAGACCAATATTTCACAAATGGCAAATAATTGAACCGTTTTCTTTCCTACATCTAAAACAGCCTAATCTATTGCTTTTAGTGCATTTTTTCACAATTTAAAAATCCCCGCCTGTCACAATATTGATCGATTATTCACAAACTTTTTGGTGTTGAAAGCACCATCATTTTGTGCTATGATGAAACCTGGAGGTGGACATGGATTTTGATTTTTTTCTACTGATTTGTAATTACATTGGCACCATTGCCTTTGCCGTATCGGGTGTGATTAAGGGCTTCAAGAAGAGGCTGGATATTTTCGGTATCAGCCTACTAGCTATTATCACGGCAGTTGGTGGAGGAATGATTCGGGACACCATGCTGACAAAGATTCCGACCGCCTTAATAGATCCTTCGTCTATTTATCTGTCAATCGGCGTAGCTCTTATGATGTATGTGATTGTCATTAGTAAAAAGCAGGACAATCCCCGTGACAAACAGCTCTATCGCTATTTAAGCAAGGTCAATCTGACCTTTGATGCTATCGGCCTGGTCATATTTGCTCTCTTGGGTGCCAGTGCTGGTATCGAATCCCATTTAAACAGTATGGCGACTGGTATTTTGGCTAGTCTGACTGGGGTGGGCAGGGGAATCCTCCGCGACTTGTTGGTCAACGAAACTCCTTCTGTTCTCAAGGAAGATGTTTATGCCCTGCTGGCATTTTTTGCAGGCTTGGCCTATCACATCTTGGTTGTCCAACTCCATTTTGCTCGCATCCCAAGCTTCATTGTCTGCTTTGCCTTTTTCCTCCTCCTTCGCCTCTTGGTGATTAAATACAAACTTAACCTACCTAATATGGACCGAACAAATAAGACTTGAGCTGGGCTCAAGTCTTATTTTATTTCTTACCAGCCACCACCGCGGCCACCAGCACCTGGTCCTGTTGCGACGATTTGAGTAATTTGTTCACCGTTAACTGTCACAGTACCTCCTGTCAATTCAGCAGTTCCGTCGAAGTCAAAAGCAGATTGAGCTGTTACAGCAATAGTCCCCCCAGAAATGTAGAGATTACCATTGGCATCAAAAGCATCTGTATCCCCACTACCAACCGCAACTTTCAAGTCACCACCAGTTACCTTGATGAAGATTTCTGATGACGTTGTACTTGCCGCGTTGATGGCATCATCTGAACCATAGACATCAATTGTACCACCGTTGATAGTGATATTAGTTCCTTCCAAGGCTTCTACTGATTCTGGAACAGTAATAGTACCGCCGTCAATGATCAAGCTTGTCTCAGCCTTAATGGCATCGTCACCCGCTCTAACAGTAATGTCACCACCTGTGATGGTTGTATAACCTTTGGTCGTATCTGTATCGTTGGTTGACTTGATACCGTCACCACCTGCGGTTACATTGATTGTACCACCATTGATTGTCAATGAATCCTTACCACGGATACCATCATCCACTGCAGTGACGATAATGTTTCCTGAATTCACGACAAGGTCATCTGTCGATACGATGCCGTCTTGGAAGTTGCCTTCAACAGTCAAGCTACCATTACCAGTAATGGTCAGATCAGCTTCCACGTGGATAGCCCCTTCAATATTGGTATCTGAGTGGTTGCTTGAATCTTTCACCGTATTTTCAGTACCGTCTTGCAATTCGATTTCGACATTATCTGCTGAAATTACGTTGATTGCTGCCGTATCTGAACTTGAGATAGTTGCACCTGCCAAAATGATACGAACATTAGCATCTGTCTCAACCGTCACACCTGCAGTTGTTGAACCTGTCAAGATGTAGGTACCACCCTCAGTAATTTTTAAACCATCATTTGATAGTGTTACTTCTGTCGTTGGAAGTGCTGACCAATCGATGGAAGAACTTGTATCAGTTGTTGAAGCGCTGCTAATTGTTACAACAGACGATGAAGTTGTTGCAGATGAAGAGTTACTAGTTGCACTTGAAGTTGTCGAACAAGCCGCCAGTACACTGATGCTGAATAAGGTAATGGTTGAGTAAAGCCATTTTTTCATAGGTTTAGATATTTTCATTAATTTTACCTCTTTCTCTATCAGGGGAGGCTTTCGGCCTCCCTTGTATGCTCTTAGTTTACAGGTCCTTCCTAAAAGAAAGGTTAAAGATAACCAAAAGAAACCTTAAATAAAAAACTGCCCTCAGACAGTTTTCACATATTCTATATCGATGATTTTATCACAGACCGTCGCCAAGAGCTCCTCATCGTGCGAGATAAGAAGGACTAGCTTCTTTTCTGTCTTTAAAAAGGCCAGAGCCTTAGCCAGTTCCTTCATCTGAGCCAGATCCAATCCACTAGAAGGCTCGTCAAAGATGAGGATATCCTTATCCGCCAATAAGCTGGCTACAATCATCAAGCGTTGTTGCTCACCACCTGACAGGCTGACTGGATGCCTGTCCAGCAAGTCTTCCAAACGAAAACGGCTGACCAAATCCGCATCGATTGTCTTATCTTTTTGCCCCAAAATAAGCTCTCTACGAACCGTTTCGGCAAAGAGTTGTAGGTGGACATCCTGCATGACAAAGCTGATTTTTTCTAAACGTTGCCGAGGAGATAAGGTCTGTCCCTGCCAACTAATCTGACTGGCCTTGTCTTCTTCTAAGCCAACTAGGTAACGAGCTAGACTAGTCTTACCTGACCCATTTGGGCCAACTAGACCCACTACCTGCCCTGGTGCCAGACAGAGCTGCTCTACCTGATAGAGAAATTTGCCAGCTGGACTAACTGATAAGTTAGAAACAGACAAGCCTTCTTGGTCAGACACAAACTGACTGGCCTGCTCTGCTATTGCCTGCCGATAAGGCTCCGCATCGTAGCACCGCAAACCCATGTCCTGACGGCACTCCTCTGTCCGATGGAGGAAGTCGCTAGCTGGATAATCCGCCACCAGCTGCCCCTCCTGAAAGTAGAGGTAGCGGTCTGCCAAGTCGCTCAGATAGGCCAAGAGGTGCTCGGCGATGATAATGGTCTTGCCTTCTTGTTTGAGCTTGTACAGAGCTTCCTGGACCTTGTGAACAGCCTCCTGGTCCAGATTGGCCGTTGGCTCGTCCAAGAGCAAGATGGGACTGCCCTGCATGGTCGCCGTTGCCAGAGCGATCAACTGCTTCTGACCACCTGACAGCTGAAAAATGGGCTGGTCATAGAAGGCTTCCAACTGAAAAAGACGATTGACCTCCTCCAAGCGACCTGCAATCTCCTCCGAAGAAAGCCCCTGATTTTCACAGGGAAAGACCAGCTCATGCAGGACTTGGGTATGAAAAAACTGGGTGGCGGGATTTTGGAAGACTGAGGCGACCTGATAGGACAGGTCCTCCACGCTGGCTTGTCTGATGTCCTGCCCACCAATCTGCACTTGCCCTTGAACCTGGGCAGGATAATATTCTGGAATCAGACCATTGAGCAACTTGAGTAGACTAGACTTACCAGAGCCGCTAGGACCACAAAGGACCACACATTGCCCAGCTGGAATGGTCAAGTCCGCAATCTGCAAAGCTGGCTTGTCCGCACCTGCATAGGTCACTTGAAGATTTTTTATCCTGATAGTCGTGTCCATAGAAGAAAAAGCAGACAACATAGGCAGAGACTCCAATCTAGCCAAGTCCAACGCGACTTGACAAATTCACTGGGACGTCCATCCATAGCCATCCCCTTGGTCAAGGTCGCCACCGTCAAATCTTGGGCAGTTGCCAAGAGAGAGAGCATGAGGGGGACCAAAAAATATTCCATGTAGCGTAGCGGTTGAACAAACAAGGCCCATTTACTGAGAAAAATCCCTCTGACCTTCAGGGAAGCCTGAATATGTCTGGCGTCCGACTTAATGGCTGGCAAAAAGCGAAACATGACACCCAAGGTTAAGAGGAAGGCTTCTGGCAACCGCCATTTCCGCAGGCCATGAATAAGGTCATAGCTGCTGGTAGTCATAAGAAGCAAATGCCCTGCCAGAAGTGGTGGCCAAATGTAGCCTATCACAACAAACAAGTGTGTCAACCAAGCTGGAAGGATTGACCAATAGGATAGTCCTAAAAAGAATCCGTAGCCAAGAAGTCCGACAACCGTCATCCTAGGCTTACCAGAAAACCAGAAAAGCAGGCTCAGTCCAGAGACCAAGACTGCATTTTCCAGTCCGCTCAGCCGCATACCATAGGTAAAACTGGTGAAGACGACCAAGAGAATTTTACTGCGTGCATCGAGTTTCATCCGACCAAACCTGAACGGTCAAAATAGCGTTTGACCATGTATTGTCCAAAAAGGCCACTCAGACTAGCTGCCAGGATAATGGTAAAGGATAACCAGAGGACATTAGCAGGTGTAAAGTCCAACAAGACACGGGCCACATACTCTGCTGATTTACCACGAGCCAATAGACTAGCTTCATAGGCATCCCGCATGAGCCACATGAGGATAATGGGCCCCAGATTACCAAAAGAGAAGACCACAAAGCTGAGGAGGTTGCTCCATTTGTTCTTATAAGCACCGAGCTTGGCCACCCAATCTCCTAGCAGACCAAAGGTCAAGCTAGGCAGAAAGGCCGCTGTTAGATAGCCTGACAGGAAAAAGAAGCAGGCCATGACCGCACCAACCAAACTAATGGAGCCAAACTTGCCAACCTTGGCAATCAAGAGCATATAGACTGGACCAGCCAAGAGGGCTGCAAAAGCTGGAGCATACATCATATTGCCAGACCGGTCAAAAAAGACACCGAGCAAGGTCCCCAGACCCACACACAGAAAATACAAACCAGCAAAAGCCCCCGTCACCATGAGGTCCTTGATTTTTAATTGTTTCATTTATCGTTCCTTTTGTAAATTTCCATTCTCCAAGTGGAAAATGGTATCCGCACAGGCCATGGTCGAACTTCTATGGGAAATCAAGAAGACCATACCCTGACAGTGTTCCTTAACCAGTTGGATAAAGCGGGCTTCATTGAGCGAATCTAGGTTACTAGTTGGCTCATCAAAGATATAGCAGTCCGCATTTTTGAGCAAGGCCCGCATGAGTTCCAAGCGTTGCCCCTCTCCTGCTGAAAAATCACTGGCCTCCACAAGCGTATCCAAGCCCTGCGGTGCTGCCAAAATCCGTTCTTTCATGTGGCATTTATCTGCCAAGTCCATGATGGTTTCGTCCGACACATCTGTCCGACCCAAGACAAGATTTTCACGAATGGTCTGGCGGAAGATTTGTGGCACCTGTGGTACATAGGCAAAGGAGCCCTGCAAATGTGCCTTATCTACCTGCCGACTATCCAAGCCAGACAGGCGGATTTGGCCTTGCTGCCAATCATACCACCGCATGATTAATTTCATTAAGGTGGATTTTCCTGCACCGGACTCACCAACCAAGCCAATAATACCACCCTGTTCAAACTGAACAGACAGGTTGCGATAAAGTCCTGTTTCCCGGTCATCATAGTCGAAGTCTAGTTGCTCAATTACAATATCTTTCACACTGACCTCAACAAGCTCACCTGTTCGCTCCGCTTCTTTTTCATCCAAAAGAGCATAGATATTGCGACCAGCATTCATAGCCCGCTTGAAACCAAGCGGCAGACGGCTGAGCTCCAAGAAGGGAGCGAAGGAGCTAGTGAAAGAAACCAGCAGAGCCACACCAGTCGCTAAATCCAAACTCTGACTACCCACCAAATCGAAGGACAGCCAGGCAAAGCCCATGATAGACAAACCAACCACCAAAAAGGAAACAGCATACTGCATAAAGTTGGTCTGGGCAACCTTTCGCTCCTGACCATTGACCTCTTGACTTTTGTTCGTCAGCTTGGCAAAACGAGCATCTGTCTGCTGGAACTGCATCAGGTCCTTCATGCTCTTGAGACTTTCAATAAAGTAGGACACATAACCCTTGCGGCTGGCATTTTGCTCCTTGAGCAAGGGCTGCAGCTGCTGGGCAAACTGATTTGGAATAGCAATAGCCAACAGAGCATAGGTCACCAGAGCCGGCAAAGCCAACCCCCAGCTGGATAGACCAAAATAGACCGTCAAACCAAGAGCCACCAAAATCCCTGTACAAATCGGGGCAATGGTATGGGCAAAGAAAACCTCCAAGGCCTCAATGTCCTCCCCAATCATCTTAAGCAGGCTACCGCTGTCCTGTCGATCCAATTTTCCAGGAGCCAAGGCCCGCAATTTTGCGAAAATCAAGCGACGGTAAGCCACCAACGTATGAAAGGCCACATAGTGACCAAAGTAGTGCTCTCCATAACGGAAGGCACCACGTAAAAGAGATAGGAGAATGAGGATTCCCAAGGTCCATAGCGGAGCAGGATTGCCAGTAAGGGCATCAAAAGCCAGATAGACCAAGATGACTGGAATAGCAATGGTCACCACCTGTCCCAAGACTGCAAAGCAAACCGCCACCGCAATCCGTGGTAAGAGGTGTTTCATGGACTGCAAGAGTCTCGGAATCAGCACACTTGTTGGCATTTCTTTCTTATCCATAAACCGCTTCCTCCAATTCTCTTTGTTGATCGACCAGCTGACGATAGAACGAGCTAGTCTGATAAAGCGTAGCATGATTGCCTGTCACAGCCCCCTCTGCAGACAAGAAGAGAATATCATCTGCCTGCTCCACCTGCTTCATCTTATGTGTAATAATAATAACAATCGCATCCTTGGCCACCAAGTTAATGAGGTCGTAAATCAAACCTTCATTGTCCTGATCAACGCTGGAGGTCACCTCGTCAAAGATATAGAGCGAGCGTTTGGCCAAGACCGCACGGGCACAGATAACCTGCTGGCGTTGACCAGGCGACAAGAAAGCACCGTCATCACCCACAATCGTATCCAAACCGTCTGGCAAATTCTTGACAAACCGCAAGACCCCATGCTGATCTGCCCAAGCCAAGATGTCCTCCTTGGACCAGTCACAAGCCATCCGCAAGTTATCATAGATAGACTGGTTGAGTAGGGTTGACTGGCCCGATACATAGAGGACCTGCTCATTCAGAGACAACTGGCTAACAGTCGAAATCTCCTGCTCACCCAAGTAAATAGCTCCCTTATCCGCCCGCAAGCGTCCCAAGAACAGCTGCGCCAAAGTCGTTTTCCCCTGCCCTGACTCGCCCGCCAAGGCATAGACCTTTCCAGCTGTCATGGTCATGGAAATATCTTTCAAGACCGGATTTTCTCCGTAGGCAAAGGCTAGATTTTCTAGTTTTAGACTGTCAAAAGCAGGCACATGGACAGAATCGATTTCCTGCTCCGCTGTCATGCTGTCCAAGAAACCAAAAATGCGATCCGCCATCTTGGTATTCATCATCACCAAGTGCATACCGTAGCCCTGCTCCCGTATGGGTGCAAAAAACTCCGTCGCAATGAGGACAAAGAAGAGCATACTAAAGAGGGAGAGATTGCCTGCCGCTAAGCTATTGACCGCCACAAAACCAGACAAGCCAATCCCTAGATACATGACCGCATCCATGTAGCCCACCGCTTGCAGCTGAAAGCTGAGTAGCTCCATGGTCGCATCGCGGAAGTCCTCCGCCTGTTCATTGAAAGTCTTCTCATAGGTCGCATCCGCCTGATAGGAATAGAGCGTATTAAGCCCCTTGAGATCGTCCAGGAAAAGATTGCCCACATCCATGTAGGATCCCCAGTAGCGATTCATGATCCGCTTGGACCGCTTCTGCATGGCGATAATGGAAATGGGAATTAGAGGCAAGGCCAAGATGAAAATAACCGCACCCAGCGGGAAAATCAGAAAAACCAGCAAAAGAACAGTTGCACAGTTGAACTGGGTCCGCAAGGAAGAAGCCATGTAGTAGGAATAATAAGTATCCAGACTATCAATCCCCTGCGAAGCGATGTTAAAGACATCCGCTGCTGTCGCTTTTGACTCAAACTGACCGTCCTTGGCCAAAAGTGCCCCAAAGAAGGACTGCTTGAGCGAATCCCGTGCAAACTGGGAACCCAAGCCCTGCAAACGCTTGGCAATCAAGGCCACACCATAGCCAAAGGCATTGAGACCCAGCAAGATGAGGACAAAGCGTCCCAGATCAACCTGTCCGCCCTCATAGTAGGTCACAAAACCCTTAGCAATCAGGTAGAAGGAAATAATCCGCATCAAAAATTGCACCCAGGATAGAAAGGCCGCCAAATAGACCAGCTTCATCTTGGGCTTGATGCGTTCTTTGAGCCGCTTCAAGAGGGCTTTTTTCTTTTCTCTGGAGATTTTCTCCTGTTCTTGTGCCATAGTTCACCTATTTTTTCATTTTATCATCACACTGATGTGTGTCAAACTAGATCCTATTATACCATTCTTTGAATTGTCTGTAAATTTTAATTAAAATAAAAAACCAGATTTCTCCGGTTTTTCCTATTTCTGATCCAAGGCACGCAGCATTTGATCAATTTTATTGCCATATTCAATGGACTGGTCTTTTTCAAAGACTAAATCAGGAATTTTGTAGAGGGTCAACTTGCGACCAAGCTCTCTCTTGATGGTTCCTGTTGCTTTTTCCAGACCTGTTTGAGCTTTTTGATTGTCAGAAGCCAGGTCACTCATAATAGAGTAATAGACCTTAGCCACTGACAAATCACCGACCATTTGGACATCTGTAATGGTCACTCCTTGCACACGGGGGTCACGGACCTTCTTCTGCAAAATCTCATTGACTTCGCGTTTGATTTCCATACCCACACGGTCTGTACGAAAATGATTCGCCATATTTTTTCCTTTCTTACATGATAGAAAAGCTGAGTTTCCTCAGCTTGACATTTGCTTAAGACGAAGGCCCAGGTCGAACCTGCTCCTTTCTAATTTTAAGAGAGCAGACTGACAACCCACAAGGGAGATTTTCACCCACCAGGCCTTCTGAATAGTTGAAAAGTATTACTTTTTAATTTCTTCCATGATGTAGGCTTCGATGGTATCATCTACACGGATATCGTTGTAGTTCTCAATCATCAAACCACCTTCTTGGGCATTGCCGACTTCCTTGACATCGTCCTTGTAACGTTTCAAGCTTGCCAGTTGACCGTCAAAGACTACAACGCCGTCACGGATGACACGGACGCTTGAATCACGGGTAACTTTACCACGGATAACCATGAATCCACCGATTGTGCCGACTTTGGATACTTTAAAGGTTTCACGAATGGTTGCTTCACCGATGATTTTTTCTTCGTACTCAGGATCCAACATCCCTTTCATCGCGTCTTCCATTTCCTCAATCACCTTGTAGATGATGCTATGGAGGCGAACTTCTACTTCATCTGCCTCTGCCTGCTGGCGTGCTTCTGGGGTAGGACGAACGTTAAATCCGATAACAAGAGCGTTCGATGCTTCTGCAAGAGTAATATCTGATTCGTTGATGGCACCAACTGCTGAGTGAACGATGTTGACACGCACACCTTCCACTTCAATTTTTTGAAGGGAAGAAGCAAGGGCTTCAACGGAACCTTGTACATCGGCCTTGATGATGACGTTAACAGACTTGACTTCGCCTGCTTTGAGGGTATCAAAGAGGTTGTCAAGGCTAACTCGTTGAGTTGCTTGACGCTGTTTGAGAAGGGCACGTTTGGCACGCTCTTCACCAGCTGCACGCGCAGATTTTTCATCTTCATAGACCGCGAAATGATCACCAGCCATCGGTGCTTCGTTCAAACCTGTGATTGAAACTGGTGTAGAAGGTCCAGCAACCTTGACACGACGACCAAGGTCGTTGGTCATGGCACGAACACGACCGAAGGTATTTCCGACAACGATTGGGTCTTGAACATTAAGTGTCCCTTGTTGAACGAGGAGGGTCGCCACCGCACCTTTCCCTTTATCCAAATGCGCTTCGATAACTGTACCAATCGCACGAACAGTTGGGTCTGCCTTCAGTTCTTGGATTTCAGCTACAAGGAGAACCGTTTCCAATAATTCATCAATGTTTTGGTTGAACTTAGCAGAAATTTCTACGAATTCAGACTCGCCGCCCCAGGCAGTTGAGATAACGCCATGTTCAGCCAGTTCACCGATGACACGCTCTGGGTTGGCACCTGGCTTATCAATCTTGTTAATGGCAACGATGATTGGAACGTTGGCAGCTTTGGAATGGTTGATCGCCTCAATGGTCTGTGGCATAACGCCGTCATCTGCTGCAACGACCAAGATTGTCAAGTCGGTAACAGATGCACCACGAGCACGCATAGATGTGAAGGCCGCGTGTCCAGGCGTATCCAAGAAGGTAATCTTCTTGCCAGCTTCCTCAATTTGGTAGGCACCGATATGCTGGGTGATACCACCAGCTTCCCCAGTAGCAACACGAGAATTACGAAGGGTATCCAAAAGGGTTGTCTTACCATGGTCAACGTGTCCCATGATGGTCACAACTGGTGGACGCTCTACCATTTCCTCTTCATTGAGGTAGCCCTCTTCTACGAAGAAACGTTCGATATCAGCATTGTCCACTTCAACCTTTTCCTTGGCTTCGATACCGTAATCGACCATAAGGAGCTCAATGGTATCTCCATCCAAAGATTGGTTTTGAGTGGCCATAACACCCATGAGGAAGAGTTTCTTCACGATTTCAGCAGGCTCACGCTTGATGCGTTTGGCAATCTCTGCCACTGTCATGCCTGCAGTATATTCAAATTCTGTTGGCAATTCGTGGAACTTGCGTTCTGTGACAGGTTTGGCAGGTTGGTTGTTCTTGCCTTTTTTATTTTTCTTATTGGTATTCCAATTACTATTTCTTTGATTTCTCACTTGATTTTGACTATTTCGATTTCTTTGTTGTTTTCTTGGACCATCTTCTTCGTCACTATTGAAGTTACGCTTTTTATCTGGTCGAGCTTGTTTTTTTCTACGTGTATCAGTATTTGCAGGTTCTTCTGGAACTGGAGCTGGTGCTGATTTCACCACTGGCTTCACTTCCTCTACCGGCTCCTCAAACTTGATCTCTTTCGGTTTTTTCGCCTGTTTTTTAGCCTCTTGTGCCTGGCGGAAGCGTTCTTCACTTGTCCGAGCATATTCTGCATTTTGTTCTGCTTTTAAAGCTGCTGCCCGGGCCTTGAAGTCAATTTTAGCCTTTGGTGCCGAGCTTCCTTGACTGCGGTCCTGACGATCAAATTGATTATTTTGTCCCTGCGGACGTCTGTCGTTTCCAGCTTGGCGTCGGTCTTGCCCTTTGAAATCACGGCGCTCTCCTGATCGGTTATCTCTGCGGTCATCACGGCGATTGTTATCGCGACGGTCTTGCCCTGACTTATCCTGTGGACGACCAGCTCCTTGACCTTGTACTCGCTTGGCTGCTTGCTCCTTGGCACGCGCTTCCCGCTCTGCTTTGAAATTTCGGCTTTTTGGTCGTTGAACAGCTGGGCGGTCTGCTGCTTCTGTCGCAACCTTGACCTCAACTGCTTTTTCTTCACTAGCAGTTTCTTTGACTACTGTTTTTTCTGTTGGAGCTGGTGCCGTTGGTTGTTCAACCTTCTCTGCCTTAGCTACTGGTTTCGCTTCCGGTTTAGTTGCTGTTCCTTTACCAAAGCTGACTGCAATACGATTAGCACTTGCTTCGTCGACACTTGAGGCGTGGCTCTTGACATCAAAGCCTAACTCCTGTGCCTTGGCAACGACTTCCTTACTTGTTAGCCCAAGTTCTCGGGCAATTTCATTCAATCTCTTCTTAGACAATGCCTTGTCCTCCTGTTCTATTCCATAATAGACCTCATCTTCTTTGTAAATCCAGCGTCTGTTACTGCAAGGACTTTTCGTGCCTTGCCAACAGCTCCGCTTAATTCCAGCGTTGAAAACGCGGTTACAACTTCTACTTGATAGGTGTGACTTTTGTCGTTTATTTTCTTACTCAAATTTGGGCCAGCATCTGCTGCCAAAAAAACCAGTTTAGCCTGCTGTTTTTGAATAGCTTCAACGACCAAGTCCTCTCCTGAAATCAGGCGACCTGCCCGCTGGGCCAAGCCCAATAGGTTTAAGATTTTCTGTGTCTTATTCGAGTCCAAGCTCTCTCCTTTTGACCTTGTGGTCAACGTAGGCAATCAATTCATCGTAAAATTCAGGAGCCACTTCCATACTAAAGGAACGGTTAAAGACCTGTTTTTTCTTGGCGAGAGCTGCCTCGTCATTGTCCAACTTGATGTAGGCTCCGCGGCCGTTGGCCTTGCCTGTTGGGTCAATGAAGACTTGTCCTTCCTTGTTTTTCACGATGCGGAGCAAATCTCGTTTGTCAATGATTTCTCCTGATACAACTGATTTTCGTAAAGGTATCTTTCTAGCTTTTGCCATGGCTACCTCCTGCTTAGACTATTCTGCTGCGTCGGCTTCTTCAAATTCTGCCTGCTCTGCATCTCCGTACAATGTTGCTTCGATAGCTTCGTACTCGGTCGCAGACTTAATGTCGATACGGAAGCCTGTCAAGTGAGCCGCTAGGCGAACGTTTTGTCCACGACGACCGATAGCAAGGGAAAGCTTGTCATCCGGCACGACAACTGTTGCGTGCTTGCCGTCTTCTGTGTCGAAGATGACCTGATCTACTTCTGCAGGAGCAAGGGCGTTGTAGATGAACTCGGCCTCATCTGGCACCCACTCGATGACGTCGATATTCTCTTCAGTTGGAATCATGCGGTCATTCTTAGCATCGTAGCGTGCTGGGTGGAACTTGCTGGTGATTTTCTTGATATTTGCGCCACCACGACCGACGATGGTTCCGATAGCATCTACGTTCGGATTGTGGCTACGAACCGCGACCTTGGTACGATCGCCAGCTTCACGAGCCACGCTCATGATTTCAACCGTTCCGTCATAGACTTCTGGAATTTCTTGTTCCATGAGGCGTTTGATCATCTCTGGGTGGCTACGGCTAACAAAAACGTTGACCCCACGACCGTTGTCCTCTACCTTGTAAACATAGACTTCAATACGATCATGTGATTGAAAAACTTCCCCTGGAATCTGGTCTTGCTTGGACAGCTGAGCCTCGATGGTTCCCAAGTTGACGTAGATGAAGCGGTTGTCAAAGCGTTCTACCGTACCAGACATGATTTCACTTTCGTGGGCCTTGTAGGTATTGTAGGTAATCGCACGCTTTTGTTTCCGCATTTTTTCCATAATGGTCTGTTTGGCAGACTGGGCTGCCACACGGCCAAATTCGGCTGGCGCTTCTGGAAACTTGATTTTATCACCCAACTCGTAGGCTGACGAGATCGCCAAAGCATCTTTGAGGCTGATTTCCAAACGGCTGTCAAAGACTTCATCCACAACTTCACGGACTGTATAGACTTGGAAGTCTCCTTTTTTCTCATCGTATTCAATGGCCGCTGACTCAGATTGACCGTAACGGCGTTTGTAAGCGGAACGGAGGGATTCCATTACTGCTTCGATGATATCCTCTTTGTTAATCCCCATGTCTTCCTCTAGTACGCGGAAGGCTTCTAGCATTTCTTTACTCATGATTTTTTCCTTTTGTGACAAAAGGTCCTTTCTTCTTAAAATACGTGATGTTAAACAGTCCTACAACTTGACAGCCAAGCGTGCCTTGGCCACCATAGAATAGGGAATGGTGACTTCTTTCTTACGGGTCTTGTCCATGTATTCGATGACCAACTCCTCACCATTAAAGGACAAGAGGTTTCCTTCAAAAATCTTAACCTTATCAATAGCTTGATAGAGTTTGACGTGAATGTATTTGCCCACAGCCTGCTCCACAGCTACAGCTGTTTTGAGCGGACGTTCCAGACCAGGACTGGTCACTTCCAGCATATACTTGTCTGGGAAGGGATCTGGCTGAATGGTATCCAGCAAGGGACTGATGATTTCTGACAAGTCTGCCGTATCCTGCAAACTAATCCCGCCTTCCTTATCGATGAAAATCGACAGGACATAGTCACCGCCCATTTTTCCATACTCGACATCTACCAGCTCATAGGGAGTTTGGATAGCTGGAGCAATGGTCCGGGTGACAATCTCAACAATTGAAGACATAGCTACCTCCTTTATGGCTTACGTTGAAAGGGCTGACTTCCGTCAACCCCTTTCTTTCGCTATTTCTGCTGATTATTCTAACACACTTTTCTTCTATTGTAAAGAAAAACGATGCAGTAATACCAAATATGGGCTTACTGACACCGTTTAGATGAATTCTTTATTGAAATTGTGCTTCTACTCGGTAGATGACCTGACCTTTTTTGGAGAATTTCTCTTCATACTCGGTCATGACATTGCCTTCGTAATCACTGGCGTGCAAATCCAACCACACTTGGTTGAGGACCATACCATATTGAGAAAAGCTAGCGAGACTATACTCAAACAAGCCACGGTTGTCCGTCTTGAAGTGGATTTCTCCCTTGTCTGGCAAGATTTCCTTGTAGGTATCCAGGAAAGACTTGTAGGTCAAGCGGCGTTTTTCATGCCGTTTTTTAGGCCAAGGATCTGAGAAATTCAGATAGAGGCGGTCAATCTCCGCTGGTGCAAAATAGTTGGTCAGACTAGAGCCATCTACTTGCAAAAGCTTGATATTAGGTAGGCCCGATTCAAGCACACGGTCCAAGGCATAGGAGAGGACCGTCAACTGAATATCGATGCCGATATAGTTGATATCTGGATTCTGGGCTGCCATACCCGTCACAAAGCGACCTTTTCCTGATCCGACTTCCACGTGAATGGGATTATCGTTCCCAAAAATTTCTGTCCATCTTCCCTTGCAGTCTTCTGGATTTAAGATGACATATTGAGGATTGTTTGCAAGGAGTTCTGGCGCTCCTTTTCGATTTCTAACTCTCATAATTCCTTATAAAAACGCTGACGAAAATGCCGTAAGATATAAATCTCCCTGTTCGCCGCTTCTAAATTGTAACTTTCAACATGTTTGGTAATTTGATTGAGGTACCCAAGTTGACCATACCAGTAGACTTTCTTCAAAACAGCGCCGTTATACTTATAGCCGTAGGAACGCAACCATTCCTCCCATTGTCTCCGTGGAATGTAATGGGTCAAGAGATAGGCCACGTCCAACATACGATCGGTCACACATGCTGTCTCCCAATCTGTCAAATAAACCAAACCACTGGTTGTCTCTACCCAGTTTTTATGATGCAAATCTCCATGTACAAAGGTGGCTGTTTCTTTATGAAAAGTCGGTAGATTCTGAAGTAAATCCTGACAGACCGATTGTAAATAATTATTTTTTACCAAACGAGCAGGTGCTTCTTCTTGCCATTTACGAACCAAATCCTGTGGCTCTTGATACGTGTAATTTAACTGGAGAGCCTGGTTCAATAAGATACGTGAAAAATGCATCCTCACTAGGATCTGTCGTACCTGCTTGCTCCCCATATCTTCTCTATCTAAGGTGCGACCATTTAGCCACTCTTGCTCTACACGCTGCCCCATCCCTAACTCACGATTTGCTGAAAGAACAGGTGGAGTAATTTGCTCTCTGGCCAGGGCTGACACAATGGGAGGCATTTCGTATTTGACAAATACCGGCGTTCCGTCTGACCGAAGACCCTTAAACGCTTTTCCGCTGTTCCCTGCAATAGACTGTAACTGAAGCCCATTCGAATCAAACTTCATGCCATTCCTCCTTTAAAAATTCTTTACTATTTTACTAGTTTTCAGAACATTAGTCAATCAATTTCTTCGCTTTAAAAGCTAGATAGATTGTATTGAAGAAGAGACCGCCTAACAACAGAGCTACTAGGACTTGGTCATTCCCAAATTGGACCCAAGCAACAACTATTTCAACCAACAAAAATACATTCATCAGAAGACCGATAAACTGCTGAAAACCGATTCGCTTCATGTTTGTATCGACAGGGTAAATTTGAGCTAAATATTGATAATCATAGACATGCGCCAAAGCTAAAAGCTGAAAGAGCAGAAGATAGTGAAAAACCAAGGACAAACCAACAGCCAACCAAGACTGGCTCACCCAATAGAGGGCTAGCAAACTGAGTATGGACAAGCGAATAAACAAACCAAAATAATCACCCGATCGTACAAAAGCACGAGCAAAGAGATAGAACCAGACATTTTTTGAACCACGACTAATTGCCACCAATAGACCATCCATATACCTTCTAGGCTTGACCGAATTAGTCACCCCTTTTACATGGGTAAAGAGAGCAAAAAACTGTAAAATACCTTGTTTTCGCCTCTGCTCAACTTTTATGACCGAATCCCAATTCAAATAGATCCCTTTTTTCCAAAAGGTGAGTTTTTTTTCAAACAAGATGTATTTAAGGAAGGTTAATCCTGCTAAAAAAAACACAAAAACAGGAACACTCATCCCCAAACGTAAATAAATGGGAAGAAGGAAAACCTGTCCTACTCCCTGAATGATGGTCCACAAGATAACCGCACGATGACGGCTAACTTGTAGCCAAGAATAAACTTTCACTTCCTGTGGCAACAGAAATATCTGATCTGCTTCTTCCAGATAGCTAGCAATTCGTCCAGAGACTAGCAAGAGTACAGAAATCAGACCCAAAGCCACATAAATCGGGAAATGTTGACTAGGAAAATTCTCTAATAAATTGCGATATTGCAAGGTTAGAAAGCCCAGCAGCACCATCAAAACCAAAACAAAGTGATCATTGAATACATACCGAAGGTAGCGAACACAAGTTTGTATAAATACTTGTTGTCGTTTTTGAAAGAGTTGCTTCATCAGTTCGCTCCTTCTTGGGTCAGATACAGGTAGATCTCAGTCAAACTAGCAGTTGGTAGGGAAAATTCGGTCTGCAAATCCGACAAGCTCCCTTGAGCTCGTACTTGACCCTGATGCAAGATAATAAAGCGATCACACATCTTTTCAGCTGAGTCTAGAACATGCGTAGACATTAAAATAGCTGTACCTTTTGCTTTTTCTTCTTCCAAAAGACCAATCAAATCAGCAATCGCTACCGGGTCCAATCCTAAAAAAGGCTCATCCACTATTAGCAAACTCGGTTCAATCATCAAGGCACAGACAATCATCACCTTTTGTTTCATCCCTTTGGAAAAATGTACTGGGTACCAATCCAATTTTTCATCCAAACGGAACACTTTAAGCAACTTCCCTGCACGCTCTAATACAGCATTCTTCTCAAGACCAAAGGCCAACGCAACAACTTCCAGGTGTTCTTTCAAAGTTAATTCTTCATACAGACTAGGCGTCTCCGGAATAAAACCAATCTTTTTCCGAAAACTCTCGACCCCGTCTGAAATAGTTTTTCCATCTAGTAATATCTGACCTTGATAGAGCGGTAAAAGGCCAATAATTTCCTTGATAGTAGTGGATTTTCCTGCACCATTCAAGCCAATTAAGCCAACCAGTTCACCATCAGACACTTCAAAACTTACATTTTTTAAAACAGGGATATTAGCATAACCACCACTGATATTTTTTACTTCTAACATACATTTCATCCTATATTTTGCTATAATTATTATAACAAAATTTCAAAAAAGAGGTTGGAAATATGTCAGATTGTATTTTTTGTAAAATTGTTGCAGGAGAAATTCCCGCTTCAAAAGTTTATGAGGATGATACGGTTTTAGCCTTCTTGGATATCACCCAAGTTACCAAAGGTCACACGCTGGTGATTCCCAAAAAGCACTTCCGTAATACCTTAGACCTAGACTCCGAGACTGCCGGATCTCTCTTTGCTATCGTTCCACAACTAGCAAGTCACTTGAAAGAGAAACTTGGTGCTGACGGATTTAACATACTCAATAATAATGAAGAAGTGGCTGGCCAAACCGTTTTCCACACACACATCCATCTTCTGCCTCGTTATGGAGACAAAGATGGTTTAACAATTGACTTTCAGACCAACGAACCTAATTTTAGCCAACTTGGTCAACTGGCTCAAGAACTCTACTTAGGAGAATAACTATGAAATTTAACAACTTATTCCTAACTGCTTGTGCCGCTACTGTCACCTATCTAGTGATTAAAAATCGTGAAAAAATTGCCCAAGAAATCCAAGAATCTATCAACCAGATCCAGTCCATCGAGTCCAACTACCAGAATATTCAAAACCAGCTAGAAATCATCCAGAGCTATCAAAAACCCTTAGCGGAGATGGCTTCCAACTTAGAATACAAATCTCGTGTCTATCGACAAAGTATCGCTAGTAATTTAACAGAAATTGAAAAAATTCGTGAGAAATATCTCCCTAAGGAACAGTAATACAAATAGCGTGCAGCCACTGCTGCACGCTATTTGTATTTATTGCTATTGGGAATCTGAACTTGTCTCACTTGAGGAAGCTGTTGTGCTTGCTGCAAAAACTCCTGTTCCTTCTATCAATGCTGTGCCAGTATAAGCATCAACGACAGTAACAGGACTTGAGCCACCAAAGAGCACTTCAAACGTCTGAACATTTGTCCGTAGTTCTGTTGCTGCTGGTTGACCAAGAGAGGTCTTAAGGATATTTTGAATCTCAAATAGATGCTGGCTAGTCGGAATCTGGTAAGAGACTCCTTCAACCATTTCTCCCTCACCATTTAACTGGTAAGATTCAATGGTATTTAAGGAATCACGGTATCCAAGCAAACTGTTCATAGTCGAACTTGAAATTTCAATATCTGTTTGCATATTATTAGAAACAGCATCAAGAATACCCCTGTATTTTGTAAAGCCATCCAATTGCAATAGCTTCGTCAGAACCGCCGCAATTACTTCCCGCTGTCGTTTCTGACGGCCGTAGTCTCCCTCGGGATCATCATACCGCATACGAGCGTATACCAAAGCTTGTTCACCATTAATTAACTGCTCACCGGGTGGAACTACAGCTGTATAGGATGGTTCTTGTGCCTCAATAGAGATTGGGAAGCCGAGGGTATTGTTTACTGTAATTCCTCCCAGCTGGTTCACCAATTCTACCAAACCATCCATATTAATTTGAACATAGCGATTAATATCTATGTCTAGCATTTTTTCAATAGTCGCCACTGCCATCGGAGCTTGTCCATAACTATATGAGTGATTGAGCTTCTCTAAGGTACCTGTAGCTGTCCCATCAGAATTAGCAATATTAACCATAATATCACGTGTCAGACTAACCATAGTCGTCTTCTTGGTCTTGGGATTGACTGTCACTACTATCATAGTATCGCTACGTCCACCCTCCCAAGTGCCTCCACGTTCCAGATTGGTATCTACCCCCATAAGCAAAATTGTTAAGGGTTCGGTTGCCTGAATAATATTATCTTTCTGTGGTTCTGTCGAATCATCCAATTTCTTATATGTTTTTGTCAATGCTGTATCTGAATAGTTTAAAACAGTTGTCGCATAAAGTGCTCCTGCACCTACAGTTAGACCAACCACTGCTAGAAACATCAAAATAATTTTTTTACCAATTGTCATTTTTTTCTATAAGCTTACCCATGTAGTAAAGGTCTAGCCACTCTCCTTCATCTGTTCTGGCACCACGTTTTTGAGTACCTTCAATTTCAAAGCCATATTTTTGATACAAACCTATAGCCACCTGGTTTCTGACTTGAACAGTCAACTCCAGTCGCTTGAGCAAGTCCATTTCCTCAACCCAACTAATCACCTCGTCTAGCAAAATCGAGCCAATTCCGTAGCCCCAATAAGCTTTTTTAACTGCAATAAAGATATTGCCAATATGACTAATCCGAAACTGCCGAGATGACTTGACAGAAATAGCACCAATGACTTCTGAGCCTATTTTGGCAAGCAGACAGAGTTCGTCAGGTTTTTCAAGGCCTGCTTCAAAAATGCTTTCCATTTCCTGCTGGCTGAAGCGAAATCCCGTCTCGTCCATGACCAGATAATCCGTCTCTACTGCCACTTGATTCATAAACTCAATAAAGGCAGTAGCATCGCTTGGTTGAGCTTCTACAAAAACAATCTCTTTCTTATCCATGCTTTATATCCTCTAGTAAGGCCTGACTGATTGGTCCATGTGCCTGCAAGGTTAGTTCCCGACCATCTGCCAGTTTTTCTATCCGAACGGTCAGATAATCTCCCAAGGCATCGGAATCTAGCAAGTCACCCCACTCAATGACCGTCACACCATTCCCAAAGAGAAAGTCGTCCAAGTCAATCGAGTCAGGATCGTCACCAATCCGATAGACATCCAAGTGATAGAGGGGCAGACGTCCCTCATACTCTCGGACAATGGTATAGGTCGGACTTTTAATCATCTGGTCGATACCTAATCCTCTGGCAATGCCCTTGGTCAGCGTGGTCTTGCCAGCTCCCAAGTCCCCAGATAAGACCAAGACATGGTTGGGCTTCAGACGTTGCCCAATCTCTTCACCAAGTGCGATTAACTCTGCTTCATTGTGACTATACATACCCCACATTATACCACAGGGGAGAAAATTTGTCATTGACTACCCTGTAAAGAGCAAAAAACTGGGTTGCCCCAGTTTTTGTTTTAAATAATCGCTAAGATAATAAAGTTGATAATGAAGAGGGCAGTTGCTCCCCAAAGGATTGGATGGATTTCTTTTGCCTTACCTGTCGAAACTTTCACCAAGCAATAGAAGATAAAGGCTGCTGCAATACCGTAAGAGATAGAGAAGCAAAGCGCCATGAAGAAGGCCGCAAAGAAGGCTGGAAGAGCGTCTTCAAATTGGCTCCAATCAACATCCAGGAAGGAAGACACCATCATCACACCCACGATAATCAAGGCTGGAGCTGTTGCAGCATTTGGCACAATTCCAATGAATGGTAAAATCAAAATTGATAGCAAGAAGAGAACGGCAGTTGTAACAGCTGTCAGACCAGTACGACCTCCCGCTGAGATACCCGCTGCCGACTCCACATAGGTTGTCGTGTTTGAAGTACCAAATAGTGCACCGATAGAGGTACCAATCGCATCTGCAAATAGCGCCTTGTCCATCTTAGAGTTAAATCCTGTACCATTTTCGAGAGCTTTCTCATCTTCTTCTGAGAAAATACCAGTCTTACGACCTGTACCGATAAAGGTACCAAGTGTATCAAAGGTGTCTGACAAGCTGAAGGCAAAGATAGTCATTAATACGAGCGGGAGACGGCTAGTGTCGCTAAAGAGTGATGCCATACCATCAAAGGCTGCGAGGAAGGTTGTTCCCAACTCACCAAAGGCTGACCCAATGTTGTTTGAAGCAAGATTGATAGATGATACATCTACAACACCGGCAGGAATACCTGCGAGAGTAGTCACCACGATACCAATTAGGATACCGCCACGAACATTTTTAATCACAAGTACTGCTGTTAGTAGCAATCCGAAAACCGTCAGAAGGACGCTTGGATCTGTAAATGTTGAGATAGATGGGACTACTCCACCTCCCGCCAAAACAGAGAAGACACCATTTGAAAAAGTTTCTGCTGTCGCATCAGCAGGTGCAACACCATTGACAGTGATAATGTCTGATCCAGAAGTCAGGAAAGTAATCAGGTTTGAATTTTTGAAACCAAGGTAGGCTACAAAGACCCCGATACCACCACCGATAGCGTGTTGGAGGCTGATTGGAATCGCCTTGATAATGCTCTTACGCACCTTGGTAACGGTGATGAAGATATTGAACAAACCACATAGGAAGACCATAGCCAAGGCTTCCTGCCAGCTAAAACCAAGACCTATCACGACGGTGTAGGTAAAGAAGGCATTGAGCCCCATACCTGGCGCTAAAGCGTAAGGAACATTGGCAAACAAACCCATAATCAAGGTCGAAACTGCACTAGCGATAATGGTCGCCAAGAAAACAGCTTGAGACGGCATTCCTGCTACGCTCAAAACACTTGGATTGACGAACAAAATGTAAGACATGGCAAAGAAAGTCGTAAGACCCGCCATGATTTCAGTCGAAACGGTCGTACCGTGTTCTTTAAGTTTAAAAAACTTATCCATTATTTTTCATTCTCCTTTTTTACGAACGATACTTCTATTATAAACACAATTATCTTATTTTTCAATAATCTTTGTTTTAAAATCTTCTTCAATTGCTATATAATTCGGATTTCCCGAACTTTGTTCCTCATTTCAGTATTTTATAAATAAAACTTTGATTGTCTACTGGCTTTTTGTTATACTGGAACTTATCTAACCCTATAGACTAATAGAAAGTGTAAACACTAACAGTATGAAGACAAAAATAATTGCACTAGACCTTGACGGAACCCTACTAAATGCAGATAGCCAGTTAAGCGATTATACAATTTCAACTATCAAAAAAGTAAAGAATGCGGGACATACTGTCTTAATCGCAACAGGTCGTCCCTATCGTATGGCCGTACACTACTATAACCAACTGGAATTAGATACTCCGATGATTAATTTCAATGGGTCCTTGATTCATAAACCAGGACAATCTTGGCAGTGGGAAAAAAATATCCTCATCGATAAACAATATCTATTGGATTTCCTCCGCGAAGAAGAACGGTTTGAGGCAGATTTCATTGCCGGAGAGTATAAAAATAAATTTTTCATCACTCAAAATAACCTGGACAAAATCGATCCAGCCTTGATGGGAGTTGAGCAAATAACACCTGAAACCCTTATCAAGCCCGAACTGATTACAAGCGACCCTCATTCTATCCTTATGCAGACACGCGCAAGCGATAAGTATGCATTAGCCAAGGAAATGACGGCGTATTTCAATAATGAACTAGAGATAAATACTTGGGGCGGTCCACTTAATATTCTGGAAACCTGCGCAAAAGGTGTCAATAAAGCTACTGCTCTGACCTATGTATTGGATCTGTTTCAAGCCAGTCCTCAGGATTTAGTTGCCTTCGGTGATGAACAGAATGATATTGAAATGCTTCAGTTAGCCGGCACTGGTTACGCCATGAAAAACTGTAGTCAGACCCTTCTTCCTTATGCAGATTATATGACAGAATTTAACAATGGCAATGACGGCGTTGCAAGGGAACTCGAAAAGATGTTTTTATAAAAGGGCTTATACCCTTTTTGTTTTGATTGTTTTTGAAGCATTTTGATAGAAAAAGATATTTTTTATCTTGACAAATATCTTGAAAACGGTTTATAATGGAACAGTTCAAAAAAATGTAACCTCTTTCATAAGATTTTACATTGGACTAGAAAAAATTTAGGGGGAACAATAATGAGTATTGGAATCATTATTGCAAGTCATGGCGAATTTGCTGCTGGTATTCATCAGTCAGGTTCAATGATCTTTGGCGAACAAGAAAAAGTACAAGTTGTTACTTTTATGCCAAGTGAAGGTCCAGATGATTTATACGCTAAGCTAAATGCTGCCGTGGACGCATTCGATGCCGATGATGAAATCTTGGTTTTGGCTGACCTTTGGAGTGGTTCACCATTCAACCAAGCAAGCCGTGTAGCTGGTGAAAATCCAGATCGTAAGTTTGCTATCATCACCGGTCTAAACTTGCCAATGCTTATCCAAGCTTACACAGAGCGTATGATTAACGCTGCTGCTGGCGTGGAAGAAGTTGCGGCAAACATTATCAAGGAAGCCAAGGATGGTGTGAAGGTTCTTCCAGAAGAACTTCAACCCGCAGAAGCTGCTCCAGTAGCTGATGCAGCACCAGCCGCTCCACAAGGTGCAATCCCTCCAGGGACTGTTATCGGAGACGGCAAATTGAAAATCAATTTGGCTCGTATCGACACTCGTCTCTTGCACGGTCAAGTGGCGACTGGTTGGACTCCTGCTTCTAAGGCAGATCGTATCATCGTTGCATCAGATACAGTTGCTAAAGATGAATTGCGCAAACAACTCATCAAGCAAGCTGCACCTGGTAACGTGAAAGCGAACGTTGTCCCAATCAAGAAATTGATTGAGGTTTCTAAAGACCCTCGCTTTGGTAACACACATGCCTTGATTCTCTTTGAAACACCTCAAGAAGCGCTCGAAGCGATTGAAGGTGGCGTAGAAATCAAAGAATTGAACGTTGGTTCTATGGCTCACTCAACTGGTAAAACAATGGTTAACAACGTATTGTCAATGGACAAAGATGACGTTGCAACCTTTGAAAAATTGCGTGACCTTGGCGTTGAATTTGATGTGCGTAAAGTACCAAACGATACGAAGAAAGACTTGTTTGAGCTGATCAACAAGGCAAACGTTCAATAAATCGGTTTGTTAGTATAGAAAGGATTACAACATGTCAGATATTACACTTATTTCTGCAATTCTCGTTGTCATCGTTGCCTTCTTCGCAGGTCTTGAAGGTATCCTTGACGAATTCCAATTCCATCAACCATTGGTAGCTTGTACCCTTATCGGTCTTGTGACTGGTAACTTGGCTGCAGGTGTTATGCTTGGTGGTTCTCTACAAATGATTGCACTTGGTTGGGCAAACATTGGTGCAGCTGTTGCTCCTGACGCTGCTCTTGCTTCTGTAGCTGCTGCAATCATCATGATCAAAGGTGGCGACTTCTCAGCAGAAGGTATTGCCGTTGCAACAACAACTGCTATCCCTCTTGCCGTAGCTGGTCTTTTCCTTACAATGATCGTTCGTACCATCTCAGTCGGTCTGGTACATGGCGCTGATAAAGCTGCTAAAGATGCAAACTTCGCTGCGGTAGAACGTTACCACTTGTTCGCTCTTCTCCTTCAAGGTTTGCGTATCGCGATTCCTGCAGCTCTTCTACTTGCAATGCCAGCTGAAGCTGTTCAAGGTGTCCTTGAAGCAATGCCTGAATGGCTCAAAGGCGGTATGGCAGTTGGTGGTGGCATGGTTGTTGCCGTAGGTTATGCTATGGTTATCAACATGATGGCAACTCGTGAGGTATGGCCATTCTTCGCACTTGGTTTTGCCCTTGCAGCTATCAGCCAATTGACACTGATTGCACTTGGAACCATCGGTGTTGCTATTGCTTTCATTTACCTCAACCTCTCTAAACAAGGCGGATCAGGTAACGGTGGTAACGCTGGTTCAAATGACCCAATCGGCGACATCCTTGAAGACTACTAAGAGAAGGGAGATTCATCATGTCAGAAAAAATTCAACTTTCCGTAAGCGATCGTAAAAAAGTTTGGTGGCGTTCAACCTTCCTTCAAGGTTCTTGGAACTACGAGCGTATGCAAAACTTAGGCTGGGCTTATGCAATGATTCCGGCTATCAAAAAACTTTACACGAAAAAAGAAGATCAAGCTGCTGCTCTTGAGCGCCACTTGGAATTCTTCAACACTCACCCATACGTTGCTTCACCAATCCTTGGTGTAACTCTTGCCCTTGAAGAAGAGCGCGCAAACGGTGCTGAAATCGATGACACAGCTATCCAAGGTGTGAAAATCGGTATGATGGGACCTCTTGCTGGTATCGGTGACCCAGTCTTCTGGTTTACTGTTCGCCCAATCCTTGGTGCTCTGGGTGCTTCACTTGCATTATCTGGAAATATCATGGGACCAATCATCTTCTTCTTTGGTTGGAACGCAATCCGTATGGCCTTCCTATGGTATACACAAGAATTTGGTTACAAGGCTGGTAGCGAAATCACTAAAGACATGTCTGGTGGTATCCTTCAAGACATCACTAAAGGTGCTTCAATCCTTGGTATGTTCATCCTTGCCGTTCTTGTTCAACGCTGGGTATCAATTACTTTCGCTGTAAATCTTCCTGCTAAACAATTGTCAGAAGGTGCTTACATCGTCTTCCCTAAAGGCACTATAACTGGTACTGAACTTCAAGGTATCTTGAATGACGCCCTTAGCGGACTTAGCCTTTACCCAACTCAAGCACAAACATTACAAGGTCAGTTGGACAGCTTGATTCCTGGTTTGATGGGACTTCTCCTTACTTTCCTCTGCATGCACTTGCTTAAGAAGAAAGTAACACCAATCACAATGATTATCGGTCTCTTCATCGTAGGTATTCTTGCTCGTTTCTTCCACATTATGTAATCAAGGACCCCGCTCTTGCGGGGTTTTATGATATAATGAATATCTAGGAAGGGAGCACTATGGCACAATCACAAAATACAAGCGTTGAACTACAAACCACAGGGGTTTCCTACATGGGCTTTGGTGGCAAGGTTGGTAAATTTCTCATTGGTAACAAGGCACTTGAATTCTACCCAGATAGCAACGTTGAACGCTATATCCAGATTCCTTGGTCAGAAATGACTAGCATTGGCGCAAACGTTTCTGGCAAAGCAATCAGCCGTCATTTTGAAATTTATACAGAGAAAAGTCGATTCTTGTTTGCTTCTAAAGATTCTGGTAAGATTCTTAAAATTGCTCGTGAGCATATCGGCAATGAAAAAGTTGTGAAATTACCGACTCTTATGCAAACAATCGGCAGAAAAATTTCGAATCTATTTGCCAAAAAATAAAAATTCAAGTATAATAGTAGAAACGGATAAGTAGCATCTGGCTCCTTCCAGAAAGTCTGCGGTCGCTGTGAGCAGATAGGAAAAAGTTGTGAAATTCTACCGTTGGCTAAAAATGACATACTTAAAGTGCACAGAATGTGAAGCTGGATGGAACCGCGGTAAATATCGCTCCAGCATCTCTCATTCTGTGTTTTTTTATTCTAAAGGAGACATCTATGCTAGATATCAAACGTATTCGTACAGATTTTGACGGAGTGGCTGCCAAATTAGCTACTCGTGGTGTGTCTGCCGAAACCTTGGCAGACATCAAGGAATTGGATGCAAAACGCCGTGAAATCTTGATTACTGTAGAAGAATTCAAAGCAGAGCGCAACACCGTTTCTGCGGAGATTGCCCAAGCAAAGCGCAACAAGGAAAATGCTGATGACAAGATTGCTGCCATGCAGAAACTGTCTGCCGATGTAAAAAACTTGGACGCTCAACTTCTTGAAATTGACGAGAAATTGAACAGCATCCTAACCGTTCTTCCAAATACGCCACATGATTCTGTTCCTGTTGGTGCGGACGAAGAAGAAAACGTGGAAATTCGCCGTTGGGGCACTCCTCGTGAATTCACTTTCGAACCAAAAGCTCACTGGGATTTGGGTGAAGACCTCGATATTCTGGACTGGGAACGTGGGGCAAAAGTAACCGGTGCCCGTTTCCTCTTCTACAAGAACTTGGGTGCTCGCTTAGAACGTGCCCTCTACAACTTCATGTTGGACGAGCATATCGCAGAAGGCTACCAAGAAATCATCACACCTTACATGGTCAACCACGACTCTATGTTCGGTACTGGTCAATATCCTAAGTTCAAGGAAGATACTTTTGAGTTGACAGACACTAACTTCGTCCTCATCCCAACTGCGGAAGTACCTTTGACCAACTACTACCGCAACGAGATTTTGGAAGAAAAAGACCTGCCTATCTACTTCACAGCCATGAGCCCATCTTTCCGTTCTGAAGCTGGTTCTGCTGGTCGTGACACCCGTGGTCTTATCCGTCTTCACCAATTCCACAAGGTTGAAATGGTCAAATTTGCCACACCAGAGCAGTCTTATGATGAATTGGAAAAAATGACAGCAAACGCAGAAAATATCCTTCAAAAATTAGGCTTGCCATACCGCGTTTTAGCCCTCTGTACAGGCGATATGGGCTTCTCAGCTGCTAAGACCTACGACTTGGAAGTCTGGATTCCAGCCCAAAATGCCTACCGTGAAATCTCAAGCTGTTCAAATACCGAGGATTTCCAAGCTCGCCGTGCCCAAATCCGCTACCGCGATGCTGCTGACGGCAAGGTCAAATTACTCCACACCCTCAACGGTTCTGGTCTAGCGGTTGGCCGTACCGTTGCAGCCATCCTTGAAAACTACCAAAACGAAGATGGCTCAGTGACCATTCCAGAAGTTCTCCGTCCATACATGGGTGGGGTGGAAGTGATTAAGCCTTAAAATAGACATAGCAAAAGACGACTCCACTCGGAATCGTCTTTTTTCTTACTTATTGAAAATAGTAAAATGCCACTACCGACCAGGCATTATTGATAAAATGTACTGCTATGGGATAGATGAGGTAATCTGTCTTATAGTAGAGATAAGCTAAGATAAAACCTGGGCTGGCATAAATAATCCAAGAGCCCAAATCTGCTGGTCCATGCAGGAAAGCAAATACCAATCCAGATACTACAATTCCCAGAATCTTGTACTTTTCAAAAAACTTTTTGAACAGATAACCTCTGACTATGATCTCCTCTGAAATAGCAGGCAAACAAGCCATATTGATAAGAGCTAACCAAAATGGAAGGTTTTCTAATAACTTTGTCAATTCAAGCTCATTGCTGGTTTCTTCAATCTCCTGGAGTTCCATAATGTAATAACCAAGGTGTTTAAACAGCTGAGCTACCGCGAATGTTAAGACAACTAATCCAAATCCTTTCCAAGTCAAAACGTTGCTATCCCAAATCTTGATGCCGTTCTTCTCAGCTCTCCAGTACATAAAGACAATAATCACGAAGGATACTAAGGCTGCTCCCCACTGGGCCCATTGTGAAGTAGATAAATCTAATATCGCATCTGGAAGAACAGCTAGCACCATGAAACCAAAAACTCTTAGTAAAATCCAAAGTTTTTGACCAAGCCATTTCAAACTTTGACCTAATTTTTCCATATTCTCTCCTTCATCATTCCTATCTCTATCCTGTTCATGAACTACAAGTAATAGTAAGCCAAAAAGGCCCAAGCATTATTGATAAAATGAACTGCCATAGGATAGATGAGGTAATCCGTCTTATAATACAGGTACCCATACAGGAAACCTGGAAGGGAATACAAAACCCAAGAGCCCAAGTCCGTTGGTCCATGTAAAAGGGCAAAAATCAAACCGGATACTACAATCCCCAAGATCTTGTACTTTTCGAATAACTTTTTGAATAGATAGCCTCTGACAATTATCTCCTCTGAAACAGCAGGCAAACAAACAAAATGGATAAAGGCTAACCAAGCGGGTATCTTCTCCAAAATCGTTTCAATATCCATCTGATTGGCGGTATCCTCAATTCCTTGAAGATCCATGATAAAATAACCCAACTTTTTACTTAAATAAATCCCTGAAAAGGTTAGTACTACTAATCCCAATCCCTTCCAGGTCAGGAATTTTCTATCCCAAATGGCAAGCCCTTTCCTTTCTGCCAACCAACACATAAAGACCATAAGTCCAATAGAAGATAGGCCTGCAGTCCATTGAGCGACTGGCGAGACAGATGAATCCAATATTAAATCTGGAATAACAGTAAGGATTAACAAACCGAACACTCTCAGCAAAATCCAAAATTTTTGACCAAGCCATTTCAATCCTTTACTGAATGTTTCCATATCAATCTCCTTTTTCGATACACAACAAAACAATTATTTTATTTAATTATGTATTGTTTTAATAAGACAATTTTACAACAATGCAGTCGTTTTGTCAATAAAACCAAGAAAAAATACTAGGTCTTCCTAGTATTTTCTAAAGCGTTGATAGCGGTTTTCGAGTAGTTGTTCAAGTGGTAAGGCTTGTAGTTGAGCCAACTGGCTGACCAAGTTTTCTTTGATGTCAGCCAAAACTTCCTTGGTCGCTCTGCCATTTTCCAAAACCACCCGATCGACCACTTGGAGTTTCTCCAACTCATAGGAGGTGATCTTCATGAGTTCTGCCGCTTCCATGGCCCGACTGCCGTCTTTCCAGAGGATAGAGGCAAAACCTTCAGGGCTGAGGACGGCGTACATGGAGTTTTCCAGCATCCAGACCTGGTCTGCGACTGCCAGGGCAAGTGCTCCACCAGACCCCCCCTCTCCGATGATAATAGCGATAATAGGCACCTTGAGGTCGCTCATCTCCATGAGGTTGCGGGCAATGGCCTCGCCCTGCCCACGCTCCTCGGCACCGACGCCTGGATAGGCTCCAGCAGTATTGATAAAGGTGACAATGGGACGGCCGAACTTCTCCGCCTGTTTCATAAGACGAAGAGCCTTGCGGTAGCCTTCTGGGTGGGGCTGACCGAAATTCCGTTTGAGGTTGTCCTGAAGGTTCTTACCCTTTTGGATACCGATAACTGTCACAGGTTGACCTGCTAAAAAGCCAATCCCACCGACAACCGCTCCATCATCGCGGAAATTCCGATCACCATGCAATTCCATAAAGTCATCAAAGAGTTGTGTGGCATAGTCCAAGGTCGTCAGACGAGCTTGGTCACGTGCCAAACGGATCATACGTGCTACATCACTGGTCATCTGACACCTCCATGCATTCTCAACAAGCGACTAATGGTCGTTGGCAAGTCCTGACGTTTGATAATGGTATCAACAAAGCCGTGTTCTTGTAAAAATTCAGCCTTTTGGAAATCGTCAGGCAGATTTTCCCGAACGGTTGATTCGATAACCCGCCGTCCTGCAAAACCAACCAAGGTCTGCGGCTCAGCCAGAATAATATCACCTTCCATAGCAAAACTAGCCGTCACACCTCCTGTTGTGGGATCTGTCAAGACCGTCAGGTAAAAGAGACCAGCCTTGGAATGGCGTTTCACTGCTGCCGAAATCTTGGCCATCTGCATCAGGCTCATGATGCCTTCCTGCATGCGAGCACCACCAGATGCGGTAAAGAGGACGACTGGCAGTTTCTCTTCAGTAGCCAACTCAAAGAGGCGGGTAATTTTCTCACCAACTACCGTTCCCATAGAGGCCATGATAAAGTGCGAATCCATAATGCCAAGGACAACTGGTTGTCCGCCGATGGTTGCCTTGCCTGTCAAAACAGCCTCGTCCAAACCTGTCTTTTGACGGGTGGCTGCCAATTTCTCTAAATAATTGGGGAAGTCCAAGGGATTTTTGGTTTCAATCCCTGTAAACAATTCCTCAAACGAACCGTCATCAACTGTCAATGCCAGGCGTTCCTGGGCTGTAATCCGAAAATTATAGGAACAGTGTTGACAGGTTTTCTCTAATCCCAAATCATTCTTGTAAAGAATGACCTTACAAGCAGGACATTTGGAAAATAGTTCATCTGGCACCTCTGGCTTTGCTTGAGGTGCTGACTCTATCCGCGAACGATTGGGATTGATGCGGATATATTTGTCCTTTTTGCGAAACAAAGCCATAGCATTCTCCTAGTTTACTTTTTTAGATCTTCTTGATAGCGGGGTAAAAATTCCTCCATAAGATAGGCAGTATCGTAGTCACCTGCCACCACTCGCTTGTCGGAAATCAAGTCCAGCTGGAAGTCTGTATTGGTCACCACTCCGTCAATTTCCAATTCATAGAGGGCGCGTTGCATCTTCATCAGGGCTTCAAAACGATTTTCCCCATGCACGATAACCTTAGCAATCATAGAATCATAATATGGCGGAATGGTGTAGCCTGGATAAACAGCGGAATCTACACGCAAACCAACGCCTCCGCTTGGCAGGTAGAGATTGGAAATCTTACCCGGACTTGGTGCGAAGTTGAAGGCTGGATTTTCAGCATTGATGCGGCATTCAATGGCATGACCAGTAATCTTCACATCTTCTTGTCGGACACTGAGTTCCTGACCAGCCGCAATCTTGATTTGCTCCTTGACAATATCCACACCAGTGACAAATTCGGTAACAGGATGTTCCACCTGCACCCGTGTGTTCATTTCCATGAAGTAAAATTCGCCCTTGGCTTCGTCCAAAAGGAACTCAATGGTCCCCGCATTTTCATAACCAACAGACTGGGCTGCCCGCACCGCTGCTTGACCGATACGAGCCCGCATGGTCTTACCAATAGCAATAGATGGAGCTTCTTCCAAAACCTTCTGATTGTTGCGTTGCAGGGAACAATCCCGTTCTCCCAGATGGATGACATGGCCGTGTTGATCCGCTAAAATCTGTACCTCGATATGCCGGGCTGGATAGACAACACGCTCCATATACATGGCTCCGTTTCCAAAGGCTGCCTTGGCCTCACTGGAAGCTGATTCGAAGGCTGGCACTAGGTCTTCGGCTTTTTCAACCTTACGAATCCCCTTGCCGCCACCACCTGCCGAAGCCTTGAGCATGACGGGGTAGCCAATCTTCTCAGCGATCTCAAGAGCTTCTTGGCTTGTCAAAACTTCGCCATCTGATCCAGGAATGACAGGCACTTGGGCCTTAATCATCTCTGCTCGGGCATTGATTTTATCGCCCATGGTATCCATAACCGTACCAGAAGGCCCGATAAATTTGATACCAACCTCTTCACAGAGGGTGGCGAATTTGGAGTTTTCACTCAAAAAACCAAAACCTGGGTGAATGGCCTGGGCACCTGTCACAACAGCCGCCGAGATGACTGCCTGCATATTGAGATAGGAGTCTGTCGAACAGGCTGGGCCGATACAGACAGCCTCATCTGCCAACATAGTGTGGAGAGCTTCCTTGTCAGCCTCTGAATAGACAGCCACCGTCGCAATCCCCAACTCTCTGGCCGCACGAATAATCCGCACCGCAATCTCACCACGATTGGCAATCAAAATCTTCTCAAACATGATGAATCCTATCTCCTTTAGATACTAATTTCCAATAGCAAAAGTCAACACCCCCGACGCAGCCAGTTTTCCGTCCACCTCTGCCTTTGCCTCAACGACCGCAATGGTTCCACGGCGTTTGACAAATTTAGCTGTCATGATCAACTGGTCACCAGGTACAACTTGTTTCTTAAATTTAACCTTGTCCATGCCGGCATAAAAGACCAGCTTGCCCTTGTTTTCTTCCTTTGATAACTCCAAGACACCTGCGGTTTGAGCCAAAGCCTCCATGATGAGAACACCTGGCATAACAGGATAGTCGGGGAAATGCCCGTTGAAGAAGGGCTCGTTAATGGTCACATTTTTGAGGGCCACAATCTCATCTTCTGATACTTCAAGGACACGATCGACCAAGAGCATAGGGTAGCGATGAGGAAGAGCCTCTTTAATTTTTACAATATCAATCATTTGATGCGTACCAATCCTTGTCCAAATTCTACAACATCTTGGTTGGCCACCAAAATCTCTGTGACCACACCGTCACGGTCAGCTGGTACTTCGTTCATGACCTTCATGGCTTCGATAATCATGAGGGTTTGGCCTTTTTTGACCGTATCGCCGACCGCTACAAATACTGGCTTGTCTGGAGCTGGTGACAAATAGGCCACACCAACAAGTGGACTTTCCACTACCGCACCCTCTTCCACAGAGCTTGAGCTAACTTCTACTGGAGTTCCCTCACTGGTTTCAACTACCTGTACAGGAGCTGGACTTGCTGCAACTACTGGAGCAAGCGGAGCTTCTACCGCTGGACTCGGAGCCGCTGTCGCCTGCTGGTTTTTACTGAAATGCAAGGTTTCCCCAGCATTGCTATATGAAAATTCTCGTAAACTTGACTGGTCAAACTGACTCATCAAGTCCTTCATTTCTGTAATATTCACTTAAGCCTCCCAACGCTTGAAGGCAATCACCGAGTTGTGACCTCCAAAGCCAAATGTATTTGAAATGGCATGACGAATTTCCATGTCACGACCTTGACCATAGATAACATCTGCCTCAATGTAGTCAGACAATTCTGTCGTACCAGCTGTCTTCGGTGCATAGGAATGACGCATCGCCTCAATAACAGCTGCTGCTTCAACGGCACCCGCTGCCCCCAACAAGTGACCTGTAAAGGACTTGGTGGAAGAAACTGGCGTGTTCTTGCCGAAGACGGATACGATAGCTTGGCTTTCCCCTTTTTCATTAGCCGGTGTCGAAGTACCATGGGCATTGATGTAGTCAATATCAGCTGGCTCTAAACCTGCTTCTGAAATGGCCAACTTCATAGCCTTAATAGCACCCAGACCTTCTGGATGTGGAGAAGTCATGTGGTGGGCATCGCAGGTATTTCCATAACCAACGATTTCAGCCAAGATAGTTGCCCCACGTGCTTCTGCGTGCTCCAAGCTTTCTAATACCAAGACAGCAGCCCCTTCTCCCATGACAAAACCATTGCGGTCCTTGTCAAAGGGAATGGAAGCACGTTCTGGCTCCTCAGTCGTCGACATCGCTGTTAAAGCCTGGAATCCACCGATTGCAAAAGGCGTAATAGCCGCTTCTGAACCACCTGCCAGCATAACATCTTGGAAGCCAAACTTGATTTCACGGAAGGCTTCTCCTAAGGCATCATTTGACGAAGCACAGGCTGTGATGACACACTTACAGACACCATTTGCACCGACCTGCATAGCAATATTTCCAGCAGCCATGTTTGGCAAGGCCTTTGGAAGAGCCATGGGACGAATGCGTTTTGGACCTTTTTCGTTCATACGAGCAACCTGCTCTTCGATTTCCAAAATCCCACCGATACCAGTTGACAAGATAACACCGAAACGATCACTATCAACCGCTTCTGTATCCAGACCAGCATTGGTTACTGCCTCACGAGCTGCATAGAGAGCATAGAGGGAGTAGTTGTCATAGCGGTTGGTATCTTTTTTTACAAAGTATTTGTCAAAAGGAAAATCCTTGATTTCCGCAGCATTATGAACAGAGTATTCACTGGTATCAAACTTGGTAATCTTTCCGATTCCAATCTTACCATTGATCAGGCTATCCCAGAATTCCTCTGGCGTATTGCCAATTGGCGATGTCAGACCGTAGCCTGTCACTACTACACGATTTAATTTTGTCATTTTCAAACCTCTCTTAAAACAACACACAAAACAATATTAAATTCACAGTGCGTCATTGCAGTCTTTCAGTTTGCTTTTAGTACTAGGCAACGAGCTGCAGACAGTACTGGAGTACGGCAAAGCGAGTTAACGAAGTAATAAAAGATAAACTGGAAGACTGGATTATTGCATGGTCAAGCCGCCGTCAACCGCAATGACCTGACCTGTCAGATATTCTTGCTTCGCCAAGAACACAGCTACATCCGCTACTTCTTCCGTCAAACCAAAGCGTTTCATAGGAATTTGCCCCAACATGGCATCCTTGATTTTATCAGACAAGACATCTGTCATATCTGACTGGATAAAGCCTGGTGCGATAGCATTGACACGAACATTGCGACTAGCGACTTCACGAGCAATGGATTTTGTAAAACCAATTACACCCGCCTTAGAAGCAGCATAGTTGGCCTGACCAGCATTCCCTGTCAAACCGACCACACTGGAAAGGTTGATAATAGCCCCTTCACGTGCCTTGGTCATCGGTTTCAAAACAGCCTGGGTCATGTTAAAGGTCCCTGTTAGATTGATACTCAAAACGCTCTCGAAATCTTCTTCCGTCATTCGCAAGGCCATACCATCCTTGGTAATCCCTGCATTGTTGACCAAGATATCGACGCTACCGAGAGCCTCAACTGCCTCAGCCACCATCCGTTTGGCATCTACCGAACTAGAAATATCGCCTGAAATAGCCACTACTTTGACACCGTATCTTGAAAAGCTATCCAGTAAGTCCTGCCCCAGCTGACCACGACCATTCAGCACCACATTGGCACCAAGGCTAGCAAACTTATGGGCAATGGCCAAGCCGATTCCACGACTTGAACCCGTCACAAACACATTTTTATTGGTCAGTTCCATGATTTCTCCTTATTGGCTAGTCAACAAGTCAGTTAGACTTGCCACATCTTCTACTGTCACAACCTCAGCTGTCTTATCAATTTTCTTGATAAAGCCTGCCAAGACCTTACCCGGACCGATTTCGATAAACTTGGTCACACCGGCTACCTGCATGGTTGCGATTGACTCATAGAAACGAACCGGTTCCATGACCTGACGGGTCAAGAGGGACTTGATGTCCTCTTGTTTCATGACCTTGGCTTCCGTATTACCGACTAATTCTACTTGGAAGTCTACGAACTCCACCTCTTCCAGAGCCTGAGCCAATTGCTCCGAAGCTGGACGCAAGAGAGCCGTGTGGAAAGGCCCCGACACATTGAGGGGAATCATGCGTTTGACACCCGCCGCCTTCAAGGCTTCCACCGCCTCATCCACAGTTGCCACCTCACCACCGATAACGATTTGGGCTGGTGTATTGTAGTTGGCTGGGGAAACAATCCCAGAGGTAACTGATGAACAGACCTCTTCGATCAAGCTGACATCTGCATTGAGGACAGCGACCATCTTACCAGTCCCTACTGGTGCAGCCGTCTCCATAAACTCACCCCGTTTGGCAATCAAGGAAATGGCATCTTCAAAGGCCAGAGCACCTGAGGCAACCAAGGCAGCGTATTCTCCCAAGGACAAACCAGCCACCATGTCGGGTTTAATCCCTTTTTCTGCCAATAAGCGATAAATGGCAAGGGAAGTTGTCAAAATCGCAGGCTGGGTATAGCGGGTCTGGTTGAGCTTGTCTTCCTGATGGTCAATCAAGTCCCGCACATCATAGCCCAAAATCTGACTAGCTTGGTCATAGGTGTCCTTGACAATGGGATAGGTGTCATAGAGGTCACGGGCCATACCGAGTGTCTGGGCCCCCTGACCTGCAAATAGAAAGGCTGTTTTTGTCATCTTATTCTCCAACGGAAGCCCAGCGATTCGCCTCTTCACGAATCACCTTAGCCGCTCCAAAATATAAATCTTTCAAAATTTCTTCACAGGTTTCTTCTTTAGTCACCAAACCAGCAATCTGACCTGCCATAACTGAACCATTGACCACATCGCCGTCCACAACGGCATTGCGAAGGGCACCTGCACCCAGTTCTTCAATGGATTCTGCTGAAATTTTCCCAGCTAAGAAGTCTTTTTCCGCAGCTGCATAGGCTGTCGAAAGCTTGTTCTTAATCGCACGCACCGAGTGGCCTACCACTGAGGCAGAAACAGTCGTGTCAATATCCTTAGCCTTAAGGACCTTTTCCTTGTAAGCTGGGTGGGCATTTGACTCTTTTGCAACGACAAAACGCGTTCCTACTTGAATCGCCTCTGCTCCCAACATAAAGGCCGCAGCAGCACCAGCACCGTCTGCGATACCACCTGCTGCAATAACAGGAATGGATACGGCATCCACAACCTGACGGACTAGGGTCATGGTGGTCAATTTACCGATGTGGCCACCTGCTTCCATCCCTTCCGCGATGACAGCATCCACACCCAGTTTTTCCATGCGTTTGGCAAGAGCCACACTGGGAACCACTGGAATAACCGTAATACCAGCTGCGTGCAAGCGTTCCATGTATTTTCCAGGGTTCCCCGCACCCGTTGTCACTACCTTGACACCTTCTTCGATAACTAGGTCAACAATGTCATCTGCAAAAGGCGATAAGAGCATGATATTGACACCGAAAGGCTTGTCTGTGATAGACTTCACCTTGTCAATATTTGCCTTGACAACTTCCTTGGGAGCATTTCCACCACCGATGATTCCCAGACCACCAGCATTTGAAACCGCACCTGCCAAGTCACCATCAGCAACCCAGGCCATCCCACCTTGAAAAATTGGATACTTAATATCGAGCAATTCTGTTATTTTCGTCTTCATAATTCCCTCATCTTTTTTTCTTGCTTACCTAATCATTTGAATGTCAAATCATTAGGTAAACAAGTGAAGGGTTGCCCCTCACTTAAAAAATACTTTGATGTTTCAATGTTTTGATTATCAAAGTATTTAATTTAAGAAAAATGCTCACCAGCACTTTTCTTAGCAGTCATTATTTTGTTTTTTCTTCAACATAAGCAACCAAATCGCCTACAGTAGTCAAACCTTCTTCAGTATCGATTTGGATGTCAAATGCATCTTCGATTTCAGAGATAACTTGGAAAAGATCCAATGAATCTGCGTCCAAATCTTCAAAAGTTGTTGTAAGGGTTACTTCTTCAGCTTCCTTACCCAATTCTTCAACGATGATTTCTTGTACTTTTTCAAATACTGCCATGATAGTGCTCCTTTTTGTATAAAAAATATTTTTAATCATTGCCAGAGGCAACGTATTAACTAAAGTTTCAGTAGTAGCATACCCCAAGTCAGCCCGCCACCAAAGCCTGCCAAAACGACTGTCTGGCCACTGTCCAACCGCAGAGTACCTGCCTCCACACATTCTGATAAGAGAATGGGAATGCTGGCTGCACTGGTGTTGCCGTAGTGCATCATATTAGCTGGAAATTTCTCAATACCAATACCTAGCTTGCGTGCCATCTTATCCAAAATCCGACTGTTGGCCTGATGAAGCAGGAAATAGTCCACCTCATCACCAGTCAGACCCTGGCTGTCTAACAGCTCTGCCATAGTCTTGGTCACATCGCGAACAGCAAACTCGAAAATCGCTCTGCCATCCATCTTCAAATAGGGCTGACTGCTTCCTTCTTTCGAAAAGGGAGAATGCAGACCTGTCTGGCCAGAGGTTAAGCTAAGGCCACGATTGCCGTCCGTTCGATTGATTTCTGCTAGAAAATGTTGTTCCGAACTAGCTTCTAGTAAGACGCCACCAGCTCCGTCACCAAACAAGACGGAAGTGCTCCTATCCGACCAATCGACTGTCTTGGACAAAACCTCCGCTCCAATCACGATTCCCTTTTGGTAGATACCAGAGGAGATTAGTTTGTCTGCGGTGGACAAGGCGAAAACGAAGCCCGAACAAGCTGCGACTAGGTCATAGGCAAAAGCCTTCTTGGCACCGATTACCGCCTGGACACGAGCTGCCGTTGACGGCATGGCCGAATCTGGTGTAATGGTTGCGACAATAATGAAATCAATTTCATCAGCCGCAACACCCGACTTGTCTAGCAAGGATTGGGCAACCTGACTAGCTAAATCGCTGGTATCCTCATCCAGAGAAATCCGTCTTTGTCGGATACCTGTTCGCGAAGCAATCCAGTCATCACTGGTATCCATAATGTGCGCTAAATCATCATTACTCACAACCTGCTTTGGTACATAGTGGGCAACTTGACTGATTTTAGCAAAGGTTCTCATTTCAATCCCTCCAAGAAATTATAGAGTTTGTAGAGTCCTTTTTTCATTACTTGGTATTCAGCTTCGTCCATTCCATCTGTAATCTGCTTGACCATTTCATTGTGAAACCGTTGGTGCAAGCGATAGACCAGACGCCCTTTCTTGGTCAGATAGAGGTGTACAACCCGCCTATCCTTTATGGAGCGGACACGTTCGATATAACCTTTCCGCTCTAGATTGTTCAGACTAGTTGTCACTGTTCCAAGTGTCACCATCAAAGTACGAGCTACATCGCTCGGCGTCGCTCCATCAATCCCACCGATGACATCAATAGTATGCATTTCCTTTATGGAAATATCATTGAAACGGCTACTACGGAGACTTATTTCTTCAATCACCAAAACATTATTAAAAATAGCTGTTAAGTATTCATTGATTTTTGGATCTTTCAAAACAGGCCTCCTTTACTTTGATAGTCAAAGTATACTCTATAAAAGTTTGATTGTCAAACTTTTTTTGAAAATAATTATTATTTTCCTATAAAAGTTGGTCGTCTCCGCTCCGCATGAGCTCGGACACCTTCTTTAAAATCTTCTTTAAATGCTAGATTTTCTTGTAGTTGTAACTCTAGATTGCGATATGATTCCCACTCTTTAAACTGACTTTCCCAGACCAGTTGCTTGATAGCCACATAAGAATTGATAGACCCGCGCATGAGTTTCTTAAGAACTTGTTGAACTGTTTTCTCCAACTTTTCAGACTCAACCAGTTTATAGACAATTCCGTATTCCAGAGCTTTTTCAGCAGACAAACCTTCTCCTGTCATGGCCAAATGGCTGGCACGATTGGTACCAATGGCACGGCTGAGCAGGAAAATTCCTCCTGCATCTGGAGCCAAACCAACGCCTACAAAAGCTTGGAGGAATTTGGTCTTGGTTGAGGCGATGACAAAATCTGCCGCAACTGCCATATTGGCCGCAGCACCCGCTACCGCACCATCGGTGACCATAATGACAACTTTTGGAAGTTGCTTGAGGGCGAAGGAAATGTCATTGACCAGCTCTGCGATGCGTACCAAGGAAGGAATGTCGTCCTCATCCACCGCTCGCTTCATCTCCACCAAGTCCCCACCAACAGAGAAAACGGGACCTGCCGCATCAATCTGCAAGAAATGGACCTGATCATTCTGAGCGGTTTCCTCAATAGCTGCCAAAATTTCCTCACACATAGGAATATTAAACCCATTGGCAACATCGGGACGATTCAAGGTTAAGCAAGCAGTGCTTCCTGTGACCTGATAAGTAATGGTTGAATAGGACATAGCTCCCTCCTTTTGCTACTTCAAAAAAGTTTGAATATCAAACTATATAATTAAATTTATCCTATTCTATCATAATTTTGAATCAAATCTTCTTGTAAAGTCAGAAAAACTGTCACATCCGAAATCAAAAAGGAGCTCTAAGCTCCTCTAATCAACTCTATCAGTTGATAGAGGTTGGTAACTTTTTTATCTGCCTTCGACTGGTCCAAGCCTAATTGTTTATCTTCGATAGCCCATACAGTCAGACCTGCTGCTTTCCCAGCTTGAATTCCTTTTGGACTATCTTCAACCACCAATAAATCTGCTTTAGCAACACCTAAGGCTTGACTAGCTTTTTCGTAGATTTCTGGATCTGGTTTCCCAGCACGGCAGTCTGTAGCAGAAAAGATATAATCAAAATACTCTTGTAGTCCTGCTTCAGATAAGGCTCGTTTAACCTCTACCTTGTCTGTATTGGATGCTAGCGCCAAGCGTACTCCTAATGATATTAAGGTGGCTAGAATTTCCTTCGCTTCTGGAAAAACGAGCTGTCCATATGGGACCATGTGGCTCTCTTTATAGCGTTTGTAATCCCGTTCCAGCTCTGTAATATCCCAGCAGTCATAAGCTTCACCCAAAATAAGTTGCCACATTTGACTAAAGCGCCCACCAATAAAATCTGAAGGGGACAAGTGGGCGACTGATAAGTCCTTTGTCGCCAAAAAATCTGCTCGACGCTGATAATAAAAGTGCTCCGTATCAAATAAGACACCATCCATATCAAAAATAATACCCTTTATTTGCATATCTTCTCCTTTTCCTATCTATTTTACCACATATAGGGCAAAAGCCGATTGTTCTTCTAACTCTTACTGACAAGATTAGCAGATTTTGCTATAATAATAAAAACTCAAAAAGGAGCCTTTATGAAAGTTATCAAATTTGGTGGTAGTTCCTTAGCTTCCGCTGGTCAATTAGAAAAAGTATTTAACATCGTTCAAAGTGATCCTGAGCGTCGTTTTGTTGTCGTATCTGCTCCCGGTAAGCGTGATAGTCAAGATACAAAGGTGACAGATGCTCTTGTCAAATACTACAAAGAATATATCAACGGAAAAGATGTAACTGCTAGCCAAGAATGGATTATCAATCGCTACCAAGCAATGGTGGATGAACTAGGATTCACAGCTAAGAGTATGAAAAAAATTTCTGAAAGCATTATTGCTCTTGCGAGTCTACCGATTGACAACAACGACTTCCTCTATGATACATTTTTAGCAGCTGGGGAAGATAATAACGCTAAGCTGATTGCAGAGTATTTTACCCATAAGGGTCTACCTGCCCGCTATGTACATCCTAAGAATGCTGGAATCATTGTCAGCTCAGAACCGGGGAATGCTCGTATCTTACCATCTAGTTATGATAAGATTGAGGAACTTCGTGATTCCGATGATGTTCTGGTTATTCCTGGATTCTTCGGTGTGACGACCGACAATCAAATCTGTACCTTCTCTCGCGGTGGTTCGGATATCACAGGTTCTATCGTAGCAGCCGGGGTCAAAGCTGACCTCTACGAAAACTTTACAGATGTCGATGGTATCTTTGCAGCCCATCCTGGGATTATCAAAAATCCACATTCTATCAAGGAATTGACCTACCGTGAGATGCGGGAATTAGCTTATGCTGGTTTCTCTGTTCTTCACGACGAGGCACTACTGCCTGCTTACCGAGGCCGTATTCCTCTTGTAATCAAGAACACCAACAATCCTGACCATCCAGGTACCCGCATCGTACACAAACATACTGATGAGACACTACCAGTCGTAGGGATTGCTGCAGATGATGATTTTGTCAGCATCAATATTTCTAAGTACTTAATGAACCGTGAAGTCGGGTTTGGTCGTAAGGTCCTAGAGATTATAGAAGACCTCAATATACGCTGGGAACACATGCCTACAGGGATAGATGATCTTTCCCTTGTATTGCGAGAACGCGAACTGACTCCTATTAAAGAAGAAGAAATTGTTCGCCGTTTAAATACTAAATTGGAGGTAGACAAAGCTGAAATCGAGCATGGCCTATCCATCATTATGATTGTCGGCGAAAACATGAAGAGCCATGTCGGTGTAACCGCAACAGCTGCCACTGCACTCTCTCAACAAAATGTCAACCTAGCCATGATTTCTCAAGGTGCTAGTGAGGTATCTGTTATGTTCGTTGTTAAAACAGAAGAAAAGAAAAAAGCGCTAAAGGCACTTTACCAAGCCTTCTTTGGATAAAAACCTACAAAAAAAGGAAGTAAGAATCGACCATTCTACTTCCTTTTTATTAGCTTATCATGAAAATAAAAAATCAGCAAGCCACGCTTACTGATTTTGAATGTGTTGATAAAAGCAGATTATAACTCGTCAAAAGCATCTTTCACTTTGTCGAAAAATCCTTTTTTCTGAGGATGAACATTAATATTCCCCGCTGCTGCAAATTCCTTGAGAGCTGCTTTCTGGCGGTCGTTGAGGTTGGTTGGAGTGACGACATTAATAGTAACGTATTGGTCTCCAATTGTTCCGCCACGGAGGCTCGGAGCTCCCTTACCTTTGAGGCGGAATTTCTTGCCAGTCTGCGTTCCTTCGGGAATGACCAGGTCAACATCGCCATGAACTGTTGGTACATGGACGGTATCACCAAGGGTTGCCTGGACAAAGTTGAGATTGAGCTTGTAGTGAATGGTCGTCCCGTCACGCTCGAATTTGTCCGAAGCCTTGACCTGAATAACCACAAAGAGATCTCCGTAAGGACCACCATTGAAACCTGCTTCTCCCTGACCTGCTAGGCGAATCTGTTGACCAGTTTCTACACCAGCTGGCACCTTAACAGTGACAGTGTGAGCCTGTTTTTCATGACCCGTTCCATGACAGGTTTGACACGGGTCTTTGATTTGTTTCCCACGGCCGTGGCAGACATCACAGGTCATTTGACGACGCATGGTACCAAGTGGCGTCTGAGTATCCACGTTGATAACACCTGAGCCATGACAGCGACCACAGGTCACAGGGCTAGTACCTGGCTTGGCTCCTGATCCCGTACAGGTCTTACAGGTCGCCTCGCGGTGATAGCTAATCTCCTGCTCCGTTCCAAAAATCGCATCTTCAAAGCTGATATCCACACGATAGCGAAGGTCGTCACCCTGACGAGGAGCGTTTGGATTGCGGCTCGCTCCACCACCAAAGAAGCTAGAGAAGATGTCTTCAAAACCGCCGAAGCCAGCTCCGTCAAAGCCGCCAAAACCACCAGCTCCGCCACCGAAGCCTCCGTTTGCTCCAGCAGGACCATACTGGTCGTAGGCAGCCCGTTTTTGCGGATTACTCAAGGTTTCATAAGCCTCTTGGACTTCCTTGTACTTGTCCTCCGCACCAGCCTCCTTATTGATATCTGGATGGTACTTCTTGGACAACTTCCGATAAGCTTTTTTTATCTCGTCCTGAGAGGCATCCTTAGAAACCCCCAGACGATCGTAAAATTCAGTATTGTTCATAGTTTATGATACAAAAGGCGTTAAGAAAACCGTATGAAAATAGGAAACTGACGCAGTGTGTAAAACACACTAGGAAGTTTATCTTTTTCACTAGGTTTTTAGCCTGTGTTCGAATAAACGAACTTGTATTCCTTTCTTTGAAATGTTGAAAGTAGCCCGTGTTCGATTGCGAACACTTTCCTTTCTGTAAAAGTTAGAAGGGTATTTACCCAAAAACAGAGGCTGGGTTGCAACCTCTGTGATTGGAAATTTTATTGACGAATGATTTCTATTCTCGGAAAGATGAGAACTGAGTTCGAGCTAAGAACTTCGGAAAAAAGATAACTTTCCATGTTCTAGATACTCAAAGAAATTCAAGACTAGGCTAGGCAACTGGACGAAGATTGAACTGGAGTTCATCGAGGAGAGTTAACGAAGCCTAGTGAAGAATTTCGAAGAGTACTACTTCTCCGTAAACTCACCGTCTACCACATCATCGCCTGCATTGTTAGCTGTTTGAGCACCTTCTTGGCCTGCAGCTGCTTGTTGTGCTGCTGCAGCTTGCTCGTAGAGTTTCACTGCAAGGGCTTGAGCTTTTTCGTTGAGGTTTTCAAGTTTAGCCTTCATGTCATCCAAGTTGTTTGCTTCTTGAGCTGCTTTCAACTCATCAAGGGCTGCTTGGGCTTGGTCACGTTCTGCGTCGAAGCCTTTGCCTTCAGTTTCTTTCAGAGTTTTCTCTGTCGCAAAGATGGCTTGGTCAACATCGTTACGAAGGTCCACTTCTTCCTTACGTTTCTTATCTGCTTCCGCGTTTGCTTCTGCATCTTTCATCATGCGGTCGATTTCTTCGTCTGTCAAACCTGAGTTAGACTGGATAACGATAGTTTGTTCTTTTTGTGTACCAAGGTCTTTGGCTTTTACAGAAACGATACCGTTCTTGTCGATGTCAAATGTTACTTCGATTTGTGGAATACCACGAGGCGCTGCTGGAATGTCTGTCAATTGGAAGCGGCCAAGAGTCTTGTTGTCCGCTGCCATTGGACGCTCACCTTGAAGCACGTGGATGTCAACAGCTGGCTGGTTGTCCGCCGCAGTTGAGAAGACTTGTGATTTAGAAGTTGGGATAGTTGTGTTACGGTCGATGAGTTTTGTAAATACGCCACCCATTGTTTCGATACCAAGTGACAATGGAGTTACGTCAAGGAGGACAACGTCTTTGACATCACCAGTGATGACACCACCTTGGATTGCCGCACCCATGGCAACCACTTCGTCAGGGTTGACAGATTTGTTTGGCTCTTTACCAGTTTCAGCCTTAACAGCTTCTACAACGGCTGGGATACGAGTTGAACCGCCGACAAGGATGACTTCGTCGATTTCTGACAAGCTGAGACCTGCATCTGAAAGGGCTTGACGAACAGGAACTTTTGTACGTTCTACAAGGTCGTAAGTCAATTCGTCAAATTTCGCACGAGTCAATGTCATTTCCAAGTGAAGCGGACCTGCAGCACCTGCAGTGATGAACGGCAAGCTGATTTGAGTTGATGTTACACCTGACAAGTCTTTTTTCGCTTTTTCAGCCGCATCTTTCAAACGTTGAAGGGCCATCTTATCAGCTGACAAGTCGATGCCATTTTCTTTCTTGAATTCTGCTACCATGTGGTCGATAATCTTTTGGTCAAAGTCGTCACCACCGAGCTTGTTATCGCCTGCTGTTGCAAGTACGTCAAAGACACCATCACCAAGTTCAAGGATAGATACGTCAAATGTACCACCACCAAGGTCGAATACCAAGATTTTTTCGTCTTTGTCAGTCTTGTCCAAACCGTAAGCAAGGGCTGCTGCAGTTGGTTCGTTGACGATACGTTCTACTTCAAGACCAGCGATTTTACCAGCGTCTTTGGTTGCTTGACGCTGTGCATCGTTGAAGTAAGCAGGAACAGTGATAACGGCTTTAGTTACTTTTTCACCAAGGTACTCTTCAGCGTAGCCTTTCAAGTATTGAAGAATCATAGCTGAGATTTCTTGTGGTGTGTATTCTTTGCCGTTTGCTGAAACTTTTTCAGAAGTTCCCATTTTTGATTTGATAGAGATGATGGTATCTGGGTTAGTCACTGCTTGGCGTTTTGCCGCGTCACCAACGATGATTTCACCATTTTTGAAAGATACAACAGACGGAGTTGTGCGGTTCCCTTCTGGGTTTGCGATAATTTTTGATTCAGTTCCTTCAAGAACTGCAACTGCTGAGTTTGTTGTACCTAAGTCAATACCGATAATTTTAGACATGTGTGTTACCTCTTATTTTAGTTTTCTTTTATTCATTCATAGTTTACCGTCATTGCAGACGAGGTTTTTTCATAGTTTTCGAGTAACTCTTGTCGCTTTAGCGACCTTAGAGTTACCGACACAAAGTTTGCCTAAGAGCTAGGAGCCTCGCGACGAAGCGATTGGTTGCAAACTACTGTGCATGACATTTCGGTCAAGTTTTCTTTTTGGGGAAATAGCAGAGCGACTATTCTGACACCACCACCATAGCCGGTCTCAGCAAGCGTTCATGCAACTTGTAGCCTTTTTGGAAGACTTGTGCGATGTGTTCTGCTGGGCAGTCGTCTGTAGCTGGAACAGTTTGAATAGCCATGTGAAGATTTGGGTCAAAGACATCTGTTGCGACTTCCTCCACCCCTTCTTCTTTGAGGGCTTGAATCAAGCTTTCCTGTACCATTTCCAAGCCTTTTTTGACATCTTCTGTCAAGCCTTCGACTTGAAGGGCACGTTCCAAGTTATCCAAACTTGGCAAGATTTTCTTGGCCAAGTCTTGCGAACGGTAGCGTTGAATAGTTTGGCGTTCCTCATTGGCACGGCGTTGGATATTTTGCATTTCAGCGTGGGCACGAAGGTACTTGTTTTCAAATTCCTCCGCACGCTCATTTGCCAAATCCAATTCCGATTTTTCAGGAGCTTCAACAACTTCTTCTGTTGTTTCAACCTCTTCTACGATTTCTTCGTTTTTGATTTCTTCTGACAAAGCATTCTCCTTCTAATTGACTTCATAATGATTACTACTTAAATATCTGTAGTAATCGGTTAGTTTCATAAATAGGACGCGGCTGATGATGTTAATCAAACTCAGCTGCCTGCGGTAGTCCATATCAACAGGACCAAGCAAACTCATCTGGGCCATCCCCCGATAGGGGATTGGAAAGAGATGATGAATGACTGTCACATCTGCAAGGGCTGAATCCCTATGTTCCGCCACGGAAATACTAGTCTGCTGGTCTGGAGCCAGGCCCTGTCGCAACTCTGGTGCCAATAACTGAGGACTATCCAAGAGTTGGTAGGTAGCTAGATTACCGTAAGTCAGCGAAGCAACTTTTCCACTGATGAAGACCGATTCTTGGAAAAGATTGGAAAAGATGTAGTCCATGAGATCTAAGACATTGTCCGTCGTGGTAAAGTAACGCTGCACCACCTGAGGAATCTCCGTCCGCAACTTATAGTGGATTGCCAAGACCGTCTGCCCAACGAAGCGCTCATCAACTAAGCGTTTGAGCACCTCCAAGTCCCTGGCCAAAAAGTTTTTAGGAATGGCAAACTGGACAGTGACTGGTTTGGACTGGTCCAAAGTCAAGACTGCCAAGGCATCGTGGCTACTGAGCTGCACGATGTCAAAGGAAGTCAGCTGCTGACTGGTCGGCTCCACATCTAAGATGACCGAAGTGTAGCCTGTCAAGTCCGCTAGGACTGTACTTGCCCGCTCCAAGATGTCCTCCAGCTTGAAGGCTTCAAAGTCGAAGGCCTTGACCACCTGATAAACATCTTCTTCATCGATATGTTCCAGATTAAGCGAGTGGTTGACAAAGTATTGAAAACCAGCCCGACTGGGCATCCGTCCACTTGAAGTGTGAGCCTTTTCTAGCAAGCCCAACTGCTCCAGCTTGGCCATATCATTACGAATGGTAGCCGAACTTGAAGCAATCATTTCCTGCAAGGCCTTGGAACCAACTGGCTCATGATGACGCGTAAACAATTCAACAATCAGATTCAAAATATCATTTTGACGTTGGGTAATCATCTCCGCTCCTTTCATGAACACGATTGATTTTTAGCTTTAGCACTCTCGTATGGCGAGTGCTAAACTGTATACTCTCATTATACGCCGAAAAAATGGATTGTCAAGAGAAAAAGACAAAAAATTAGCACTCTTTTGCTTAGAGTGCTAAAAATCAGTCTAAGGACCTAGTTGTTTTTTACAAGTCGATAAAAACGGTATCCAATCAACAGCACGAGAGGGATATAGATAGCGGAAAAAACAAGCGTAAATACATCATGATGCTCATTCAGATTCATCCCTATCAAAATGAAATAAAGTCCTAAGGATAGTAGAAAGCGTCTTTGGATGATTGTTTTAACAAATACCAGCTTGCTTTCCCTATCACCGTATATCTCAAGATCTCCCTTTACAGCTGCCTTCCTAAAAATAACGAAGCTTCGGCATGATGTGACAAACTCCCATCCGTAATCCTCGTACATGCGTAGATAGGATTCTCTATCCTTGTTTTTTCTTTCTTTAAAATCAACTTGGTAGACGACATCTTCTGGCTCACATTTTTCAAAATGATAAAAGAAGCTCCAACGAATTTTAGTTAGCCTCCACCCTTTCCGATGCATTTCAGTCAGATACTGCGCCTGCTGATTGAAATCCGTGATAAAAAATACTTTACACTCTGTCCTAGTCTCCATAACTTTCCCCCTTACTATTTCGATAGAGTCGTTCAATTCGAGCCAATTCTATGCCTAAAATTTCTCGACCTGTTTCTGTTATTTGGTAAAACTTTCGCTTGTCTTCTTCTCTGACAAAGGCAATCAATCCATCTTTCTCCATTTTCGACAGGGTGCCGTACATGGTCCCAGGGCTAATCACGACCTGACCTGCCGTGACTTCCTTGGTCTTCTGGGTAATATCATAGCCATGCCGTTCTTCCTGTAAATGAAAGAGAATATAGAAGGCTGTCTCTGTCATGGGAACATAGACGCGTTTTAACTTATCATTCATAAAACTCCTTTCGCACTACGATACATCGAACTTCGATGTATTTATTATATCGCGGCTCGATATACTTGTCAAGAAAAAAATCAGAGAATATCCCTGATTTCATTTCTTGATTGTTTTAGAAAATGGTGTTTTATGTGTCGTGATAAAGTTTTCAAGCCAGCTAGCATCATCGCTCTCCGTCGCTGCTTCTTCCCTTTCCTCATCCGTGTCTTGTTCTTCATCGTCTGAAAAATCGACTTTTCCAAACAGAACTACCTTGCCCTCCGTTTCAGCACTTGCTGAACTGCTATTAGTTGTTAGAAGCCCAAAAGTTACAAAACCTAGCATTGCAAGAGCACCTAAAACAAGTAATTTCTTCATCATTATTTCCTCCAAGATAATTAAGAACCTGTATTCACAGTTCAGCACTTCTAACTAAGACTAGTTTTTCAGCTACTCACCGCTCGTTTTTTTCAAAATACAGTTAGTATTCCCTCAAAAAACTGCCTTGATTAGCGAAAAAACATCTCTTCTCTAAAAGCACTTTTCTTATGAATACAGTTTCTAAATATTGTTTTGTAAAGTTGTAAAACTTACAAGCATTATCTTACAGGAAATGACGAGCCACTTAAAATTCATTACATATCTGTAACTTTCTCAATTTCCTTATTGATCTGGTGGATTAAATCATAGCAATCTAAAAATTTGGCAATATGCAGGCATTCCTTCATTATTTCTAGGCCACCATCATTTCCATTCATGTAGGACAAGCGTGCTTTTATGAGCTTAAGCAGCAAGCAATCCCGCATATTCTTTTCCATGATATTGACAGAGTCAAGAATTTTGAGAAAGCGAATCGCAGCAATCTCCTCTCCCCTATCTAACAAACTACTCGAAATATTGATGAGTACCTTATAGACATTATCTCTATTTTCAGTGATATCCATATAAAACTTTGTTCGATTGAGAACTTCCATTCCCAGAACTTCCAACATTTTGCTAGGAAGACCTCTGCTACAATTTCCAAAAATCCAGAGTTCAAATTTCCCCCAATCATCTATAGACATTAAATAGTCCGATAGAATAGCTTTTTCATCCTCAGAAACATCATAATCAGGATCGCACCATTGTTGCTTAAAAATATGAAAGGCCGCGACCATTACCCTATCAAACTGACGACCATCTCTATCATACTCTGCTTGATGATACGAAATTCTATCATCCATATACTGAGCATTGTGACTATAAACTGCACGGACAAATTCCTCTGATGAAAACAAATTATCTATCTGAAAGTAGGACTGGTAGAGGGTAGAAAATTCGCCCTCTACCACATTCATCCGTCTCAAGCAATTAAAAAATGTATCTACAGAAAGATTACTCTTTCCATTTTCAAAGCGTGATAACTGAGCAGGTGTCACGAAATCCCCTGCCACTTCTTTTAGAGACATATTTTTTGATTCACGAATGAGTTTAAAAATTTTTCCGTAAGTTCCCATTATTTTCTCCACGCGTTACATTTATGTAACGAAATTTGATAACTTTTGAATCTAGTATATCATAGATTTATCATTTTTTTATAGAAAGGCAGGTAGTTATGTCATCTCTCTTATCTACCCAAGAATTATCAAAGCAATATGGGAAACAAAAGGCCGTTCATCAGGTTTCTTTAACGATTAATAAAGGTGAAATCTGTGGCTTAGTCGGTGAAAATGGTGCTGGGAAAACAACGCTTCTCAGAATGTTATCGGGCCTCATTTCCCAAACTTCAGGTACCATTACTAGCTCAAAAGATTGTCGTATTGGAGCTTTAATTGAATCCCCTGCTCTACAACCTAATTTATCTGCGATCGATAATCTTCGTTACATGGCTCTGCAATTAAATCTCAAGCAAGCAGATGAAAAAATCTTAGAGACATTAGCAATTGTCGGTTTAGAGGATGTTGATCCTAAGAAAAAATCTAAAGATTTTTCACTGGGAATGCGTCAACGTTTAGCCATTGCCTTAGCTATCCTAGATGACCCTGATTTTTTAATCCTAGACGAACCGATTAATGGTCTTGACCCTGTTGGAATCAAAGAGATGAGAAGCATTATTTTAAATCTTCGCAATCAATATGGGATGACCATCCTTATCTCTAGTCATATCCTATCAGAGCTTGAGATGGTGGTTGATCGCTACATTATTATGCATAAAGGCCTTATCGTCAAAGAATTCTCAAAGCAAGAGCTTGAACAAACTTTAGAGGAACAACTCTATCTACAAACGAACAACCATCCTAAGACCTTGACTGTCCTTGAAGAAAAGAGTATCGCTTACAAAATAGATAAGGATTATATCAGTCTGCCATCAGATACGAATGTTATGAGCCTCATTCATCTCTTGATAAACCATGAGATTGAGGTCAACGAAATTTTTAAACAACAAATGTCATTTGAAGATTATTACCTGACATTGCTTCAAGAAGGAGAAGAGCATGATACATTACTTTAAAGCTGATTTATTTAAGATTCAAAAAGAACAGAGATTAACGATTTCATTGGGAATATTGGCTTTACTGTCCTTTTTATCCGCTTTTTTGTTGCACGGCAACGAAGACTTCACTAGCTCTCTGATTCAATTGCTTTCTCAATTTATCACACTATTTTTTATCGTTCCAGCCAACCTATTCTTTGGAGAAGATTTTACTTACCGTACCATCAATCATATTATTATCAAGCAACAAACAAGAAAAGGAGTATTTTTCTATAAAGTCTTAGCAACCCTTGTGCTAGATCTCGCTTATATCCTTCTAGCCTATTTATTGAGTAGCAGTGTTGGTTTACTTCTAGGTGATCCTGTTGATGTTGCTGTGATAATACAAAGTTTCATTGTTCAAACACCTTTATTTATCTGTATCTCTCTGTTATCCATCCTGATATTTGTCAAGTCCAATAAGGTCAATCAAGCCTATCTTGCCTTTAGTTTAATGAGCCTTCTTTTTGACAATATCTCCAATCTCATTACTAGTAACCTACTCCATATGACATTATCAACAGATTATTTTCTATTCCTTTCCCTCCAACAAGGGGAAAATATTTCAAGTCTATCCATGGGGGTTAGCTTTATGGCTACTATACTATATCTCTATCTGAGTTACTTTATCTTCAGCAGGAAAGAGTTAAAATGATGTAGCTTAGATTTCATATATAAAAAAACAGGTATGTCACACATCCGAAAAAACGTATGACATACCTGTTTTCATTTCACATTTATTTCCCTTGGGCAATCAATTCTGCTCCACGTTTGCGGTAGGACATATCCCCAACTGCTTCAATCAAGAGCTTACCATTTTCATATTTGAGGACGGTGATAGAACCATTGTCCAAGAAGAGATTGGTTGGGCTTTCTGGCTGGAGCAAGTTGACCAGTGTCGCAATGGTCATACCGTGACTGACCACGAGAGCATTCCCTCCGCCCTGCTTTTCCAAGTCCTGAGCGATAGATTCAAAACCTGTCAAAATGCGATCACGCAAGACTTCCCAAGGCTCTGACCAACCCGCTGTATCAGCTTCTTGGATACCATGTGCAATCTCTTCGTAGCTCATCCCAACCACATCAATCGTACCTTTCAAGCGTGGCAGGACACCCTGGAAGAGGTCTGCATCATACATGCCCTCAAAACTACCAAAACACCATTCGCGGATGCGTTTGTCCTGATAATATGGGATTTTTCCCAAAATACCCAACTCACGCTGGGCAATAGTAATGGTCTGAACAGTCCGTCCTAGGTCACTGGATACAGCAACCTTGAAATCAAGCCCTGCGTCCTTAAGACCCAAACCAAGCTCGCGGATTCCCTCCTCACCGACCTTGGTCAGCGGCGTATCACACCAGCCCTGCACACGTCCAATGGTATTGAACATAGTTTTTCCATGGCGGGAAATATACAATCGAGTTTCTGTCATTACACTTCTCCTTGTCTCTTTTCTATTATTATAGCAAAAAACCGACTGCTTGTCGCAATCGGATTTGATTTAGTTCTTAAAGCTATGAATCGGTGCTGGAATCTGTCCACCACGGTTGATAAAGTCCACAGACGAAGCCTGATTGACCTTCATAACAGGAGCTGTTCCAAGCAGTCCACCAAATTCGATCATATCCCCTTCTTTTCCGAGCGGAATAATACGGACCGCAGTCGTTTTCTGGTTGATGACCCCAATCGCCGCCTCATCCGCAATCATAGCCGCAATGGTTTCAGCTGGCGTTGTTTCTGGAATGGCAATCATGTCCAAACCAACAGAACAGATAGCCGTCATGGCTTCCAATTTTTCAAGGTTGAGGGAGCCATTTTGCACCGCCGCAATCATACCCTCATCCTCAGACACAGGGATAAAGGCACCTGACAAACCGCCAACTTGGTTGCAGGCCATGACCCCACCCTTTTTCACTGCGTCATTAAGCAATGCAAGGGCAGCAGTCGTTCCGTGCGTACCTACGGTTTCTAAGCCCATTTCCTCCAAAACTCGTGCCACTGAATCGCCAACCGCTGGCGTTGGAGCAAGCGACAGGTCTACGATACCGAACTTGACCCCCAGGCGTTCACTGGCCATATTACCGACCAACTGACCGATACGGGTAATCTTGAAGGCAGTCTTCTTGACCGTCTCCGCCACCACATCAAAGCTCTCACCACGCACTTTTTCAAGGGCACGCTTGACCACACCAGGTCCAGACACGCCGACATTGATGACCACATCCGCCTCACCGACACCATGGAAGGCACCCGCCATGAAAGGATTGTCCTCGACCGCATTGGCAAAGACCACCAGCTTAGCCGCCCCCATATCAGAGGCCGCCGCCGTCTCCTTGATAATCCGCCCCATGTCCCGCACAGCTGTCATATTGATACCTGTCTTGGTCGAGCCGATATTGACTGACGAGCAGACTTTAGAGGTTTGGGCCAATGCCTGCGGAATAGAGTTGATGAGGATTTCATCCCCTTTTTGGTATCCCTTTTGAACAAGAGCTGAAAAGCCTCCGATAAAATCGATGCCGATCTCATGAGCCGCCTTGTCCAAGGCATGAGCCAGAGGAAGATAATCCGTCGCATCCGTCGCCGCACCAATCAAAGCAATAGGTGTTACTGACACTCGTTTGTTGACAATAGGAATACCGAGCTCTGCCGCAATCTCATCGCCGACCGCCACCAAGTTCTTGGCCTTGGTGACAATCTTGGTATAAACTTTCTCAGCAGCTTTCTCGATATCCGCATCAATACAGTCCAAGAGGGAAATTCCCATGGTGATAGTCCGAATATCAAAATTCTGCTCCTCAATCATTTCAATGGTTTCTCTAACCTGTCTAATATCCATGAGACCTCTCCTTACAAGTTGTGCATGGCATCAAAAATCGCCGCACTTTGAATGTTGATCTTCACGTTCAAACTTTGACCAAAAGCATCCAGCTCTGAACGTAACTGAGTGAAATCTTTCTTCTCATCTGACGATACCACCGCCATCATGGTAAAAAACTCATCCAAAACAGTCTGGGAAATATCATCAATATTAAGCCCTAACTCCGCAATCTTAGTCGCAACACCCGCAACAATTCCTGACTTATCCTTACCGACAACTGTAACAATAGCTTTCATCTGAACACCTCTTCTAAATTTTCATTTATTTTATCATAAATAGACAGAAAAAGGTAAAAATCTTTTGATTTCTACCTGTATCGTACGTGTTTACAACTCCAACTGTTTCTTCTATTCGGCTACGGCTAGAATTGCCTAATTTTTAAGTTGCAAACTTTCTATTTCTACCAGTCTGTGATACACTAGTGTCAGCGAATTCTATTATTTGTTGGTGGTGACAAGCTACCAACCTTTCTTTTGTTCAGAAAGGACACTTATGAAGATTATCAAGCAATTGTGGTGGTTCTTTTCCCTTGAGAAAAAGGCCTATCTGATTGGGATTTTATCACTCTGCCTGGTCAGCCTCCTCAATCTCCTTCCCGCTTCTATCATGGGACAGTTGATTGACCAGATTGCCAGCGGACAGCTGACTGAGCACCGCTTGCTACTCGGGGTAGCCGGGCTCATCTTGTCAGCCTTGGCCATGTACGGCCTCCGCTATCTTTGGCGAATGAACATCCTAGCAACATCTTATCGTCTAGGAAAAATCATGAGGGGTCGGCTATTTGACCACTTTATGCACCTATCTCCTTACTTTTTTCAGCAACATCGAACTGGAGATTTAATGGCCCATGCAACCAATGATATCAATGCCCTGACCCGACTAGCAGGTGGTGGCGTCATGTCCTTTGTCGACGCCACTGTCACTGCTTTGGTCACACTGGTCACCATGAGTGTGAGCATTTCCTGGCAAATGACCTTGGTTGCAATCTTGCCCCTGCCCTTCATGACTTTAACCACTAATTTTTTAGGTCGTCGGACCCATGAAAATTTCAAGGCTTCACAGGCAGCTTTTTCAGAGCTTAACAACAAGGTACAGGAAGCTGTTTCTGGTATTAAGGTCACTAAATCCTTTGGCTACCAAGAACAAGAAACGGCGGCTTTTCAGGAAGTCAACCAAGCAGCCTTCTTGCAGAATATCAAAACCATGCGTTACGATGCCCTGTTCAACCCTGCCGTCCTCTTTTTTATTGGTCTGTCCTACCTGCTGACCCTTCTGGTCGGCTCTCACTTCATCTCGCAAGGTCAGGTCAGTCTGGGCCAACTAGTAACCTTCATGACCTACTTGGATCTCCTAGTCTGGCCTCTCATGGCAATCGGTTTCTTGGTCAATATTAGCCAGCGTGGTGATGTATCTTACAATCGGATTCAGACCCTTCTCAGCATTTCTTCAGAGGTGGTTGAAACAGAGCAGTCGCTGCCTGCACCGAGAAATGGAGAGATTGTCTATGAGATTTCCGAATTTGCCTATGACAACCTGCCAGTCCTCCAAAACATCCAGTTTCACATCGAAAAAGGCCAGACAATCGGTCTGGTAGGGCCAACAGGCTCTGGGAAAACAAGCCTGCTCAAGCTCCTGATGCGAGAATACGATGTGACAAATGGACAGATTTTGCTCAATCAAGAAAATATCAAGAACTACAAGCTAGCTGACCTGCGACGATTAATCGGCTATGTACCCCAAGACCAATTCCTCTTTGCGACCAGCGTTGCTGAAAATATCCGCTTTGGCAATCCAGACCTCTCACTAGACCAAGTAGAAGAGGCCGCTCGGGCTGTCCATGTCTATGAGGATATTCAGGATATGCCCGATCGCTTTGAAACCATGGTCGGCGAGAAGGGCATTTCCCTTTCTGGTGGACAAAAGCAACGATTGGCTATGGCCCGTGCCATGATTCTCAATCCAGATATTCTACTCTTGGATGACTCGCTCTCAGCGGTGGATGCTAAAACAGAACACGCTATTCTCGAAACCATCAAGCAAGAACGCCTTGATAAAACCACCATTATCACCGCCCATCGCCTGTCAGCTATTGTCCATGCAGACTTGATTCTGGTCCTTGAAGATGGGAAAATCGTAGAGCGAGGTCGTCACCAAGAATTACTAGATGAAAAAGGCTGGTATTACGATACCTATATGATGCAGCAATTAGAAAAGGAGGAAAGCGATGCTCTCTAAGACCAAACAAGCTAGTGTTTTTTGGCGACTCTTGTCCTATCTCAAAGCCTATCGACTGCTGACAGTCCTTGCCCTCAGCTTTTTGCTGCTGACGACTGTTGTTCGCAGTTTGATTCCCCTTCTGGCTTCCTATTTTATCGACCACTACATTTCTTCTATTTCTGAGACTGCTGTAGCTATCCTAGCGGCCTACTTCGCCCTCTATCTGCTTCAAATGCTGCTCCAGTATTTTGGAAATCTCTGGTTTGCAAAAGTTTCCTATAGCATTGTGAGGGATATTCGCAGGGATGCTTTTGGAAGAATGGAAAAGTTGGGAATGGCTTATTTTGATCAGACTCCTAGTGGCTCCATTGTTTCGCGAATCACCAACGATACGGAGAGCATTTCAGAGATGTTTTCAGGAATTTTGTCCAGCTTTATCTCCGCTCTCTTTATTATCATCACCACGCTTTCGACCATGTTTGCTCTGGATTGGAAATTGACCTGTCTGATCATCCTCTTTCTTCCCTTGATTTTCTTATTGGTTGATCAATACCGGAAGCGGTCTGCTCCCATTGTGGCTAAGACCAGGAGCCTGCTGAGTTCTATCAACAGCAAACTGGCTGAAAGTATTGAAGGAATTCGGATTATCCAGGCTTTTTCTCAGGAGGACCGATTGAAAGAAGAGTTTGAGGCTATCAACCAGGAACATCTGGACTATGCCAGTCATTCTATGGCCTTGGACAGTCTCTTTCTCCGCCCTGCCCTGTCACTTGTTAAGATTTTGGCCTATGCCCTGCTCATGACCTACTTTGGTTTGGATTGGTCGCAGGCTGGGATTTCTGCTGGTCTTATTTACGCTTTTATCCAGTATGTCAATCGGCTTTTCGATCCCTTGCTGGATGTCACGCAGCATTTTTCCACCCTCCAAACCTCTATGGTATCTGCCGGACGGGTCTTTACGCTCATGGACCAGACCATCGAGGAGCCACTACAGCTGGACCGAGGGGCCAAGATTGACAAGGGACATATTGTCTTTGAGGATGTTTGCTTTTCCTATGACGGCAAGCGGCAAATTCTGGATAAGGTTTCCTTTGAAGTGAGACAGGGGCAGACCATCGCCTTTGTGGGTGCCACGGGGTCTGGAAAATCCTCAATCATCAATGTCTTTATGCGTTTCTATGAATTCCAGTCTGGACGGATTTTGATTGATGGTCAGGATATTCGTAGCTTTTCGCAGGAAGAATTGCGGTCCGCAATTGGCCTCGTCCTGCAAGAACCCTTCCTCTTTCACGGGACCATTGCGTCCAATATCCAGATGTATCAGAATATTTCCCGAGCGGAGATTGAGGAAGCGGCTCGATTTGTGGATGCTGCTCCCTTCATAGAAAAACTTCCTGAGAAATACAACCACTTGGTCACTGAGCGGGGTACCGCCTTTTCGACAGGGCAACGGCAACTGCTGGCCTTTGCACGCACCATGGCTAGCCAGCCTAAGATTCTCATCTTAGATGAGGCAACTGCCAATATCGATTCGGAAACGGAGCAAACGGTGCAAACCTCTCTTGGGAAAATGCGAAAAGGGCGGACAACCATCGCCATCGCCCACCGTTTATCAACCATTCAAGATGCCGACTGTATCTATGTCTTGAACAAGGGGAAAATCATCGAGTCCGGCAACCACGAGCAACTCCTAGCTCTCAAGGGTCACTACCACCGCATGTACCAGTTGCAAGCAGGGCAGTTGGCAGCGACCTAAACACCACTCCATTACAAAAGCCAAGTTCATGACAGAACTCGGCTTTTATTGTATTTACATTTTTCAGAGCCTTTGTTGATTGCTGACTGCTTTCTATAGCATTTCTTGTAATCAGTCACAGTCATGCCAGTTCAATTCTTGAAGGCACAGCTAAAGGCGTTAACCTCGCTGTAGCCGATCAAACTAGAAATCATCTCAGCTGGTAATTTCATCTTGAGATAGGAGGAGGTCATGGCCTTTTGAACGGCTTGCAGTTCCTGTTTGAAGTTGGTATTTTCAGCTGACAGGTTGCGTTGCAGGAGCCACACGCTGACACCAAGGCGGTGGGCAATGTCTTCTACCAAGAAGAAATCAAAATCTGATAGAAAAACAGCTTGCCATACCACAAAATCTCACTTCCTACGCATAGTGAGTTTCAACAGTTGTGCAAGAATTAGCCAGAGGACAGCCGATAAAATTATCACCCAAATCCAAGCATAAGGCTGGTCAGCCCACGGTAGCGGAACATTCATGCCGAAAAATCCTGTAATAACTGAAACAACTGCAAGTAAAATTGATAGGATAGTCAATATAGTTAGGTTATCGTTCAAATTATTATTCAAAATATTATTGTAGGTCCCAGATAGCTGCTGTAAAATTTGAGAGTCCAACTGCGTCATTGCAGATAACTGCCTTGCTTCAACCAGAGCATCATCTAATTCTTCTAACTCAATCGTATCTAATTTTTGAATTCTTGGATGAGCTCGTAACTGCTCAAGTAAGAGGACATTTTGATTAGCTGTCGTCAATAAATATACCAAACCAGTCTCTAAATCCGATAACTCGAACAAGAGCGATTTGGTCGTTCTTTTTCTCAACTTGGTATTGAGGATATCTTTTTCACGATCTAGCTGGTCTAAGATTGGAAAATATTCTTTCAAAGCCAGTGTTAATGCGGTGAACAGAAACTGATACGAACTTGCTAACGAATGAGTTGTCAAAACATTTTCTAATTTTTTCACCAAATATGCATTTCTCTCATTAATAATAGTGATTAATTGGTTCTCTTGAATGATAAATGTCATAGGAACAGTCTTATAATGATTCTCTTTCTTCACAGGATCTAGTACGCCAAAAACGAGCAAAAGTCTGTTATGAACGGAATCATATTCCAAATGTGCTCGTTCATTTTTATCCAATGCATAAGACATTAACTCATTATCTAGATTGTACTTCTCCATAATATTCTGATCGGCTTGCTCCTTACTGGCATCAATAACAATCCATTGGAACTCATTATTTGACCCAAAATGCTGTTCAATCATGTTGTCTTTCTCCTGTTCCTAAAATTATCCTAATTATTATAGTCCATTAAAATGAATTTGACAAGCACTATCAAACCCCTATCTCCATTAGTTTACTCCTTGACCAGAAACAGTTGAATGACAGTTGGAGCCTGGATGTTCCCATTTTACGCCATCAAAAAGAGGTTGGGCAAAAACTAAAAAATTCCCTCTCCTATTAAAATTTTAATAATCAAAAACAGCTTAGAATCAACGTTTCTGACAACGCAATTCTAAGCTGTTTTCTATTTTTAAGACTTTTTGCCCAGCCTCGGAGCTGCTTAGTTTAATGTCCGCGACCGGTTGGCATAGGCTTTCCAATCAATACCACGCGCTTCGCACCAGTTCTGTACACTTGGTGCTAGAACAATGTCCTTATTCCGTAGCTCCGCAATGTTTCTGGCACCCAGCAAGGTCATAATGGCAGTAATCTGCTCTTGGAAGTTGCGAATCTCACACAAGCCTTCCTCCAGATGAGTCCCGTCCGTTTCTTTTACAAACTGCAAGAAACGATTGGACAAGCCTACCAAGTCAGCACCGAGTGACAGGGACTTGACAATGTCAAGAGGATTTTTGATCCCACCTGAAGCAATTAGGCTAGGACGAAGGTCGTCAGCCAGGCTCATGCCTTCCACCAAAGAGGTTATAGTTGACTGCCCCCAACCTTCAAGGTAGGTGTATTCTCTAAAAGTCCTACGAGTATTTTCAATCTTGGCAAAGTCCGTTCCACCTGTACCAGAAATATCAACCGTTTGAACGCCGACAGAAGCAAGCTGGGCAATAGTTTCCCGACTCATGCCAAAGCCGACTTCCTTGGCAATGACAGGAACATCCAATTCACGCACCAGAGTTTCAATATTTTTTAGCCACATGGAGAAATCACGGTCGCCTTCTGGCATGATGATTTCCTGGGGAGCATTGACATGGATTTGAAGAGCATTAGCTTCTAGCAAATCCACCGCCCGTTTGGCATTTTCTAAATCATGATGGGCACCCAAGTTAGCAAAAATAATACCGTGAGGATTCTCTTTTCGCATGACCGAAAAAGTATCTGCAACACTGGGATCCTTGATGGCTGCACTAACTGATCCTGATGCCAAAGGAATTTTTCCTAAATGTCCCAAAATCCCTAACAGCCGATTAATTTTACCTGTTTTTTCACTGCCTCCTGTCATAGCATTGATGAAAAATGGCGCAGAAAGATCAAGCCCCGCAACTTGGGTTGATATATCTACCTCATCAGTTGCTATTTCTGGGAGGGAATGATGTACAAAGCGGGTTTGCTCAAAATCATCGGCCGACTCTATACTAAACTGCTGGTTGGCCAAACCAACATGCTGGTCTTTTCGATTAAGACCTAGGTAGTCATTTTGAATCATGAATTCTCCTTATTTTGAGTAAGCAATTGTCAATGGTAGAGGTTGAATTCCTACTTTCTGCCAGGCATGTTGAATAGCTTTTTTTTGGTCTTGATTTCGCACTAGACAAATGCCACAATCACCACCTCCAGCTCCTGAAGACTTAGCCACTGCTCCATTTTCGATAGCCAGTTGACAAAGCTGAGTCAGTTTAGGCGTTTCAATAAACAGTCCCATACCTCTTGCAAACTCTTGAAGAAGCTGACGATTGGTGGCAATAGCTTCTTCAACAATGTTTATTTGAGCTGTCCGACAACCTTCAATCATGCTTTCTACACAGGCTCGACTGGCAACCAAAAACTCTTGGTGCAGACTTGCCTTGGCAAGTTGGCTTTTTTTATCGGTCACTGCTTGGACTAGTTTGTCTGTCGAAGCAGCCTTTCCTGTCCAGCCGACCATGGGTTCTAGGCTCTGCGGTAGCTGGATGGACTGGATAGAAAGGCCTTGCCAATCTGCCTCCAGAACTTCCAATAGGGACTGCTCTGCTATTTTCCCAGAAAGCCAAGCCCTGTCAACCGAATAATAGGCAACCACCCCTCCGAAGCTAGAGGCAGCCAAGTCGCCAAAGGAGCCGGTCATGCCTAGTTGGGTCTGGGCCAGGACTGCTAGCTTGTAGGTCAGGAGAGGATCTAGCTGGTGACTGTAGTAAGCCAGAAGAGCCTGAACAGTTGCAACTGTCACAGCACCTGACGAACCCAATCCGTACTTGGCCCCTGATGCTTGGTCGTCCAAATCAGATCGGACAGCTAGACTGTAATAGCCTTGACAAGCGTGACCCTTGGCTGTCAGATAGGCTTCTGTTATCTGCATGGCGGCTTCAATCAAGGTATAGGGATGGTCGCCTTCAATCTGAATGCAACTATCCTTTCGCTCCCAAGTCAGATAGAGGTCTGCTTGCTGACTAGAGTGTAGACTGCCTCGGTCACTGGTTTCAATGGTCACCGTCAGATACTGGTCAACCGCCGCAATCACCGCAGGATAGCCAGCTTCCACAACTGCATACTCCCCCGCTAGATAGAGCTTACCGGGGACCTTTACTTGCACCTTCATCTTAGTTCCTTTCTGCAAAGGCGACTTGCGAAGCCTGCCAGTCTGTTTCACTGAGGACATAGGCCGCCTGACCTGGGCGGCTGGTGATCATCTTATCCGCGGGGACATACTGCCCCAGAGCTACTGCCAGCTCTTCCATTTGGCTAGCACGGCAGAGCACCTTGACATTGGGACCTGCATCCATGGTCATATAGGCTGACAAGCCTTTTTCCTCCCGTACCTGACGAACAGCCTCTTGAGCCCGCAGGCTGTCAGCTGACCAGTAGGTAAAGGGCGGGTTGGCAGACAGGGTGGTCGCGTGCATCTTCATGCCATTGTGCTCGGTAAGCCGACCGACCTTATCAAAATCCCGCTCCGCAATAGCGACTTTCATAGCTTCCAAATCTGTCTTAGCAGTCTCTACCCAAGCCGAATAGAAAGGCGAGGTCGCAACCGTGTGGTCCATGCCCTCTCGACTGGCAATCTTCTTCTGCCCTGTATCCACCGCCAAGACCAGCATACCGATATCCCAGTCGGCATCATCAATCGGTCTTGCCACCGAATCTTCAGTCCCTGTTCCCATGTCCCATTCGACAAAACCTCCAAAAAGGCTACGGGTGCTAGATCCTGAGCCACGGCGGGCAAAAGTCGAGAGTTCCTCTCTGGTTAGGTCGAGGTTAAGGGCTGTGGCTGTCGCCAATGCTAAAGCCGCAAAGGCAGATGCCGAACTGGCCAAACCAGCTGCCGTCGGCACGAAATTCAAACTCTCTACGCGAGCATATCTGCTCTCATTTATATATTCGCGAAACAAATCCAAAAAACGTGAAATTTTTGAAATTTCTTTTTCAGATTGCAAAACGCCGTTCAAAACAAACTCATCTGCTACTAACTGTTCATCAAAAACCACCTTGGTATCGGTGTAAAAGGCATCTAGGGTCAGGGACAGGCTAGAATTCATGGGTAAAAAGAGTTCCTTGTCCCGCTTGCCCCAGTATTTGATCAGAGCAATATTGGTATGGGCACGTGCAATGCCTACGGATTGTGTCATCTTATTCTCCTAAGTATTGGGTCCAGGTCTGGCTGGCTCCTGCTTCTTCTAACTTATCGGCTAGGTCCCGAGCTTCTTTTTCCGTCTTAACCAGGGCAATCATGCAGCCTCCTCGTCCGCCCCCTGTCAGCTTGGCTCCCAAGGCTCCTTCTGCTTGGGCAAGGCTGACAAGCTTGTCTAGGCTGGGGTCAGACACGCCTAATTCTTTCAGGTAGGTATGGGCTTGGCTCATCTTTTGTCCTAGAAGCTCTGCTCGGTCATGGGCTAAATCGTCTTTGGCTTGTCGGGTCAAGTTTCCTAATTCCTCCACTAGCTGCCTCACCTCTGGTTTGGTCTCCAACAAGGTCGCCACGTCTTGAATGGCCTCCAAGGTATTACCGGTCACGCCCGTGTCTGCCACCACCAAATAGGCACGAAGCTGGAGGGAGATGGGCTCGATAGGCTGGCCCTTAGTGAAGTAAATAGGGGACTTTCCACTGGTGGTCGCCGCATCGATGCCTGAAGGGTTTCCGTGGGCAATCTTTTCGGAGGACTGGACGATATCCCAGAGTTCGCTGTCGCTCAAGTCTTTTTGGTAATAGGCAAAAAGACTTCTTGCCACCGCAACGGCCACCGCTGCACTGGATCCCATACCCCGCTCAGCTGGGATGGTGGAGGCAATTTCAATATGGATAGCGGGATCCGTCGGAGCACCGATACGATAGAGGGAAAAGCGGATAGCGTGCTTGAGGCTCTCCCAAATCTTCGGCATCTGGTGGACCAGCCCCTGATAGAAGTCGCAGGTCACAGACAGGGCATCTCCTTGCTGGGTAACGGTCGCTGTTATCTCAACAGCAGAAAAAGGCATGGCAATAGCCGGCTGACCATAGACCACCGCATGCTCTCCCATTAAAATTATCTTTCCTGTTGACCGTCCAACTGCCAGCATCATTTGCCTCCTTATACAATCAGTATTATTATACCATTTTATAGGAAAATCAGACACAAAAACAGCCAACCGCAGTCAGCTGTTCCATTTCTTATCTTTGTCGTCGAGCGTAGAACCAAGCTAGAAAACCTGCTCGAAAGACATTGTCCAGTACTGTCCCAATCCAAATTGCTACAAATCCTACATCAGTGAAGGTCAGTAGCAGATAGGCAACTAGAATCCGCACGCACCACATGCCAAAACTGGTAGCATAAAAAGGCAGTTTGGCATTGCCCAAGCCCTGCCAGAGGGCTGTATAAATTAGAGTGCCTGCCGTAAAGGGCACACCGACTAGGGAAAAGGTTAGAACTGTCATACTGGCCTGACTAGCCACTGAATCCTGTGTGTAAATCCCTATCAAGAGTGGTCCCGCTAGATAAATGCCTAGAGCAATGACCACCATCAAGCCTGTCGTTAAGACTAGACTGGCTTTGCGAAGGCTATTGATTTTTTCGCTCTGCCCTTGGGCCTTGGCCGTTAGAATGACTGTCGCCGTTGCCAGTCCCAAAGCCGGCGTATAGTTGAACTGAGTCAGGGTTTCACCTATGGCATTGCCCGCCAAAACCGCTGTCCCCAATCCTGTAATCAAGCCCACGACCACCACGTCTCCTGCCCGCATCATCAGCCGCTCGCCCGTCGCAGGCAGAGCCAAAGCTAGGAGTTTCCGGTCCAAGTGAAGGTTTAGGGGCAAAAGGGACATCCCCAAGGATCGCCAGAGGATGAGGCAAGCAATCAAGCGGGACAAAACGGTACCGATTGCCACTCCTGCAATCCCCAAGTCCAAGACGAAAACCGCAAGAGCAGACAGAACGGCGTTGAGAAAATTAGACAAGAGGCTGATATACATAGGCAACTGTGTCCGACCAGTCGCACGCAAAATAGCTCCCAAGCTGGTCATCAGTCCTAGAAAGAGAATGCCTCCACCGACAATAGCCAGATAGAGCCCACCAGCCTGGGCAACTGCAGGCTCTGTCCCCAGTAAACTAAGCAAGCTCTGACCGAACACAATAGACAGCAAGCCCAAAATCAAACTGAGTAAAATTGTTAATTTCAAAGCTTCTCCAGCTGCTCTACTGATTCCCTTCTGGTCACCTTGACCGACAGCGTGAGCCAAGAGCGAGGCCACCGCAGCTGCCAAGGCAATAAAAATCGCCTGATAAATGGCCATGATATTGCTGGCAACCGACACACCTGACAGGGCTACCAAACCCAGAAAGGCAACCAAGTAGGAATCCACCATACCCATGATCATCTGGAGCATATTTTCTGCCATAGCTGGTAGAGCGATTTTTAATAAGTCTTTGTAGGTCTCTTTCATCTTTCTCCAATTCAAAAGGGGCTTTCGCCCCTAAATTTCATTAAACACCCAAGTAACGCTCGACTTCAGCCTGCATATCTGCAGCTGCAACGACGGTATTGTGGCGGACAGGTGCCGTTTCCAAGCCGTCCACAGCTGGTGGCAGGGCTACACCTGAAATCTCATGCAATTTTGCAAGGGCTTCAAAGTCAGACAAACCTGACTGGCCTGTCACAGCCTCAACCACAACCACTGGGAACTTGTAAGGACTTGCTGTAGAAGCAATCACTGTCGGAGTTTGGTCCCCTGTTTGCTCCACATACTGTTTATAGACAGCTGAGGCAACAGCCGTATGTGGATCTTCAATGTAGTTTGACTCATCATAGACACGCTTGATTTCCGTAGCGGTTTCTTCTTCTGTCGCAAAGGCGGCAGCAAAGAGAGAGAGGATATCCGCGTCAGCCCCTTGAATATCATACTGACCAGCTGTGTTCAAGGCTTCCATGAGCTCGGCTGTTTTGCCAGCATCATTGCCAAAGAGGTGGAAAATCAAGCGTTCCAAGTTAGAAGACACCAAGATGTCCATGGACGGACTAGTGGTCACGCGGAAGGTACGGTTCTTGTCGTAAACGCCTGTCGAGAAGAAGTCGGTCAGAACGTTGTTATCGTTGGAAGCACAGATGAGCTTGCCAACTGGCAGACCGATTTGTTTAGCGTAATAAGCCGCCAAGATGTTTCCAAAGTTTCCTGTCGGAACGGTGAAGTTGACCTTGTCACCCGCCGCAATCTCGCCAGTCTTGACCAACTGAGCGTAGGCATAGACATAATAAACAATCTGTGGCACCAAGCGGCCGATGTTCATAGAGTTGGCAGATGAAAACTGGAGTTTCTTAGTTGCCAACTTGGCGCGGAGGGCTTCATCATTGAACATATGTTTGACATTGGTCTGGGCGTCGTCAAAGTTTCCGTCAATAGCCACCACGTGCGTGTTAGCCCCTGTCTGCGTGGTCATCTGCAATTCCTGAACTTTCGACACCCCGTCACGTGGGTAGAAGACAATGATTTGCGTGCCAGGAACATCCGCAAAACCAGCCATAGCCGCCTTGCCTGTATCGCCTGAAGTCGCAGTCAAGATGACAATCTCATTTTCCAAGCCATGCTTTTTCGCCGCAGTCGTCATCAAGTAAGGCAAGATAGACAGAGCCATATCCTTAAAGGCAATGGTTGAACCTCGGAAGAGTTCCAAATTGTACTGACCTTTTAACTTGACTACTGGGGCAATAACTGGTGTGTCAAACTTGCTGTCATAGGCATTGTTGATACAGTAGTCTAGCTCGTCTGCCGTGAAATCATCCAAGAAAGCTGACAAAATCAACTTGGCAACTTCTTGATAAGAAGCGTCTTTCAAAACAGAAAAATCCAAATCAACTGTTGGAATCGAAATCGGTGTAAACAAACCACCGTCGGTCGCCAAGCCTTGTAAAATCGCCTGACTAGCCGATACAGTATTTTTTACATCACGTGTTGATTGATAAACTAGTGTCATAATATTCCCCGTAAAAATCTATTTTTTCTATTCTACCATAAAACCCACCTAAATTGACAGAAAATTGGCAAGATAAGCCAAAAAACCGAACGCTTGTCCGGTTTTCAGGCTTTATTTGTCCTTCAACAAGGCAAGGCCAATCCTCCGAAGAAAGACCAGTTGAGGAGGGATAGATAAGCTAGCCCTCTCAAAAGGCGAAGGCTGTTACGCGTGTCAAAATCGATACCATTTTTAACAGCCAGTAGCCAGTCCCCAGCAAATAAAAGATAAAATGCCCCAAGACAAGCTACGACAATTAAAATAAGACCAAGCTGTTTCTTCATGTCCTTTCCCTCCTATCCTGCCTTACAAAATCGCTTCGGCAATCAGGCGACGATTGGTAAAAATAGCACTATCCCGTATGGTTGCATAGGCAGCCTTGGGCTCCTCTCCAGGCAATAAAATCTCAAAAATATCTGCTGGTACAGGACATTCACGGACAAAGGCCCAAGCTAATGGGATTAGTTCTGCCATGATTGGTCTCTTTACACTTTTATGTTGGCATTTCATAATATAAACTCCCCTTCAATAGCCAAAAACACCAACCTACTCACGTAAGCTGGTGTTTGAGAAACTTTTGGAGGCTAGTCCAATTGTTTATATAAGGATTATTAAGAAATGATTTGTGTAACAAACACTTGCATGTTCATTTGAAATCAGTTTTTCTTAAAACCATCAAGTAATGATTTTCTAAATGAGACAAGGCAAAGCGACGTAGGCATAACTAAAGTTAGGCAAGGAGCTTTAACGATGTATCGTGACGAAAATCCTTACTTGATGCGACCTGGACGCTCTTTGTAACCATAGTAAGCATCATTCATGATTTCTTCCATGTCAGCTACCATTGGTAGGCGTGGGTTTGCTGGTGAACATTGATCTTCGTAAGCAAGAAGAGCCAATTCATGAGTGTATTTCTTCCACTCTTTTTCATCGATACCTTGATCTTTGAAGTTCATCTTGATACCAACTTTTTCACCCAATTCATAGACTGCTTTTGCATAAGCTTCAACAGCCTCTTCTGGAGTTGAGCAAGGCAAGCCTAACATGCGAGCGATGTCTTGGAATTTTTCATCTGCTTTCCAGTAGTTGTACTTAGGCCATGTAGTTGTTTTAGATGGACGAGTACCATTGTAACGGATAACGTATGGCAACAAGATAGCATTCGTACGACCGTGAACTGTGTGGAAACGACCACCAATCTTATGGGCCATAGAGTGGCTCATACCTAAGAAGGCATTGGCAAAGGCCATACCAGCCATCGTTGAAGCATTGTGGATTTTTTCACGTGCTTCTGGATCACCAGTCAAGACAGATTTTTCAAGGTATTGGAAGACCAGCTTGATGGTTTGAAGGGCAATACCATCAGTATAGTCGTTTGCAAAGTTAGAAGTATAGGCTTCTGTTGCGTGAGTCAACACGTCCATACCAGTATCAGCAGCGATAAATGCTGGAACTGATTCTACCAAAGCTGGGTCAACGATCGCAATAGTAGGTGTCAATGAGTAGTCTGCGAGTGGGTATTTGCGGTTGTTTTTCTTATCGGAAATAACGGCAAATGGTGTCACTTCTGAACCTGTACCAGATGTTGTTGGAATACCGATGTATTTCGCTTTTTGCCCAAGAGATGGGAATTTGAAGGCACGTTTACGGATATCCATGAATTTTTGAACGAGGTCACGGAAATCAATTTCTGGTTGTTCGTAGAAGAGCCACATTACTTTAGCAGCGTCCATTGGTGAACCACCACCGAGTGCAATGATGGTATCTGGTTGGAAGGCACGCATCACTTCAGCACCACGTTCTACAGTTGTAATATCTGGATCTGGCTCGACATCTGAGAAGACTTGAATAGTCACTTGATTAGAACGTGCATTCAACTGGTCAATCACTCGTTGTACAAAACCAAGGCGCTCAATTGATTTATCTGTAACGATCATAACGCGCTCAAGGCCTTCTGCTGTTTGAAGGTACTGAATAGAGTTACGTTCGAAGTAGATTTTAGAAGGAACTTTAAACCATTGCATATTATTTCTACGTTTCCCTACTTTCTTGATGTTAAGAAGGTTGATAGCAGATACGTTATCACCAACTGAGTTGCGTCCGTATGAACCACATCCAAGTGTCAATGATGGCAAGAAGGCATTGTAAACATCACCGATACCACCAAATGTTGATGGAGAGTTCCAAATGATACGCATAGCTTTCATTTCAGTACCGAATCGTTTCGCCAATTCTTCATCTTTTGTATGAATAGCAGCTGAGTGACCTAGACCGTTAAACTCAACCATTTGACGTGCTTTTTTCAGACCATCTTCCACATCTTCAGCCTTCAAGACTGCGATAACTGGAGAAAGTTTTTCACGAGTAAGAGGTTCATTTGGTCCAACCTCAGCACATTCGGCAGCCAAGATATTTGTTCCTTCTGGAACTTTGAAGCCTGCTTGTTCTGCAATCCAAGCTGCTGGTTTACCAACGATGTCAGCGTTGAGCTTGCCTTCTGCACAGTTTTTGCTGTTCGCTTTTACACCGAAGCAATACTCTTCAAGAAGCGCTTTTTCTTTTTTGTTAACAAAGTAAGTTTTGTATGATTTAAATTCTTCAACGAATTCATCATAAATTTCTTTGTCAATAATAACTGCTTGCTCAGAGGCACAGACCATACCATTATCGAATGACTTGGACATGACGATATCGTGAGCAGCTTGACGGATATCAGCTGATTTCTCGATGTAAGCAGGAACGTTACCAGCACCTACCCCAAGTGCAGGTTTCCCACATGAGTAAGCAGCACGTACCATTGCGTTACCACCTGTTGCCAAGATAGTTGAGATACCATCGTGGTTCATAAGTGCATTTGTTGCAGCAATAGATGGCTCAGTAATCCATTGGATACAGTTCTCAGGAGCACCTGCTTTTACAGCTGCCTCATATACGATACGCGCTGCATGTGCAGATGATTCTTGAGCAGAAGGATGGAAACCAAATACGATTGGGTTACGAGTTTTAAGAGCAATCAATGATTTGAAGATTGCTGTTGAAGTTGGGTTAGTTGTTGGAGTAACGCCACAGATAACACCGACTGGTTCTGCAATTTTTGTCAAACCTGTAATTGGATCGTCTTCAATAACACCCACTGTTTTCACTCCACGCATGTTGTTCACAACGTGCTCGCAGGCAAAGAGGTTTTTAGTTGCCTTATCTTCAAAGACCCCGCGACCTGTTTCTTCAACTGCATGTGCCGCCAAGATACCGTGTGCATCCAAAGCTGCTACAGATGCTTTTGCAACAATGTAGTCAACTTGCTCCTGATTGAGTTTACGGAATTCATCAAGGGCTACTAATCCTTTTTGAACCAACTCATCAACATGTTTCTGAGCTGCCAATGCTTTTTCTTCTGGTGAGACTGTTTTTTTATCAGCCATGGGATTTCCTCCAAATATTTTTTTAGCCAACAACCTTTGTTAACTTTTTCACAAATATAGTATACACCTATTTTTTCGATTTGTAAAGAATTTTGTTAAAAGATTCACAAACTTTTTTTCGAATTTGTGAAACCTCTTTCAAAAACTACATAAAAATGAGACTTTTCTCCCTGATTTTGTGAAATTAAATTTAATTTTGTTTGAAATTTCACAAAGAAAACATGCATCTGTTCCGATTTTAGGGGTTTATTTTTTGACGATTGCCTGGAACCTGTATTCATAAAAAGAGTAGCTTTATAGTGAGAGATGGTTTTTAGCTTATCAAAGTAGTTTTGGCGGACATACTGACTCTATATTGTAAAATGAACGATGACTAGCTGATCATCTAGCCTTAGTTGACAGAGTTAACCTGTGAACAACGATTCTAAATTCTACAGCCAAAAAGATAAGCAAGATTTTAGCGGTGGAAACAACTTGTTGCCTTCTCCATAAAAAAATCACCAATAACGGTGATTTTTCGCAGAGTCATTGTCAAACATTGGAGGATACACTAGTTATGCTCTATCTCTCCAAGGTGTGGCGGTTTCCTTCAAAACCTTATTTAGTTCATCAATATTTTGGAAGCCTACTGTTCGAAGCCAATCACGAGCGGCGGCTTCGCCCTTTTCAATATAGTCCTTAACACTACCTGCCCACGTAGCCCGACCACAGAGGACACCATTAAAGTTAGCACCTGCCTCTTTGGCAAAGACCAGGGTGTCTTGGAATAGTTTTGCTGATACTCCAGCACTGAGGTAAATATAAGGAAGCGAGGTTGCTTCATCTTGTTGCTTGAAGAAGGAGGCGGCTTCGCCCTGAGAATAGACAATCTCGCCTGTTCCAAAACCTTCTACGAATGCCATATTGACAGGGACTTCCACCTTTAAAACATCTACTCCAAATCGCTCAGCTGAGAAGACTTTCATCGCTCCAATGACTTTATCCGGCTTCACTTTAGCATATTCTACGCTGCTTGTATCTGAAATAGTTTCATCATAAGCTAAAATTTCCAAATAGAACGGAATATCTTCAGCCACACACTCTGATCCAATGCGCTCAATATAGGCCTGTTTTTGACGATTGACTTCCTCGTCACTATCTACATCGTAGTAAATTAGAAATTTAATAGCATCTGCTCCTGCTTCTTTCAGACGTTTAACAGACCAATCATTCAAACAATCTGGCAAGCGTGTGGTAGTAGTCGTATCGTAACCTGTCTTTTCATAAGCCAGCAAAAGACCAGTATGCTCATGAAGAACATTTGTTGCAGGAAGACCGTATTCTGGGTCTAGTAATATAGAAGACGCGTAGGGGGTTAGCTCTTCTGCGACCAATACTTTCAATTCTTCCATCTGGGCGACTGTCGGCTCGTCTGACTGGTGCTGCGCTATCAACCGCTTCAAGGCTCCTCGTTGGTCAAAGGCTAGGGCTGAGATAATCCCATTTTCATCACTCAACCTGTCCATGTACTGACGTTTTTGTGCTGTTAATGCCATGTTTTCCTCCGTAACTTATATTTCTAAAGCTTGTTTCATTAAACCTTCTAACTCTGATGGTGTTTCTGCCACTTTAAACGCTGTCTTGAACTCTTCTCTCATCAACAACCTTGCTATCTGAGATAACAATTTCAAATGAGTTGTTCCAGATTCATCCTCTGGAATAAAGAGAGCAAGGATGTAGCGAATCAACTCACCATCCATAGAATGCCATTCTATCCCTTGCTCTAATTTTAAAATAGCTACTCCTGGACGCTGGATAGCAGAACGCTTGGCATGCGGGATTGCGAAACCATCCATCATTCCTGTTGTTCCTTCAGACTCTCGTTGTTTCAAGGCTGCAAAAACAGATTCGCTATTTGTCGCATAACCTGATTGGACTATCAATTCAGAAAGGTGTTGAAATACCGCATCCTGAGATGTAAATACTTGTCCGACTTCGATTAAAGATTGATGAATCATGATGAACCCCTATGCCTTTTCTGTTTTCATTTTTTGGATATAGCCCATAAGCACTCCTGACACAACGGCACCAATAGCGATAGCCAATACCCACATAACTGCATGTGTCACAACTGGTAGAACTAAGAATCCTCCATGTGGTGCCGGTACCTGAACATTCCACAAATAGGTCAAGATAGCTCCGATAGAAGAACCTAACATGAGGGTTGGAATGTTACGTAGTGGGTCTTTTGCAGCAAATGGGATGGCTCCCTCTGTAATATGAGTAGAACCCAAAATCAGATTCGCTAGGCCTGCATTTCTATCGTCATCACTATAGTATTTTCTAAAGACTGTAGTAGCTACAAACGTAGTCAACGGTGGGACGATACAAGCTGCAGATACACCAGCCATAAATGTTGTATTTCCTTGAGACAAGAGAGCAGTTCCTGTCACATAAGCTGCCTTATTAACAGGTCCGCCCATATCAAAGGCACACATACAACCAACAATCGCTCCCAGTACAAATGGATTTGCATGTTCAAATGCGCCCAACCAAGCCATCATGCTTTCATTAACCCAAGCCATCGGAGAATTAACGAGCGCCATAACCACCCCTGTACAAAACACACCAAAAACTGGATAGAGGAAAATCGCCTTTAAGCCGTCTAATGATTTAGGAAGGCCTTCAAATACTTTCATCAGAGCAAGTACAATATAACCTGCTACAAAACCACCTACAATCCCACCGAGGAAACCAGAACCACCATTTGATGCCATCAATCCTGCTACCAATCCTGCTACAAAACCTGGACGTTTGGCAATCGACTCAGCAATAAATGCTGCTAAAATTGGTGTCATCATGCCCATTGCCACTCCACCAATATCATTTTTCAAGAGGGCGGCAAACCAATTGTACTGTTCACTCTCCGAATCAAAGGAATAAATTCCAAATAGGAAAGAAATCGCAATCAGGACACCACCTGCTACAACAAAAGGAAGCATGTGGGAGACACCATTCATCAAATGTTTGTAAATTTGACGACCGATACTTTCTGAACCATCTGTATCGCTATCTGTTTGGTTAACCTCTACTGATCCTCCTTTTATGTGCCCCTTTCCAGCCAAAGCATCTTCAACCAATTGTTCTGCTTTTCTTATTCCGTCTGCTACCGATACCTCTATGACGCGTTTTCCTGCGAAACGTTCTGCTTGAACATCTTTATCAGCTGCGATAATCACCGCATCGGCTGCCTCAATTTCTGCCTGGGTTATTGCATTTTCTATTCCGATCTGTCCATGTGTTTCCACCTTTATGGTCACACCTTTTTCTCTAGCTGCCCGTTCCAAAGCTTCCTGCGCCATAAATGTATGCGCGATTCCAGTTGGACAACCTGTCGCTGCAATCAATTTATATTGAGTCATGATAAACCTCCATTTGTTTAATATAGAATAATTTGTTTCTCTAATGTAGCGACATCACTAAAATCTGTAATGCCACTGCGAAAAGCGGTTGAGGCTCCTGCTGCTACACCTTTTATCAAAGCATGTTCCACTTTTTCACCAAGCATCCAGCAAGCAAGAAATGTTCCCAACAAGGTATCTCCAGCACAGGCTGTATTGACAACCTCCCCCTTAGGTGAGGTACACCGATAAACCGACAAATCATTATCGATAAATACCGCTCCATTTTCGCCTAATGATAGCAAAACGTGTTGAGCTCCTCTGTGAATTAATCCTTTAGCATAGAAAATCGCTTCATCAATGCTAACCGAATCACAGCCAAACCATTTCGCAATTTCCTCCTCATTCGGTTTCAATAAATAAGGTTGATACCGGAGACAATCCAATATTATCGAATCACTCACATCAAAGACAAGATGTACCTTATTTCTATGCGCAATCTGCGCAATGTTTACCAATATGCTTGATTCGACCCCACGTGGCAGACTACCCGATACAATCAAATAATCACCCGATTGTAGATCGTTAATTTTTTGAAGCAACTCTTGTTGAGCACTTTGTCCAACTACAGGACCTTTATTGACCTGTTTAAATTCTTCTCCTGTAGCATTTACTTTCGTAAAGACATTGATACGCGTAAAACCTTCTACTTCTACAAAATCTGTTGCAATCTCCTCGGAAGCCAGTGTATCCGAAATGAATTTCCCTGTAAATCCTGCGGCAAACCCCAAGGCGGTAGAATCTATCCCTAACTCTTTCATAATCAAGGAAACATTTACGCCTTTTCCATTTGCCTGAATGTCATCTGATAGCGTCCGATTTACTTTTCCATCTTCCAGATGTTCTGTTTCAATAAAAAGGTCAATAGCTAAATTCATCGTACAAGTATAAATACTTGGCATAACGTCCCTCCTATTGAGTTTTCCATTTATATTTTGTATACTTATCATAACACTTTCGTTTTGTATACGTTTTCCATTTTAACAATGATTTAGAAAAACTTTTCAGAGGTGGCTATGGGACAACAAAAATTAACAGAAACAGAAGAGTTTGTGTGGCAATACATTACACATAATTTCAGCGAGGTTTCCAAATTGACGATTTCAGAATTGAGTGAAATGGCCAGTGTATCAAATGCAACTATTACTCGAACCTTGCAGAAAAAAGGCTATTCTGGCTTTTCTGAGTTTAAGCACGATGTCCAATTTAATAAACAAACCAATCTAAGTGTTTTGGAAGATGACCAATTAACAAAGGATACAAAGCGCTCAATACTAAAAAGTTATCAAGAAGTGACCAGAACCCTCAATATGCTAGATGTCATTACCATCGGAAAAGCGGTAGAATGCCTAACGCAAGCCAAACGAATCATTATTTTTGCGCGTGGTTTTTCCGAACTCTTAGCCAATGAAATTATGATTAAACTCCAACTCTTAGACAAGAGGTGCGAGTTATACACTGATCCAAATATCATTCGCCTTATTAGTCAAAGACTGTCCAACGAGGACACTGTCCTGTTTATCTCTTTAAACGGTGAAACACTCGAACTCATTGAAGCTGCCCAAAGCTGTCGTACAAGATCAGTGCCGACCATCCTCATCTCTGCCAATCAAACCGGAACTCTCTCGTACTATACGGAGCATAAATTATTCGGCTTCAAATCGGAACTTTCCTATTTTCCTGATTTCGAGGTGCATTCCAGACTTCCCTTATCCGTCATTGCTCGGCTATTGCTAGATATCTACGCAGCTAGTCAGGTTACCAAATAACAAATTCTAGATTACACAAAAAAGAAAAGGCTTTGTTGGCCTTTTCTTTTCATTCTAACCTGTGATTGATTGGTAAACACTTGCAAAATCTGTTTTAAGTGTTTCCAAGCTTGTTTCAACTTGACTTCTTGTCTGGTTATTTTTAACCACCACCTGTCCAGATTCAATCTCGCTACCACCAAGTGTGATAATGGTCTTAGCTCCAAAAACATCTGCTGACTTAAACTGGGCCTTGAGCTTGCGGTCCAGATAGTCACGCTCTGCACGGAAACCTTGCTTGCGAATGGCTTGAACAAGATCAAGCGCTCCGCCATTGGCCTCCTGACCCAAAACTGCGATGTAAACATCTAACTGGGTGTCGAGAGGGAGCTCGATGCCTTGCTTTTCAAGGACTAGGATGAGGCGTTCAATCCCCATACCAAAGCCAAAACCAGCGGTTTCTGGCCCACCGAAATAAGACACCAGGCCGTCGTAGCGACCACCAGCACAGATGGTCAGGTCATTGCCACCCACCTCTGTCATAAACTCGAAAATAGTATGGTTGTAGTAGTCCAGACCGCGTACCATGTTGGTATCAATGGTGTAAGCAATCCCCAAACTGTCCAGCATGGACTTGACTGCTTCAAAGTGGGCTGTACTTTCAGCGTCCAGATAGTCCAAGATAGACGGTGCATTTTCCACCGCAATCTTGTCTTCTTTTTCCTTGGAATCCAAAACACGCAAGGGATTTTCTTCCAAACGACGCTGGCTATCCTTGGACAGCCGGTCCTTGAGCGGTGTCAGATAATCAATCAAGGCCTGGCGATAAGCAGCACGGCTCTCTGGATTGCCCAGACTGTTGAGGTGCAGGCGGATGTCCTTAATCCCCAGCTCCTCAAAGAAGTGATAGGCCATGGCAATGGTTTCTACGTCTGTCGCTGGGTTATTGGAACCAAAACACTCCACTCCAATCTGGTGGAACTGACGGAGACGACCTGCCTGCGGACGCTCATAGCGGAACATTGGACCCATGTAATAGAATTTAGCTGGCTTTTGTACTTCTGGGGCAAAGAGCTTATTTTCTACATAAGAACGAACAACCGGTGCCGTCCCTTCTGGACGTAGGGTGATATGGCGGTCGCCCTTGTCATAGAAATCATACATTTCCTTGGTCACAATGTCTGTGGTATCCCCAACTGAGCGACTGATCACCTCGTAATGCTCGAAAATCGGTGTGCGAATCTCGGCGTAATTGTACTGTTTGAAAATACTACGAGCAAAGTTTTCCACGTATTGCCACTTGGCCGTGTCCTGCGGTAGTAAATCTTGCGTTCCTTTGGGTTTTTGTAGTTTCATACTAAAGTGTATAAAGCCAACTTATATCAATCGAATATCAATCGAAGTTGTGCTTATTCCTTTCCAAATTAAGTCATAAGGGCTCAAACTCTACCAGTCGAGCCTTGCAATCCTCCTTATTTTACCATAAATGCTCTGCTATTTGCCAAAAAAGTGAAAAAAATCTGTCAAGTAACTTTACTTTACAAAAAACTTTTGTTATACTGTTAAAGTTGACGAAAGTCATACGCACTATTTTTAGATTTAAAAGGGGCTTGGCCCTGACATTTAATGGAGGAAGAAAGAAATGGCAGTACCTGCACGTCGCACTTCAAAAGCGAAGAAAAACAAACGTCGTACTCACTATAAAGTAGCAGCTCCAACTGTGAAATTTGATGAAACTACTGGAGATTACTCACGTTCACACCGTGTATCTTTGAAAGGATACTACAAAGGACGTAAAATCGCTAAGGCTGCTTCAGCTGAATAATAGAAGGGAGATACCATGCGCGTAAATATTACACTTGAACACAAAGAATCTGGTGAGCGTTTGTACCTTACTTCAAAAAACAAACGTAACACTCCAGACCGCCTTCAATTGAAAAAATACTCACCAAAATTGCGTAAGCACGTGATTTTTACTGAAGTTAAGTAAGGGGTTCACTACACGTCATTAGACGTCAAAACATTGATTTAAAGCGATTTTTGAATTTTTGAAGTTCACTACATTGCAGTATAAATCAATAAGAACTCTACCTTTTACTCTGCCTTTTTAGATGAATTATCATTTGATATTGAAGTTAAGCCCTACTATCATTTCGATGGCAGGGCTTTTTTATATTTGGTATGCTAACTTCTTATCTATATTTTGGTGGAGCTGAAGTTGACATCTACAAAGTTTAATGTTAAAATTCATTCAAAAATATATTTGAATGAGGTGTTTAATGATTCAAAATGTTGTTACTTCAATAATCCTGTATTCTGGGACAGCCGTAGACTTACTTATTATCCTAATGTTATTTTTTGCCAAAAGAAAAAGCAGAAAAGACATCATTAACATCTATTTAGGACAATTTCTAGGCTCTGTTAGTCTAATATTGCTAAGTTTGCTTTTTGCATTTGTCTTAAATTATATTCCTAGTAAAGAGATTTTAGGTTTGCTCGGTTTGATTCCAATTTTCCTAGGCCTCAAAGTTTTGCTTTTAGGAGATTCTGATGGAGAAGCTATTGCCAAAGAAGGTTTGAGCAAAGATAATAAAAACCTGATTTTTCTAGTCGCTATGATTACTTTTGCAAGTTGTGGCGCTGACAATATTGGTGTCTTTGTCCCATATTTTACCACCTTAAATTTAGCGAATTTGATAGTGACTTTACTTACTTTTCTAGTCATGATTTATCTCTTGGTTTTCTCTGCCCAAAAATTGGCACAAGTCCCTTCTGTTGGAGAAACTTTGGAAAAATATAGCAGATGGTTTATTGCCGTTGTTTATTTAGGATTGGGGATATATATCCTGATTGAAAACAACAGCTTTGACATGCTATGGACTGTGTTAGGCTAGGAGAAAAAATTATGAAAAAAGATAGTATCTGTCAAGTGGATGTTATTAATCAACAAAATGTTACAACCGCAACGAACTACCTTGAAAAGGAAAAAGTTCAAAAATCACTTCGCATTTTATCAAAGTTTACCGATAATAAACAGATAAATATCATCTTTTATCTCCTTGCTGTTGAAGAACTCTGTGTCTGCGATATAGCCTGTTTACTAAATCTCAGTATGGCATCTGCCTCCCACCATCTTCGTAAACTAGCCAATCAAAACATCTTGGACACTAGAAGAGAGGGGAAAATTATATATTATTTTATAAAAGATGAGGAAATTAGAGATTTTTTTAATCAACTAGGATAACAATGGATACTTACGCTGAATTAGCACCTCAACGAATGTTAGAAGTTGTGGGTATTTATCTTGAAAAGATTGCTGAACTAACGCAATAACTACTCTACCATTCACTCTACCTTTTGCTAAGGAACATTACAAAAACGTTGATATATAAATGTTTCTAACAGCTAAAATAGACAATACTTAATCTTTACTGATGTGAAATAGGGATTCACTACACGTCAATAGACGGTAGAAACCTTGATTTTAAGCGATTTTTGAAAGATGCACTTTCATTACATTGCAGTACAAATCAGTCGAATCACTACCTTTTTTGAAATAAGATTTTGATTCGGATAAGTAATAAACCCACTGGCTAATTAAGTCAGTGGGTTTTTGAGTGATTAGAAAGAAGTGAAGTTACGGATTAACAAGATCTACAATGATAATTTCTGGGCGATTAAAGAATCTTGGTACTCGTGTAGATTCTTTGGCCAGACCCCTGCTTACAATAAAATACGAATTTTCAACTTCATATAAACCACCTGCATATTTCGGAAGAAAACCTTGATTAGGCGCAAATACACCATTAACCAAATAAGGCACTCTCCATTGTCCTCCATGCGCATGACCAGATAACACTAAATCAAATCCATACTTTTGATAAGTATCAATTAGTTCTGGTCGGTGCGCTAGTAAAACTTGAAAGTCCGTGCTTATTTGCTTCCCTTTTATGTCTTCAAGTTGGTCTAGCAAACTCTCACTAGTATCATACTTTTGAAAATATTCAGGATCATCAATGCCTGAAATAGTGATGGATTGCCCCCTTACATCAACTCTACTACTATTTCCAGATAATACGACCACATTCTGTTGTCTCAGATGTTCCAGCATCTGATCATATCGATTACTCCATATTTCATGATTACCTGACACATAGTAAGTATGATTAAATTTTACTAGCCCGCTTAACAATTCTAGAGTTTTTCTGTCAGAAAGTTCATCATCAAAAATATCTCCACCTAATAAAATGATATCTGGCTTTTCTTTCTCTAATGTTTCCAAGATTTGTATCTGATTTTTACCGTAATTTGATGAGTGTAAATCAGTAATTAGAGCAAGTCTGATTGGCTGAGATATTTTGGGACTAACAAGCCTGTAATGAGTTACTTGAAGCCGACTGTCAAAACCTAAAGCAAGAAAAATTAGGATGCAAATAAAAACAAACCATCGTGGCTTAATATTTTTTAGTTTTTTCATTATTCGAACTATTTTACCAAATTTCTGTAACGAACAAACATTTTCAAAAGGTTAGTCAATAATAATATCAAAATGTTTTGTATCAACTTCTTTTGGAGCAACGTAACTAATATTTCGTTTGGCATTGAAAATATCAGATTCTTCCAACGAAGTAGAGAGTCCGCTCCATGGTTCTAATGCGATAAAGGGACTCTGATTTGTAGTTGACCAAATCACTAAATATGGAAAATCATCAAATGCAATCGAAAGTTTTTTCTGACCCCCAAGAAAACCTTGTTTTTCCTATCCTTTAACGAAAAGAGCACAAGACCTTAAAATCTTGTGCTCTTTTCTTATGAGTAACACTCAGCTACGTTACTTCATAGAGAACATAAATAAAATTGTTCTTCGGTAATCTTGACACTAATTCACCTGGAGACTACTCAGAAAGTAGAGTTTTAAAAAATTAAGATTTCTTTAACCAATCCTTTCCTTCTACAAAGCGAGTCACAACCATAGCTAAACCTGTATCTCCAGTAACATTAACTGCTGTTGCAGGAGCATCAGTAATGGTACCGATGAGAACCATAATTGGAATCGCTACTGCTGGGAATCCAAAGGCTGACATAATGAAGATTTCAGCAACATAACCACCACCAGGGATACCTCCCATAACTACTGAAACAATGACAGATACCGCAATGGCTATTAGAATATTGCGAGGAGTCACAAATTCAATATTGAATACTGAACAAAGGAAAGCTATTTTTAGGATTTGAATAACGCAAGCACCATCTTTATGTAGGTTTGCTCCAAGTGGCACGACTAAGTTAGTAATTTCATCAGGGATACCTATTTGTTTCGCTTGTTCAATATTTACTGGTAAAGTAGCTGCAGAGGAACAAGTTCCTAGAGCTGTTAATGTTGGTTTAACGGCAGTTGCCCACCATCTCTTCACTCCTTCTTTACCAGCTCCGATGTATGCATAAGCTGTTTGCGAAACGATAAAGTAGATGATAATTACGACCATATACATGAGAATTGCTTTAGATAATGGAGCAATCACATCACTACCATTTGTGCCGAGCAAAATAGCAAAATAACAGCCTAGTCCAAGTGGAGCAATCTTCATGACAATACCAATAATTTTAACAATAACCTCGGTCATATTTTCTAGGCCTTTGACGATACCGTGAGCTTTTTCTCCGACTTGAATAAGAGCAAAAGCAAAGATTACTGTAAAGACGATAAGAGCCATTAGATTAGAGCGGGAGAAGAGTTCCGGAAAATCCCCAACAGTAAACATTCCCAAAATATTCATACTACCGGAAGCATCTTCAACTGTTTCAGTCAGACTAACAGTTGAACCTGCAGCGGGGTCAAAAATCATACTAGGAATGAGCATAAAAAGACAAGAAATAATACCTGAAATAAATGTTCCGGCTAAGAAAACACCCAAGATCTTTTTCAGTTTGGTTAAATCTTCCATTCTTGCAATAGCTGCAGAAAGAGAACAAAAGATTAAGGGAACAACACAACAATACAATAAGTGAAGGAAAGTATCTGCAACTGGCTGAAGAATAGCTGCATCTGGTCCCCAAAATAAACCAATAGCTCCACCAATAACCATGGAGGCTAACAGAATAAATGATGATTTATACGTATTCCAAATGTTTTTCATGATTAATTCTCCTTACTGCTCCCATTTTTCATGTTTATCCATCGCTTCTTTTAATTGTTCCAAAGCTTTAACGACAGTGGAACGTGGGCAGGCAATATTAAAACGTTCAAATTGAGCTGTTGCAGGACCAAAAATTTTACCTGAATCTAACCATAATTTTGCTTCTTCAACCATAATATGTTGCAATTCTTCATCACTAAAACCATAACCAGAGAAATCGACCCAAATTAGGTACGTACCTTCAGGCTCAACAAATGTAGCTTTAGGGAAGTTATCCTTCACAAAGTCACGCATATAGACCATGTTACCATAGAGATAGTCTACCATTTCATCGACCCAGTCACCACCAAGAGTATAACAAGCTTTTACTGCTAACATCCCCATGAGTGAAGCATTTGAATAAGCTGCAGAATCATTTGAAGCACGATATTTAGAGCGTAATTCTGGGTTTGGAATAACAATATTAGCTGGTTGAAAACCTGCTACATTAAAGGTTTTTGAAGGTGATAGGAAGAGCACTAAGCTATCATGGTATTTCTTATCTAAGGTCATAAAATTGGTGGTTTTATGTCCAGGATAAACAAAGTCACAGTGAATTTCATCACATAAAATCACAACATTGTGTCTGAGACAAATATCAGCTAATTGAGTTAATTCTTCTTTTGTCCAAACACGTCCAACAGGATTATGAGGATTACAGAGAATAAATACCTTGACATTATTATCAATGATTTTTTGTTCAAAATCTTCAAAGTCGATACTATAATGTCCATCATCATAAATCAATTGACTATTAACAAATTTGCGGCCATTTTTCTCAATAACATCACGGAATGGGTAGTAAACTGGTTGTTGGATCAATACAGCTTCGCCTGGTTCAGAATATGCTTTAACTGCAGTTGCCAAACCATAAACAATACCAGCACCTAGCGTAACTGTTTCAGGATCAATCGTAAATCCATGACGTGTACCGAACCAATGATTCATGGCTTGCCAGTATTCTTCATCAGGGTCAGAATAGCCGAAGATTCCATGGTCAATTCGTTTTCTAAAGACATCTAGGATTTCTTCTGGTAATTTGAAATCCATATCAGCTACCCACATAGGTAAAAGATCCGTCCGTCCCATACGTTGCATACCATAGTCATATTTAATACAACTTGATCCATAACGACTAATTTCTTCATCAAAATTATATTTGCCCATTTTTGTTCTCCTCCATTTAATTTGATTTAACAGCTATGGCTTCAATTTCAACACGTGCATTCTTTGGAAGCGCCGCAACTTGGAAAGCACTTCTAGCAGGATAGGGCTCCGCAAAGAATTCTCCATAGACTTCATTCATAGCTGCAAACTCAGTAATATCCGATAAGAAGACTGTTGTTTTGACAACGTCACTCAAATCCATATCAGCTGCATTAAGGATGCCCCGTAAATTTTTTAACGATTGTGTTGTCTGTTCCTTTATATCCGAACCTGCAAACTCACCTGTCGCAACATCAATTGGTAATTGTCCCGAAACATAAACTGTTTTTTGACAATTTCCTTTTGTTTCTATGGCGGTAGAATAGGGACCAATGGCCTCCGGAACCAAGTTAGTTTTAATTGCTATATTCATGATAGCCTCCTTTTTGTTATTGATAATATTTTTATTTTGTTGATATTATTTATTTCACTTTTATTATAACTCTTTATTCATATATGTCAATAATTTTTTTATCTTTTTGATATTTTTTTTATCTCCCCTCTTTCCTCTTTCTTTTTTTCTCGTTTTGAGCTATCATATCAATTGTAAAAAGATTTTAATAGGAGGAATGAAAAAATGACTGATGAAGAATTGTTAAATATTTATATTCAATTGCTTCCTTTTCTACAACAAGTACTTGGAAGTAACACCGAAATCGTTATTCATGACATAAGAAAACCTGACTGCTCACTAATCGCTATAGAAAATCCTATTTCAGGACGAACTGTAGGGGCTCCATTGACAGATATGTTCCGACAGATGATTGCCAACAAGGAGTATGAAAATAAAGATTTCATCTCCAATTATAACGGCAGCTCAAAGTCTGCCAACTTCGTATCCTCCACATTTTTTATCAAGAACCAGAAAAAATTAATTGGACTACTATGCATTAATAAGGATACAAATAGTGTATCTGAGTTAAATTTAGCTATTAAGAGTCTATTACAAGGCTACAATCTTTCTCTCCCAGAGGATAGTACTTATTCAGAGACATTTGAATCCAATGCCATGGATGAAATTATTAAAGAACGTATTCAGAATACTATTCTCAACACTCGGACTCTTCCTAAAAGAATGTCAGCAGATGAGAAAATTATGGTCATTAAGACCCTCCAACAGGAAGGGGTCTTAACGATGAAAGGAGCTGTCACTGAAACTGCCAATCAACTTCATATTTCAGTTCCTACTTTGTATCGCTATATCAAAAGAGCTTCTCACGATAGCAAATAAACAATAAAGCTAGTTTAAATTTTTAGACTGATTGTAGAATCATTGTAAAGTCACAAAAAAGCACAAGACCTTAAAAATCTTGTGCTCTTTTTGTGTGAGTAAACTCTTTTGTCATTTTTTAAATCAGACAGCGTATCATTATCGTAAAATTCATCAACGGACTGTTTTAATAGGTTTTTTTCATTATTCGAACTATTTTACCAAATTTCTGTAACGAACAAACATTTTCAAAAGGTTACTCAATAATAATATCAAAATATTTTGTATCAACCTCTTTTGGAGCAACATAACTAATACTTCGTTTGGCATTGAAAATATCAGATTCTTCCAATGATGTAGAGAGTCCGCTCCATGGTTCTAATGCGATAAAGGGACTCTGATTTGTAGTTGACCAAATCACTAAATATGGAAAATCATCAAATGCAATCGAAAGTTTCTTCTGATGATTTTTTGATTTCAAGGTCACCTTTCGTGATGCTAACTGATCCAATGTTATGGCATCATGCTCAAACAATTGATAGGACAAGTCCAAGGTCTTTTGATTTTCCAAGAATGGCCGGCGGTCTCGCAGATCAAGTAAGCCAGTTTCTGGAAAACTTCTAGGTACTGTACAAGATTCTACTTTTTCAAATTCTAAATAATAGTCTTCATAACTCTCACCATCCAACAAGGGACAATTAAAACCTGGGTGACCCCCAATAAAGTAAGGTAGCTTTCTATGTCCTTCAAGGTTTTTCACCCGATATTCAGTTCGAATTGTATTGCCAAGTAGTGAGTAGTTAATGGAAAGTTCAAATTCAAAAGGGTAATTTTTTACGGTTTCTTCGTTTGATGAAATAGAAAATTCTAAAGAGTTTTCAGTACTATTTACATTTTTGAACATCATTTTTCTCACAAGTCCATGCCTTGGAATTGTGCCTGTAAATGTCGGTCTTTCTGCAGGTTCATAGATAGCCCAATCATTTCGTAAACTTCCACAAATCGGAAATAGAACTGGTGCTTGACCGCTCCAATAGGTCGGATCGCCTTGCCAAAGATATTCGATACCATCCTTGTCTTTAATAGAAATAATTTGCCCACCTAATTCAGAAAATTGTACTGTTAAGTTCTCATTTTTTAATTCGAGCATAAAAACTGCCTCCCTTATATGAAAACAAGGATGCTAACTTGAGCTAGGCATCCTTGTATTAGTTTTATTCAATAACCTGTGTTTCTGCTACTTTTTTATACCAATAAGCACTTTTCTTTGGATAACGTTCTTGGGTCTCAAAGTCAACATAGAACAATCCATATCGTTTCTCGTATCCATTTGACCAAGAAAATACATCCATCAAGGACCAGATGAAATAACCTTTAACGTTGGCACCATCTGAGATTGCATCTGAAATCACTTCTAAATGCTTTTTCACGTAGTCGATTCGACCATCGTCATAGACTGTACCATCTACAAACTCATCTTTATAGCCTAGGCCATTTTCAGTGATGTAGATTTTCTTATAGTTTGGATAGTCATTTTTCACACGCATGATTTGATCATAAAGGCCTTGCGGATAGATAATCCAATCCCAGTCCGTTTTTGGAATATCGACTGGAGATTCTCTACGACCAACTCCCTTGATTTGATACTTAGAACTTCCCTTTTCACCCTTACCATTATGGATAATTTCCGTTTCTCCATCATGAGCTCTCATCCAATCACTCATATAGTAATTGATACCCAAGAAGTCGTTCAAATCTTTTGCGGCATCTAAGGCAGCGAAATCTTCATCACGAAGGTCTAATTCCCCGCCATTTACTTTCAGAATATGTCGAACGCCTTCAAGCGTTTTTTCAGAATAGTAACCCAAGTATGTTGCATCTAGGATAAATTTATTATGAATAATATCTTCTAGTTCCGCTGCACGAACATCGTCAGGATTGGTTGGATCATAAGGATATTTCGTTGGCAATGCGTGTACAACACCAATTTCTCCGCTATATCCAGCATCCTTGTAGAGCTTAACCGCCTTAGCATGTGAAACCATCATATTGTGGTGAGATTGGAATACCTTAGCTAAGTCATACTGAATCCCTGGTGGGAACTTCCCAACTAGATATTGCCCATCACCAATTGGACCGATTTCATTAAAGGTTGTCCAGTAATTAACTTCAGGGAATTCTTTGAAGCAAAACGCTGCGTAATTGACGAAGTGTTCAATGTTATCTCGATTTAGAAAGTCACCATTAGAATGTAGCGTTTCTGGTGTATCAAAATGGTGGAGCGTAACAAATGGTTCTACGTGACGTTTATGGCATTCCGCAAATAATTTATGGTAAAACTCTACTCCCTTTGGATTCACTTCTCCAAAGCCTGTTGGGAAGATACGAGACCACGCAATTGAAATACGAATGCCGTTTACCCCAAATTGTTCACTTAGTTCTAAATCAACTGGATAACGATTATAAAAATCAGAAGCTGGTTCCGCAGTGTACCAGTAATTATCTTCTAGATACTTATCCCATGCAACACGACCTTTTCCATCCGTCTGTGTAGCACCCTCTGCTTGATATGCAGCAGTTGCTCCACCAAATATAAAATCTTTCGGTAATGTTTTAACCATATGCCTACCTTCTTCTATCAAAAATAAATAAAGGGGTAGGAGTTGGAGATGATAACTCCCTCCCCTTTTGATTAAGAACCTGTATTCACAAGTGAAGTGCTTGTATATAAGAGATAGTTTTTCGCTAATCAAGGCGGTTTTTTGAGGGAATACTGACTGTATTTTGAAAAAAACTAACGATGAGTAGCTGAAAAACTAGCCTTAGATGGAAGTGCTGAACTGTGAATACAGGTTCTAAAACTGTTGTTTGACAAAGTCAAGAGCACCTTGACCATCTCGTGTGAGTTTAATGTATTGAGCCCCTTCAGTTTTGGCAAGTTTAATACCCAATGCATCGGTTTCTTGTTTAATGTCATCGTAGTTTGATGCTACTTGAGGTGCAAGGATGACTAATTGATACTCTGGTAAAATCTCACGGTGCGCCCCATAGCTTCCTGCTGTAGCTGTAACTGGAACACCATATTCTTTTGCAGCTTTAGTTAGAGCGTTGGCAAGCAATCCACTTGTACCGCCCCCTGCACAAAGTACCAAAACATTTGTTTGTTCAGAAATTTCGGTGTCGACTGCAGCTTTTTCAAGAATAGCATCCGCTTTGGCAGTATTAAAGTTAGCCGCAACTTTCTCTTTCAAGCTATTTTCAACTTTCCCTGATTGTTCTTCAGCGAGAATCTGCTCATCATAAACTTTCAAGAATGGATAATAGATAAGTACATCGACAACTACCAACAAGATAGCTAGTGCAAAGGCTAGTGGAGCAAAGTTTGTTCCCATTATAATCCCCAATGGTCCTGGAGTTGTCCATGGCAAGTTAACGCTGAAACTGTTCATTTTTAGCGTATCAACAAAGAATTTGAAAATCCATACGTTAGCAATTGGAGCTAAGATGAATGGAACAAAGAATACTGGGTTGAGTACAAGTGGTGCACCGAACAAGATCGGTTCGTTTACACCAAAGAAAGTTGGAACAACTGAGGCACGTCCAATTGCTTTATTTCGTTTAGACTTAGTCAACCACATAAACATGAATGGCACAACCAAGGTAGCACCTGTACCACCCATAGTCACGATAAACATTTGAGTACCTGAAGTCAGGATTTTGTCCGCATGTTGACCCGCCTGTAAAAGCTGGAAGTTAGTTTCAATATTGGCATAAGTAATGGCTGCAATTGCTGGTTCCACAATAGATGGACCATGAATCCCTACAAACCAGAACAAAGCATAGGCACCAAAGATAATTGTAATACCAACATAACCATCTGCGGCTGTAAACAGAGGCTCAAATAATTTCAGAATCGCCTCAGCAACGTTTGTTCCAAGGAATTGACGTGTCACAAGATCGATTCCATACAAGACAAAGATAGACAATGCATATGGAATCACATCTTTAAATGCCTGGGATACGTTCGGTGGAACTTCGTCTGGCATACGAATGGTGACATTGTTTTTCACACAGACCTTGTAGATATTAACCGTAATGAAGGCTGCCAGAAAGGCTGTCAAAAGCCCCTTAGTTCCCATGTAACCATTGGCAAATCCACCTTCAATACCATCAGAAGCCAGTAATAAGAAACCTGAAATTGAGGCAATCATGGTTGAAATGAAGTTGATTTGATTGGTTTTTGGCAATTGACGGTTAAACGCATCTGTCAATGATTTTGCGGTCGTTCCTGCAACTAAGACAGCTACAATACCCATTGTATAACCGTAAGGTTTCATGATAGCCGCAACTGCTTCATCAGACCAAGTAAAGCCAAAGATATTAGGTACAAATGCTACCAATAGAAAGATACTTGAGAACAAGATAACCGGCATGGCAGCAATAAAACCATCACGGATTGCCCTTAAATAAGGGTTTCTCGAAATCTTTTCAAAGAAAGGCTTCCCTTTCTCAATGAATTCAATCAATTTATTCATTACTTATCACCTCGTTTGTAAAGTTCAATCATATGACTCATCATATCTTTCAATAACAATGTTGTCATGAGATGGTCTTGACCATGCATGAGCGTCACACTAAAGGCTAAATCCTCACCAGCCGCTTCTTTCTGCAACAAACTTGTCTGAGCATGGTGGGCTTCAACAATACAAGCATTGGCAGCTTCAACTAGTTCTTCTGCTTTTGCATAGTCGCCTTTTTGAGCCGCAGCCAGCGCCTCCATCAAACGAGAACGAGCATCACCAGCGAATGCAACAATCTCAAAACCTAATAACGTAATTTCTTCTCTGTTCATAATATGAACCTCCTATTTTTTATGTACTCAATGGAAATACCATTCAGACTAGGCGACGAAAACGTAGATAGAACTCTGTCCCCCTCTCATCTCAATGGAACAGGCTGAAAACCTCCACTGGAGCTTTTCACTCATCAAGTTGAGGCAACAACGTCTGAATTGGATTTATGAAGAGTATGATTTACAATAACCGTTGAATATGTAGTACAATATAGAACCTTTCACTGTCATTGACAGGCTCATCAACCAATGATGTAATCATCTCAAAAATCTGACTTCCAACCTGATGGGCTCTTGGATTCTGGAGCTTGATGTACTGTTCCAAACTAGCAATCGATTCATTTGACTGATGGGATCTATCTAAGTAATTCAGAAAATAGGACAAATGAATCATAAAGCGATCATAAAAATTGCCATTTTCTTTAGAGCGTTTAATCCCATTCTCTATCAAAATTTGTTCAACCTCAGCAATAATTTTCTTACTGATGTCATGTTCTTCACTTGTGGGATGAATTGTTTCACCTTTTGCATTGATTAAGTGAAGTGCAATTTTACCAATCTCATCATTTGGAAAATCATTTAGCAACTTTTCACGAAACATAGCTAAGGCTTCACGCGCCATTTTATATTCCAATGGATATTCGGCTGAAATATTGGGTAGCTTACTTTCTTGATAACTATTCTTTAAAACCGCCTGATATGCACAATAGACATGATCTGTCAGTGTCACATATAGATATTCTTGTACAGGGTAATGATAAGTTTCTACCAGATGATTAATAACCGTGTAGGTTGCCGAAATAAAATCTAGTGGAATATCTTTTAATAAGGTTAGAAAATTTTCTTTGGCTTCATCATTTTTTAGCGAAAAGATATTTTCTATCTTATCCTTAACAATCAAATCTCCCTTTTTCTTTTGAAAGGTTATACCTAATCCCATCACGACTGCCTGTTCCCCATGTTCATTTTTCACCAGGGCAGCGTTATTATTTAGTGACTGTATAATCCTAAACATATATCCCTCCTATATTTTTAAGCAAAAAAAGACTACAAACAAACCGAGAATATCCTACTCTCAAATCCATTTGTAGTCTTGCCTAATCGAATTAGTTACAATCCACTCTATTCTTGCTGATGAGATTATTATAGCATATTCTCAGAAAATGTAAACCCTTTCTTTTAAGAAAATGGTTATTTTTCAATTATTTTTCTAGCCAAGAAGTTGCTGTTTGAGACAAGACTGCATCAAGTCCCTCGATATTTTCACGACCAACAGTTCGTAACCATTCACGTGCTGCTTCTTCCCCTTGCTCAATATAGACTGGCACAACACCTGCCCATGTTGCACGACCGCAGAGAACACCGTTAAATTTAGCACCTGCTTCATGTGCAAATACTAGTGTATCTTGGAAAAGCTTAGCAGAAACACCTGCACTTAGATAAATGTATGGCAAATGAGTTGATGCTTCTTGTTGACGGAAATATTCGGCTGCTTCTTCTTTTGTATAGATGACTTCCCCTGTTCCAAAGCCTTCTACAAAATTCATGTTCACAGGTACTTCTATCTTGAGAACATCTACTCCAAAGCGTTCATCCGAAAATACTTTCATAGCCTCATTTACTTTTCGAGGTTTGACTTTTGCAAATTCCACACTGGCATTGTCTTCAATTGTTTCATCGTAGCTCAAAATTTCCAAAAAGAATGGCAAACCTTCAGCCTGACATTCTGAACCTAAGCGTTCAATATAGGCATGTTTTTGAAGATTGACGGATGGGTCTCCATCAACGTCATAGTAGAGTAGAAACTTAATCGCATCTGCCCCTTCTTCTTTTAGTCGTTTTACAGACCACTCTACTAAGCAATCTGGTAATCGACTTGTAGAGCTGATATCATAGCCAGTTTTTTCATAAGCCAAAAGCAAACCGCACTGTTCGTCACGGGCGCGTGATGCTGGCAAACCAAATTCAGGATCTAACAGAATTGAGGAAGAAAACTGTGTTAATTCCTCTGAAACTAGTTTCTTTAGTTCTTCCATCTGCTCCACAGTAGGTTCTTCTGTCTGATGTTTTGCCATCATTTTTTTCAGGGCTCCACGTTGGTCAAAAGCTAAAGCTGAAATAATACCTGCTTCATTACTTACTTTTTTCATGTATTTTCTTTTATCTGCTGTTACTACCATATTATACCTCTTCGACTTCGATTTGAGAATACAACGATTCTGCATTTTCTAAATTGACGTAACCCGTCTGTTCTTCCTGGGCATTTAACATGCCTAAAACATTAGCCTTTTTAAGTAATTCTGTATCAGGTAAGGAATGTACCAAACTAGCTGCAATACCTGCAACTGTTGAATCTCCCGATCCTACTGGATTGACGACTTTGATTTTTGGAATTCTGACACGATAGAACTTGTCATTGTGCTTGGCAAAAGCCCCCTGTGCCCCTAATGAGACGACTATCCAATCAATTCCTTGGAAAAGTTGACCAGACAAAACTGATTTCAACTCTTGAATATCATCAGTAACTTCTTTACCAATCAGTTGTGATAACTCTTCTGTATTTGGCTTAATAACTGTCGGCTTCTGCTGGCTTTCTAAAACGTTTTTCAGCGCCTCACCAGAACAATCCAGAACAACAGCTACACCGTATTTTTTACAAAGTTCGACAATCTCAACATAATAATTGCTAGCAAGTCCCTTAGGCAAACTTCCTGAAATAACAACAACATCTACATTGTTCAGGACGATTTCAAGGTGTTCGATAAAATTCAAGGCTTCATGTTCTTGAATAGTTGGGCCTTGTTCTAAAATCTCCGTCTGTTTGCCATCATGAAGTACCGCAATACAGTTACGTGTTTCGCTCCCAATTTCCACAAAGGAATTTTTAATATCATTTCGAGTGAGTTGTTTCTTGACATAACTTCCAATTTCACCGCCAATAAAGCCTGTTGCTACAACATCTTCACCAATTTGTTTCAAAACTCGTGTGACATTAAGCCCCTTGCCTCCAGCTGTTTTTTGAACGTTTTCTACTCGATTGACCGTATCCAAATGAAAGGTATCCAATTGATAGGCAATATCAACTGACGGATTTAAGGTGATTGTCAAAATCATGTGAGCCTCCTAGTCGTGGTATTCTCCACGATCCCACTTTTCAAGAAATTCAGTAAAGAACTCTGGATTTGCTTGCTCTTGATTGAGCGTTTCAACTGCAGCAATCTTTTCAATTAAACGTTGGTTTTCTTCAGTCGGTTTGTATTCTGCTTTAATGAAGGCTTCAATGATGTCGCAAATTAATAGTTCACCTGTAATCTTTGCACCAAAACCAATGACGTTGGCATTTAACTCTTCTTTTGCATAGAGTGCAGAGGTCATATCACGAACCAAGGCTGATCGAACACCAGGCACCTTGTTTACAGCATTGTTGATTCCAACACCTGTTCCACAAATACAAATTCCCAAATCTGCTTGCCCGCTCACAACTGCTTCACCAACTTTTTTACCAAAGATTGGGTAATGAGTACGAACATTGTCATAAGTCCCAAAGTCCAACACTTCATATCCTTGATTTTTCAAATAATCTACCACAGCGATTTTTTCATAGGTTACAATGTGGTCACAACCGATTGCAATTTTCATCTCTTATTCTCCTTTGTTTACAACAATTAGCACATTTTATTTAGCATATCGACACGAATTTGGTGACGGCCACCATCATACTCACCTTCAACAAATCCTTTAACGATATTTTTAGCAATTCCTTCTCCTACAATCTCACTACCGATTGTAATAATACGCGAATTGTTATGTCCTCTTGTCATATAGGCAGAGCGTTCGTCTGAAACTTCTGCAGCGATCATGCCTTTGACTTTAGTTGCGGTCATAAATGGACCAACACCATAAGCATCAATCACAATGCCAAGATTTCCTTCCTCTTGATTAACTTCTGCAACTACTGCCAAAGTTGTATCAACAAAATCACTTCCATCACTGACATCTTTAAAGTCATATGATTTTTCTAGCAAATAATCTTTAATAACGTCTTTTAGTTTTGAGCCCGCTGGATCAGCACCGATAATGATTGTCATAACCTATCTCCTAACAAAAATAGAAAGTTGTAGCCATATTTGGCAGAAAATCTTTGTTTTGCAAAACTTAGAAAAAGCGTTTTCGCTTTTTCTGTTTAAATTATACAACCAAACAAACATAAAGTCAACATATTTTGTTTTATTTTTGTTTATTTTTTTCGTATGCAAACAAAAAACCAACATTTCACTGTTGGTTTTGATAACTTTATGATTTTGTAGTGATAATTTCGATGTGCTTACTTAATAATTGGTAATTTTCATCCTTTTCATTCATATCTGTCACTAGAGCAGTTACATCATTCAAATCACAAAAGGAAGTAAAATCATCTTTTCCAATTTTTGAGGCATCTAGCAGTAGATATTTTTCTAACGAATGTTTAATGGCAATATTTTGCGTATAGGCTTCCGCTAGGGTGGAGGTCATGACATCAGTTCCCTTAAGTCCGTTACCTGAAAAGAAAATCTTGCTGAATCGCATTTTTTCTAAACTTGTATTGGTAATTTCTCCTACAAAAGATTCTGTCACTTGGCGATATTCTCCCCCCAGAAGAAAGACTTGAAACTCCTCGGTCTTCTTTTGAGATAGGATGGTAAAAACAGGCATACAGTTTGTGATGACTGTTAGGCGAGGATTTTTAATGGCCTCAGCCAGAAAGGCCACTGTTGTTCCTGGGCCTAAGAACACCGTGTCTCCATCTTCTATCAGTTGTGCAGCCCTTTCCGCTATCTCTTGCTTGGCTTCCTTATTCTGAATGTGTTTCTCAGAATGGGAATATTCCCGATATTGAAAAGCCTTATTACTTCTAGCACCGCCGTGAATTTTTGTTAAGACACCTTGCTCTTCCAATTCAATAAAATCACGTCGAACAGTCATATCAGTAACATTTAGCAATTCTACTATCTCAGAAATTCGAACTGTGCCTTTTTTGTTTACCAATCGTGTAATTTCTTCTAGTCGTTCTCGTTTATTCATGTGTAATCCTTTGTTGTTTTTTTACATTATATCAAAAATAAACAAGAATATGTTGGAATTTTGAACATTTGTTCGAAATTGATTGGAGGTTATTGTCTAGCATCGTTCGTTTGGAAGATATCACATTAGTGAAAAAAAGGAAGAAAATGAGAGCCGTAGCTCTCACTTAAATCAATTAATTCGTAATTTTTTCCTAATTATTATTTGTAAATTTCTTTGATAAAGACCATCACTACTTCAAACAGTCGTTGAACAACCAATCTGATTAGCAATATGTTCCAACTTTGAAATTGAACACTTAGTATAGTTCATTCTCTTTTTAAGTAAAAGTAAAATATCTTCAATGTCAGAAAATTGGTTAAGAATTATTCTTCCATTTGAACTAGAGTTAACAGTAATCAAACTAAATAGGTGTGCTGTCTGTTCAGAGGTAAATTGATCTGAATATCTCTTTCTAAAATAATGAAATGTCTTCAATAATGCTTTTAAGCTTTGCCCGAATTGATAAACTTATAACTAAAACCTATCCCAAATTTTAGCTTATAATCAACACCTTTTTCACCACTTGAAGTTACTCCATAGATTGTTGTATCATTCTATCCATGACTGTTGGGATACCTAACTGACGGACTCCTCCCTTAGGTTTGGGAATTTTAACTCGTAGGACTGGCTGAGGTTTGTACTTCCTCTGCTTTATGAGTTCTTTAGTTGAACGCCAGTGTTTGCGGAGATAGTCATCTATTTCGTCAATAGTTACGCCGTCAATTCCTGCTGAACCTTTATTGGCTCTAACTTGATTGTAAGCGTCCAACATATTTGAACGTGATAGAATATTGTCTAATAACTGTGACATGTGCGTATTCCTTTCTTGTTTCGGTGTCAGTAGGATATCTTATATTGGTGAACGTTCTTCTAGTCAATACGTGACCACCTCCAGTTCTATCAGACCGCTAGTTTTACAGACACAAGTGAAGTAGGTATACTTCGGTTTGACAGCCTATATTTTCAGTGTCAAACTTTCAACAGTCACTCCCCTGACTGTTGAAATATTCAGCCCTTCGTTCCGTTTCCATTACAGAAATTTCATCACTACTATGACCTAGGCTGAGAGTCTGCCTCAGCCATTGTTGTTCAACGAAGAATGAGTTGATAACAACAATAGGCGAGGGTACTTCTCATGATTCGTTGTTACTACGTCTTATTGACGCCCATGAGACCTCACGGGATAAGTCGTACATCTTTCCTCGTTTACACAAGATATGAGGACGTTAAAAGGTCTAAGTGAAAAAGATAATTCCTCCTAGAGTCACTGGACTCTAGGAGGAATTATCTTTTTCACACTGACCTTAGTCCGAATTCAATTACTCTCGTGATTTACGCCTATAGGTTACGACTACCTTTTTGGACTTTAGTGCTCTTTGCCACCTTATCCGCTATATACGCCTTTGTATCACGTTTCTGTTCGTAGTGCCACGATTTCGCTATCCCTTCCTCTAACGATTTTGGTTTCTAGCGTCAGACTTAAACCGGTCTCTCCCCAGACCGTTTTAATCCGATACCTCACGATATTCAGGCTTGAGAGTCGCTATTGGGTTCACCGGTAGCGGGTGCCCACGGAGGACTTTCACCTCAGATGTACAACATGCCCGTCGTACAAAGAAAAAGCCAAGAAAAATCTTGACCTTTAGATAGTCTTCATATCGTTATTACCAAATAGGGATACCATGACTTTAATAATTTAAGTTATTAATTTTTATTATCGTGTGAATTATTTATACATTTATTTTTTATTCTTGGAGGAGAAAAATTAGCTAATATATAATAATTCAGTCAGTTGTTCACGAAGTCTAGGTTCTAAACGATTTAATGAAGCTATCTTATGCAGTATATTTTGACTATTTTCCAATTCTCGAACTACAATGTGCTTTGTATCATAGTCAATTTCCAAATCTTGTAAACAAGAGTAAACTCTGTCAATAAATGTACTATTTTTTTCAAGTGGTGTAGCATCAAATGGTACCATAGTATCCCCATTCTCCACTATCACGTCTTCCTGTCTTATTGCATGAAAAATGAGACGATGTTTCCGGTTGGCCGGAATGATAGTAGCATCACCTGAATAGGAAATTTGAACCTCTCCTTCTTCCCATCGTAGCTCACAACTAGTAATTAACCGTTTCTCATTGAGGTCTTCAACTAAGTCAAATGAATTTGATATTCCTGGGAAAATATGCCATTCAATTATTTCCGGTAATCTCACACCTGTCTTTGCTGGTTTTGCATCCAAGGGGATTATTGCCCCTTCTTTAGCGAACACTGGGATCTCTTCTTTTTTTCTATAAATAGGAAGTTTGATTGGTCCAGCATATTCGTCATCCGTGAAAAAATTATACCATTTACCTTCAGGAAACCAGACTTCAACACGTCCTTTTTTATCTGAAGGGTTTGATTTTTCAGTAATAGGAGCCACCATTAAGTCTGAACCAAAAAAATACTGATTCGGAACTGAATAACTTTCATCGCTATAAGGATAATTATAGTACATAGGGGTAATTAGTGGTATACCATTTTCGTGGGTCCGCACATTCATTGTATAAAGGTATGGTATTAATTTATGTCGAAGTCGAAGATATACTTTCATACTCTCAGCAATTTCTAAGCTGTAGCCCCAAGGCTCCTTACTTTGAAATGGACTATTTGAACTATGAAGGCGGTTTATAGGACTAAAGACACCAAATTGTAGCCAGCGCAAAGCAAGTTCTTCATCATGATAACCGAGCATATGGCCTCCAATATCATGACTCCACCAAGAATAGCCAATATTTGAAGCTGTACTGGTAAAGTAAGGTTGAAATGCTAAAGACGACCATGTTGTCACTGTATCTCCTGAAAAACCAATGGGAAATCTATGACTTCCAGGACCTGCATATCGAGATAAAATGACACTGTTATTTCCCTCTCGCGTAATATCTTTAAAATGATAATAATTCAATAACCATAGGGGATCTATCTGTCCCTCAGTCCCTTGTTGCCAGTCAATCCACCAAAAATCAACACCTTGTTTTTCTAATGGATGATGGACTTCTTCAAAATATGCCTTTCTAAAATCTTCATTTGACATGTTAAATAGCGCAGGTTCTTCAATTGTAGTATTGAGAGAAAGTCGTTTCGCTACCGCCGGATATGCATCCTCAAAGGCACGTATTCCATCAGCTGGATGTACATTTAAAGTTGTCTTCAAACCACGTTTATGCAACTCATTCAAAAATCTCTCTGGATCAGGGAATAATTTTTTATTCCATGAATAACCTGTCCATCCGCTACCAAATCTTTCTGGTACATCATTTGTTAAATGCCAATCCATATCAATTACACTTACCGAAAGAGGCACATTCTCAGCTTCAAACTTATCCATAAGACCAAGGTATCCTTCTTCTGAATATGCCCAATATCTACTCCACCAATTTCCAAGTGCAAAACGAGGTAGCAAAGGTGTCGAACCTGTTAGGTGATAAAAATCTTTTAGTGCTGTATAGTAATCTCGTCCATAACCAAAAAAGTATATATCAATAACATTCTCTGGCCTTTCTACAGGGTTGCACATTTTATCAAAAACAAAACTGCTCGAATCATCTAATATTGCAAAACCATTTTTGCTCATTATTCCATCTTCGAGTTCTATTGAGCCATCAACGAAATCCAACGTTCGATTAGTCCCGCCCAAGTTTGAATATTGGTTCCCAAAATACCAACGATTCCCATAAGCGGACAGATTGTTTTTTACATCAATGAATAATCCACTATTACTAAAAAGACTTTTATCATAGTGTAGGTGTAAAAAATCCGTAATAATTTCCAATCGATTTTCATCTTCTAATACATTAAGAGATAACTCAGATGTAAACGTTCTATTTTGAACGACTCTGGTCAATCTGTCTTCAAAATAGCCATTCTCTGAATACTCCAATCGAATCAACTGATTAGTTAAAACTGATATTCTATATTTTTTTCCTTCAAAAACTGTTTGCATAACCTCTCCTATTTTGTAATACTCAAAATATGATTCGTCAACCAAGCATTTAAACCTGCAAGAGCAGATATTCCACCAAATGTAAACACATATAGAGCTGTAAAAATGCCAACGATATTACTAATTGAAAAATAAATGACAAAAATATTCAGCCAAATTAAGAAAATACTATAAAATGGCTTTTTTACTATTAACAAAAAGCTATTTTTTATTGCTCGAAAAATCCCATCTTCATACAGACAAATATACGTTAGACTCACCAATAATATTATAAACCACATAATTGAAATCACAATCAATACAGTCAAACCAATCCATCTTATTGGTTCATCTTGATTGAGAAAAAATATAAATTCAAATAGTAACAAAAATGATATTATAAGCAAACCTAACCAAATAATCGTAGACTGTCGAAAATTAGTCTTAAAGTAATGAAAATAGGATTTAATTATCCCATTCTCTTCTTTTCTTAATATACGCTGCCAACTTCCATTCAATGCGGCCATTGAGGCACCAATGGTTAATAATGGTAGACTTGTTAAAATAAATAATAAATTAAGAATAAAAATATCTGAAATTCTTGAAAAAATACGAAAATACCTAGATTCAATTGAAAAAATTTTTCTCATTTTACAGTCCTATTTTAAAGCAAGGGGAGAATTTCTCCCCTTATGGCATTTACAGTAATTACTCTTTATTGAGCTACGGACTGATAACGTTCAAAGGCGGCTTCTTGAATTTGCATAAATTCATCTAGTCCCATAGCTTTTAGTTGTTTAATATAGTCATCCCACTCTTTGTCAATTCCGCCTTCGACAACCCACTTAGAGGCCATTTGAGTCGCATAAGAATTAATATCAACATAGATAGCAGAAAGTCTTGTTAATTCTTCTTGTGAATAAGAAACATTTGGGAATGCTGGTAGTGCATACTGATTGATTTCTGAATCAAGTTTCAATTTAAGGCCATCTCCCTGACTTTCATCAATTTCAACTTTATCATTAAAACCATCTGCCACATACTTAGGACCAAAGTCTCTAAGTGAATTGATCCATGCCCACTCATCTGCAGATTTTCCATCTTGTGGCGGAAGTACTGCATAACCAGTTTCAGTTTTCTCAGTACCAATACCGAACGAACCATAAAATGTTTGAATACTTGCATCATCAGTATAGAATTGGTCAGCCCATTCTAACAATTTCTCTGGATTTTTTGCACTAGTTGTGATTAATAACTCATTGCGAGCATAATTATAATGGTCTGGATCTGAAAATACGTATCGATTACCATCAGGTCCTGCTAATGGTGTTAAGGCAACATATTCATCTGCGTGAAGACCAAATGTAGCATCAGCAGTCCATCCACCTGAAACTCCTACACGTGCAACTTCTTTATCCATCCGCTTTGCAGAGGCCATCGACTCATCTTGGGTAAATAGTTCAGAATCAATTAAGCCAGCTTGATAAGCTTCGCTCATAGCTTTAATACCTGCTTTATAACTTTCTGTTGCGCGAAGGTAAACAGGTTTTCCATCTTTCAAGCTCATTTCATAAGTATTATCGGCACCCAATCTGTTATCAAAAGGTAGAATATAGGCAAATGTTGCATTTACATTACCTGTTCCATATGGAATTTCATCATTCTTGTCGCCATTTCCATTTGCATCCTCATTTTTAAACGCCTCTAATACCTTTACAAATTCATCATAGGTTTCAGGCATTTCAAGATTCAAATTATCTAGCCACTTTTTATTAATAAATAATTGGTTGCTGATAATAGGACGCATTGGGGCTTTTTTCGGAAGACTATAAATATGACCGTCAGGTGAAGTAATCATTGCTTTCAATTTAGGATCGTTTTCCAAAATCTTAGAAAGATTTGGCATATTTTCCTTAATTAAATCTTCAAGTGGGATAAACAAAGATTGATTTTGAGCTATTTCAGAGTCATTCAAAACGTTAGAGCCTAAAAATGCATCTGGCAAATCACCACCAGCGAGAAGGACTGCTTTTTTATCAGTCCAATCTGCTGCAACGTACACATCCCAGTCTACATTTATACCAGCATTTTTTTCAGCTTCCTCAAGAAAACCTTTTGTAAAATCGTCCCCCCAATCAGACCAGCGTACTGTAGTAATCGTGAAATCATTTGATCCATCACTAGTTGTGCTAGAATTACTTTCACTTGTTCCACATGCTGTTAATGCACTGAGTACTAGACCTGACAATAGCAAAGATTTAAATATTCTCTTTTTCATAAGAATAGGCTCCTTTTTATTATTCTTTTATGGCGCCAATCATGACACCTTTATTAAAATACTTTTGTAAAAATGGATACAACATCATAATTGGTGCTGTGGATACAACAATTGCTGCATATTTCATCATATCAGCAGTTGCCCTCAACTCTGAGGCAAGTTCTCCTGTTGCCTGAGATTGAAGCATTTGGTTACTAATAAGTAATCGTCTTAAAATTAATTGCAAGGGTTGTAAGTTTTCATTTGTTATATATATAAGAGAATTGAACCAAGAATTCCAAATCCCCACCGCAGTCCACAAGCCGATAACTGCTAATATAGCTTTTGATAATGGAATGACAATATAAAAGAAATACCGAATTGTACTACATCCATCAATTTGCGCCGCTTCCCAAAGACCATCCGGAATACTATTGTTAAAAAACGTCCGAGCTACAATAATATTATAACTCGAAACTGCAAATGGTATAACCATTACCCAAAATGTATCTAAAAGGCCAACATTTTTAACAACTAAATAGGTTGGAATCAGTCCCCCAGAAACGAACATTGGGATAATAAATAATGTGGAAACCCACTTTTTACCAAACAAATCTTTCCTTGATAACGCGTAACCTGCAGGAATATTTACAAATAGTGCCACAAATGTTCCAACTAAAGTATATAAAACGGTGTTTAAGTAACCTCTCCAAAACAATGGTTGTTCTAAAAGTTTTTTGTAACCATCTAATTTCCATTCAGTTGGAAATAGCCAAACATTACCATTGGCTACATCAGAAGGGTTACTAAATGAAGCTATGATTACAAACCATAATGGATATAGAATAACAAGTATCAACAAAATAGCAATACCGTAGACGAATATGTCAAAAACTCGTTCACTTGTCGATTTTCTCTTTTTCATAACATCCTCCTAAAACAATCCTGTTTTGGTTGTTTTTCTTGATAACCAGTTAACAAGGAACAGTATTACGATATTGACCACAGTATTAAACAAACCTATAGCTGTTGAGTAACTGTATTGAAAGTTTACCATCCCCACTTTATACACATATGTTGAAATAATTTCACTACCTGATAAGTTTAGTGAATTTTGTAAAAGTAATACTTTTTCAAAACCTACACTAAGAAGACTTCCGCATCGTAAAATTAAAAGAATCATAGTTGTCGGTAACAACATAGGTAAATCAATATGGATAATTTTTTGAAGTCTGGTTGCACCGTCCATAGTAGCTGCTTCGTAATATGTCGGGTCAATCGCAGATAAAGCTGCCAAATAGATGATACTATCCCAACCGACATGTTGCCAAACATCACTCCATACATATATTCCTGCAAAGTATTTGGGGATTGATAATAGAGCTGGTAACTTAATTCCAATTATTTTTAATAAATTTGCAACCATTCCACTGCTTGGTGATAGAAATAGAATAAGCATTCCGCACATCACCATCTACAATTCATGGAATATTACAACAATTGATAATCAACATTATATTTATAAAGTTGTTTCCTATAAAGAAAAAATTTTGTATTCAATCACACCTATTGACGCAATACTTAAGCCATTAAATGAAATAGAAATTGGTGCCAATGGTAGTATCTCAATTGTTGCTCCACAGAACAAGACCATATTAGGCAACACAAGTTTTTCTAAGTACAAAACAGTCATTGCAAAAAAAGAAGAAACAAAATTACCATTCAATATCTACGTAAATATTGATTATCACGATGCCTTTCGAAATGTTCTTATTTTGCAATTCTCAATACTATTACTTCCTCTGATCATTTTGATTTTAGCCTTTTGGAGCTTGTTCTATACTCAGAAAAGAGTGATTTCTCCAATGAAGAGGTTATTAAGGCATCTACAGGGGGCAGATCCTGAAGAATACGAATTTGATAAAGAAGGTATAATAGAAATCGATGATGCTAACAATCAAATTAATTTTCTTTTCAACGAGATTCAGATGCTCAAACATGATATTTTTAATTCAAAATTAAAACAAAAAAGTATTGAATTAAATCGCCTAAAAAATCAAATTCATCCCCATTTTTATTTAAATATCCTAAGTATGATTCACGGAATGATTCAAACGGAACATTATGAAGAGATTGAACAATTAACACTTTCAACATCACAATATTTTCGTTACCTTTTTCAAACTAATCAAGATTTTGTTTTATTAAAAGATGAAATCCAACATATCCAAGACTACTTACAAGTTCAAAGACTACGTTACGGAAATAATTTTTCATTTCAAGTGGAAATAGCAGAAAGAGTATATAACAATTCTATTCCTCCGCTTATTCTTCAAACATTTGTAGAAAATATTTTTAAACATTGCTTCTCAATGGACACAAAACTTTCAGTACGGTTGACTATAGATTCAGTTACCGAAGAAAATGATTATTATCGAATAATGTTAGATGATAACGGACCCGGATTCCCGGACAAAGTTTTGTCAAAATTAAAATCTCGAACTTCGTTAATTACAAAAGATGGGAAACATATTGGTTTAACAAACACTTTTGAGCGATTAGATAGTCTTTATCACCAAGATTATTATGTTCATTTTATGAATAAACCTGAAGGTGGGGCTATGATAAAAATGGTACTGCCGAATCAAAATAAGAAAGGAGCTACAAATGAAAATCTTACTTGTTGACGACGATTCATATATTATCCAAGCTCTTAATGAAAAAATAAACTGGGAAGAATTTGGTGTCGATCAAGTTTTTTCAGCATATAGCATGAGACAAGCCCAAAGAATTTTCGCAGAAACGGAAATAGATTTATTAATAAGTGATATTGAAATGCCACAAGGATCTGGTTTAGAGCTTTTAGCTTGGATTAGGCAAGAAAACTATTCAACGCAAGCTATTTTTCTAACAAATTATGCCGATTTTAATTATGCTCAAAAAGCGATTGAATTACAAAGTTTTGAATATTATCTTAAACCAATTGATTACGAAAAATTTGGGCTTATCATCCAAAAAGCAATTACTAAAATAAGAAATAAGAAACAAGAGTTATTTAACCTACCGTTAACCGAAGATTTATTTTGGTTTGAATATCTAAGAAAACCTACATCACATGATATTAATTTATTTTTAGAAGATGCCATCACTAAAAATGTTTCAAACAAGGGGTTGCTACCAATCATCCTTACCTTACAACTGTCTTTCGAAAATAATCAGGAAATTACTTTATCATGGACCCGACAATTAACACAGGCTATCCAAATATTTACAAAAACACATACTAATTACCATCTAGTCACCTCCATAAAAATTCCACAGCATGCTGAAAGGTATTTATTCCTTTTCAAATCATTAACTAATCTTCAAGAAATAGAATTTTTTTCAGACCTCAGAGTTTTTTTAACAGAAAAAATTAATCAGCCGATTCAAATTCTTCTGGGCAATTTTTCAAATCTCGAATCAATTCTAACGAATACTCAATCTCTCTATAACTTTAGCTATGAGTACATTGGGCATCAGAACGCCATATATACAGTTGATAAAAAAACGGAAAATAATCATTCTGACATTAGTGTATTACCAGTAGATTCAACATTATTATCATACAAAAAATTATCACTATTTTTATTTGAACAATACCCTTTTTTAAAAAATAGTAGTATGTTCCCTATTTCTTGGTTAAAGAGAATGCAATTAGATTTATTACAAAAAATCAGTGTAATATTAGATCAAAAAGGAATCTCAGCCCATAAACTATTTCAGACTAAAATGCATGATTATTATCAAGAACGGTGTTTTAACAGCATTGAAGATTGGCTGAAATACATTGAGTTTTATAGTAATACAGCTGGTGATTATATTAAGCTACTTGAATCACAACAATCAATTTCACAAATTATTATCGACTATATAGACCATCACTATTCTGAAGAATTAAATCGTAAAGTACTTGCCGATTTAGTTTTCATTAGCCCAGATCATCTTGCAAGATTATTTAAACATGAAACAGGTAAAACTCTTATTAATTATATTACAGATAAGCGAATTGAAGAAGCTAAAAAACTTTTATTAAATAGTAATGCAACAGTATATATTATTGCAGATCAAGTAGGATATGATAATTATTCATATTTTTCTAAAACATTTAAAAAAAATACCGGTTTTTCACCGATTGAATTCCGACAACACCATTCTGTACATATCTAGCAAGACATTCAATATTGCCTACTCCTCAGTACAGACTTCTGAGCCACCTTATCCTCTATATACGCCTTCATATCACATTTCTGTTCGTAGTGCCACGATTTCGCTATCCCTTCCTCTAACGATCTTGGTTTCTAGCGTCAGACTTAAAACGGTCTCTCCCCAGACCGTTTTAATCCGCTATCTTACGATAGTCAGGCTTGGGAGTCGCTATTGGGTTCAATGGTAGCAGGTGCCCACGGAGGACTTTCACCTCAGATGTACGACATGCCCGTCGTACCCAAAAACACCCTCCACTATGGAAGGGTGTTAACTTTCTTTCAAAATCTGTGTAAAACGATGGGTAAATTGGGCTGTCATTCCCCAGATATTTTCTGGGAGGCATTCATAAAAGGGAATCGCACGTAATTGATGATGAAATGGGTAGTTGGTTCCTCCTCGTAGGCGTTCAAATGGAAAGGGTTGATTCGGAATAACCTTTGAGTCCAACTGGTAGTATACAGGACTTGTTTCCATCAACGTTGTCAGAGGAATCGTAAAGAGTCTTTCCACCTCTTCATTTGGCTGAATGGTCTCCCAATCCAAGTGAAGACAGCCGACAAAACAGCGAATCGTAGCCTGCCCTATTACTAGATAGTCAATTTCACCAAACAATTCGATTACATCCGGTTGAATATTTAATTCCTCAACTGTCTCGCGAATCACCGCTTCTGATGCAGTTTCATTATTTTCAATCCTTCCACCAGGAAAGGAAACTTCTCCTGGTTGTGAAATCTGTTCGCTACGAATTTCATATAGGATATGCCATGCATTCTGGGCCCAAACAAGGGGTAAAAAAACCGCATAAGACCGCTTTTCTCCTAAAGGCTGGGGTTGATAATCTTTCAGCGCTGCCTGAATGTGCAATACCATATCTACTCCTCACTAATTAGTATCTTTTGTTTCATCATACCGAACTTTCTCAAAAATTGCAACGACCTTGCTTAAAATGGTATCAAGTATTTGTGACCAACTGCTTCGACTCAAAGAAGAAATAAGCAATAGGCACAAACTCCTCTAAAACAAGGAAATAGAACCATGGACTACTTGAATTTTTTTGTTTTTTATTGTATGATAAATCCATAACAATATAACAAAAGGAGATTAGCTATGCAACTGAAACTATCTTCTATTTCTAAAAAATTTGATCACAAGATTATTCTGGAGAACGCCAGTTTTCAATTTGAACAAGGCAAGATTTACGGTTTGCTGGGGCGGAACGGAGCTGGTAAGACGACCTTGTTCAACTGCATTGCCCGTAATCTGACCTTGGATGGTGGCTCGATTCAGTTTGTGAAGGATGAAAATGCCTTTGACTACGACAACACGGACATCGGTTTTACCCAGACCTATCCGCAACTACCTGCCTTTATGACGGCTTACGAGTTTGTCCGTTTCTATATGGATATCCACAAGGATAAGCTCAAATCTCCTCGCAGTCCAGAAGAATGGCTGAACTTAGTCGGTATCGGAGAAGAAGACCAGCACCGTCTACTCAAGGACTTTTCCCACGGTATGCAGAACAAGGTCCAATTACTCCTGTCTTTGATTGTCCAGCCACCTGTCCTGCTCTTGGACGAACCTCTAACTTCCTTTGACCCAGTGGCTGCCCACGAATTCAAGCAGCTAATTCGGGAGGCTAAGAAGGATTCCGTTATTATCTTTTCCACCCATATTCTGCAGCTGGCTCAGGATCTCTGTGACGAGATTGTGCTGCTGCATCACCAAGAACTACAGGCTGTTCCGAGTGACAAGCTCCACGATCCTGATTTTGAACAGGAAGTGGTTGCCCTTTTGACCGCAGATTAGGAGGAGCTTATGAAAACCATTCTACGTTATTTTTGGTATCAGGAAAAGTACAACCTCTATCGGACCGTCAACGGATTTTTCTACTATTTGCGAAAACTGCCACTTGTTGGCAAGAGCATTCCAGAGAGTATTTTCAAGTCTTACAGTTTTAAGTCTGGTCTCTTTTTGCTCCTGCACATCCTCTCCATCCCCAGTCGCTTTCTGGTCAAGGGTTTGTGGCTGGCCTTGAATTTCTACTTTGCTTCCTTTTGGATGAATATCTTAGCCAGTGAGGAATTGACCTTTTGGAATATTCTTCCAGGGACCTGGCTCCTTGGCTTTATGTTCTGGTTTTTGTTTGTCGGACTAAACTGTCGTTTTAGCAAGGTCTTAGACCCAGTTATCTCAAAAGCAGATAGAGAATTTATGCAGAATTTTGGTCTGGCTCAATCCAGATTTCTACAAAGCCAACTCTTTATCGAGCCCATCCTGACTACGATTTTCTACCTACCAACCCTTATCATTTTTTGCCTGATGACAAATCAATGGCTGGTCTTTCCTGTCGGTCTGATGACCGTACTAGCAGGCCACCTGACCGGTCATGCTCTCAATCGTTGGTTCTTTGAACATCGTATGTTAACCCGTCGCAATTCGTGGCATACTTGGCTATGGGGCGCGTTTATTCTTGTTTTATATGTTCTGGCGATTATCTTCCGTCATCAGCTCTCCTTAGGCATGCTAGTCCCTATCCTGCTTGTCCAACCATTTCTGATTTGGTTTGGCTATCGTTATTTGAAACAACAGACCAACCACCTAGACTATCTTTCCTACTGTATGGACCAGTCCTTGCAAATGGATAAGAAGATTTTTGAGCTGACCAAGGGCAATGAATTTACTCGCCAAGGTTTGCAGATGCAGGCAAAACTGAATATGGAAACAGGAAAAGACCTGTCCCACCTGTCTGGCATGACCTACCTAAACGCTCTGCTATTTGACCGCTACCGCTCCATCCTTACGAAAAAACTGCATTTTCGCTTGGGTTGTCTTTTAGCTATTGTCCTTTTTATTGAAGGAATTCGTTGGTTCTCAAAAGATGACATTCAGATAAGCAATACCAACTATATCGAGGGACTGCCTTTTGCGTTCATGGTTATGTATGCCGCCTCCATGGGTAAGGCTGTCGCACAGATGGTCTTTGTTAATTGCGATATTTCCATGCTCCACTATCCATTTTACCGCGAAGCAAAAACCATTATTGCAGGCTTTCATTATCGTTTTCTGCAAACTGTAAAATTAAATGCTGCCTTCTCTGGTTCTCTATTATTGGCCCTCATCATCTTTACTAGAGCGCAACTACCTATTGAAACCTATCTCCTGACTGCCCTGCTCCTGCTGAGTCTAACAGCCCTATTTTCCTTCCACGACCTCTTTATCTACTATATTCTCCAACCCTTTACCAAGGACATGGAGGTTGTCAATCCAGTCTATAAATTTCTCAGTGGAGCTCTCTACTGGGTAGCCTATCTCAATATCAAGCTGGATTTAGGCAGTCACACCTATATCCTGCTAGTTTCCCTTGCCATGATTGCCTATGTCAGCGTCGGTTACTGGATTTTATTGAAAAAAGCTCCGCAAACCTTTAGATTGAAATAATAAGTAGAATTATTTTTATGGAGTATCTAGGGCTAGTCTTTTCAAGAAAACGCTTTTATGATAAACTATAAGAATACTACATTTATTAAAGGAGAATATTTGTTATGATTATTGGTGTTCCTAAAGAGATTAAAAACAATGAAAATCGTGTCGGAATCACACCAGCAGGTGTCCTGAGTTTTACACAAGCAGGTCACGAAGTTTGGGTAGAAAAAGGAGCAGGTCTTGGATCTGGTTATAGTGATGCAGAATATGAAGTACAAGGTGCCATTCTCAAAAATACTGCCGAAGAAACCTGGGCAGCTGACATGGTGCTCAAGGTTAAAGAACCACTAGAAAGTGAATACACATTCTTTCGCCCAGGCCTGTTACTCTTTACCTATCTCCACCTAGCTCCTGCACCTGAATTGACGCATGCCTTGATAGACGGTGACGTGATTGCCATCGGCTATGAAACGGTTGTTGACCACGGCACCCTTCCTCTCCTAAATCCTATGAGCGAAGTTGCTGGTCGCATGGCGACACAATTAGGCGCCCAATTCCTTACCAAGATTGAAGGTGGTTCAGGTATTCTACTAGGTGGTGTTCCTGGGGTCAAAAAAGGTCATGTAGTTATCATCGGTGGCGGAAATGTCGGTGTCAACGCTGCGCAAATGGCTGTCGGTCTAGGCGCAAAAGTGACGATTTTAGATATCAATCCAAAACGCCTGGCTGAGCTAGATGCGCAATTCGATGGCAAGGTTCAAACTCTCATGTCCAATACACTCAATATTACTGAAAGTGTAAAAGAGGCCGATCTATTGATTGGGGCAGTTCTTATCCCTGGAGCACGCGCACCAAAATTAGTGACCAAGGAAATGGTTGCCAGCATGAAACCAGGTTCTGTCATCATTGACGTTGCTGTAGACCAAGGTGGCATCATTGAAACGGCTGACCGTATCACCACACATGACAATCCAACCTACCTAGTAGATGGCATTCTTCACTATGCGGTTGCCAACATGCCTGGTGCTGTTGCTCGTACATCCACTCAGGCACTCACAAATGCCACCCTTCCTTACGCCCTTGAACTAGCCAACAAAGGTGCTGATAAGGCCATTGCCGACAGCACAGCCCTACGAACAGGTCTAAACATCTATCGTGGCAAAGTAACCAACCAAGCCGTTGCTGCTTCGCTTGGACTTACCTATTCAGACATCTAAATCTAGCAATCATTACAAATGCAAATTCTTTTCCAGTTACTATAGTCAAATGAATTAGCTTTCAGACAAGGAACTGAGGGCAGGCAGTACTAAAGTACGGCAAGCCGAAAGTGACGATGTATCAAAGTTAATTCAGATGACTATATTTATGCTTAACTCAAGTAATAGACTGGTCTATATAAACCAAAAAATCCTAGTATCGACTAGGATTTTTTTATTTCTTTACCAAATTCCCAAGATTGCCTGCCAGACCAGTGTCAACACAGTCACGCCCAGCCAGCAAACTAGTCCGACAAAAAGAGCAGCTCTGCCATTTTTCACCAAAGAAAAGACATTTGTTCGCAAGCCAATAGCTGCCATAGCCATGCAAATGAGAAACTTGGACAGAGTTTTGAGCGGAGCAAAAAAATCCGTCCCTAATCCAAGATGACCTGCGATTGTAGTCAGCAAACTGGCTAGAATAAAGTACAGAATGAAGGTCGGAAACCCTGCCAAGAGTGAGGAACTATCTGCCTTAACTCCCTTTCCTCGACTCCGCCAAATCGCCAAGACCGTTGTAATCGGGATAATAGCCAGGGTCCGCGTCAGCTTGACGGTCACTGCCGTGTCCAAAGTCTGACTGCCTAGGCCGTAAAGACTGTCCCAAGTAGCCGCCGTTGCGGTGACCGACGAGGTGTCATTGACCGCCGTTCCAGCGAACATCCCAAAGGCCTGACCCGAATCGGTCGAAAACCCAAGCCAAGTTGCAAAAGTCGGAAAAATCAAGGCCGCCAAGACATTAAAGAGAAAGATGACCGAGATAGCCTGAGCCACATCCTCATCATCTGCCTGGATAACGGGAGCTGTCGCCGCAATAGCAGACCCTCCACAGATAGAGGTACCTACGCCAATCAAGGTCGCCAGATCAGATGAAATGGGCAAGATTTTCCACATCAGAACTGCCAAAATCAAAGCGAAACTAATGGTCGAAAGAATAATTGGCAGAGATTGGCGACCAACTGCCAATACCGCTGATAAATTTAATCCAAATCCCAAACAAATCACCGCATACTGTAAAATCTTCTTAGAGGTAAAGGTCAAGCCTGGCTGAAACGCATTTTTCCTTGAAATGTAAGAGTGCAGGCTCATCCCGATTAGAAGGGCAAAAACAGGCCCACCCACTACTGAAAACCAACTCCCTAAGCACCAGCTTATTCCAGCCAAGACTAGACAAAGTACCATACCTCTGGCATTTTCCTTAACCATAAGTCCCTCCTAAAAAAGCAAGCGGAGAGCAGCTGTCGTCAAGACACCAACCACTACTGCGAAAAGGATATTTTTGGTCCTCAAGACCACCAAAAAGGTCGGAATGAGGGCCAGACTTTCGACAGGGAGAAGGCTGGGAAGGGATCCCACCTTTTCGTCCATGATGCTGGACAGGGTCAATGCAAAGATAATGGTGATGGGTAGAAAGCTGAGAAATTTCACCAACTTTGGAGGCAGGGATTTGTTCTGCGTCAGGACAAAAGGCAGGACGCGTGGCAGCCAGGTCACCAGGGCCGCCGCCAGAATAATCAATAGAATACTAGTTTTTATCATCAATCATCACCCCCACAAAACAGCCCAAGAGCGTTGCCAGAAGCACCGCAACATAGGACGACACTAGCACAGACAGACCGACATAGGCTAGACCAACCGTCAGCAAAATCAAGCCGATCTTTTTCAACGGAATGGTCCGAGCCATAGCCTCCAGCTGACCTGAAAAAATCCCGACAAACATAGCAACCAAGGCAAAATCTAAACCAAACTGCTCTGGATTTGGAATCAGCCCACCAATCAGATTACCCAAAATGGTAAAGGTTACCCAAGAAGCGTAGCTCGCAAAGTTGTTGCCGTACATCCAGCTTGGTGCAATCTGCTTGTCCTCAATGTGCTTACGGAGCAGCACCGCATAGGACTCATCCGTCACAAAAGAGCCAATCAGGATATTGGAGCCCAGACTGTTGCCCTGAAAAATGGTCGTCGTATGCAGGCACATGAGAAAATTCCGCAGATTGACAAAGAAAACCGTCACCGCAATCGACACTAATGGAGCCCCTGCCAAAATCATAGCACACATGACAAATTGGGCACTTCCTGCATAGACCAAAAGGCTCATCAGCCCCATTTCCACCGCAGAAATGCCAGCATTGACCGATACGACACCGCAGGCTAGGCCAATACTGGCATAGCCCAGAGCTGTTGGGATAGCATCCCGCAAGCCCTCACGAAAATCCTGTACTTTCATCTTCTCTCCTTTGAAATCAAGTTATATCATTCTAGTATAGGAGACAATCTCTCCCTCGTCAATAACAAATTGGTACATCATTAGAAAAAGCTGGGCATCAAAATCCAGCTGCTTCCTTCTTACAAATTCTCAAAAGCCAAACTTGGCTTAGCATTGAGGTCCCAGCCAGCAAGGTTTTCCTTATTGTACTCGCTGACCGCTGCCAAGGCAATCATGCCAGCATTGTCACCGCAGAGTCGAAGCGGGGGAATGATGACCTCCACATCGGTGACTTCAGCCGCCAACCGCTCTCGCAAGCCCTGATTGGCTGCCACACCGCCCGCTACCACCAAGGTCTTGACAGGGTATTTCTCCAAGGCCTTCTTGGTCTTGGCCATAAGAATGTCCATGACACAGGCTTGGAAGGAAGCTGACAGGTCCGCATTGGACAAGGTTTCCCCTTTCTGCTGGGCATTGTGGTAGAGGTTGATAAAGGCAGATTTCAAACCTGAGAAAGAAAACTCCAGATTATCCTCTTTAATCATAGCCCGAGGGAAGTCATAAATGTCTTGCCCCTCATGTGCCAATTCGTCAATCACCCGACCAGCTGGATAGGGCAGGCCCATGACCCGCCCCACCTTATCATAGGCTTCGCCGACCGCATCATCTCGCGTTTCACCGACAATCTTGTAGTCGCCCGCCTCTGACACATAGACCAATTCTGTGTGTCCACCGCTGACCAAGAGGGCCAAGAGCGGAAACTCCAACTCCTTGACCGCACGCGCCGCCATCAAATGCCCTGCCATGTGGTTGACAGGAATGAGCGGCAGACCGTTAGCCCAAGCAAAAGCCTTGGCAGCCGAAATCCCAACTAGCAAGGCGCCAACCAAGCCAGGCCCATAGGTCACAGCCACAGCCGTCAAGTCCTCTGCCGTCACTTCCGCCTCCAACAAGGCCTCCTCGATACAGGCCGTTATCACTTCCACATGGTGACGGCTGGCCACTTCAGGCACCACCCCACCAAACCGCTGGTGGCTGGCAATCTGGCTGGCAATGACATTGGACAAAAGTTCCGCCTCATTGCGCAAAACAGCCACTGAGGTCTCGTCACAGGAGGTCTCAATCGCCAAAATCAATCTATCTTTCATCACGTTCTCTCTTCATTATCACCGCGTCCTCGACAGGATGGCGGTAGTAGTCTTTTCGTTTTCCTATTTTGGTAAAATGCTGGCGTGTATAGAGGGCCTGAGCTGCACTGTTAGACTCCCTCACTTCGAGGAAGATGTCCCCCTCCCAGTCCATCACAGCAGCCATCAGTAGACTGGCGATTCCCAACCTCTGAAAATCAGCCTTGACAGCAATCTGCAAGATTTCCATCTCATCCAGCACCGTCTGAACAGCCAAAAATCCGACCAATTCCTGACCTTTATAGGCCAGATAGTAGTCCTCATCCTGACTAGACATGCTAGAGGCAATCTGTTCCAAGGTCCAAGGCGATTGCTCATAGACCGACTCCATGACTGCCAACACAGCTTCCGCTAGATTTTCCTGACCGTCGTAGTGTTTAATTTTTATCATACACGCTTGATATAACTTTCTGAGCCAGCTTGGTTGTCCTTGAGCCAGTTTTCCTCCGCCTCTACTCGCTTGAGATAGTTGGGCTCAAAGCTGGTGACATCTACTGCTGGCAAGCCTTGACCAAGCACCGCCAACTGATAGGCAGACGGCAGACTGGCTTGATACTGAGCACTTGGTAGAGCTTGTTCGATTTGCTCGATAAAGTTTTCTACTTCGCCAACAAAGGTGATGTTTTCCTTGCCAGACAGACTAGAAAGCAAGTCTTCAAAAGACCAGTACTTATCCGCCTCGACTGATCTGCCATTTTCAAAGACACCTGCATAGACGCAGTTACGGCGGGCATCAATGAGAGGCACCACCAGACCCGTCAGGCTAGGAGGAACCAGAGACTGAAGACTGGATAGCCCCACCAAGTCAATCTTGAGGGTGTAGGCCAGGGTCTTGGCAGTCGCCACCGCCACCCGCAGACCCGTGTAGGAGCCAGGTCCCTGAGCGACCACAATCCGATTCAGGTCTTTGGGCGTCCAGCCTACCTGAGCCACCAAAAAATCGACCACAGGCATGAGACTGATACTATGATTTTTCTTGACAGCCAACAGGGTTTCCGCCTGCAAACGACCGTCCTCCACCAAGGCAACCGAAAGAGCCTGATTGGAGCTGTCTAAAGCTAGTATTTTCATCTTCTCCTCTTTCCTTATACTCAATGAAAATCAAAATCAGACTAGCTCCAAAGGTTTGGGGAACCTTTGGAGGTTGGAGATAGAGCGAACGTAGTTCGTTTCTACTTAGCAGATAGAACCCTGTTACTATTTTGTTTCAAGGTAACAGGCTGAAAGGCTCCACTGGAGCCTCTCACTCATCAAATCAAGTCAACAACGTCTGATTTTGATTTTCGAAGAGTATTTCAATGCTACTCTCTATTGTAAGCCATCTTGGATATTTTTTCAAATAATGAAAAGACTGGGTTGTGATTTCCCAGTCAGTCATTCTTCTCTTTTCAACTCTACTATCTGATCATACTGAATATCCTCATCGATATGGTGGGCAATTTCCAATATCATAATCGGTAAAGAATGTAGGAGTTTGCGAACAGCCTTGCCATTTTTCTCATCCAAGGCTGCCGTTACCTCATCTGCTAGGAGAATATCCTTCTTCCGCAGGAGGAAACGAGCAATTTCCAGACGGACCCGTTGACCACCTGAGATATTATCACCGTTATTTTCTACCTTCACATTAAGAATATCTGAAAACTCATCAAGAAGCCCAACCTGTCCCAGAACATCCAAGAGTTCTTGGTCTGTAAAATCATCCCCCAAGGTCAGATTGTAACGAATAGTATCGCTAAATAAAAACGGACTTTGGCTAATCAGACCGATATTACCCTGAAAATCCTCTCGCTCCTGACCACCAGCCTCCGTCACATAAACACGACCTACATCCGCTGTTTCTTGCCCTAGCAAAATCCGAAAGAGCGTTGTTTTACCAGAACCACTGGCACCTTTGATTAAGACCTTTTCTCCCATCTTGAAGAAAACATTCAGACCAGCAAACAGTTGCTTATCGCCATAGGATTTAGCTAAATCTTTCATATTTAAGCCCTGAATGTCAGACAGATGACTTTCTTTACGCTCCACAAAATCAGGCTCTGTTTCCAAAATACCAAAGATTTTATCTGCAAGATCATGGGCACCTTGGATATGAACTGAAAGATACATCAAATTCTGAATAGGACCTACTAACTGGTCTGACGCAATATACATGGTGACCAAGTTTGCAACAGTAATATTTTCTCCATTTGAAATCAAATAAAAACCGACAGCAACAGGTAAAATCTGACTGATGAATTCCATAAAACCATTACAAAAGTAAACAATATTATGGGTAAAGCAAAATCGCTGAATAGCAACTTGATAGTCTTGCATGACCGCAAATACACGTTGAAAACTGCGGTCCATATTTTGATTGACAAGAAGAGTTTCACTTCCATGAACGCTATCAGAGACCTCCTCGTGAACTTTTGTCCGAAGGTCAGAATATTCTTTACCAGCATCCTTGAAACGTCTATTCATTAAAAATTGTGGCAAAGGACGTAAAATCGTAAATCCAACAAAAATTGCCCCTAACATAAAATTTTGCATCAAAATATAGATAGAGGTGACTAAGGTAACAAATGCCCAACTTAAAGCGGTATTGATAGGCTCTAGATAGGTATCTCCCAAGACTTCCATATCCTGAGTGAGCAAGGTAATCTTGTCATTCTGACTAAACTTTGGATTGGCAATCACTTTTCGAAAGAGGGACGAACGAATACCGTTTTGAATCTCTCTCCGAAAAACATTATGTGCATGATTAGCTAATAGCATAAAGCTATACACCACAAAATAAACGGACAGACCATAGACCAATAATTGCCAAATTTTCCCATAACTCAATCCGTGTTCATCTAGTTGTAAAATTTTTGATAAGACTAAAGGTTGAACCAGTACAACACCACCATTGACAAATCGACCTACAATCACTAACCATTTCTGCTTTTTGTCAATGTAACGATAAATTCCAAGAATTCTCTTCATAATCAACCTCCAATAGCAAAAAGTGTACTCTTTAGTCATTATTTTAATACACTTAATGCATTGTCATTGAAACTTGCGAATATGTAATTTTGTAAATTTTCAAGTTTAGGATATGCAAAAAATCAGTTATACTGAAAATAAAAACGAGGTACAAAGCCATGAAACAGAAAGTTGTATATATTATTTTCGCTATCTCACTATCACTTCCAATAGTAATCGACACCTTATCAAAATCACTTCCTCCTGTTCCTATCACTTTTCATCTATAAGTCTTAAAAAATGAACCCGGATAATCGAAGCTGTCTGATCATCTATCAATTCCTGTATAGATTGAATGTAGGTTTCGATTATCTCTTTTTCTTTGTCTGAACGACCATTTTCGATATAGTCCAATAGCAGACGATAATAGCGAGCCATTATCTTTACAAAGGTATCTTTAAAACTAATCATAGACTCCATTTTATCTAAGTAATAGGAAACTTGAGAGTATATTCCTCTATCAAATAATTCCGAAATCGTATTGAGTAACGTAGATTTTATAAGTTCCTGATGTTTCCTAAGTTTATTAAAAGATTTTTCTTCCTTACATAAGTCATGAGCAAAATACAATAACATCCGATTATTCAACAACATCTGTGCATTCATAAATAGATAAAGCTCAAAACTTGTCCACTCCTCAATAGCAAAGAGATAATCTGAGAGAAACTTCCTATCCTCCTCGTCAAAATCAGTTCGTCCATCTAAGGCAGCCAGCGCCACCTTGATGACTATTCCATTTAACCGAGCATAGAGTTCGCCCTCAGCTTTCAAGAGGTCTGACTCCAACAAAGCCTCTAGCCCATCCCTATCCTGTCGGTAATACAAATCTGAAATCAGATTAGCCAGCTCAATATGAGGCGCTTCCTTGTAACCATGGTATTTATAGGTGAACTCCTCCATGGTCATGTTGATACCCTCGACAGCCACAATCAACTTATCCGCTGCCAACATGGACTTGCCCGATTCAAAGCGTGATAGCTGGGCTGCTGTAAAGTCTCCACCGACAACATCCTTTTGCTTAACCAAGCGAGAATTTCGGAGTTCCCTGTAAAATTCGCCTAAACTCATTTGTGGTACTGTACCCATGACTCATCCCCTTTCTCGATGCATTAAAATTCCACTTCCATTTATTATAATATCCAAATATATTTTTGTCAATTTCACTTATTATTCTGCCAAATGACTGCTTGTTTCTGAAAATCATGACACTTTTCCATTTTCTTGCCATCCTCTTTTACCATTAGCCTATTTTATGGTATAATGAAGAGTAACATTTAGACTGAATAAATTGACAACTCTAGAAAATTGAATAGATAATACCAAGCAGAATAGCTGTTTGGGGCTTTTTTCATAGTTGCCAGTCAAAAAGAAAGGAACTATACTACACATGATTTATAAAGTATTCTATCAAGAATCAAAAATTAGCCCACGTCGCGAGCAAACACGCGCTCTTTATCTAGACATCGATGCTGCATCAGAATTGGAAGGTCGTATTATCGCGCGTGAATTGGTGGAAACCAACCGCCCTGAATACAACATCGAATTTATCGACCTCTTATCAGACAATCATCTTGAATACGAGAAAGAGCACGCAGATTTCAAAATTACGGAGTTTTAATCCATGTCATCAGTCAATCTAAAACCTCATGAAGTTGGCGTTTTCGCCATCGGTGGTTTGGGAGAAATCGGGAAAAATACCTATGGTATCGAGTATAAGGATGAAATTCTCATCGTCGATGCCGGTATCAAGTTCCCAGAAGATGACCTATTGGGTATCGACTACGTTATCCCAGACTACTCCTATATCGTTGAAAATCTAGATCGTGTCAAAGGTCTAGTCATTACCCACGGTCACGAAGACCACATCGGAGGCATTCCCTTCTTACTCAAGCAAGCCAATGTCCCAATCTATGCTGGACCTTTAGCCCTCGCCCTTATTCGTGGAAAACTGGAAGAACACGGACTCCTCCGTGATGCAACCTTGCATGAAATCAATCATAATACAGAGTTGACCTTCAAGCACCTCAAAGTCAGCTTCTTCCGCACCACCCACTCTATCCCAGAACCACTTGGTATTGTCGTTGACACCCCGCAAGGGAAAATCGTCTGTACCGGTGACTTCAAGTTCGACTTCACTCCTGTTGGTGAGCCAGCTGACTTGCACCGCATGGCCGCACTCGGTGAAGAAGGCGTTCTCTGCCTCCTCTCCGACTCGACAAATGCTGAAGTCCCAACCTTCACCAACTCGGAAAAAGTGGTCGGTCAGTCCATTATGAAGCTGATTGAAGGCATCCACGGACGTATCATCTTTGCTTCCTTTGCCTCCAACATCTTCCGTCTGCAACAGGCGGCTGACGCAGCAGTCAAGACTGGTCGCAAAATTGCTGTCTTTGGACGTTCTATGGAGAAAGCCATCGTCAATGGTATCGAGCTCGGCTATATCAAGGTACCAAAAGATACCTTTATCGAACCAAACGAAATCAAAGAATACCCTGCCAGCGAAATTATGATTCTCTGTACAGGGAGCCAAGGGGAGCCAATGGCTGCCCTATCTCGCATTGCCCACGGTACTCACCGCCAGGTTCAACTCCAGCCGGGCGACACGGTTATTTTCTCGTCCAGTCCTATTCCGGGAAATACCACAGGTGTTAACAAGCTCATCAATATCTTGATTGAAGCCGGTGTCGATGTGATTCACGGCAAGATTAACAACATCCATACCTCTGGACACGGTGGCCAGCAAGAGCAAAAACTCATGCTCCGCTTGATCAAACCAAAATACTTCATGCCTGTCCATGGCGAATACCGCATGCAAAAAATCCATGCCAGTCTGGCAGTGGATACTGGCGTGCCAAAGGACAACATCTTCATCATGGAAAACGGCGATGTCCTAGCACTGACCAAGGATTCTGCACGATTGGCCGGTAAGTTCAATGCTCAAGACATCTACGTGGACGGAAACCGCATCGGTGAAATCGGTGCAGCTGTCCTCAAAGACCGACGTGATCTCTCAGAAGATGGTGTTGTCCTTGCAGTTGCAACCGTTGACTTCAAGTCCAAGATGATTCTAGCAGGACCTGATATCCTCAGCCGAGGCTTCATCTATATGCGTGAATCTGGTGACTTAATTCGCGAAAGCCAACGCGTTCTCTTCAACGCTATCCGCATCGCCATGCGCAATAAAGATGCCAATATCCAGACAGTCAATGGCGCCATCGTCAATGCCCTACGACCATTCCTATACGAAAAAACAGAGCGTGAACCGATTATTATTCCAATGATTCTGACGCCTGACCGATAACACACTAAAATCCCAGAGGTTAAATCTCTGGGATTTATTTTATATTAACAAGATAACCCAGCTTGAAAAAAGACAGATTTCAAGCTCATGTTTATCCCCTCGCCCCCACTATTTCTTAGCTCAGGCCGAAACAGTCTCTTCCTAGACTATTTCACTCCACTGGACCATTACACGCTTTCTAATTTCTCGGCTCGTGAACAAAGAACCCGTTGGGGTGCTAATTCGCTATCTGGTTTTCAAGCTCATGAAAAAATGGTCTTAGCGTCATTACTCGCTCTCTAATTTCTTAGCTCGTGAACAAAGGACCCGTCGGGGTCCTAATTCGCTATCTGGTTTTCAAGCTCATGAAAAAATGGTCCACCGGACCATTTTTTTAATACATATCCAAATAGTTATCAATTTCCCATTGGGAAACGTAAGTTGCATAGCTTGCCCACTCAATTTTTTTAGCTTCCACAAAGTTCGTGTAAATATGGTCTCCAAGAGCAGCCCGAACAACTTCATCTTTACGGAGTGCCTTCAACGCATTATGCAAGGTTGAAGGAAGATCAGTAATACCTGCTTCGCGGCGTTGCTCATCACTCATCGCATATATATTTGTTTCAACCGGTGTTGGAGCTTCTATCTTATTTTCGATACCATCTAAACCAACTTCTAAAAGGACAGCCATCGTTAAATATGGATTAGCTGTAGGGTCTACCGAACGCAATTCCAAACGCGTCCCCATACCACGTGAAGCTGGAACTCGTACCAATGGCGAACGGTTTCTACCAGCCCAAGCAATATAAACAGGCGCTTCAAATCCAGGAACCAAACGTTTGTAAGAGTTAACAGTTGGGTTTGTAATAGCAGTATAGTTGTACGCATGTTCTAACAAACCACCCAAGAAATGGTAAGCTGTTTGTGATAACTGCATGCCACGCGGGTCAGCTGGGTCAAAGAAAGCATTGTTTCCGTCCTTGTCAAAGAGTGACATGTTGCAGTGCATACCTGATCCAGCAATACCAAATTTAGGCTTAGCCATAAAGGTCGCATAAAGACCATGTTTACGAGCAATTGTTTTAACAACCAATTTGAAAATCTGGATGTTATCACAAGCTTTCAATACATCTGCATATTTAAAGTCAATCTCATGCTGTCCAACCGCAACCTCATGGTGGCTAGCTTCTACTTCAAATCCCATTTCGGTCAAGACATTTACAATTTCACGACGAGTATTATCTGCTAGGTCAGTTGGAGCTAAGTCAAAGTAGCCACCCTTGTCATTCACTTCAAGGGTTGGATTACCCTGTTCATCCATTTTAAAAAGGAAAAACTCTGGCTCAGGTCCCAAGTTGAAAGAAGAGAATCCAGCAGCTTCCATATGGCGCAAAGCTTTTTTCAAGTTCCCACGAGGATCACCAGCAAACGGCTCCCCTTCTGTTGTGTAAATATCACAAATCAAGCCAGCTACACGTCCGTTTTCATCCCCCCAAGGGAAAATAGTCCATGTATCTAAATCTGGATAAAGATACATATCTGATTCATTGATTCGAACAAATCCTTCAATCGACGAACCATCGAACATTGCCTTATTCGACAAGACTTTATCTACCTGTTCTTCAGTCGCAGGAATTTCAACGTTTTTCATAACTCCCAAAATATCGGTAAACATTAAACGAATAAACGTTACGTTTTTCTCTTGAATGTCGCGTTTGATATCTGCTACTGTGTTGGCCATTATGTCTCCTTTTATTTACTACTGATGTCAGTTAGACTGACTAACGAAAAATACTGCTACTCGGACTAGAAAAGCGTCCTTGATTGCGAAGCTCATCCTGGAGAATGCGCCGCACATCTTCATCTGTCAAAGTTTTTTCCTGTTCCTGCTTCACCTTGCGATTGGCATATTCTTTTTTAATCGCCGCAATATTCAAGCCTTCATCTAGAAAATCCTTTATTTCCAACAAAAGGTCCATGTCATTCAAAGAATAGAGGCGTCGATTGCCCTCGTTACGATTGGGACAAATCAGACCATGTTCCTCGTAGTAGCGAATCTGACGCGCTGTCAAATCCGTTAATTTCATAACACTACCAATTGGAAAGACAGCCAACGATCTACGAAACTCTTTTTCTCTCATAGGCAGCTCCTTTCTGATTCCTATTATAGGGTATTTTTTTCTATTCGTCAATTAACCATGTTAGATTTTATGACACAAAATCACTTCTGAAAACGTTTTTTTACTTTGTTAATGTCATAATTAACCAAAATAGCTATAAAGACACCGACAAAAGTTTCAAAAACTCTCACAAAGACATATTCTATAGCATTCCCTGACGGAATGGATAAGGTAATAATCAACATGGCCGAAACTCCACCTATAATTCCAGCCTTATTGTTCATCGATACATTGGTCATAATAGTCAACATAACACAAATAGGGACACAGAATAAAGTGACTAGATAGTGATTATGAAACAGACCATCTATTAGGAAAAATAGCAGAGCATAGAAGCCACCTATGGAATTACCCAAAATCCGCGATGTCCCAAAATGAACACTCTGGTCAAAATCTTCCCGCAAACTAAAAACTGATGTCAAAGCCGCAATTTGAATACCCTGCCAGCCAAAAAGACCAAACAAAAGGATAACCAAAAAAACAGCCAAACCAGACTTAAAAGTCCTCAAGCCCAACTTAAATTCTTTGGGATTAAATTTATATTTCTTGAACATACTTCTATTTTAACATGAAGCAGATGATTTGTGGGATAAATACGCTAAGTAATAGACTTGCAATATATAAAAACTGACTGAGGCTACCATTACTACTATCTTAAAAGCTGGCTGAACATCAAAATCACCAACTCCATTTACATGTATACTAGTCAAACTCATAATTATCATAAGAATATACATGTGCGACAAGCCAAGAAGCAAATGCCACACCAACTTCCAACCGTTGCACCTGTCATATTTCCAGATACGTAACGAGAAAAATGAGAGAGTGTGTGGCAAAGTAACCATCCCAAGGGTTAGCACAATCGCAAATCTTCAAATACTCTGCCATAAGTAAAAATAGATGAAAAACACAGCAAAGGATAAGAGACAACATTGCAATAGATACAGTCGCTCTTTCCATTGCTCAAGTTGTGCTGAAATACACTTTATCGAAGGAAGTACATGAATCGTTCTCAGCACTAAAAAGCCTAATAAATGAAGAAACAAGTAGAACAATATATAGAAAAATAGACTATCTCCCGACAGTAAATCATCAATCATATAACACTCCCAAATCTATTCACAAAAACTAGCTTGAATATGTCAATCACTCAGAAAGAAATCAGGCCAACTCCCCAAAAATTCCTCTCCATATTAAGAAAAGAGTTGCTTTCACAACCCTTTTCTTCATCGTATATTACTTTTCAGTCAATGCTGCGAGACCAGGCAACACTTTACCTTCTAACAACTCCATAGATGCACCACCACCAGTTGAGATCCATGAGAACTTGTCTGCACGGCCAAGGTTGATCGCAGCTGCCGCTGAGTCACCACCACCAATGATTGATTTAACGCCTGGTTGTTTCACGATAGCATCCATTACACCGATTGTACCTGCTTGGAAGTCTGGGTTTTCAAATACACCCATAGGTCCGTTCCAAACAACTGTTTTCGCACCAGTCAAAGCTTCGTCAAACTTAGCGATTGACTTAGGACCGATGTCAAGACCAAGGAAGCCTTCTGAAACTGCTTCGCCTTCTGTGTCGCGAACTTCAGTGTATCCAGCAAATGCGTTAGCTTCTTTTGAGTCAACTGGCAAGATCAATTTACCGTTAGCTTTTTCAAGAAGTGCTTTTGCCACATCAAGCTTGTCTTCTTCTACAAGTGAGTTACCGATTTCGATACCTTGAGCTTTGTAGAATGTGTAAGTCATACCACCACCGATAAGAACTTTGTCAGCTTTTTCAAGAAGGTTCTCGATAACACCGATCTTATCAGATACTTTTGAACCACCAAGGATTGCCACGAATGGGCGCTCTGGAGTTTCAACAGCTTCTTGGATGTAAGCAATTTCGTTTTCCAAAAGGAAACCAGCTACAGCTTTTTCTACGTTTGCTGAGATACCAACGTTTGATGCGTGTGCACGGTGTGCAGTACCAAATGCATCGTTAACGAAGATACCATCACCAAGTGAAGCCCAGTATTTACCAAGTTCTTCGTCGTTTTTAGATTCTTTCTTACCGTCAACATCTTCGAAACGAGTGTTTTCAACAAGGAGAACTTGTCCATCTTCCAAAGCGTTGATAGCAGCTTCCAATTCAGCACCACGAGTTGCACCTGCGATAAATGCAACGTCTTGACCCAATTTAGCCGCCAAGTCAGCTGCTACAGGAGCCAATGATTTACCTTCTTTGTCAGCTTCTTCTTTCACACGACCAAGGTGAGAGAAAAGAATTGCACGTCCACCTTGCTCAAGGATGTACTTGATGGTTGGAAGAGCTGCAGTGATACGGTTGTCGTTTGTGATAACGCCATCTTTCAAAGGCACGTTAAAGTCCACACGGACAAGAACTTTTTTACCCTTCAATTCAACGTCTTTAACAGTCAATTTTGCCATGAGATAAAAACTCCTTAAAAATTTAATACGAGTTCATTATATCACAAATTCTCAAAAAACGGTAGGACTTACCTAGCTTTCCACGCGTTTTCCGTACCTTCTGTCAACAAAAAGAGGCCGAAGCCTCTTTGATTTTCACTAAGGATTATTTAGCGATTTTTGCGAAGTACTCAAGGGTACGAACAAGTTGTGAAGTGTAAGACATTTCGTTGTCATACCATGAAACAACTTTAACCAATTGTTTGCCGTCAACATCAAGAACTTTAGTTTGAGTTGCATCGAACAATGAACCGAATGAGATACCTACGATATCTGAAGAAACGATTTGGTCTTCAGTGTAACCGTAAGATTCGTTTGAAGCAGCTTTCATTGCAGCGTTAACTTCTTCAGCAGTTACGTTCTTGTCAAGTACAGCTACCAATTCAGTTACAGAACCTGTTGGAACTGGAACACGTTGTGCAGCACCGTCCAATTTACCGTTTAATTCTGGGATTACCAAGCCGATAGCTTTAGCAGCACCAGTTGAGTTAGGAACGATGTTTGCAGCAGCAGCACGAGCACGACGAAGGTCACCACCACGGTGTGGTCCGTCAAGAACCATTTGGTCACCAGTGTAACCGTGGATTGTAGTCATCAAACCTTCTACAATACCGAAGTTGTCATGAAGAGCTTTAGCCATTGGAGCCAAACAGTTTGTAGTACATGAAGCACCTGAGATAACTGTTTCAGTACCATCAAGGATGTCGTGGTTAGTGTTGAAAACAACAGTTTTAACATCGTTACCACCAGGAGCAGTGATAACAACTTTTTTAGCACCGTTAGCGTGGATGTGTTGCTCAGCTTTTTCTTTAGAAGCGAAGAAACCTGTTGCTTCCAAAACGATATCTACACCGTCAGTAGCCCAGTCAATGTTTCCTGGCTCACGCTCAGCAGAAACTTTAACGAATTTACCGTTAACTTCAAAACCACCATCTTTAACTTCAACAGTACCGTCGAAACGACCTTGAGTTGTGTCATATTTCAACAAGTGTGCAAGCATTGCTGGATCTGTAAGGTCGTTGATGCGAGCAACTTCAACACCTTCTACGTTTTGGATACGACGGAAAGCAAGACGACCGATACGTCCAAAACCGTTAATACCAACTTTAACTACCATGAATGATTTCCTCCTTATGAAAATCGAGTTCTATATTTTAAAAGGCAAGCCTTTTAATCCTTTTGTGAAAATTTTAACTTGTAAACATACAGGTTACTTTTTCAACATTTTCATTATATAACTTATCCGCCAAAATAGCAAGACCTAGCTACTCTTTTTATAGAAAAAGGACCGGAAAATCCAGTCCTTAGTAGCAATTAAGCATTACCGCCGTTTTTCTTGATGATTTCATCTTGTACAGATTTTGGTACATCTTCGTAGTGGTCAAATACCATCATGAAAGTACCGCGACCTTGTGTTGCTGAACGAAGAACAGTTGCGTAACCGAACATTTCAGCAAGTGGCACATAAGCACGAACGATTTGTGTGTTACCACGAGCTTCCATACCATCAACGCGACCACGACGTGCAGTAACGTGACCCATAACGTCACCAAGGTTATCTTCTGGTGCAGTGATTGTTACAAGCATCATTGGCTCAAGGATAGTTGGTTGAGCTGATTTAGCTGCTTCTTTAAGGGCAAGAGATGCTGCCACTTTGAAGGCTGTTTCAGATGAGTCGACATCGTGGTATGAACCATCGTAAAGCTTAGCTTTAACGTCAACGATTGGGTAACCAGCAAGAACACCGTTCGCCATAGATTCTACGAGACCTTTTTCAACCGCTGGGATGAATTCACGTGGAACCACACCACCGACGATAGCATTCTCGAACTCGAAACCTTTACCTTCTTCGTTTGGTGTGAATTCGATCCAAACGTCACCGAATTGACCTTTACCACCAGACTGGCGTTTGAAGAAACCACGAGCTTGTGTAGAAGCGCGGAATGTTTCACGGTATGATACTTGAGGAGCACCTACGTTTGCTTCAACCTTGAATTCACGACGCATACGGTCAACAAGGACATCCAAGTGCAATTCACCCATACCAGAGATAACTGTTTCACCAGTTTCAACGTTTGTTTCAACGCGGAATGTTGGATCTTCTTCAGCCAATTTAGAAAGGGCAATACCCATCTTATCTTGGTCAGCTTTAGACTTAGGCTCAACCATCAATTGGATAACTGGTTCTGGAACGTGGATTGACTCAAGGATGATTTTTGCTTTTTCATCTGTCAACGAGTCACCAGTTGTAGTATCTTTCAAACCAACCGCTGCGGCGATGTCACCTGCATAAACAGTTTCAATTTCTTGACGGCTGTTTGCGTGCATTTGAAGGATACGTCCGATACGCTCACGTTTACCTTTAGAAGTGTTCAATACGTATGAACCGCTGTTAAGGACACCTGAGTATACACGGAAGAATGTCAAACGACCTACGAATGGGTCAGTCATGATCTTGAAGGCAAGAGCTGCAAATGGCTCCTCATCTGATGCATGACGCTCTTCTTCAGCATCTGTATCTGGGTTAACACCTTTAATAGCAGGGATGTCAAGTGGGCTTGGAAGGTAGTCGATAACTGCATCAAGCATCAACTGAACACCTTTGTTTTTGAAGGCTGAACCACACAATACTGGGAAGAATTCAACGTTGATAGTTGCTTTACGGATAGCAGCTTTCAATTCTTCGTTTGTGATTTCTTCACCTTCAAGGTATTTCATCATCAATTCTTCATCAGTTTCAGCAACTGCTTCAACCAATTTTTCACGGTATTCTTGAGCTTGCTCAAGGTATTCAGCTGGAATATCTTCTTCAAGAATATCTGTACCAAGGTCGTTCGTATAGATTTCAGCTTTCATCTTGATCAAGTCGATGATACCACGGAACTCATCTTCAGAACCGATTGGCAATTGGATTGGATGAGCATTTGCTTGAAGACGCTCATGAAGTGTGCTTACTGAGTAAAGGAAGTCAGCACCGATTTTATCCATTTTGTTCGCAAATACGATACGTGGAACACCGTATTCTGTTGCTTGACGCCATACTGTTTCAGTCTGTGGCTCAACACCTGATTGTGAGTCAAGAACGGTTACCGCACCGTCAAGAACACGAAGCGAACGTTGTACTTCGATAGTGAAGTCCACGTGCCCTGGTGTGTCGATGATGTTTACACGGTGGTTGTTCCATTGAGCTGTTGTCGCAGCAGATGTGATAGTGATACCACGCTCTTGCTCTTGCTCCATCCAGTCCATTTGTGATGCACCTTCGTGAGTTTCACCAATTTTGTGGATTTTACCAGTGTAGTAAAGAATACGCTCAGTTGTCGTTGTTTTACCCGCGTCAACGTGCGCCATGATACCGATATTACGAGTTTTTTCTAATGAAAATTCGCGTGCCATGAGGTTTGTTCTCCTATAATTTTAGTTTTATACTTTATTATACCATATTTTAAGAAAAGCGAGTGGGCAAGTCCCACCCGCTTGATTTCTTACTAATGGTGTGAAGTGGATGAGGTCATCCTCAATCCGGTTTGTGATGGTTGAACGAAGTTCCTTCATCTAATTAAGTTCAGTTAACTTCCATATATCCAATGTAGAAACTGAACTCGAACGGCCTGCTGTCAACGAAAAAAGATAAATCTCATTGAATGCAAAAGCATTCTGCTTCGATTTCCTATTTTTCGTCGGCAGGCACGTTCTCTGTATCTTAATTAGTTGAGTTCGGACTAAAAATTCTGGAAAAAAGATAAATCTTCCTTGGACCTTGAGGTCCATCGTCTGATTTCCTATTTTTCCTTGAATTTTCTTAACGTCCTCACATCCTATCTTACCAGCGGAAGTGTGCGAATGCGCGGTTTGCTTCTGCCATTTTGTGAGTGTCTTCACGTTTCTTAACAGCTGCACCAGTGTTGTTTGCTGCATCCATGATTTCTTTCGCAAGACGATCGATCATAGTGTGCTCACCACGGTTACGAGCGATTGTTACCAACCAACGAAGGCCAAGTGTTGTACGACGCTCTGGACGAACTTCAACTGGGACTTGGTAGTTAGAACCACCCACACGACGTGCACGTACTTCAAGTACAGGCATGATGTTTTCCATTGCTGTTTCAAATACTTCAAGTGCATCGTTACCAGTTGCTTCTTTGATTTGATCAAAGGCACCGTAAACGATTGATGCAGCAGTACCACGTTTACCGTCCAACATAACACGGTTGATCAAACGAGTTACCAATTTTGAGTTATACAATGGATCTGGCAATACTTCGCGCTTAGGCGCTTGATTTTTACGACTCATTTATATTTCCCCTTTCTTAGCCTTTTGGACGTTTAGTACCGTATTTAGAACGGCCTTGCTTACGATCGTTAACACCTGCAGTATCAAGCGCACCACGAACGATATGGTAACGTACCCCTGGAAGGTCCTTTACACGTCCACCACGAAGAAGAACAACGCTGTGCTCTTGCAAGTTGTGACCGATACCTGGGATGTAAGCAGTAACTTCGATAAGGTTGCTCAAACGTACACGAGCGAATTTACGAAGGGCTGAGTTAGGTTTTCTAGGTGTCATTGTTCCGACACGAGTTGCAACACCGCGTTTTTGTGGTGATGAAACGTTTGTTTGAACTTTTTTACGGCTGTTGTAACCAACGTTCAAAGCTGCTGATTTAGATTTTTCTACTTTAGACTTACGTGGTTTACGTACCAACTGGTTAATTGTAGGCATCTACATTCTCCTGTATATATTTTTTATTTTTGGTGATAAGGCATTGGTGACAACCCCTATCTGTGTGTACTTTTGCAACATTTGTCAGCACGTCCCTGTACACTCTTGAGAGACCAAAAGTAAAAAGTACCGTCTATCATAATACCATAGACACATATATTTGTCAAACAGTTATGTTTGATTTTGTTTTTTTGGGTAGCTCCAGTAGAACTTTGGGGAATGTCACGCTTCACGAACGTTTTTTTGTCTATTCATTGCCCACACTTTTACTAGAACGCTTCCAGTCAAAATGCGTACCATTTACACTATAAGCATGATAACCCTTTTTGTTCAAATAGGCTGCTGCTTGGTTAGCATAAGTACAAAACAAACCTCTACAATACAGTATAATCGTTTTATCTCGCTGTAACTTCTCCAAATGCTCTTCTAATTGATTGAAAGGAATATTCACCGCGCCATCTACATGCTCTAGTTCAAATTCACTCTCCGAACGTAAATCTACTAGTTGGGCTTGACTCGTGAAAACCTTGTCCTTAGCTTCCTCTAACTCCATCGTCTGCATTGTTTGATCTCGACTAACATACGACTGTTCAATCCAATTTAACATAGGGGACTGTTCTTCGCTGATGGAATGAATGGTTGACAATAACTTCTCAACTGTCGGGGTTGATACACTATACCGGACATACTTCCCTTCTTTTTCCATAGTAACCAAAGAGGCCTCTTTCAAAACTTGTAGATGCCTTGAAGTATTGGCTGTCGTCATGTCCGTCATGTTAGTCAATTGCTCTACAGTTTTGGGACCATGGATTAAGCGATGTAAAATTTCTAGGCGCTTTTCACTCGAAAGAGCCTTAGCAATACGAACATACTCTAAAAATATCTGATCCATATAGTCACGATTTTTACTCATGATGACTCCTCGCTACTCTACTGTTCTTTATTATAGCATATATTAAAAATACTCTGCTAGTCAGAACTAACAAAGTATTCCTTCTTAATATTAAAGTTCTAATTTCTTAGCTACCATATTACCCAGCACTCCTCCCATGACCAGAACGACTAAGAAAATCCAACCTGACAGAGAATAATTTGCAATCGGAGTAAATAAGGCACCAACGTTACAACCATTTGAGAGTCGTGTTCCAAATCCCATCAACAATCCTCCTAATGCAAAGAAGAAAGCTTGTTTTGGAGTGATTTTCAACTCTGATTTAGCCACTTTGGTAAAGGTCCCCGAAGTCAACAAGAAAAGAATTGTTCCTAACATGATTCCAAAGTTTTGTGTACTAATTGGGTGTTCAAAGAATGGTGTTGAAAACGCCGCTTCTGGCATAAGGGTAAACTCTGCCAAGCTACTTGCATCTATTCCAAAGAGCATCAAGAATTGACCAAACCATAAACCGTAGGGAGTACTTGCTCCCCATCCTGCTTTTGTCACTCCCATTAGGAGAGTGAAGAGAATAGCGAGAACAACCGCTGCTTTACGTAAGGACCATGCCTTTACAAACAAGCGATCATACCAATCTGCTTTTTCTGTTGGAACTTCCAGTGATTCTGCCACTTCCATATCTTGAATTTTCTCTCCAAAATGACCAGTATAGGTTCCTGCTTGTTTGCGTTTATTTTCATACTGATAAGAAAGCCAAATGACAATCCCACAAAGGAGACCAGTGAATATCAGCGCTCCTAGATAACCACCTAAACCATCAAACTGGAACAAGTCTGGTAGATAGACTCCTCCATATAGTTTAGAGCCCACTTCGCTTGTAAACCAAGATTTTGTAATCCAACTTGCTGAATTCTGAACCGGAAATCCAATAAAGACTCCCAAGCAGAAGAATACCAAGGTAATCAACCCGCGCGGCAAGGCTGTAACCAAATCCGTCAATACTCCTGAAGCACAACAAGAGGAGAAGGTCATTCCAAATCCAAACAAGATTCCTCCTAACAGAAGACCTAAGTTAATGGGGTTCACCCACAAATCATACGATGCTGCATCTGCATTAAATAGAAAAGCCGTGCTCAATAAAGTTGTAATAAAGAACATCGTCATCATGGTCCGCATCAAGCGCGTAGAGCCTGTTCGATAGGCACGATTGACACTACCTGCAAACCCTGTATAACCACGACTGAGTGTGTAACCAAGAGCCACACCTATCACGAGACGAAAGAATAGCATATCTGATGACAATAACATTGGTCCAAAGACCAGGATAGCTGCTCCTAATAAAAAACCGCTATAACGTTCTACTTGTTTCATAAAAACTCCTTTTTATTCTATTTATTCTTTGCAAAATGAAAATAAAGAAATCCTAAACCGACCCAAATGCCCAAAATTCCAAATGAATAGGGAGTCAACTGACTCGGTGAATTGGGGAAAACAAGCAACAGCACAAATGCAATCCCCACTAGCATCCCCAACAAACTTTGATACTTCATTATCCGTTTTTCCGTAAGCCGACTACTCACATAGCAAACATACGCATAGGTCACTGCCGCCATTAAACTGGACAAATCAACGATATACAAAATGACACTTCTTCCCAATAGCGGCATAAGGATACTCACAATCGTTACAAATCGTAAAGCATTTGCTGGCATCTCGTACTTATTTTCCTCAGCAAAGTGAACAGGAAGTAATTGATGCGTCGCTAGAGAAGCTAAGACACGGCTACTCCCAACTAAAAAACCATTGATACCTCCAACTACTGCAGCAAAGAGTGCGATACATAGACCTGCAAAACCAATCCAGCCCGCATATTCTAAAATCGCATTTCCCAACGCCCAATTAAACTGACTTGCCTGACTTGAAGAATAGGCTAAGGCTGTGATAAGATTCAACATATTGTAAATGAACATCCCAATTATAGTTGCTAGAATCGTCATTCTTGTTGCAAAACGGAGCGGAAAGCCCAAATCAGTCAAGACCTGCGGTACAATATCAAATCCAACAAAAAGGAAGGGAATAATGGCCAGTACCTTCAAGATAGCAGCACCATCGATACGAAACCGCTCCAAGTAACTCGCTACAAACTGCTCACGATTTCCAGAAAAGAGCATATAGATACAACTCACTACTACAATAGCTACCAGGCTTACAATCAGTATTTTTTGCAAACGCATGGAGAGAGAAACACCCTGCAAATTAATCCAATAAAATACCAAAATGACCACAGTTGAAATCAGTAAATCTGTCACATAAACCGGATAGGAAGCAATCGTGTACAGGTAGCCAAAAGAGATGCCTCCAAAGAATTGTTTCAAGACCAGTACCACCGCGGTAGCATTCAAGGGAATCAAGGTAAGATAACAAAATGTCAATGCCCACCCTACTAGAAAACCATGGCGGCGACCTAGATGGGCGAATACATAAGAAAATTCTCCACCACGTTCATGATGGCGTTCAATCATGACATGATAGCCCATCTGAATAAAATAAATCAGCACCGCTCCAAGCAAGAAGGCAAGTGCCGTATTAATCACTCCTGCTTCAGGTAGAAATTTATTCCCTGGGAGATAGAAGGCTCCCCAGCCAATGACAGACCCAATTACTAAGGAAATAACATCTAATTTTGATAAGGTCTGTCTGGAATTAGTCAAAGTTATACCCCGTCACGATCGGTTTTCTATCCGTCGTTCTATCTTTAAAGTATTCATAATAACTCAGGGCAAGAAAGGAACCTTGGATATTGATTATATTTTCAAAACCATAACCCTTCAAAGCGCGGATAGCATAATAGCTATTCCAGGAAGTCCGACAGTGAATATAAACCGGTCTATCCTTTGGAATTTCTTCTAAGCGTTCCCTAATCTCATCTAAGGGAATATTTACCGCACCGATAACATGAGACTTATCGAAGGCTTCTTTTCCACGAACATCAAGAATAAACGCACCTTCATCTACCAACTGACGAACACTGGTCACTGGGACTTGCTTATAATCTCCATTGAGATAGTTGAGGCCGACAATTCCAGCAAAGTTCACCACATCTTTTGCAGTTGAAAAAGCAGGAGCATAACACAATTCTAAGTCTTTCAAATCTTCCAGATAGCCCCCGAAGCTAATCGCGGTTGCAATGACATTGATATTCTTAACAGGATTTCCCTTACTGATTGCCTGAGCTCCTAATATTTTTCCAGTCGGATATTGATAGAGCAATTTAAAGTGCATTGGTGCTGCATCTGGCATTAATCCAACACGGTCATTTGGAATAACCAAGGCAACGCGATAGTCAATACCTTCCTTCTGGCAATCTTTTTCATTTAGCCCTGTACTAGCTGCGTTCAATCCAAAAATACGAATGCAAGAAGAACCAATGACTCCTCTATTGCGATTTTGTTTGCCTGAAATCGCATCTGCCACATTGCGCGCTTGTTTTTGAGCCGGACCTGCAAGAGGCAAGCGTGCCTTTCGACCGGTAATTTGGTGCACTACTTCAATAGCATCTCCAACCGCATAAACGTCTGGTAAGTTTGTTTGGTAACGGTAGTCTACTGCAATCGCTCCCGTCTCACCTAGTTTTATGCCTGACTTGACTGCAAACTCCACATCAGGTCTGACACCGATGGCTACGATAACTGCCTGAGCCGGCAATCGCTTGCCACTATGTAAAACAACTTCCTGCTCGGTAATCTTGACAACACTGTCTTCTAAGATTAACTGCACTCCATTGTCATAGAGCTCCTTGTGCAACATCTGAACCATATCATCGTCAAAAGGCGTCATGATTTGTGAACTAGCTTCAACAAGGCTCACCTCTTTACCAGATTGGCGCAAACATTCTGCTACCTCGACGCCAATAAAACCTCCCCCAATCACAGCGATTTGCTCTGCTTTTGACACCTTCAAATACTGATCGATGTTGCGAACATCTGAGACATTCTTCAGAGCGAAAACATGAGAGGCATCAATCCCCTTAATACTAGATGGTCGAACCGCCTTTGCTCCCGGTGATAAAATGAGGGCATCGTACCAATCTTGAAATTCTTCGCCTGTCTCAAGATTTTTGACAATAACCTTATGTTCATCTGAAAGAATCTCTATCACTTCATGACGAACCTTGGCATCCAGATTATAGGTTTCCTTAAAACTCTCAGTATCATAAAAAACCAAATCCTCTACATTTTCGACTTCTCCGCTGAAATAGTTTGGCAAGCAACAGTTAGAGAAGGAAATGTCATAGCCTTTGTCGTATATTTGTATCTGACTCCTTTCATCAATCCTACGAAGACGAGCTGCTACAGAGGCGCCGCCTGCAACACCACCTACAACGATATATTTCTTAGCCATCGCGACCTCCTTTGTGATTTATTTCTCAAATACATTCTATCATTCAATTGAATGTTTGTCAACGGTTTCAAAAAGAAAAGAATGGCCTTCTAGCTATTCTTTTCTGACACTCCTATTTTCCTAATAAAACTTGAAAAGTCAGTCCCCCTTATCGTCTGATAACGTCCTCCCGAGTCAGTTAACCTAGACCAGACATCGCAACAGCTCTAAAGCTGATTAAACATGCGACTTTATCCTTTAGCATTTAAAGACTAGCCCCTCTCATCTACTCCAATAGACAAAATAGCCAGGACACCCATCCCCGTATGGGTAGCAATAATTGGCCCAAACTCTGTCAAGAGCACATTGGTCACACGGCTATCTTCCAACAATGTCTCCTTGACAGCTTCAGCCGTCTCAATATCACCTGTATAAGCAACCATGACTGTAGAATGATCCAAGTTGTCCAAGGTCAGGTTCAGCATTTCCTTGATTCCTTTTTTACGACCACGGATTTTAGCAATGGCTTCCAACTTCCCTTCTGCATTGAGCGCAAGGAGGGGCTTGATATTGACTAGACCGCCAATGAGGGCTGCTGCTTTCGATAAGCGTCCACCTCGCACCAGGTGGTTAAGGTCATCGACCAAGAGATAGGTCCGTAAGCGCGGCACCAAATCTTCTACGATTGCCTTAGTTTCTGCCAAAGTTTTACCCGCAGCACGCGCCTCAACGGCCTGCATGACCAAGTAGCCTTCTCCAATGGTCGCCGCCTTTGTATCAACGATGGCGATAACTGCTTCTGGATATTGGTCCATAACCATATCTCGTGCAATGACTGCACTCTGGCAGGTCCCTGAAAGTGCTGCTGAGAAAGCGAGATAAAGCACCTCTTGACCTTCCTTGGCTGCCGCTTCAAAAACTTCTTCAAACTGACCAACATTGACCTGACTGGTCGTAGGCTGACTGCCAGAAGCCATTTTCTCCAGTAAATCTGCTGAGGTCAAGCGGTTTTCACCGACTGTTTCATAGATTACGCCATCTAGGTTAATGGTCAAACCAAGCACAGTCACATCATTTTCTTGAAGCCAGCTGATTGGCAAATCCGATGTCGAATCGGTTACGATTGTAAATGTCACTCTTTCATTTCCTCCATCATTTCTTTTAAGGCTTGAAAATTCCCATCTGACCAGGGATTGAGCCGTGGGGTGTAGAGCTCTACCTGGTCCACAAACTTGTCCAAGTCCTTTTTGATGACCCTGGTTCTCTCCTCTAACTCACGCGCCGAAACCCGTAAGGCCCCTTGTGAAAAGACCACCCATTGTTCGTTGAGGTCGCTGGTTGCGACGGAAACCTGCTTGCGACGGTCACTATTGAGCTGGGCACTGAGTCGTTCGATATAGCTATCTGCCGTCTCTTCCTCCTCTGTAAAAATGACCGATACCTTGAATTCATCATACTGCTGGCGAAGACCTGGCACATGGTGGGCATCAAAGACACAAATCACCTCGATCTGTTCAAAGGCTGCGTAGTGAGACAAGGTGCGAAGCAAGGTCGTTCTGGCCGCATCCAAGTCCCCCTTTTTAAAATCCTGCTTGGTGGCCTGCCAAAAGGCAATCATGTTGTAGCCATCTACAATGAGAACTTTTTCTTTCATTTAGATTTTCTTCCGAAATACTTCGTACATCAGCACAGCTGCTGCTACACTGGCGTTGAGAGATTGGACATGGCCCTTCATAGGAATGGTAATCATCTCATCCACTTGCTTTTTGATATTGCTGGAGATACCCTTACCTTCGTTGCCGATAATAAGGGCTAGCTTGCCAGCCGTATTCCACTTGTGGCTTGGGGTTCCGTTCATATCGGTACCAAATACCCAGAAACCAGCCTCCTTGAGTTTGTCTATGGTTTGACTGAGATTGGTCACTCGGGCGATTGGGACATGGACCACCGCACCTGTTGAGGTCTTTGCCACAACGGGCGTCACGCCAACTGCTCGGTGTTTGGGAATGATGATGCCTGCCACCTGAGTGGCATCTGCGGTCCGCAAAATCGAGCCGAAGTTGTGGGGATCTGTCAGTCCGTCCAAGATGAGAATGAGGGGATTATCTTCCTGCTCTGCCTTTTCCAAAATCACCGAAAGGTCCGCATAGGCAAACTCAGAAACCCGCAGAACAAAGCCTTGGTGAACGGCACCTTCTGTCATGTCAGATAGGGTCTTCCTGGGCGTCCAAGAAATCGACACTTTCTTCTCTGCCGCCAGGGCCTTGATTTTTTCTACATTTTTTCCGCGCAAATCATCCTGAATGTAGAGTTTGTTGCCGGTGTTGGCATCCAAACTCTCTACCACAGCATGTACGCCATATACAATATCATTATGTTCCATGGTTTTATTATAGCATAGGTTGACTGAAAATAGGCACTCACTGTGTTCCAGCTGAAATACTTGACCACATTACCAATATATGTTATTCTTATGCCTATTATTTGTCCGTACAAGCGGACACAAAAAGGAGAACTTATGACACTTATTTTTGGAATCGTAGCAGGTCTGATTGCCTTTGCCATCGGTGGTTTGTGGTATGGTTTGATTTTCCGCGATGCTTGGATCAAGGCTTCAGGCATTGACATGGCTAAGGTAGAAGCAGACCGTCAGGCTGGAAAAAATGGCCAGAAGGAAATGGTGATTTCCCTTGTCATTGAAATCCTGACTGCTATCATTGCCATCTTTTTCATCAAAAACCTCGACATCTCTCCCCTACACGCAGCTGGTGGCATGGGCGTGATTGCGGGTCCTTGCTTCTTTGAAAAACTACGTCTTTGAGCAACGCCCTATCAACCTTATCCTCATCAACGAAAGCTACAAACTAGTCTGCTACCTGGTAGTCGGTATTATTGCTTTGTTTGCATAAATTCAACCCTCCTAACCTTAGGAGGGTTTTATGGTACAATAAAAAGAAGACTAAGACCAAAGGAGCCACCATGTCACTCTCCCTCCGCACAATCAAACTCATCCTGGCAACCGTCCTGGCCATTTACCTAGCGACCGCCCTGGGCTTGTCCTATGCGACAGCTGCCGGCATCATCGCCATTCTCAGCGTCCTCAACACCCGCAAGTCCAGCTTCAAAATGGCTCGCAACCGTCTCTTCTCCACCCTCCTGGCCCTGACCATAGCCGTCCTGACCTTCGCCCTCTTCGGCTTTGGCATCTGGACTCTCGGCATCTACCTGGCCATCTACGTTCCTCTGGCCTACAATTTCAACTGGGAGGCAGGCATTGCCCCATCGACCGTCCTCGTCACCCACCTCATGCTGGAGCAGGATATTTCGCTGATTTTTTTGGGAAATGAGCTGGCGCTTTTTCTGATTGGGGCAGGACTGGCACTCTTGTTTAACCTCTATATGCCCTCGCAAGAAAAGAAAATCCAGGCCTACCACGACCAAGTCGAAGATCTACTCAAGCAGATTCTCCTCCGCTTTGAAGCCTTTCTGCTCAACGGCGACGGACGAAACGAGGCAGAATTGATTACGCAACTAGATAAGACCTTGGATGAGGCCCTGAAAGTCGTCTACCTAGACCGCCACAACCAGCTCTTCCAGCAGACCAATTACCAGGTCCATTACTTTGAAATGCGGGCAGCACAAAACAAAATCCTGCGGACCATGGCAGGAAATATCAACAAATGTTTACTGGAAGGCAGAGAAAATGTCATCCTGTCCAGCCTCTTCGAACGAACAGCCCAGCAACTAAGCCGAGAAAATTCTGCCAAAGAACTGCTCCTGGACATCGAACTCTTCCACGCCACCTTCCGCGAGCGACCTCTGCCGCAAACCAGGGAAGAATTTGAAACCCGGGCCACCCTCTTCCAACTCCTACACGATATGGAAACCTTTATTCGCCTCAAAGTTGATTTTTATGAAGCTTATAAAGATGAAGATGAAAAAGACCCGTCATAATGGCGGGTCTTTGGTGTTTTATGAACAATTTTATACGATTGCTTGACTTGTTTGGTTATCAAAGAAGTGAGCTTTGTTGAGGTTGAAGGTCAAGCGAACTTTATCACCTGGGTTGTGGTAGTCACGTGCATCGACACGAGATACAAACTCTGTGCTACCCACTTTAGAGTAAAGCATAGTTTCTGCACCGAGAAGTTCAGACACAACTACTTCCGCTTCGATAATTGAACTTGGATAAGTGTCCAATTCCAACTGAGAAGCTTTGATGTCTTCTGGACGGATACCGAGGGTAAATGATTTGCCATTGTAGCCTTTTTCTTCCAAATGCTTGCGACGACCTTCTGGAAGATCTACTTTGAAACCATCTCCAACAAGCACACCCTCTTGAAGAGTCACTGTAAAGAAGTTCATTGCAGGGCTACCGATGAAGCTGGCAACAAATTTGTTTACAGGTTTATTGTATAGCTCTTCTGGGCTACCAATTTGTTCGATACGACCGATTGTACCTGTACCTGCTTCATTCTTAGTCGCAGACATGATAACAATACGATCAGCCAAGGTCATGGCTTCTGTTTGGTCGTGCGTTACGTAGATCGTTGTTGCACCAATACGACGGTGGATTTTAGCAATCTCTGTACGCATGGATACACGCAATTTGGCATCCAAGTTTGACAAAGGCTCATCCATCAAGAATACTTTAGCATCACGGACAATGGCACGTCCCATAGCAACACGCTGACGCTGACCACCTGAAAGGTCTGCCGGCTTACGTTGTAAGAATTCTGTCAATCCAAGGATCTGTGCTGCTTCTTCTACACGTTTTTTGATTTCATCCTTGCTGTATTTACGCAATTTCAAACCGAAAGCCATGTTGTCAAATACAGTCATGTGTGGGTAAAGGGCATAGTTCTGGAATACCATGGCAATGTCACGATCTTTTGGTGCCACATCGTTCATCAACACGCCGTCGATGTAAGCTTCACCTTCTGTAATATCTTCCAATCCGGCAATCATACGAAGAGTTGTTGACTTACCACATCCTGAAGGACCTACGAATACGATAAACTCTTTATCCTTGATGTCCAAGTTGAAGTCTTCAACTGAGTAGTGTTCACTGTTTGGGTATTTTTTATAGATATTTTTGAGATTTAGTTGAACCATGTTCAATCCTCGCTTTCTTTGATGATTGTATTATAAATGAAAACGCTTCACTTTTCCATGTCAAGATGACCAAAAGAAAAAAGATATTCTGTGCAGGTTGCACAAAATATCAAAATTGTCTATCTAATAATACCTGATAACAAAAACTCAGGTCAGTCAGGTCTTTGAGCTGGAGCCCCGTCATATCCTGCCACTTGTCCAAACGGTATTGGAGGGTATTGCGATGGATATAGAGGCCCTGAGCGGTCTTGGTAACCACCGCCCCTTCTGACCAGAGGGCTAAAATGATGTCCTGCATATCTTGCTGGTCAATCAGCTCTAGCATATTATCTTTAACTAGACCAAGCTCCAAGCCTGCTCTGCCTTGTCCCCAAAGAAAAAGTTGACTAAAGGAGAGGACAGTCGATTGGTGGTAGTGGGCCCGCCATTGTGTAAAGAGATTGGCTTCTGCTTGATAGAGTTGGGGCCAGCGGTCTGCAAGTTGACGGGGCCAGACCTGTCCGACCAAAAGGGTCAACCGCAAGCCGAAGTCAAACTCCAAGGCCGACAGGGTATCTGCTAGAAGAGTTTGATAGCCTGTCCAAGTGCCTTGATCCAGGATAAAGAGGTAGTCCTGAGCCGTCAGTTGCACCTGAGCTACCTGGCTGGGAAGGAGGTCGGTCATCATGGCCTGCCAAGCATCCAGCTGGGCTTCCTTCTGCGACCAAAGATGGACATGGATAAACTGCATGGCTTCAACTGCCTGGGGCAGCGAGCCCTGACCTTGTAGGTAAGACTGCCAAGGGCTAGACGGCTTCTGGTCTTGAGGACGCGCCAACAAGGACAAGAGATAGCGTTCCCGATCCGTCAAATCCGCATCCGACAGATTCAGATAGCGACCGTCTCCTAAAGCAAGAGTGTTTTCACCCGCTTCCTGCGAAAAACTCGCCTGCGGAAACCAACCTTCCACTTCCTTCTCGAACATCTTATCCCCTCTCTATCTTATCAATACACCAACCCACCAGCTCCTCCAGGCGTTCTATCTGCTCTGTCATGTGCAGGTATCCCAAGACCGCCTCAAAGCCTGTGGACATTCGATAGGTGACTACATCCGCATTCTTGGCCTTGGTGTGGCTATTGGTATTGCGCCCCCTCTTGTAGATCTCTTCCTCTTTTTCGGTCAATAGCTGAGCTTCTAAGAGGGTGGAGATCAGACTTGCCTGTGCCTTTGCGGAAACGTATTTGTTGGCCTCGCCGTGCAATTTGTTAGGCTTGGTCAGTCCCTTGAAAATCAAGTGCCGTCTGACATACATGGAATAGACAGCATCCCCTTCGAAAGCCAGGGCAATGCCGTTGATGAGATTGACATCTACTACCTTAGTCACGTGTCCACCTCACACCATCCTTGGTATCCAAGAGCTTGATGCCCTGAGCTGCCAGTTCATCACGAATGCGGTCAGCCGTCGCAAAGTCCCGATTGGCACGCGCTGCTTGACGCTCTGCTATCAAGGCTTCGATCTCGCTGTCCAAGACTTCTTCTACAAAGACAATACCGAAGACGGCGAGCATCTTGCCAAAGGCTTCTTTTACAGTTTCATCGTAGTTGCCTGAGTTGATCCACTTGGCAAAGTCAAAGATAGCCGTAATCCCATTTGCCGCATTGAAATCATCATCCATAGCTGCTTCAAAGGCTGCCAAATACAATTCAAGAGCTGACTTATCCACAGAGTTTTGCACAGGTTGTGTATAAGTATTTTTCAGATATTTGAGATTGATTTCCGCATCTGAAATAGCCTTCTCAGTGTAGTTGAGTGGACGGCGGTAGTGCTGGGTCGATAGGAAGAATCGCAAGACCTGACCGTCAATTTGTTCCAACATATCATGGGCAGTCAGGAAATTGCCCAAGGACTTGGACATCTTCTCATCATTGATATTGAGCATGGCATTGTGCATCCAATAATTCGCAAAAGTCTGACCAGTCTTGCACTCAGACTGGGCAATCTCATTGGTATGGTGAGGGAATTCCAAGTCCGCACCACCACCGTGAATGTCAATAGTGTCTCCCAAAATCTCTGTCGCCATAACCGAACACTCGATATGCCAACCTGGACGACCTGCTCCCCAAGGGCTTTCCCAAGATACTTCACCTGGCTTGGCAGTTTTCCACAAGGCGAAGTCAAAAGGATGTTCCTTGAGTTGACCTTCTCCCTCAACACGACCAGAAGCCCCAGCCTCTAAGTCAGATAGGGTTTTGTTGGCCAAACGGGCATAGTTTTCAGCCTTTTCCACACGGAAATAGACATCGCCAGCCGCCTCGTAGGCGTAACCCTTGTCAATCAAGACCTGTACAAAATCAATGATTTCATCCATATAGTCGATGACACGAGGATTTTGAGTGGCGGGTTTGACACCCAGTTTTGCCACATCTTCCTTGAAAGCTGCGATAAACTTATCAGACAGTTCCTTGGTTGTCATGCCAGCTTCATTAGCAGCCTTGATAATCTTGTCATCCACATCCGTAAAGTTAGAGATGTAGGTCACATCAAAGCCACGGTATTCAAAATAGCGACGGATGGTATCAAAAGCCACAACGCTACGGGCATTACCGATATGGATATAGTTGTAAACCGTCGGACCGCAGACATACATCTTGACCTTACCCTCTTCCAAGGGCACAAAGTCACGCAGACTGCGAGTCATGGTATCGTAAATTTTAATCATAGTTTCTCCATTACTTCTGAGTATTCTTTAGGACTTGATACTTTTGATACAATTTTACTAGCCAATAAGCTGTCGCTGCCAACCAAATCATCCCTACCTGCCAGCTTCCTTGGGAGAATTTAAGGATAAACATGATTGTCCCAGCGATGGCGGTCAACACATAAGGCCAGTTTTGTCTTACTAATTTTTTTAACATGATCTACTTTCTAATTTTCTGGCAATGGCCATGGCCACTTCAAAGAAGGTCATACTGTCAGCTGTCCGTTCTTCCCGACGGGCATCCCATTCATTCTTGTGGTGGTCCACATAGTCTGCCGTGTAGAAAAATTGATAGACCTTGGCCTGACGATAATTGGCCCAAGCCATGATAGCAGAAGCTTCCATATCGACCACCATGGCACCAGTGGCTAGGCGACGCTTGACCTTGGCAGCTGTTTCCCGATAAAAAGCATCCGTGGTCCAGGTCTTAGCCCGCACGTGCTCGATTCCCGCTTGGTCCAAGGCCTTTTCCATGGTCAATAGCAGAGCAGGGTCATAGCTGATTTCATCGCTGGCAGGAGCGTAGTGGTAACTAGTTCCCTCGTCCCGAAGAGCAGAGCTAGGAAGGATAATCTTATCCGCAGTAAGCGACTTATCCAGCACCCCACAAGAACCCAGAACGATAAAATTCTCAAAGCCACATGCTTTCAACTCTTCTAGATGACCAACCGCCATGGGAGCACCGACGACTGCTAACATGACCGCAACTCGCTCCCCATCTCTTTCCAAAATATACCAAGGATGGCGACCGTTAATGCTTTCTAAATAGCCACCTTCTCTGCTCTCAGGTAACTGACCGACACGGTCTACGATTTCCCCATTGAAGGAGAAAATCATGGTCTCACAAACCTCTCCGCCACCACGAATGGCCTTGTCCGTTGGTTCAATAACTGCAGATGTGTTTTCAAATTCTTCTAGTAGCATAGCATTCTCCTTTTGGGTCTAAGTAGACCACTTGTGTCTGTTTAGTAAAACCGATATTTTCATACAGTCGCTTAGCGATGAGGTTGTCATCTTCGACGGCGATTTGAAAGGGTTTGTCGTTTTTCCTGATAAGGTCATTGATGACAGCTTTGACTAAGTAGGTGCCGTAACCTTTTTGTTGCTGGTCTGGTGCGATAGCTAAACCGTAAAGATAGTTATCATCGGTCGATATATCTACTGTGCAAGAACCGATAACCGCTCCACTATGTTCCAAAAGATAAAGCAAGCTGTCCGCATCAGCGATAGCCTCACGTGCGTAACGAAGAGCCACCTCATAGTCGCTATCAAAGACCTTTGTCTGGAAACACGCAATGTCGTCTGCATGATGAGCCTGTGCCAAACTTACTGTGAGTTCAGCCTGTTGTGAGAGCTGATAAGGCACTCGCTCACGTCCCATCCATGTCTCAGTATCCGTATCTTCTACCAAGTTCCATGCTGTCGCAAGATCTGGGTGCTTGTCAAGAAAGACGCGTTCGGTCTGAAAGGTCACACTAGCGATAGGATAGTTTGCCGTCTTCATCTGGTAGCAATCATAAAGCTTGCGTGCCAGCCCCTGTCTGCGGTAGTCTGGGTGCACGATAATCGCAAGCTCCACATCCTCATCATCGGCATACACAGTCAAGAGCCCCACCAACTGGTCGCCTTGATAAGCCAAGAAAAAAGCTGGCATTTCAGGGTCAAAATTGAGCATATTTGACAGGTAAGGGTCACGATAGGTTCCGTCATGGGATTGTACAGTGCTTATCAGAGTTTTTGCTGCAGATAATTGCTGAGGATTTAGGACATTAGTTGCTGTTATCATGCTTATTTTTCCTCTCTATGGCTAACTCACATAGGACTTACCATATGTGGCTTTCCTACAAATGCGATGAATGATGGCTGGCTTCTCTCAGCTCTGCCAGTTTGGTGGTGTAGTGTTCACGACCACCTTCCATGTCATGAATGACCTTCTCATCTTTTTGACCATGCACACGGACAATTTTAGCTGGCATGCCGACTACTGTCACATCTGCTGGAACATCGGCTAGGACAACGGCAGCTGCACCCACTTTAGCATTTTCCCCAATCTCAATGGGACCAATGACTTGGGCGTGGGCAGAAACCAGAGCTCCTCTTCGCACAGTTGGATGGCGTTTGCCACAATCCTTACCCGTACCACCAAGCGTCACCCCGTGGTAAAGCATGACACCTGATTCGATAATGGCGGTTTCTCCGATAACCAATCCAGCTCCATGGTCAATGAAGACTCCCGAAGCAATCTCAGCGCCTGGATGAATTTCAATATTGGTCCAAAAACGCCAAAATTGGCTATGCATCCGAGCCAGTAATTTAAAGTCTTTTTTCCACATCCAGTGGGACAGACGGTGGGCAGCCAAGGCCTTGACACCTGGGTAGGTCAAAAGAACTTCCAAGGTCGTCCGTGCTGCCGGATCTTTTTCTTTTACAATCTCAATGGTGTCCTTCCACCAACCCATAGTCACTCCTTCTAGCGAGAAGACAAGCCCGCTACCGAACTTGTCTACTCAGCTTATTTCTTTTCAACCTTGTGGAATTTGAATTCACCAAAGTTGTTGTCTTTTTTCTCTTTGTTGTCTTTATGACGGCGTGGTCTGTCCGAACGCTCGCGTTTTTCTGGTTCCACATAACCTTCTGGTTTTGGAAGAAGAGCCTTCATAGAAGCATCAACACGACCTTTATCGTCAATCTTGATAACTTTGACATCGACAATATCGCCAATTTCAACCAAATCTTCTGGTTTATTGACACGGGTCCAAGCCATTTCAGAAACGTGAACCAGGGCATCTGTCTTGTCAAAGAGGTTGACAAAGGCACCGAATTTCTCCAAACGAACAACTTTTGCTTGGAAGACTTCGTCCACTTTCGCTTCACGAACAAGACCTGCAATGATTTCCTTGGTCCGTTCAATCGCATCGCGATCTGGTGAGAAGATAGCCACAAGACCATCTTCGTCAATATCGATTTTCACGCCAGTTTCTGCAATAATCTTATCAATGGTTTCGCCACCCTTACCGATAACAATCTTAATCTTATCGACATCAATCTTAATAGTGTCAATCTTCGGTGCAGTTGGTGCCAAGTCAGGACGAACTTCTGGGATCGTCGCTTCAATCACATCAAGGATTTCAAAGCGAGCTTTCTTAGCCTGTGCCAAGGCTTCTTCCAAGATTTGCGGTGTGATACCGTCAATCTTGATGTCCATTTGAAGAGCTGTGATACCTTCACGGGTACCAGCCACCTTGAAGTCCATGTCACCGAAGTGGTCCTCAAGACCTTGAATATCGGTCAAGACAGTGTAGTTGGTACCGTCTGAAATCAGACCCATGGCGATCCCTGCAACTGGTGCCTTGATTGGCACACCACCTGCCATGAGGGCAAGGGTACCAGCTGTGATAGAAGCCTGTGATGAAGAACCGTTTGACTCCAAGACTTCTGCTACCAAGCGAATAGCGTAAGGGAAGTCTTCCAAGCTAGGCAAGACCTGCTCAAGAGCACGCTCACCAAGAGCACCGTGACCAATCTCACGACGACCTGGTGCTCCATAACGACCTGTTGATCCCACTGAGTATTGTGGGAAGTTGTAGTGGTGTAAGAAGCGTTTCTTGTACTCATCATCCAAACCGTCGATGATTTGGGTTTCACCCATTGGCGCCAAGGTCAAGACAGAAAGAGCTTGGGTTTGCCCACGGGTAAAGAGACCTGAACCGTGAACGTTTGGCAAGAAGTCCACTTCTGCGTCTAGCGGTCGAATCTCATCTACACGGCGTCCATCTGGGCGGACCTTGTCTTCTGTAATCAAGCGACGAACTTCTGCGTGCTCCATGAGTTCTAAGATTTCATGAACATCACGCATGATGCGGTCAAATTCTTCGTGTTCAGCGTATTTTTCTTCGTAGGCTGCGATGACCGTTTCACGCACCGCATTGGTCGCATCTTCACGGGCCAATTTTTCTTCAACCTGCACCGCTTTTTTCAAATCGTCATTGTAAGCTGCGACAATCTCAGCCTGCAAGTCTGGGTCCACTTGAAGAAGTTCCACATCTGCTTTTTCCTTGCCGACTGCTGCTACGATTTGATTTTGGAAGTCAAGGAGTTCTTGAATAGCCGCATGACCTTTCAAGAGGGCTTCCAACATGATGTCTTCTGACAATTCTTTGGCACCAGACTCAACCATGTTGATGGCATCCTTGTTACCAGCCACTGTCAAGTCAAGGAGTGATTCTTCCATCTGAGCCTTGTCAGGATTGATGATGAGTTCACCGTTGACATAGCCGACCTGCACACCTGCGATTGGGCCGTTGAATGGGATGTCTGAGATTGCCAATGCCAATGAAGAACCAAACATGGCTGCCATTGGAGCAGAAGCATCTGGATCGTAAGAAAGCACTGTGTTGATGACTTGGACTTCGTTGCGGAAGCCTTCCGCAAACATTGGACGAATCGGACGGTCAATCAAACGAGCTGTCAAAGTCGCATCGGTTGACGGACGGCCTTCACGCTTCATCCAGCCACCTGGGAATTTCCCTGCAGCGTACATCTTCTCTTCATAGTTGACTTGGAGGGGGAAGAAGTCTCCCGTCGCCATTTTTTTGGACATAACTGCCGCTGTAAGGACTGTGGAGTCACCGTAGCGAACGACAACCGCACCGTTGGCTTGTTTGGCAACTTGACCTGTTTCAACGACCAATTTTTTGCCAGCAAAAACCGTTTCAAATACTTGTTTTGACATGAATTGTCTCCTATTTTTTCTGAAATTTTTCTTGCGTGTTTTCTACAAAAGACAATCAAACAAGCTTGTTTCACTCTCTTTTGCACAAAACCACGCATACTCCTTATTTTATCATATTTGACGGAAAATGTGGGGAATTGAGGAAGGAATTTCTGATAGAAACCGTGGAAAAACGAATAAAGAACTGCCCATCGTAAAACCGACTCTAAAATCAACTATCTGTAAAATATGAAAAGTTGGAACCCATGTACTTCTCATCTTTTTACACCAATCAAAAACACCTAATTCCGACTTATTCTGAGGAATTTAGGTGTTTTATCATCATCTAAACTGATTCCCAATTTTAACTTAGTATTACTGGTGGAATCTTATCTCCAAATAATATTACATATGTAAGCAATAATACACTAAATTTCATTAATTTCTTTTTCGTCTTGCGACTCCTGTTCCAATAAATCTATAAGGAGTGACTGAGCTAAATTTTTTAAGAGCTCGTCGCCTTCTAAGTCATAAACAACTATTGATTTTTTGACCATATCAATTGCTTCTGAAATAATGGAACGTTTTGCTAATATGTTGGCTCTCATTAACAAAGTATTGCCTAACATAAATAAAGTGTTTCGATTCTTTAATAATTCTAGTGATTCTGCATTATAAACCAAGGCTTTTTCAAAGTTGTTACACAGGTACAAAATTCTAGAATATCCGTATTGAAATAATACTTTCAACTCCCAGTCATTTGATTCATGATAGTGATGAATGAGACTTTCATATTGGTTCAATGATGCTGCATACTCTTCTAACTCCGAATACATTCCCGCAATGGCAATCCCAACTCGTAAAAATAGATTAACATTTTCAACCAAAGTAGGCAGCAACTCTTCCAAAATCTCTAAAGCTTCATTTGACTTTTTGTATTTCCCAAATAACAATACCCCGTTAAGGTATTGTATATATGGACTTTGAATCGGAGATACAGAATCTTTTGAAATAAACTGCAAAAAATATTCCAATGTATCATACTCTCTTCGGTAAAGAATGGATTTCAATTCATCCGTAAGAATAGATTCTTCTGTACTCTTCTTTAGTTGAAACAATTCCAATATCACACTAGAATCAATGTCTAATTTTTTGACGAGCTTAAAAAATAATTCGACTGACGGAGAAACCTCAGCTTTTTCAATTTTACTAATAACTGCTTGAGCACAAATACCCTCGGACAGTTCTTTTTGACTAAATCCTTTCTCCAAACGCGTACGCTTAATAAGACTAGCAATCTTTTCTTTCACAATTCACATTCCAATTCATAATATTTTCTCTATTGTACCACTATTCGGATGAATTTCCCATATCTCATCGTATAGGCCAAGATCCGACTCTGAATAGTGATGAGCAACCTCAAAGATTGTAATTGGTAAATTGGCAAGTTTTTTACGAATGAGGGCTGAGGATTGTTTATCAATTGCCGATGTCCCCTCATCAACTAACAAGATTTTCTTATTATGAAGGAGGGCTCTGGCAATCTCAATACGTTGTTTTTGTCCTCCTGATAACTGCGCCCCATTTTCACCATAATATTTCTCTAAACAATCTTCACCCAGCTCTTCTACCAACCCCAGCTCTGAAAGCAAGGTTAACAACTCCTCCTCACGAACTGATTCAAGTGCCATTAGGAGATTCTCCTTTAAGCTTGCCTCAAAATAGTAGGGCGATTGTTGGATTCTTGCCATTTGATTGCTAGGATTACTTATTTTTTTCTGATGATTTAATACAGATATTTCCCCTTCCAACGGTTGCAGTACACCCTGTATGCTATCTAGTAAGGTCGTCTTTCCACTTCCTGAAGCTCCTCTAATCAGTACTTTACGACCATATGGGACTGTAGCATTAAAATTTTTGATAATTGCTGCTCCATGTCCAATGGCTACTCCTGAAAAATGAATCTCAGGCTTCAATATTGATTCATCAATATGATTTTCAGACACTTCCTGTTGCTGAGAATCCTGTAACATTTTCTCTAATTTTTTTCGAGTTGGCTCCGTTGATTGTATCATTCGTAAATAGTTCGAAACATTTCTAAATGGATAGATAACACGGTCACTGGCTAAAAATAAAGCGATAACAATACTAGCATCTAGTTTCCCTTGGGTTACAAATACTAGAGCTACAGTTATTGGAACAATATAACTTAACCACGACAGCATGGAAGAAACAAGATTAACTATACTGTGTTTATTATTTAATGCCTCATTACTATTTTCTAAGTCATTGACAACTGTCTCAGCCATCCCTAAAAACTTACGATTCGCACCATATGTCCATAGAACCGAAAAACCTTGAAAAATATCTTTTATGCTACGAATAAATTTCTCATTCGACTTAGTAAAGTTCTCTGTTGCAGTTCCTAGATATTTGCTACATAGTATTGCTGGCAACATTGGAAGAAATGAGAAAATAATAAATAATACAGAAATTGCAGGACTTAGATAGACTAGATATATCAATGAAACTGCCCCTAAAAGACTGTAGTATAAGCAATCAAAAAGAACGGAAAAATATTTATCTTCTACTAACTTTAAATCTACTGTTAATACCGCAAGAGACTCTGTAACATCTAATGCATTCCCCTTATTTCCAAGATAGTTTAACAGTTCCATCTTATACCTTTTATGCAAATTTTTTAGTAAGTCGTTTTTTATTATTGAAACAAATAAATCTGATAATTGAATCAATAAATAGAACAATATACTGCAACCGGCGAATAGTAAAACATCTTTTACAGTTGATTCCGAGCTAAATCGACTGACTCTCGAAATGACCTGAGACATAATAATCCCGTCAAAGCTCGCTCCTATCAATGCAAGCAAGAGTAAGCATATTTTAAACTTAGGCAATATTCTCCATACCTGTTTTAATTTCATAACCCGTCCTCCATTTTCTAAAGATTTCATCAAGTAAATATAAAGCAAACTCTGAGGATGCTGTTTGTATGCCTTGCTTATATTTGACGTATCTATATAAGACGAGTATAAAATACTTTTTTTAAAAAATCAATCATTTTATTATATTTTATATAATTTTTTTGTTATTTGTGAGCATTATTTTGATTTAATATTCGAAAACATGGACTTTTAGCCCAAAATCTCTATCCACTATCAAAGATTCATATTGCGCTTGAGTAAGACAAACAAATAGAACCTGAAATCAGGTTCTATCTGAATTGTTGAAACGAACTAGTTCGTTTCATTTCCAGCCTCCAACAGACTGTTGGAGCGAGCTAAAAGTCTGGCATTCAGCTTGTATGCTAAAGCACACTGCGATGAATTCCTATTTTTGCTGGACTTTCTTAACGCTCTAACATCTTGATTAGTCGAACACAGCCTAAAAACTCGGAAAAAAGAGAATGGAAAAACAAAAAAAAGAACCTGAAACCAGGTTCTATCTGAATTGAACTTCGGCTAGAAGCTATGCGAAATAGATAAATTTTCTGACAAGTAAACTTGTTGCAAAAATTTCCTAATTTCGCTGTGCTTCTCACGCCTCCGTATCTTGAGCAGTCGAACACAGCCTAAAAACTCGGAAAAAAGAGAAACTGCCAATGTCCAAAGACATGGCAGTTTCCTATTTTTCAGTCGTTTTTGACGGCTTTTGTATCCTATCTTAACGACGGAGTCCGAGTGAGTGAATCAATTCACGGTAACGGTTTACGTCTGTGCGGCGTAGGTATGCCAACAAGTTACGACGGTGACCGATTTTTTTCATCAAACCACGGTAAGTTGCGTGGTCTTTTTTGTGTTGTTTGATGTGGTCGTTAAGGTGGTTGATTTCCCAAGTAAGTACTGCTACTTGTACTTCAACTGAACCTGTGTCGCCTTCATGACGAGCATATTGTGCCATGATTTCATTTTTTTTCTCTTTTGAGATTGCCATGATATGTTCTCCTTTGTTTTTGAGCCTAATCCGAGTGACAGGTTGGCGACCCGTAACCAAGAAAAAGCTAGATTTGTCCTTCTGGACCTCATTTATTCTATCAAGGATTGTCTTTTTTGTCAACTGATTTGAAAACTAGCTGAGTAGCTCTGCTATTTTCAAAAAAAGCCAGCTTTCGCTGACTGTTACTTTAACTTATTCTGCCTTTTCTACTTTTGGCAAGATAAGATTGAGGATAATACCTACAATGGCTGAGAGGGCTGTTCCTGAGAGGGTGATGGCACCGATGTTGAGAACTGCTCCACCGAGGCCTAAAACAAGCATAGAGCTTGCGATAATCAGGTTGCGGACTTGACCAAAATCAACACGGCTCTCAATCAAAACTTTCAAACCGTTTGAGGCGATAACACCGTAAAGCAAGATAGACATACCACCAAGAACAGCACTTGGAATAGTCGAGATAAGGGCTGTAAATTTACCCAAGAATGAGAAGGCAATGGCAATCAGGGCTGCATTACGGATAACGGATACTGATGCGATGCGAGTCACACCGATAACCCCTGTGTTTTCACCGTAGGTGGTGTTAGCAGGTCCACCGATAAAGGCTGATACGGCAGTCGCCACACCATCACCAATCAAGGTACGGCTGAGACCTGGATCTTTCAAGAACTGGCGGCCGCAGATTTGGCTGAGAACCGTGTGGTCACCGATATGCTCAGCTACTGTTACAACAGCAATTGGTAAGATAGCAATCATTTCTGGACCGAAGTAGAAGTTGTAGGCCTTGAAGGCACCTGTTTCAAATGGTAGGTAGAAACCTGGTAATTCAAACCAAGCTGCTTCCAGAACGGGTGTAAAGTCAACTAGTCCGAGGAAGATAGCAATCACATAACCACCGATGATGGCAATCAAGAAGGGAACAATCTTGGCGAAGCCTTTCCCTTTGGTATTGACAAAAGCCGCAATCAAGAAGGTAGCAATAGCCGCTACGACATTTCTCCAGTCGCCGTCTGCGACAAAGCCTGCCGAAGTCACGGCAGAATTGGCAAGACCGAGACCAATGACAATAATCATCGGACCGATAACAATCGGTGGCAAGAGGGTATCAATCCACTTAGTACCGATAACTTTGACCAGAGCCGCAGTCAACACGTAAATCAAACCGACGAAGAGAATACCTGTCTGAGCAGCTGACACATCGCCACCCATTTCCTTGATAGCAAGCGCCATAGCAGAAATGTAGGCAAAGGATGAACCCAAGTAAACTGGCACCTTAAACTGGGTTGCCACTTGGTAAATCAAGGTCCCGACACCTGATGCGAAGAGGGCAACGGAAACTGGCATACCGAGAATCAGTGGCACCAAGATTGTCGCTCCGAACATAGCGAACACGTGCTGGAAACTCAACAAAATCCCTTGAAGCGGTGCTGGTTTCTCATGGACATCAAACAAAAGATTGGCTTTTGTACTCATAAATCTCCCATTCTGGGTACACAAAAAGACCCAGACTTTCTAAATATACATAGTCATAGGCCCTTAATGAATTATCCTGTTGTCTTTCTCACCTCACGGGATGAGTTTAAAAACCTACGCTTTTGGTATTGTAACACAAAGATTCGGATTTTGGCAAGGAATTTTATAAATTTTTATTTTTTAGGAAAATGGCAGAGCAGGGAGCTGAACTGCTTATTATTACTCCATTTCTTCTTCCAACTCTTTTTCCACCTGCTTCTGACGGTAGGTATTTACCCAAGATACTATGTTCAGCAATAATAGAACAAGACAGGTCATAGAAATAAAGAATATTAAAACGACTACCCAAAAATGTCCATCCCAAATGCCAGTATAATGATGACCGTAGGTCTGGTAATTGGTCCAAGCCACCAAGAGGGTGGTTCCCAAAATCACACCTCCTAGATAAAGGTAACCTTTCCAAGCTGGTCCTTGCTCCATAACAAGACCCTTCCTCCAATAACCGTAAAAGAGATAGACTGAAGCAACCAACATGGCAAACAGTTCAAAAACATAGGTATCAAACGGCCATTTTAAGACCAGGCTCTTGATGAGAAATGAGAGGGGCAAAAGAGTATTCATGGTCCTGCCCACCCAAGCAAAGACTTGGTTTTCTTCTTGTCGAACACGTTCATCAGTCACAATTTTTTTCATTAGTTGGTTCCTCCCAAAATAATTGATCTAAACTTTTCCCTAAACAGTGGCAAATCGATAGACAAAGACTAAGACTGGGATTGTATTTCCCCGCCTCAATCAGACCGATGGTCTGGCGGGTCACTCCGATAGCCTCCGCTAAGTCCCCTTGGGTCATATCTTTTTCTACACGAGCAAGCTTAAGTCGTATGTTCTTCATATCATAGCCGTCTTCCTTTCGTATTTTTATAATTATATTATACACTATATTTTCCATTATGCAATATATATATTGCATTTTGTTTGGTTTTTTTAACAAAAAAGAAGACAGTCCTGCCTTCTTAAAATATTTAATCTTGACTTATCCCACACTCTTAATCCGTTTCTTAATCTTCTGGCTAAACTCAATCATCCTCCGCTTTTCCTCCGGCCAGATTTTGGTCACGCGGTCAACAGCAATTATGAAGATGATTACCGCAGCATAGTCCTTGGCTTTTTCAATCAGACCAACACTTTCAGCAACTACTAAAAGTAGATAGAATGTGAATAAAATAGTTCGTTTGGGTAACGCCATCAAAAACTCAATCCCTGCCTTATAGCCCAGATAAATCTGCCGATTAAGCCCTTTGGCCTTTTCCAAACGACGATTGAGAAAGGCACGAATCCGCTTGTAAAACCAATCCGAAGTTAGAAAAAGTGATTGGGCACCAATTACAATCAAAGAAACATTATTGGCATGTTCTTCCTTAAGCCCTAGCGCTCTAGTCACAACATAGGTCCAATCACCATTATCAATACAGATAAAAATAGTAAAGTAAACAACCGCTCCCGCTACTATAACAAGGGGAAGGGCACGGATATATTTCAACATATAATAACCTCTCTTGGACAAATCTTAGAACCTATATTCATAAACAAAGTGTTCTTATGCAAGAAATCGTTTTTGCTCATCAAGGCAATTTTTTGAAGGAATACTTGACTCTATCATCATTTAGTTTCACTTTATTGCTTCGACGAGTAAAAAGCTCCTGTGGCAGTTTTCGCCTACCACCTAATTTGTCAGGAATCTCCTTTCCTTATCTCCACCTTCAAACACTCCAATGGAAGCGATGAACTGTGAACACAGGTTCTTATATATATTGTAATATGTTATACCAAGTACAGTCAAGCAGGGGCTAGAATTTCAGATACGACAACTGTACACCCTTAGCATTTTTTACTTACCCCAAAAAGGGGAGTGGGAAAGACATCCATGATGGCTCCGCCCTCACCCACAGAATAATGAAAACGAACATAAAGCCCTCACTAGGTGTATAATCTTAGTGAGGGCTTTGTGGTTGACGAGTTAATGATGTTAGTCATCGC
>NZ_JAMWEM010000010.1 GCF_024509525.1 Streptococcus suis
AACATAATAGTTGAAAAATAGGGTTAAAAAACCTCCTTTTTGTGCGCCCTAAATACAAAAACTATTCCCGTTTGGTCATCAATTGCTCGGACGGGAATAGTTTTAAATGCTTAACTTAATGACATTGCGCTGGCAAGCGGTTTTCTTTATATCAAGTTCCGGGGGACCTTTTTAGGTAGGAAATGGGAACTGCCGGTAGGCAGTTTTCTTTATATCAAGATTGGGTTGTTTTAGGTTGGAAATAGTAGAAGAAAAGCTAGACTTCCTATTTTGGAGGTCTAGCTTATTTTTTCGGTCTGGAGTAAAGTGTTATGCTTTGCTTGGTTTGATGGTCAATTTCAATTATCTCTAATACTGTATACCTTACCTGATTCATTGTGTAGTCACGAGTTGATTTTTCAAAGGTTGAAATAGGTATATACTGATTGGGCTCTTTGGAATCTCTCTGTCTATCAAGAAATAGATAACCGATTTTATTGTCGAACGTAAATTCTAAGAGATACTCCCATCGAATCTTGCTTCCCTTGATTGGATATAATTTTGTAAATCGTACTGATAGAGTTGGTGAAGAAAAACTTTCTCTGAGTATTTCGAGAATACGCAACCTTCCACATATATCAGTAAAAACTTTTGACCTAGTTAGCAAATCTTCGGAGATTGTTTTTTTCAAAATCAAATTATAGATTTCGTGCTTAGATCTGGTGGGTAAAGATAAGTCCTTTAACTTATGTATACCTGCTAAGTGTACAAAATGTTCCTCAGAAAATGTAAGATTGAGCGTTGTCTGCTGTCCTTTTCGCCCTAAAACAATTTGATAGGTTTTCGAAAGGAGTTTTTTATAATTTCTTGCGGATGAGAGTAATAATGATTCCATGTATTTCCTTAGAAAAAAGGACAGGATAACCTGCCCTTAGTAATGAGTGTTTTCAATGTTGGCTTGAGGTGTTCACACACAACCCTAGTAAAGCTCCAGCCACAGTCAAACCAACCGACCATAGACCTTCAACGCTTAGTAAATACTCTTGTTATCTACAGTATTAGTATATCTAAAAAGAAACATTAAATCAAGTATTTTGAAAAAATTTTGTCAACAGAGATATACTGATTTTATTAGGAAATCTATTTCAAATGATTCATAAATTCTTCATAAAAACTCTATTTATCCTAGGTTTCCATGCTATAATTATTATAATGTTCATAAAGGAAGTAAATGTATGGATTTAAGAAGTCAGAAAAAAGCAGCTAAAGAATTTATTCTTCGATGGGAAGGCCGTGGCAATGAGCGTCAGGATAGTCAGTCATTTTGGTTGGATTTATTGGGTTCGGTCTATGGTATAGAGAACCCATCGGAATACATCACCTTTGAAGATAAGGTCATGTTGGATCATACGAGTTTCATCGATGGCTATATAGACAAAACCAAGGTCATGATTGAGCAAAAAGGTGCCAATAAGGATTTGAACAAGGCTATTAAACAGTCTGACGGTTCTTTGCTAACACCATTCCAACAAGCAAAGCGTTATTCAGCCAATTTGCCCTATTCCCAACGTCCTCGCTGGATTGTGACGTCAAACTTCAAGGAGTTTTATGTCTATGATATGGAGCAACCCAATGCCGAGGCAACGATTGTCAAGTTGGCGGATTTGGAGCAAGAGTTTTACCGTTTAGAATTTTTAGTTGATAAGTCGAATGAGCATCTAGAACGGGAAATGCAGATTTCCATGGAGGCTGGTGAAATTGTCCATGAAATGTATGAAGGGCTTCTCAAACAGTACATCAATCCTGATAGCCCTGAAACACTTCATGCCATCAACCAGTTGATCGTCCGTCTGGTTTTCTGCCTCTATGCAGAGGATTCAGGTCTCTTTGGGCATAAGCTAGCCTTTCATGACTATCTGGCTCAGTTTCCAGCTCCACATTTTCGCCGAGGGTTAATGGAACTTTTCGAGGTTTTGGATACACCGATAGCTGAGCGAGATCCCTATTTGGAGGATAGTCTGGCTGCCTTTCCTTATGTCAATGGGGGCATGTTTGCAGAGAAACAGATTGAAATTCCGAACTTTACCGAGGAACTGCGTGCCTTGATTTTGGAACATGCTAGTTCCCAATTTGACTGGTCAGACATCAGTCCGACCATCTTCGGTGCGGTCTTTGAATCAACGCTCAACCCTGAGACCCGCCATTCGGGCGGTATGCACTATACCTCCATTGAAAATATCCATAAGGTCATCGATCCCCTCTTTTTGAATGACTTGAAAGACGAGTTAAATGACATCCGTCAATTTAAACAAGCCAAAACGGTGGAGCAAAAAGCCAAACAATTTCAGAATAAACTGGCTAGCCTAACCTTCTTTGACCCTGCTTGTGGGTCTGGTAACTTCTTGACCGAAACCTATATCTCCCTCCGACGCTTGGAAAATGAAGCGATCAAGCTTTATATGGGGGATTCTGTCAAGCTAGATGTTGAGGAGCTCGACTTGGTCAAGGTCAAGCTCAATCAGTTCTACGGTATCGAGATTAACGACTTTGCGGTGTCTGTTGCCAAAACAGCTCTCTGGATAGCCGAAAGCCAGATGCTAGAAGCCACCAAAGAAATCGTCTATGCCGAGCTAGACTTTCTCCCTCTCAAGTCCTATACCAATATCCACCATGGCAATGCCCTAACGACTGACTGGGAAACAGTGGTGGATAAGGATAAGCTCAACTATATCATCGGAAATCCGCCGTTTTTGGGTGCGAGAGTGATGAGTAAGGAGCAGAAAGATAATCTATTGTCTGTTTTTGGAAACTACAAAGGTGCAGGTAATCTTGACTTTGTATCTGGTTGGTATCTGAAAGCAGCTCAACTAATGAGTGGAACAAATATTCAAACTGCTCTGGTTTCTACAAATTCAATTACTCAAGGTGAACAAGCAAGTTTGCTATGGAAAATTCTAATACAAGATTTTGATGTGTCGATAAATTTTGCTTACAAGACCTTCAAATGGAACAGCGAAGCTAAGAATAAGGCAGCAGTCCACTGTGTTATTATTGGATTTGGGAAGGAAAAAGCTGAGAAAGTTCTCTTTGAAACACTTGAACAAGTGGTCAAAGTCGAACATATCAATGGCTATTTGGTAGAAGCATCTGATATCTTTATTGAAAATCGAACCAAATCCTTGTCTGATGTCCCTGATATAGGAATTGGAAACAAGCCGATTGATGGAGGTTTCTATTTATTTGAAAAATCAGAGATGGAAGACTTTATCAAGAATGAGCCAAAATCGGCTAACTATTTTCGTAAGTGGTATGGTGCAAAGGAGTTTATTAACCAAGAACCCCGATTTTGTTTATGGTTAGGAGATGCTAGTCCAGCTGAACTCCGTTCTATGCCACAAGTAATGAAACGAATCGAAGCAGTGAGAAACTACCGTTTAGAAAGTCCGTCAGCAGGTACTCGAAAAATAGCTGATAAACCGACACGCTTCCATGTGGAGAATATGCCTGAATCCACATACATCATTGTTCCCTCAGTTTCTTCGGAACGTCGCAGATACATACCGATGGGCTTTATGACACCAGAGAATCTTGCGAGTAACCTAGTTTTAATCATTCCCAACGCCACCCTCTACCACTTCGGGATTCTCACATCCAATGTTCATATGGCTTGGATGCGGACGGTGGCAGGACGGCTTGAAATGCGTTATCGTTATTCCGCTAAGATTGTCTACAACAATTTCCCTTGGCCAGAGGTGACGGAGGAGCAGAAGGAGAAGATTGCTCAAACGGCGCAGGCGATTTTAGATGCTCGTGCCCTTTATCCAGATTCAAGCCTAGCCGATCTCTATGACGAGCTGACCATGCCGGTCGAACTTAGAAAAGCTCACCAGGCCAATGATAGAGCTGTCATGACAGCCTATGGCATGACCAAGAACGTTGACGGTACCAATACTTGGCTGACTGAAAGTGAGACCGTTGAAAGACTATTTGATATGTATGAGGAGTTGGTGAATGGGGGACGACATGTTGATTGATCCTGACAAAGAACAAGCCTTAAAAACCTTTGTCCAGTCCTGCCTGATTCCAGAAGAAAGCCTTGTGGACACGCATTTGTCACGGAATAAATCCTCCTACTATGCGACTATCTTTAGACCGCCAAATAACTTTACCTTGGTTCGTTTTTCCAATCATCCCCCTGTCAAAAACTACCAAGACTTTGTTAAGATTTATTATCCTGATTTTGATGAGGCCTATTATCGTAACTATATTAGTCAGATAGCCTCACGAAGAAAGGTACACTATAGCCACTATGTCGTGTTGAAGATGGTTTCATTGTTGAAAAAATATCGCATCACACTTAAGGTGGATGATAGCTATGATACCTTTAAAAATGAAAGCCTTCCACCTATTTTCTTTGCTCTTTTAAATCCCAGCGGGACACAAAAAGACATTATCAATATCAGCGAGAGTTTCAACAATATTCTCTGTGCTTTATATAGTCATGGCTTTATTGATATCCGATACCCCAAAATTGGAGGGACAGATGTCTATATCACATCAGCTGGACGAGCTGTTTTAAAAACACTAGACCAACGGTATCAGCCTTACTGGGAAAGCGATGCTAAACGTATCAAATGGTACAGTCTAAATGTTCCAGCAACTGTCTTTTTCAATTCGAACAAACTTGCAAAGGTTGAGCAGCTAGAGCGACAGCGACTTCGTCGGCAAATCGACCTGCGCAATGAGCTCGAAAGTAGAAACTGGTGGCAAAAACTAAGAGATCGATTTCTTTTGCTAATGGGTTTTGCTAAGGAAGAACCTGAACCTGAACCTGAACCCATTATTATGCCAAAGCCTGTGACACCTCAATCGGCTGACAGTAGAACCAAAAGTTTTCAAACGTCTACCAAGCCCAAAATAGCACCCCCGTCTAAGAAGATGAGCAAACAGGAAGATCGGCAAAGAAGTCAGCAGCAACTCCAAGCCGCTATCAATAAGCGACACAATATGAGCTTAGATGACGATATGCTAAACAAGCTCAATCAGTTTAAAGCAGGACTAGAGGAATAGAACTGATTAGAAAAGATAGGATCACTCATTTTCCTAGAATATAATTGTTATCTTTGCATATCTCATAAAACTAAACTTTAAGCGAGCAAGGAGCTATCGATGTGACTAGCTCCTTTTTGTTTACCTATGGTGTAATTAATTTATAAGGAATACAATAATGGTTACAGAATGTGGAAAATAGTTTAGAAAATTAAACTTTTTATTTACTAGATTGTGAGAAAATAGATAGTATCAAAATGGATAATAACGGAAGTTCTTCGATTGGTCAATGAAATAGAAATCAGTAGAATACTACAGAACCCCTCTCTCTTGCTATGTTTGTCTTCTTATGCTAGACTGTCATAGTAGAAAAGTTGCTGGGCTGAAACAGAAATGAACACTGAGTGGTTTATTACTCGTCATCATTTTGACCGCTGTGCTTTCTTTAGCAAATCTTCAAGAGGTAGTTGCTTATCATTACTGTGAATATCAGTTCTTAATTGGTAGGTCCATTCACTATTTGCTTGGTTTGACAAAGAATTTATCTTCAAAAAGTGAAGTCGATTAGTGAGAAGAGAGTCATTAGAAAGATCTATCTTTTGCATCAAAGAAAATGCTAATACAGTAGAGTGAATCGAATCATTAAGGTGGAATTTTTTTGAATCCTACTTTTCATAATGTAAAGGAGTTTATGATGTTTACCAAAGAATTTGGATTGATGTTTTATGTGGATGATGTTGCTGCTGAAAAGACATTTTGGAAAGCGGTGGGTTTTGTGATTTTGAATGAAGCTGAGATGATGGGCTTTGAAACCTTTGATATGAAGCCACACGCAGATGCGACAACAACTATTACAGTCTATGCAAATGAGTTTATTCGCCAAGTATCACCAGAAGTGATCGATATGAAGCCAAGTATCTTGTTTGAAACAGACGATATTGAAGGTCTTCAAGAACGCATCGCTGGTTTGACAGATACTTGTAGTCCAGTCAATGCGGAGCCTTTCCCTAACTTTAACTTTGCAAGTCCAAGTGGTCATTACTTTGCTGTGAAAGGGTAAAAGTATTAGTTATATGTGGATCGATCAGCGGTTTTCTATCGCTGATTTTCATATTTTTTCATAAAATATTGAAATCGTTTTCGAATTTGTGGTATAATAAAGTATGATTTATCAAAGGAGGAAATCCTATGTCAGTTAAAGATTTTATGACCCGTAAAGTTGTTTACATTTCACCAGATACAACCATTGCCCATGCGGCTGATTTGATGCGTGAACAGGGCTTACACCGTTTGCCTGTCATTGAAAATGATAAGTTGGTAGGTTTGGTGACAGAGGGGACAATCGCAGAAGCAAGTCCATCTAAAGCTACGAGCCTATCCATTTATGAGATGAACTATCTTCTCAACAAGACTAAGGTCAAGGATGTCATGATTAAAAACGTCATTACCGTTTCTGGCTATGCCAGTCTAGAAGATGCAGTCTATCTCATGTACAAAAACAAGGTCGGTATCTTACCAGTCGTGGATAATGGTCAACTCTATGGAGTTATTACAGATCGTGATGTTTTTGCAGCCTTTCTCCATGTGTCAGGCTATGGGGAAGAGGGAGTACGAGCTCGTTTCCTAGTTGATAATAAGGCAGGAGAATTAGAAAAGATTATTCGTCTGGTAGCTGATAAGGACTACAATATTGTGTCAACAGTCCAACTGGCGACTAAATCAGGCAAGGTTGTGATTGAAGTCCAAATTGATGGTAAGATGGATGTAGAGGAAGTTCGGTCACTATTTGAAGGGACGGGATTACAAATTGATAGCCTAGTACCAACAGTTGCAAAGAATATCTAGAAGTCGAGCTTGCTCGACTTTTTCTGGTTTTTATTGATAAGTTAACAGCAGATAAAGTAAATACAAGGTTGAGATTCCGTAGGGAGATAAACTGCTGGCTAATACAAATGGAGAGTTGAATGATTTCGTTGCTAAGTGCAAGGATGTTTCAACAGTTGCGGATCCTGAAAAAGCACTTGAGCAGTGAATAACGAAAGAAACTGCAGAGTTTTAAGCCTGCAGTTTCTTATCGGTGATTGTCTAATGGTTGCTTATTTTTATCTAATGTAAAACCTTCACCCAGTACCTCGTGAGCATCTGTGATAGTGATAAAGGCGTAGGGATCGATTCGATGGATGAGCTCTTTCATTTCTTGTAACTGACTTTTGTAGATGACGGAGTATATCATGTCGATGTCGGTCTTGCTATAGAATCCCTGAGCCTTAATGAGAGTTACTCCTCGTTCGATTTCTGAGTCGATGGCTATCGCAATTTCTTGAGATTTGCTAGAAACAATCATCACTCCCTTGCTACCATAGCCACCTTCTGTAATAAAGTCGATAACACGTGACATAATGGTCACCATAAGTAAGGTGTACAGCACACTGCGTAGGTCTTGGAAGACGATAATGGTTAAGGCTAAAACACAGAAATCAATAGCCAGAATGATTTGCCCGATGCTGTAGTGAGTATATTTGTGACCGATACGGGCTAAAATGTCGCTACCTCCAGTTGTTCCACCTGCTTTGAAGATGATTCCCAAACCTGTTCCACTAACGATTCCACCTAGCATACTAGCGATGACCAAGTCGTTTTCAATGTCGAGCTGCAAGGGGATATGCTCGAAAATAGTCAGCCAAATGGTGACTGCGAAGGTGCCTATGAAGCTGTAAATCAGCATTCGCCGTCCCATTATTTTCCAACCTAGAAAAAAAAGTGGAATATTGATGAGTAGGTTTGTAATGGAAGGTTGAAGTTTGAATAAGTAGTAGAGAATCAGGGTAATGCCTGTCGCTCCTCCCTCATAGAGATTATTGGGAATAATGAGGTAATTTAGACTGAAAGAAAAGAGGCCGGCTCCCAATAATATGAATAAAACAGATTTCAATCGAAACATCAGGTTCTTCCTTTCAACCAATAGTAGTAATTCATTCTCTGTGCATCTTTATTCTATCAGATTTAGGAGTGGGAAACAAGGGATGTTAGATTATGGGAGTAGGAAATTTTAAGGTGTCATTTTGTTGAATTTTTGGTACAATAAAAGGAGTATGCAAAAGAAAGAGGAAGATATGACTAAAGGACTACTGATCACATTTGAAGGACCAGATGGAGCTGGAAAAACCTCTGTCCTACAGGCTTTATTACCTCAGTTGACAGAATTTAATAAAGATGTCGTGAGAACGCGCGAACCTGGTGGAGTTGTTATCGCAGAGGAAATTCGCTCAATCATATTAGATCCGAAAAATACAACTATGGATGATAAGACAGAGCTTTTGCTATTTATAGCAGCCCGTCGTCAGCATCTGGTGGAACGGATTTTGTCACCATTAGAAGCAGGAAGTCTGGTGATTGTTGATCGGTTTATCGACTCTTCAATAGCCTATCAAGGTTTTGGTCGTGGATTGAGTGTAGCAGATATAAATTGGCTGAATGATTATGCGACGGATGGTATCAAGCCAGATTTAACATTATACTTTGATATCGATGTCGAAGAAGGGCTGGCTCGAATTGCTCGGAATGCCCAACGTGATGTCGATCGATTGGATATGGAAAAATTAGAGATGCATCAGCGGGTACGTCAGGGTTATCTGTCTATTTTGGAAGAGGAACCAGATCGTTTGGTCAAAATTGATGCAAGTCAGCCCTTAGAAGTGGTGGTAGCAGAGGCATTTGCGGCTATTAAGAAAAAATTGGCGAAAAACGAATGAAACAGGAACAATTACAGAATTTACAAGCGCAGGTTTTTTCGTATTTTAAAACCGTTTTAGATCAAGATAGACTAGCCCATGCTTATCTTTTTTCAGGAGCTTTTGCTAGTTTTGACATGGCTGTTTTTCTCAGCCAAGCAATTTTTTGTCAGAATAAGTCAGGGATTTTACCATGCGGGGTGTGTCGAACTTGTTGCTTGATTGAACAGGGTGAGTTTTCAGATGTGACCATCCTTTCTCCGCAAGGCAATACCATCAAAACAGAGCGTGTGAGAGAACTGGTCAAGGATTTTTCGCAGTCAGGTTATGAGTCGAATAAGCAAGTTTTTATCATTCGTGATGCTGAAAAAATGCATCCCAATGCTGCTAATGCACTCTTGAAGGTTATAGAAGAGCCACAGAGTGAAAGTTGGATTTTTCTCTTGACCAATCAAGAAGAATTGGTGTTGCCTACGATAAAAAGTCGAACTCAGATTGTTCGTTTTCCAAAGAATCAAGAGGCCTTGGAGTATTTTTTGGAGCAGGAAGGTTTGCTTCGCAATCAGGCAACACTGGTTGCTCAGATAGCTTCAAGTATGGAAGAGGCGGCTTATTTGGCTCAAAACAAGTCTTTTTTGGACGTGATAGCTGTGATAAAAAAATTTGTAGATCGACTTTTGAATCGTTCAGATGATGCCTATTTACAAGTGGGACAGGTAGTGGCTCTTCTTCCTGAAAAGGGAGAACAAGGTCGTGTGTTTGACCTAATTAGTCTACTCTTGGTTGATCATTTAGCAGATAGGAATGTGCGGAAGTTGCTCAGCAATTGCGCGCAAGCGAAAAAGATGTGGCAAGCTAATGTGAGCTTGCAAAATGCGCTAGAATACCTCTGCCTACAAGGCTAGAAAGGAATGAGTATGGATAAGAAAGAGATTTTTGATGCTTTAGACGATTTTTCACAGAATCTGCTAATGACATTGGCTGAGGTTGAAGCAGTAAAAAAACATTTGCAGGGTGTTATTGATGAAAATACGGCACTTCGTCTGGAAAACTCTAAGTTGCGTGAACGCTTAGAAAAAGAAGAGAAGAGCAATGTTAAAACGTCCAATTTTGGTAAGGAAAATCTAGAAAAAATTTACGAAGATGGTTTTCATATTTGTACCTATGAGTATGGTAAGCGCAGGGAACAGGATGGTCCTTGTATGTTCTGTTTAGAATTATTGAATCGAGACTAGTATGCAACTACAGAAATCATTCAGAGAAAACAGGGGTTATGGCACGCTTTATCTGGTGCCAACCCCCATTGGCAACCTGCAGGATATGACCTTTCGAGCGATTGAGGTGCTGAAAGAGGTGGATGTGATCGCGGCGGAGGATACTCGTAACACAGGGATTCTACTCAAGCACTTCGGAATTGAAACCAGGCAGACTTCTTTTCATGAACACAATGCTTTTGATAAGATTCCAAGTCTGATTAGCTTACTCAAGTCGGGGAACTCTATTGCACAGGTATCTGATGCAGGATTACCATCTATTTCTGACCCGGGGCATGACTTAGTGCGTGCAGCGATAGCTGAAAATATTCCTGTTGTTGCTCTCCCAGGTGCGTCCGCAGGAATTACAGCCTTGATTGCCTCTGGCTTGGCACCGCAACCACATATTTTCTACGGATTTTTACCACGTAAAGCAGGGCAACAAAAGGAATTCTTCCAGGCTAAGCTAGCCTATCCTGAAACCCAGATTTTCTATGAGTCACCCTATCGGGTAGCCGATACACTGAAAAATATGCTGTCAATCTACGGCGACCGTCAGGTGACCGTTGTAAGGGAATTGACCAAGCTCTATGAAGAATACCAGCGAGGTAGCATTTCAGAAATAGTAGCCTATTTAGAAGATCATGCTCTCAAGGGGGAATGTCTGATTATTGTGGCAGGTGCTTCTGAAGAAGACTTGGTTGAGTCAGTGAAAGAAGTGGACCTGATTGCCCAAGTAGAAGAGCGAATTGCAGCAGGCCTCAAGCCTAACCAGGCTATCAAAGAAGTCGCCAAAACCTTCCAACTCAAAAAGCAGGAAGTATACGATGTTTATCATGGACTAGGCTAATGCTTGGTCTTTTTGGTTTTCAGGTATTTTCCGTACCTTTTCTGAGAACTCGGCATATTTTATGGAATAGTCTGAATATTTGTGATATAATGAACATATTACATTTTTGGAGGGATTTTATGACAATCTACAACTTCTCTGCAGGTCCTGCAGTATTGCCAAAACCAGTGCTTGAACGTGCCCAAGCTGAATTCTTGGACTACAATGGTTCGGGAATGAGTGTTTTGGAGATGTCCCATCGCTCCAAGGACTTCGATGATATTATTAAAGGTGCTGAAGCGACCCTACGTGAATTGATGGCTATTCCTGATAACTACAAGGTGTTGTTCTTACAAGGTGGAGCATCTTTAGAATTTACCATGATTCCTCTCAACTTTGCCCAAGGTAAAAAAGCTTACTATCTTGTCGGTGGCTCATGGGGTAAAAAAGCCTATACTGAGGCTGTGAAGCTGTCTAAAACAATTGACTTTGAACCAATCTTGCTTGGCTCTACAGAAGATATCACCTATGCAGAATTGCCAACCTTTGATAAAAACGATATCGATCCAAACGCTGCCTATGTACATTTGACAACCAACAATACCATTGAAGGTACAGCTGTCTATGACATTCCAGATACCAACGGTGTGCCAGTTATTGGTGATATGTCTTCAAACATCTTGGCGGCTCGCTACAATGTGGAAGATTTTGCCATGATTTATGCAGGTGCTCAGAAGAACATTGGTCCAGCTGGAGTAACAGTTGTCATTGTGCGTGAGGATTTCCTCAACGACCAACCAATGCTTTCAAGCATGTTGGATTACCGTATTCAAGCAGAAAATGACTCACTCTACAATACACCGCCAGCTTACTCTATCTACATTTCTAAACTTGTCTTTGAATGGGTCAAGGAAATCGGTGGTGTGGACGAAATGGAAAAAATCAACCGTGAAAAGTCTGGCTTGCTTTATGACTACATTGATCAGTCTAATTTCTACAAAAACCCAGTTCGGAAAAAAGAAGAGCGCTCAGTAGCGAACATTCCTTTTGTCTCACCAAGTGAAGAATTAGATGCTAAATTTGTCAAAGAAGCAACAGCAGCTGGTTTTAAAAACATCAAAGGTCACCGTTCAGTAGGTGGGATGCGGGCGTCGCTCTATAATGCTTTCCCACGTCAAGGTGTGGTTGAATTGATTGAATTCATGAAAAAATTTGCAGCGGAGAATGCTTAATGGAAATTAGATTAGCACATCCAAATGAGATGGAGGCTATTGTCGATATTCTTGAAGATGCTCGTGCATTTCTAGCAACCTCCGGTATCAATCAATGGCAGGGAGAGTATCCAAATAAAGAGGATATCTTTGATGACATTCTTTCTGGCAGAGGTTACGTTGGTCTAGTTGACGGTAAGGTGGCAGCTTATGCCGCCGTTCATCGTGGTCAAGAAGCAGAATATGAGGCCATATATGAAGGAAAATGGCAGCATAATCATCCTGTATATACAACATTTCATAGAATTGCAGCAGCTGACGAATTTCGTGGTCAAGGAATCATACAAACGTTTTTGCAAGGTTTAATTGAAGGTCAAAAAGGACCGGATTTCCGCTGTGATACCCACGAGCAGAATAAGACAATGCAGCACATTCTAAAAAAATTAGGCTATGTCTATTGTGGTAAAGTCCCAATAGATGGAGAACGTCTAGCCTATCAAAAAATCAAGCAAAAGAGCGAGCGGAGTCTTTACCAGGAAATCAGTGAAGACGATCGTTGGTTACTCGGAAATAATTAATAAATAAAGAAAGTCAGGCGGCAGCTATTCCGCCTTTTTAGGTAAAAATAAATGGTATTTAGCGTACGTACGTTTAACAATATTAACCAAGTTGGTTTGAAGGAATTGGGCAATAAATTCCAGATTGACGGAGATCATGCAGCAAATCCAGATGCCTTTATCATCCGTTCTGAAAACTTGCATGGCTTTGATTTTCCCGAAAATCTGAAAGCCATTGCCCGTGCAGGAGCAGGGACTAATAACATTCCTATTGAGAAAGCTACTGAGAAAGGGATCGTGGTCTTCAATACTCCAGGAGCCAATGCAAATGCCGTAAAAGAAGCGGTTATTGCCTCTATCCTTTTGTCTGCCCGTGACTATATCGGAGCGACTGCATGGGCAAATACATTGTCAGGAGATGATGTACCTAAGCAGGTTGAAGCAGGTAAGAAGCAGTTTGCCGGGACAGAAATTTCAGGTAAGACTCTTGGTGTTATCGGACTTGGTGCTATCGGTGCGCGTATTGCCAACGATGCCCGCCGTTTGGGAATGAATGTTCTCGGTTACGACCCTTATGTGTCGATTGAAACGGCTTGGAGCATTTCCAGTCATGTCAAACGTGTGGATGACTTGAAAGAAATCTTTAGCAACGCTGACTATATCACAGTCCATGTTCCTTTGACAGACAAGACCCGTGATTTGTTCAATGCGGACAGTTTTGGCCAAATGAAGAAAGGCACAACCTTGATAAACTTTGCCCGCGGGGAACTGGTTAATAATGCTGATTTGTTTGAAGCAATTGAGACAGGAGTTATCAAGAACTATATCACGGATTTTGGGACAGAAGAAGTGCTCAACAAAGACAATATTATTGTCTTCCCACACGTTGGTGGCTCAACAGAAGAAGCGGAGCTTAACTGTGCCATTGCGGCTGGTCAGACCATTCGTCGTTTTATGGAGACTGGTGAAATCATCAACTCAGTCAATTTCCCAAATGTCAAACAGTTCTTGGATGCTCCCTATCGGATTACTCTCATCAACAAAAACATTCCAAACATGGTGGCAAAAATCACCACAGCCGTGTCTGAATTAGGCATCAACATTGACAATATTATCAACAAGTCAAAAGGTGACTATGCTTATACCTTGTTAGACTTGGATGAAGCGGATAAAGTGAAAATTGAGCAGTTGGTTGCTAAATTTGAAGCGACCGATGCGATTGTCAAGGTTCGTGTTATCCAAAATAAAAACTAGTATGTATGTGAAAACGATCTATCAAAGTCCACTTGGACCTATGTCTCTTGTTGCTAGTGATAGGGGCTTGCGAGGAGCTTGGTTTGAGGACCAAAAGTATTTTGAACGAGGACTAAGAGAAGAACCAGTTCTAGGCTCGCACCCTATTTTAGACCAGACCAGTCTCTTGTTGGATGCTTATTTTTCAGGTCAAGATGTGGATTTTACTAGCCTGCCTCTTGAAGCTATTGGAACAGAATTTCAGGAAAAAGTCTGGGCTTTATTGAAAGAAATCCCTCATGGTCAGACGACTAGCTATGGGCAACTTGCCCAGCAACTGGGAGTCTGTTCTGGTCAGGCAGTAGGAGGTGCAGTTGGGCGTAATCCTTATTCTATTATTGTTCCTTGTCACCGAGTTCTCAATCAGAAAGGACAGTTGACAGGTTATGCTGGAGGACTGGATAAAAAAATCTGGCTCTTGCGACATGAGAATCCAGAATTTGAGGTGAAAGATGATTTTATTTTATGAGTATCCAAAATGTTCGACTTGTCGGGCAGCAAAAGCAGAGCTGAAGAGTTTGGGCTTGGAATTTGAAGCTATTGACATTAAGTCAACACCGCCTAGTGCTGAAGAGCTCAAATCTTGGATGGAAGCAACAGGTTTAGACTTGAAAAAGTATTTCAATACTTCTGGGAATAGTTACCGCGAACTTGGTCTGAAGGATAAATTTGACAGTTTGACGGTGGATCAAGCATTAGACTTATTAGCTAATGATGGTATGTTGATTAAGCGTCCATTACTTATTCAAGATGGGAAAATCTTACAGATTGGCTATCGCACAAAATATGAAAATCTCGGCTTATAAGGTCGGGATTTTTTGATGTTTATGCGAATATTCTAGAAAGCTTATTCTACCGTGATGTATTCATGTTTCAAAAATTTTCCCCAAAAGAAAGGGAGTGAGAAAGAACTCCATTTGTCCAAAAAGAGTTCGTCTTCTCACCCCCGCACAGTTGATTAGGTCAGATTTGGAGTGTGAAATACGAATTGCTGAGATTTGCTTCGCAAATCCTATCTCCAACCTTTAACAGTCCACTGGACTGTTAAACCCAATCAACCACTGCGCTGAGATTTTGACACGAACTCTGAGAAGCGAAGCTGGACTTTTCGCCCAGCCTCTATGGGAAATCAATTTCCATGACAATCGGTGTATGGTCTTGGCGAGCACCGGAGTCAATCATAGCTGACTTGGTCACCTTGTCAGCGATACGGTCGCTGACCAACCAGTAGTCGATTCTCCATCCTGTGTTGTTGATTTTGCTGGTGCGGCTGCGTTGTGCCCACCAAGTATAGGCGTTGAGAACATCCCCATGCAAGTGGCGGAAGGTGTCTGTGAAGCCCTTGGCTAGCAAGTTTGTAAAACCTTCACGCTCCTCATCTGTAAATCCTGGAGACTGGCGGTTGCTGGCTGGGTTAGCCAGGTCGATCTCCTTGTGAGCAACGTTGTAATCACCTGTGGCTAAGACAGGCTTTTGGCTGTCAAGCTGTGATAGGTATTCGGCATACTGCACGTCCCAGATTTGGCGGTCTGAGAGTCTCTTCAAGCCATCGCCAGCATTTGGCGTATAAACCTGGGTAACATAGAAGTCATCAAACTCCAGCGTGATGATGCGTCCTTCAGAGTCCATAGTAGTTGGCGCACCAATCTCAGGGAAGGTTATGGTTGGTGTTAGGTGATTTTTATAGAGGAAGAGGGTCCCAGCATAGCCTTTGCGAGCTGGTTCTACAGATGAACGCCAGGTATTGGCATATCCAGGGAAGTAGCTTTCCAAAATTTCTAGATGCTTTTTAGTCGGTCCCTTATCTGACAATTTTGTTTCCTGAATGGCGATAATATCAGCGTCTTCTGTCACAAGTGTATTGATGACTGCGCGTGATAATAGGGCGCGAGGAGACTCTGCTGTCAGAGCAGCATTGAGGGAATCAATGTTCCAAGAAATGAGTTTCATATAGTTTCCTTTTCTAGTTTTATCGTGTTTCATTATACCAAAAAACCTCCCCTCTAGCGAATGACGGAACTTAAAAAATTTTTTCCATTTTTTGTGTTACAGTATTAAAAGTATGGTACAATAGAGACAAATATATCTTTGCTTACGGAGGTTATTATGAAAAGAAAACTGATTGGTTTCGCCTGGATGGCTCTCATTCTCGAAATGATGGTCTACTACTGGTATCAGTTGCCAGCTATCAATGTGTTTAGTTTGGGTTTCTGGGTTTTCGTTCTGCAATCGACAGCCTTGGCCTGGTTGATTTTACTCTTTAGCAATCCTGCAGGCCTTATCCAACAAGCGACCAAAATCACAGGCCGACAGCGTCAGGTGACAACATACAATATCAATCCTAAACTGCCTGCCTTTCTTAGTTGGACTGGTCGCCTTTGGCTCTTGGTGGTTCTTGCCTTGGTTGGACTGGGCATTTTCAACTCTCCTATCTTTCGAGCTAAAGATTATGCGGCGGTCATTTCAGTAACGGATGCGGATTTCAAGTCGGATTTCCCTGAAACAGATATTTCCAAGCTGGCTCTTTTGGACCGTGCTTCGGCTGAGAAAATCGGTGACACCTATCTTGGCACCATCGACAAGGTTTCCCAGTTCGGCATTTCGGATGATTACCGTCAGATTACCATCGGTCAGCAACCTTTCCGTGTGTCGCCCTTGGAGTATAAGTCTTTTTGGAAATGGCTGAGCAACCACCAAGACGGGATTGGCTACTATGTTAAGGTCAATCAGACGACAGGGAAAGCTGAGCTTGCCAAGCTGAGCAAGTCCATGCATTACTCAGATTCCGAGTATTTGCTCAATGATACCATGCGTCATCTCCGCCTTCAATACCCAACAACCATTTTTGGGAAACCGTCCTTTGAAGTGGACGACCAAGGCAATCCTTACTACATCGCAACGACCTACCAGCCAAAATTTGGTCTGTCTTCCAATGACCCGACAGGTGCCATTGTCTTGGATGCAGTGACAGGGGAGAGCAAGGAGTACAGTCTGGCAGATATTCCTGAATGGGTGGACCGTGTCTACTCAGCGAGTAATGTTATCAGCCGTGTCGATGACCATTACACCTACCAAAATGGATTCTGGAATACCATTTTCAGCCAAACAGGTGTCAAACACACAACGGATAGCTACAACTACATTTCCATCGGTTCTGATATTTACCTTTACACAGGAATTACCTCGGCTACAGCAGATTCATCCAACCTTGGATTTATTCTGGTTAATATGCGGACCCGTGAAATCACCAATTACAAACTAGCTTCTGCAACGGAAACGGCCGCCCAAGAATCAGCAGAAGGAGAAGTACAGGAAAAGGGCTATCAGGCAACAGCACCAAGTCTGGTCAAGCTAGCAGACACAGCCTACTATCTGGTTTCTCTCAAAGATGATGCTGGTTTGGTCAAATCCTATGCCCTGGTCGATGCGGAAGATTACCAGCAAGTGACAGTCAACAATGACGTTGCCAATCTGATTTCACAGGTTACTGGTACAGATGCATCAAGCCTAGCAGGATTGACTGTGACCGGAACTGGTGAGACTAACGAAGAATCGGAAGTCATTTCTGGTAAGGTAGAAGCCTTGGCTAGCCAGATGATTGCCGGCTCAACAGTCTACTATATCCAATCAGAAGGTCAGATTTACAAGGTCAAGGCAACAGAAGACAGTACGGACAGCTTGCCATTTATCAAGGTAGGAGACAGCTTTACAGGTCAATTGGATAAGAATAATTACCTGAAAAAATTCACAATTATTGCCGAATAATTTCAGAAAAGAGCAGTAAATTTTTCCTGAATTGTACTGCTCTTTTTATGTTTGTTCGTGACAGGATAAAAAATCCATAATAAAACATTGTCGTCAGTTTCTAGTGGCTAACAATGTTTTGGGTTAGTCAGAGTGTATCATAGTCTCTTATGGAAAACTAGACATTCCGAAGACGATTGTGATAAAATGATACAAAAGTAGAATAGGAGACTATGCATGTACCTAAATGAATGGCTAAAAGAGTTTCAGTTAGAGCATAACCAATTGGTAGGTCCTTTTTTCTATACTACACCGCTTGCTTTAAAATTTGAAATTGGGCCTGCAGAGGAGGCTGAAACGCTTCCCAGAAAAGTGTATTTGAACCGAGCTTACGCGCGTGCGGTTGAACTTTTGGAGCAGGCTAGTTCAGCATACGACTATGTGATTCTTTCGCTGCTTCGCCAGGAAGATAGGGACATCGACTCTTACCTTTGGCATTTTACATCGAAATTTAACTTTGACAAGTGTCCTGAGCCTGAGCTGATAGAAGTGGAGGACTGGACGGGAGAAGTGCTGGTCTTTGAACGCTATCTTTTTCCGGTCGCTGACCAGGATTTGAAAGCTTTGCTGAGGGAGATTATCAAGGCTGATCACGGTGGTTTCAACTACCTATCCAGCTCCGTCCTCTTTTTGTCAAGCAAGGACAAGGTTTTATATCATTGCTATGATGATAGAGGAGTGGACGTCGCTGTGGTGGATGATGACAAGCGTCGTCAGCTTTTTACGGACTGCCAGGACCTGCTTTTGGACTATGATATGGCGGAGATGGAGAGGAGGATGGAGAGCTAGAAATCCTTGTCTAAAGATGTTATACTACACTGGAATGAACATTTGAAGGAGATTTTATGGAAATTGATAACCGACTGGTTCTCTTGGGGGATCAGTTAAAAGAACATTTAGGAAAAGGCAGTAAGGTAAAAATGGCTGCGGCAACTTTTTCTATGTTTGCTTATCAATCTTTGAAAGAAGAGCTAGAGCAAATTGAAGAGCTGAAATTTATTTTTACCAGCCCAACCTTCACGACCAATGAAGTTACGAAAGAGTACCGCGAATACACCATACCCAAGAAACAACGAGAATCATCGATATTTGGAGCTGAGTACGAGCTCAAATTGATGAATGAACTGACCCAAAAATCTCTTGCCAGAGAATGTGCCGACTGGGTCCGTCGAAAGGCTCAGTTTAAGTCTATCAATGTCCATGAAGAAATTGACAACGGCATTCGGATTGAAAACGATCAAATCATCGCAGTTGATAAGCTGAAAAATTTTGACCGTAAGGAACTGGGTTATGAAAATTCACTTTTTAAGTCCAGTCGCAATCTCTACACAGAGCCACAAAGCCTGACCTATCTGCGAAACTTTGAAGACTACTGGAATAATGATGAATATTTCCGTGATGTGACCGAGGAAGTTTTAGAAAATCTGACCTTGGCCCATAAGGAACATTCGCCAGAATTCCTCTACTATGTCATGCTTTATAATATCTTTAGTGAATTTTTAGAAGATGTTAATCAGGACCAACTGCCAAATGAACATGTTCAATACAAGGAAACCAAGATTTGGAATCTCTTATATGATTTTCAAAAGGATGCGGTCAGGTCGCTGATTTCAAAATTAGAACGATACAATGGCTGTATTCTGGCAGACTCGGTCGGTCTAGGAAAGACCTTTACAGCTCTTGCTGTCATGACCTACTATGCCTATCGAGGCAAACGAATCTTGGTTCTTTGTCCCAAAAAGTTGGAGCACAACTGGAATATGTACCGACACGACTATGTCAACAATCCCATTTACGACCGCTATCTCCAGTATGACGTCCTCTACCATACAGACCTCAGCCGTGACAAGGGAACATCAAATGGGATTGATTTGGCACTAAATCGTTGGGATACCTATGATTTGGTGGTCATTGATGAGTCGCATAACTTTAGAAACGGTGGTTCATCTGATGCCGAGATTGAAGAAGGTCGTGAAAACCGCTATTCCCGCTTGATGAATCGGATCATCAAAAGCGGTGTACCGACAAAGGTTCTAATGTTGTCTGCTACACCTGTCAATAATCGCTTTAATGATTTGAAAAATCAAATTGCCCTAGCCTATGAAGGTGATGCGGCACAATTTGATGCCAAATTAGATACCAAATCCTCCATCAATGATATCTTCCGTATGGCACAGACTGCTTATAATCAATGGGCAGAGTTACCAGCAGAATCTCGTACCACAGCAGCTCTACTTGATAAACTAGACTTTGACTTCTTCAAAGTCCTTGATAGCGTGACAATTGCACGAAGCCGTAAGCATATCCGACAATTTTATGATAGAAATGCGATTGGTGATTTTCCAGAACGACTGGCCCCTAAAAACTTCTATCCAGACTTGACGGTCAATCGAAGAGATATTACTTACGAACGGATTTATGCTCTGTTAGACCAACTTCAATTAACAATCTATCAGCCAAGTCTTTTCATTCATCCCTCAAAACGTTCCCGCTATGAAAAAGTGGAAGGGCAAGGTTTGACCCAGCTCGGGCGGGAAACGGGGATTAAGAAACTGATGATGATCAACCTCTTGAAACGTTTGGAAAGTTCTATTGAGGCCTTTCGCTATACCTTGATTGACGTGGTTAAGGCTTATGTAGACAAAACAATTCTGAGCATAGAAGAGTTTGAAGTTGCAGGTGGTGAGGGGAATGTTCAGTTGCAAGAGTTGGCTGAAGATGATTTTGATGTCGAAGATAGCAATACGGATTTCTTTGTTGGAAAGAAATTCCCTATCAAGCTGGCTGATATGGACTACCTATCTTGGAAGAGGGATTTACAGGCTGACCAAACAGTTTTGAGAGAATTAGAAGACCTGGTCAATTTAATCACCCCACAGGAAGATCAGAAATTACAGACCTTGTTTGACTTGATTGATGACAAATTGGCACAGCCAATCAATCCAGATAACAAGAAAGTGATTATCTTCTCGGCCTTTGCGACGACAACAGACTATCTTTATAAAAATATTAGCCATTATCTCTTGGATAAGTATGGACTTCATACAGCCCAGATTTCAGGGACAAAAGGCTTTTCGACCACTTTGCCACTCAAAAATAAGGACTTGAACACCATTCTGACCTATTTTTCACCGAGATCCAAGCAGAAGGACTTGCTTTATCCTGATGATCATCGAGAAATTGATGTCTTGATTGCGACAGATGTTATCTCAGAAGGTCAAAACCTGCAAGACGCAGATACCATGATTAACTATGACATTCACTGGAACCCTGTTCGAATTGTCCAGCGTTTTGGTCGGGTAGATCGTATCGGTAGTCAGAACAAATACATCCAGCTGGTCAATTTTTGGCCCAACATTGCTTTGGACACCTATATCGATCTCAAGGCGCGTGTGGAATCCAGAATGAAAATCTCTGTACTGACTTCAACGGCTGATGACAATGTCTTGACCAACGAGGAAATCGAGGAAAATAATTATCGGAAGAAACAGCTTGAACGCCTCCAGACAGAGGTCGTTGATTTGGAAGATATGAATGAGGGGATTTCCATTATGGATCTAGGTTTGGAAGACTACCGTATGGACCTGCTCAGCTATTTAGCCAAACACCCAGAGTTAGAAGCTATGCCTAAAGGTCTTCAAGCAGTGGTGCAGGCAGGGCAAGGTCAACCAGCTGGAGCCATCTTCCTCTTGAAGAATATTGCTAACCAGACCCATCTCAGTAAGAAAAATCGTCTTCATCCCTACTATCTGGTCTATATCAGTGACGAGGGAGAGACGGTCTACTCTATTGCGGATACCAAGGCATTGCTGGAGCACCTACGCATGATTACCAAGGGCAAAAATCAGCCTGAGAAAGATTTGGTGGCAACCTACAATCGTGCCACTGATGATGGCGCCAAAATGGAGCATTACTCCGACCTCTTGCAAAGAAGTCTTGAAAATCTCGTGGAGAGCGATGAGGAAACCTTCAATGAGTCCCTCTTCACGTCAGATACCATTGACTTTATGGATAGCGGGGTGGAAGGAAGTGATGATTTTGAACTGATGGCCTTCTTTGCCGTTTTGAAAGGAGAAGACTAAGATGCCATTTTTACCATCTACTCAGATTCCAAGACCCAAAGTCCTCTACAAGCCTTATCAAAAAGGCAACAAGGACTTTCTAGATAATTTTGGCTTGTCTACAGCTGATAAGCAGCTACTACGGCAACAAATCGGCCAGATTACCGCTACCCATCAACTAGATGCCAAGACCCTCCCCATCCCAGCAGGCAAGACCATTCAGCAAATCATCGTCCTTCGGATTGACCTCCTGAGTCAGCAACTAGACCCGCACTTACTAGCAGAGCTGGACACTTATCTGGGATTTTACACTCTCTTTCATCTGGTATTTCCAGATGGGACTAGCCAGTATTTGATTCATTTTAAGGAAAAGCTGGCGCAATCGAGAGAGGGACGGAATTTTAAGATTGTTCGTCACTTTCAAACAGATAAACCTCTGGCATTGACCTACCAAGAAAGGGACTTGGACCAGTTTTATGAAAACTTGGTCAAACAAGCGGGGGAAGAAGAACTGGTAGGGGGCGGAGCTACTATCAAAGACCAGATTGAGCAGACGGAACGCTTAGCAGCAATGGAAAAGAAAGCAGCCCAGCTCAAGAAAAAGATGTTTGCCGAAAAAGCCATGCGCAAACAAATGGAACTTCGAAAGGCCTACAAGGCCCTAGAAGAAGAAATCCAACAGTTGAGAACCAGCATTCACAGTTCAGCACCTTCATCTAAGGCTAGTTTTTAAGCTATTCATCGTTCGTTTTTTTCAAAATACAGCCAGTATTTCTTCAAAAAACTGCCTTGATTAGCTAAAAACTATTACTTATATGAAAGCACTTCACAAGTGAATATAGGTTCAAAAAATCCACAGTAAATTCTGTGGACGATATGGTATAATAGAACAGTAGAAAAGTGCTCCTGTATCCATGAATGGATGTAGGAGAAAGACGGTGGTTACTTTCTAAGTGAGAGGAGGGAGATGCCTATGTGCAACTCATCAAAATCTGACGGAAAGGGGGTAACAATCTTTTGACAGCGTTTGAAGTGGTACAAACTTTATTGAGTTTTGGTGGTTTCACCATCGCCTTGATAGGGTTGTGCTATAAAATCTTCAAAGATGATGACCAAAAGAAATAGCCGTCAAAACTTTGGGGAGTGACGGCTATTTCTGAATAGCTAAAAATGAACCACCGTCTTAAGCGGTTCTACTGGGATTGAGTTGGCGCTCAATCCTTTTTTCGAAACTATTATATCACAAACTAAAATCGTTTGACAATTTTTTATCTACATCATCAAAAAAGGCTTGACAGCCTAAGAAAAGGAGATTACCATGAGCACAGCACAGCACAGCACAGCACAGCACAGCACAGCACAGCACAGCACAGCACAGCAAAAGCTTGGAGAATATACTCAAGTTGAAAAGCTAGACCTAAGTTCAAAAGATGTTTTATCAGACAATATTGCAAAGATTGGTCAGCTTTTTCCTGAGGTTCTGACAGAAAGTAGTGATGAAAATGGCAGGTTACGTCCGGCTATTGACTTTGAAAAGCTACGACAATTCCTTTCAAGAGATATTGTAGAGGGGCGGGAGTCCTATGAGTTTACCTGGGTCGGCAAACGCGGAGCGATTGCGGAGGCAGGTAAACCGACGACCCAGACCCTTCGCCCAGATCTTGAGGAAAGTGTTGATTTTGACAAGTCTGAAAATATCTTTATAACAGGGGATAACCTTGAAGTCCTCAAGGTCTTACAGGAGTCTTATCTGGGCAAGATTGACATGGTTTACATTGACCCACCTTACAATACAGGGAAGGACTTTGTCTACTCGGATAAATTCCAGATGAGTGAGGAAGAACTGGCAGATGAAATGGACCTGCGAGATGAGGATGGTTTGCAACGAGTGGGCTTGACTAAGAATGAAAAATCCTCCGCCCGCTATCACTCCGACTGGCTTAATATGATGTATCCCCGTCTAGTCCTTGCCCGAAACCTTCTCAAAGACAGTGGTGTTATCTTTATCTCCATTGACGACAACGAGCAAGCCAATCTCAAAGCTATCTGTGATGAGATATTTGGGGAGGAGAATTTTGTCGGCTCTCTTATTCATCAAAGAGCTAAGGGAGGAGGACAGGCAAAATTTGTAGTAAAAGGACATGACGTCATTCATGTTTATGCAAGAAGAATAGAATTTCTATCTCCGTTAGTCAAACCCAAAGTTATTCAGGGAAAAATCATTTCAAAGAATGGTATAGATTATCTAAAGAATGATGACATATATCGAAAACAATTTGGGAAGTATGAAAAAGGAACAGAAAGACGACTTTATTATGAAGATGCTTTAGAAGTAAAAGGGCAAAAAATAAAAGACGAAATTGATAATAGACTTTCAGCGGGGGAGATCTTTTTAGAAGAAAGAGAAAATGGGAAACATATTTTATATAGCTTGACCCCAGTTTCAGAAGCAACTTCTAAGCTATACTCAATAATAAAAGTATTATCAGAAGAGGGAAAGAATCGTTTGGAAGATTTAGGAATTGATGAGTTATTTTCCTATCCTAAACCGACAGATTTAATAAAGCAGATTGTACAGACTCATAATAGAAAACAGATGCTAATCCTCGACTTCTTCGCTGGTTCTGCAACTACTGCTGATGCCGTTATGCAGTTGAACGCTGAAGACGGTGGTAATCGTAAGTACATTCTCTGTACGCTGGATGAGCAGGTGGCAGACAAGTCAGCTGCCAAAGAAGCTGGCTATGAAACCATCGACCAGATTTCTCGTGAGCGGATCCGTCGGGCAGCCAAAAAAATTCAGGAAGAACATCCTGAAACTGTCGGCAAGCAAGATTTTGGCTTTAGAGCTTACAAGCTGGACACTTCAAACTTCAAGGAAGTCAGCCAAACACCAGACAGCTTTAGCCAAGAAAGTCTTTTTGACAGTGTTTCCAACATCAAAGATGGTCGGACAGACCTTGACCTCCTCTTCCAGATTATGCTGACCTGGGGCATGGAATTATCTCTTCCGATTGCGAAAACTCAAATTGACGGCACAGACATTTACAATGTGGCAGACGGTGCCTTGATTGCCTGCTTTGCAGATGAGATTTCAGAAAACGTCCTCCGTCAAATTGCTAAAGAAGAGCCACTCCGTGCAGTCTTCAAGGACGAATCTTTCGCCAACTCCGCAGCCAAAATCAACCTGGGGCAAATCTTCAAAGAAGAAGCCCCAAATACCAAAGTGAAGGTGGTGTAGGGATGATGGACTGGGAATTGATTACAGGTATAGTCAGTATTATTTCACTTTTGGTCTCACTAATTGCAGTTGGGGTTACGGTTTGGACAGTTTTTAGGACTCATGTGAATGATAAAAAATCAATTCGCTTTGAGAAAAGAATTGAATTGTATAGTAAATTGTCATATTTCTTGCAACAGCTAATAAGTAATCATGACTTAATTTTAAAATATGAAGATGAATTATTTGGTTTAATCGCAAAATCCTATTTCTTTTCTAGTCCTTTTGTGAACGAACAGTTCAATAAAATGTTGGATTTATTACAAATTGAAAAGACTGTATTGAGCGAAAAAAATAGAGAAAAATCATTCAATCAATTTGATGCTAGTATTGATATTTTGCTCAAAGCAATGAAAAAAGAAATGGAGAAACAAGGAGATATTTCTGAATCGGAAATGAGACTAGTTATTGAATCATCACAATTAAACATAGGCAATTTATATATTAACGGAGGTAACCAATGAAACTTCAATTTAAGCAGCAGCAATTTCAGTTAGATGCGGTGTCCTCTGTTGTGGATGTTTTTGCTGGTCAGGGCAAGCATAGCGGTTTTGATTACCACATGGACAAGGGTCAGGGAATGGATGCGGAACTGGATATGAATTTTATCGGTTTCCGCAATGCTCCCATCCAGCTTTCACAGGACACTATCAGCCAGCAGGTACGAAGTCATCAGCTCCGCTATGGACTTAAACCTTCCGAAAACCTATCCATCCAAAAAGTCGATGGTCGTCCGTCTTACAATTTGACCATTGAGATGGAGACAGGGACAGGGAAGACCTATACCTATATCCGCACCCTGATGGAGCTCAACAAGCAGTATGGCTGGCTCAAGTTTATCATTGTGGTGCCCAGCATCGCCATTCGGGAGGGGGTGCTCAAGTCCTTTGAGATCATGGCAGACCATTTTCAGATGGAGTACGGCAAGAAACCACGTTACTTTGTCTATGATTCTAGCCGTTTGGGAGAGCTGGACAAGTTCGCCAACTCCTCGGACATTCAGGTCATGATTATCAACTCCCAGGCCTTTAATGCCACTGGAGCGGATGCCCGTCGGATTCACACCGAGCAGGAAAGTTTCCGCTGGAGAAAGCCCATCGATGTTATCGCAGCGACCAATCCCATTTTGATCATCGATGAGCCTCAGTCGGTTGAGGGGAAAAAGACTAAAGAACGCTTGGAGGATTTCAAACCCCTATTTACCCTCCGCTATTCAGCCACTCATAAGGACAAGCACGATATGATTTATCGTCTGGATGCCTTGGACGCCTACAATAAAAAGTTGGTCAAGAAGATTGCCGTTAAGACCGTGGAGCAGACTTCTACCACAGGTACACAAGGCTACCTTTATCTGCAAGAACTGGTTCCGCAAAAATCAGGAGCTCCAAAGGCTCGGATTGAGTTTGAGGTGCGGACCAAGTCAGGCGATGTCAAGCGTGTGACCAAGCTGGTTGAAGAACCGTTTGCCCTCTATGAAGAATCTGGTAATCTCCCAGCCTATCAAGATGGTTGGACCTTGAGTCATTTCGATGCGCGTGAGGGTGAAAATTCCATTCAAATCGGTGCCAATCGCAAACTCCATGTTGGTGAAGTGATTGGGGAGACCAACGAAGATGACATCCGTCGTATCCAGATTCGGGAAACCATTGCCAGTCACCTGCAAAAAGAAGAAGGCCTATATAAACGAGGTATCAAGGTGCTTTCCCTTTTCTTCATTGATGAGGTAGCCAAGTACAAGTGCTACGACGAGCAAAATGATGCCTACAATGGCACCTATGCCCAGATGTTTGAAGAAGAGTATGAAGCCCAGGTCAAGGCCTTGTTGGCAGATCCAAACCTCCATGGCAGCAACTTTTGGCATTATCTAAATAATCATCAGGAAGGCAATCCCGTTCACGCAGGTTATTTCTCCGTTGATAAGGTGAAAAAATCGGACAAGGTCAAGTTTGTGGATTACAAATCGGCAACTGAGAAGAGAAACAATCAGTCCAACGACAAGGATGCCTTTGATTTGATTATGAAGGACAAGGAGCGTCTGCTGTCCTTTGATGAGCCAGTACGCTTTATCTTTTCCCACTCAGCCCTCAAAGAAGGCTGGGACAATCCTAATGTCTTCCAGATTTGTACTCTGAAAAATACGGGTACGGAGACAGAAAAACGGCAAAAGATTGGTCGTGGGATGCGTCTTGCTGTTGACCAAAAAGGTGTCCGTCAGGATGAGGAACTCTTAGGAGCTGATGTTCATAATATTAACAAATTGACAGTTATTGCCAATGAAAGCTACGAGGATTTTGCTAAGAACTTGCAAAGAGAACTCAAGGAAATCTTGGCTGATCGTCCAAGCAAGGTGGAAGTGGACCTCTTTGTCAATAAGGTCTTGGAAAATGAAGCCGGTCAAAAACTGACAGTCACCAAGGAAGTGGCTAAAGAGATTGAATACCAGTTGATTAAACAAGATTATATTGACAGCAAGGGAAATCTGACCACCACTTACTTTGAACAAAAGGCTACCAATCAGTTTACATTATCTGAAAATCTGGCTGGCTATGAAGTGGCGGTAAAAGACATTTTGGAATCTATTTACGATGCCAATCGTTACCAGATTGAGCGTGAAAATGATTCGGAAGTTGTCTTTGCTAGAGAAATCAATCCTGACAACTACAATCGTCAAGAGTTTAAACGTCTGTGGGAAAGCATTCATCACAAGTCCACCTATTATGTGGAGTTTGACGATGAGGAATTGATTGAAAAATCGGTCAAGGTTATCAATGAGGCTCTCTTTGTCAAAAAGCCAAGCTATATGATTACAGAGGCTGAAGCAAGGGAAATGAAAGCTGAACAAGGTTTGGATTTCAAGTTCAATAAAGACGGCAAGCGTCAGGCTGAATTGGACAAGTCTTCTATCCAACTCCGCTATGATTTGTTGGGTGAAATTGCCAGTCGCACGGAGTTGAAACGCAAAACAGTTGCCAATATCCTGAAACAGATCTCGCCAAGCAAGTTTGGCATGTTCGCCTATAACCCTGAGGCATTTATCCAACGAACAAGCCGCCTGATCAATGAACAAAAGGCCAGTCAGGTGATTGAGCATATCCGCTACAATATCTTGGAAGAAACCTTTGACACTTCTGTTTTTACGGATAACCCAGAAAGCGGAAAATTGTCGGACAAACGGATACTGGAATCGCAAAAAGGTGTGTATAATTATGTAAAGGTCGATTCGGATACGGAGCGGAAGTTCAAAGAAGAGTTGGATCAATTTGAAGATGTCATGGTCTACACCAAATTACCTAGCAATTTTAAGATTTCCACCCCTCTGGGTGCTTACAACCCTGACTGGGCAATTGCCTTTCGAGATGGTTCGGTTAAGCATGTTTACTTTGTAGCAGAAACCAAGGGTTCCATGTCTAGTTTGCAACTGAAAGGGGCAGAGCTTGCAAAAATTGAGTGTGCCAAGGCCCACTTCAAAGCCTTGAAGGAAAAAGGTTTGATTGCTGATGATCAGGTGTATGGCGTTGTTAATTCTTACGAGGAGCTGTTGAAACTTGTCAAATAGGAGGCGGACATGGCAGGTCTGATATTATTTTGTTTATGGTTACTATTCATGATTGGTTTAGTGACAGTAGCTATTGCGTATAGGATATTAGGAATGTAAAGAGAGGGAAGAAAAGAATTTGTTTAGAGTATTTGGTAAAACAAAAGAGTGACCGTGTTGGGCAATATATATCAAAACCCTGAGTTAGTAGAGGAGGAAACATATGACAAGAGAAGAAGTATTGAAATATATAAAATTATTGGGAGCAGGAAGGGAGCTATATGAGGAAGCCTACAAGCTACTTTATGAGCGAGACGACTTGATGCAAGAAGTTATTGAAAGATGTGGCGGTATAGTTGACTTGATTTGCTTGATAGAAGGGCAGGGTCTGGTATGATTGTGTTAGTTTTATGGTTGCTATTTATGATAGGCTTGTGTACCGTAGCAGTCGGTATCATGTTCGGAAAAGGGCGAGGTAGAAGATAATGGAAATACTTTTATATGTATTTTTCTTTCTTGGTTTGCTCTTATTCCTATCTCCTGTAATTATCCTTATAATTACAGGAGCTTGGGTAACGTTAAACTTTATAGTGAGTTTATTTTGGAGGAATAATGGATGATAAAAGGGAAGCATTGTTGTGTGCATAAGGGAATATGAAGCTAACAATAATATAGTAGGTAAGTCAGGGTTGGTTAAAGGTATAATTGAACATTATCTCGACACCTACTATTCATAATGTGGGCCGGACTAGTTGCCATTTTCCGTTTTTTCCAATCACTCTTTTCAAAAAGTTCCTAATAGCAAGGAAAGTCAGCATTTACTCACGCCAAACGCATGAAGAAAATTTCGTTTTCAGAAATCATATTTTCAATATTAACATCAATTTTTTATTGAAAAAAGTGATATAATAGCTTTGAAAATGAGGGATTACCCCTGTTAAAGTGTAAGTTTTATGGAAATATTTTGAAAAAATGCATGTAACTAGAAAATAGTTGCATGCATTTTCTTCATGCGTATGGCGTGGCATTTACTGGCTTTCTTTGTTTTCTCCGCTGTTTTTTGATATAATGAAGTATTGTCAATAACAGGGTTTCATTCGCCCTGAATTTGAAAGGAAAAAACATGACAAAAACACCGTTTTACATCACCACACCGATTTATTATCCGTCTGGCAAGCTCCACATCGGGTCGGCCTACACAACTATTGCCTGCGATGTCTTGGCTCGCTACAAGCGTCTCATGGGCCACGAGGTTTTCTATCTGACAGGGCTTGATGAGCACGGCCAGAAGATTGAAGAGAAGGCTAAAGAAGCAGGTCTGACACCTCAGGCCTACGTTGACGGCATGGCAGTTGGCGTCAAGGAACTTTGGAACTTGCTGGACATCTCTTACGACAAGTTCATCCGCACGACCGACGATTACCACGAGAAAGTGGTGGCGGCTGTTTTTGAAAAATTGCTGGCGCAGGACGACATTTACTTGGGAGAGTATTCTGGTTGGTATTCCGTATCGGACGAGGAATTCTTCACCGAGAGCCAATTAGAAGAGGTCTTCCGAGATGAAAACGGCAAGGTCACAGGTGGTATCGCTCCGAGTGGTCACGAGGTTGCCTGGGTTTCAGAAGAATCCTATTTCCTTCGTCTCAGCAAGTATCAGGACAAATTGGTTGAGTTTTTCAATGCCCACCCAGACTTTATCCAGCCAGACGGTCGTCTCAATGAAATCATGAAAAATTTCATCGAGCCAGGCTTGGAAGATTTGGCAGTATCCCGTACCTCATTTACTTGGGGCGTGCCTGTTCCGTCCAATCCTAAACACGTTGTCTATGTCTGGATTGATGCCCTGCTCAACTACGCGACTGCCTTGGGTTATGGTCAGGAAGAAACAGCCAACTATGACACCTTCTGGAATGGAACAGTTTACCACATGGTTGGTAAGGACATTCTTCGTTTCCACTCCATTTACTGGCCAATCATGCTCATGATGTTGGATATGAAGTTGCCAGACCGCTTGGTTGCTCATGGCTGGTTTGTCATGAAAGACGGCAAGATGTCCAAGTCTAAGGGCAATGTGGTCTATCCAGAAATGTTGGTTGAGCGTTTCGGCTTGGATTCACTCCGTTATTACCTCATGCGTAGTCTGCCAGTCGGCTCTGACGGCACCTTTACACCAGAAGATTATGTTGGTCGTATCAACTACGAGCTAGCCAACGACCTTGGAAACTTGCTCAACCGAACGGTTGCTATGATTAACAAGTATTTCGGTGGTCAGGTACCGACTTTTGTTGCCAACGTGACAGATTTTGATGCGGACTTGGCGGCAGTAGTAGCTGACAACTTGGCAAGCTACCACACCTACATGGAAGCTGTGGATTATCCACGCGCTTTGGAAGCTGTTTGGAATATCATCTCCCGTACCAACAAGTACATCGATGAAACTGCACCTTGGGTCTTGGCAAAAGAAGAAGCAGACCGTGACAAGTTGGCAGCAGTGATGGCTCACTTGACAGCAGGTCTTCGTGTGGTGGCGCACCTCATTCAGCCATTCATGATGACCACTTCAAATGCTATTATGGAACAGCTTGGTTTGGGAACAGCATTTGACCTTGAAAACCTTGACTTTGCAGGTCTTCCAGCTGGTTTGACAGTGGTCGCAAAAGGCACGCCTATCTTCCCACGGTTGGATATGGAAGAAGAAATCGCCTATATCCAAGCCCAAATGGGTGGCAGCTCTGTTATTTCCCAAGAGGAAGAAAAAGAGTGGAACCCAGCTGACGTAGAACTCAAAAACGAAAAAGCTGCGATCAAGTTCGAGGACTTCGACAAGGTGGAAATCCGCGTGGCTGAAGTCAAAGAAGTAGCCAAAGTAGAGGGTTCTGACAAGTTGCTCCAATTCCGCCTGGACGCAGGTGACGGACAAGACCGCCAAATCTTGTCTGGTATCGCCAAGTACTATCCAAATGAGCAAGAGTTGGTCGGCAAGAAAGTCCAAATCGTTGCCAACCTCAAGCCACGTAAGATGATGGGCTTGCTCAGCCAGGGCATGATCCTCTCAGCCGAACATGGTGACAATTTAACACTTTTGACAGTAGATCCATCTGTGCCAAACGGCAGTCAGATTGGGTAAATTCATAACACTCAGCACAGCTGGGTGTTTTTTTGCGAACTAATAAAGAAAGGAGGTTTTATGTTAGTTGCACTTGATGAAGATGGGCAAGTTTTTAATGTCTTGGAAAATCCTGCGCCGCAAGGTCGCTATTCCTGTCCAGGTTGTGGAGGACCTGTCCGATACAAATCCGGTAAAGTTCTGCGTTCGCATTTTGCCCATGTCACCCTTCGGGATTGTACATACTTCTCCGAGAATGAGTCCGCCCAGCACCTGTCCCTCAAGTCCAGTTTGTATAAGTGGTTACAGGGTCAGGAAGAAGTAGAGTTAGAGGCCTATCTTCCTGCAACCAAGCAGGTGGCAGACATTTTAGTCAATCAGCATCTAGCACTAGAAGTCCAGTGTTCTAGCCTGTCTATTTCACGCTTGCAGGAACGGACTATGGCCTACCAACAAGCAGGTATAGCTGTTCTGTGGTTTCTGGGAAAGGATCTCTGGCTTGGAGAACGGCTGACCAATCTCCACAAACAATTTCTGTATTTTAGCATGAATATGGGGTTTCATCTCTGGGAATTGGATGACGAGAAAAAGGAATTGCGTCTCCGTTACCTCATTCATGAAGATTGGCGAGGAAAGGTACACTGTTTGACCAAGGTATTTCCATTTGGTCAAGGGGACTTACTGGCTATGCTACGGTCACCATTTGCCAAGCAAGCCTTGTCCTATTTTACTTGTTCGGTTGATCAGGATTTGCTGGACTATGTTGCCAAGCAACTCTATTACCGAGTACCCAAGTGGATGAACTTGCAGGCGGAGGCCTACCAGCAAGGGAAAAACTTGCTCAGTCAGTCCTTGGATGACTTCTATCCCCAAATCCGTCTACCCAGCTCTGCCATTGGCTTTGCCCAAATCAAACAAGACCTGACACCGATTTACCAAGCATTTGATCTGTTTTACGACAAAGCAAAAGATAAGAGAAAACAAATCTTGTATCCACCTATAATGTATAGACAACTTGTGTAAATAATGATATAATAAAAGAAAAGGTTTACAAGGAGGTTCGTGGTATGAAATTCAGTCGTTTTACTTTAGTAAGTGCTTCTTTGCTTCTACTAGCTTTCTTATCAGCTTGTTCTGTAAAACATGAGGAGGGGAAAACCACCACAGCCTCCAGTCAGCAAGTGCAAACAATCAATGAGGAAGAAGCACAGAAGTTTACCTCCCAGCATAGTCAGACAGTAGCTTCGAAAGAAGTAGCAGAGGGTGGAGGAACACTCATAGTCTTTGAAGATGGTACGGAATACCTTTTTACTGAAGGATATTATGTGCTTTCCTACCAAAGTGGTTGTAAGGTAACCTATTTCGTCGAAAGCGGTGACTATACTGTAGCGACAGATGAATACGAAGGAGAAGACAAAGCAAGTGCAGCTAAGGGGCAGGTTGGACAGTATTTTGTAGAAAGTGGCTACTCTATTTCTTTTGCAAATGATGGCACCCTCCTTATTGATTTACAAGGAAATTTCACTCACCAGTATGATGGTAAAGAGAAAAAAGGAAATGTTAAAGAGGCAGAAGGGAGTAGTTACGTCGATAGCTTGTTAAACCAATATGGCATCCCTAACCTTGCCTTTTATGACAGTTTTGTCAAAGAAGCAGTAGCAGATGCCAAGACCTACTTTACTGCTGATGAGTAACTTGTAAGCCCTCACTTTCCGTTGGAAAGTGGGGCATTTTTATGTTAGAATATTTTTTACGGAGGATTAATTATGTCTAAACAACGTTACGAAATGGAAGAAAAGTACCAGTGGGACTTGACCACTGTTTTCCCAACCGATGATGCCTGGGAAGCAGAACTTGCAGATTTACAAGCTGAAACTGAAAAAACAAAAGAATTTGCAGGTCACTTGCTGGACTCAGCTAAGAGCCTCTTGGAGATTAGTGAGACTCAGCTTGGTCTCATGCGCCGCATTGAAAAACTCTATGTCTATGCGTCTATGAAGAACGACCAAGATACTCGTGAAGGCAAATATCAGGAATTTCAAGCTAAAGCCATGGGTTTGTATTCGGTCTTTTCACAGGCTTTTGCCTTCTATGAGCCTGAATTTATGGCCATTACTGAAGAGCAGCTGGAGGCCTTTAAGGCAGAAGAGCCTGCTCTTGTTCAGTACAGCCACCAATTTGAAAAGCTTTTGGCAGCCAAAGACCATGTCCTGTCACAAGAGGTGGAAGAAGTGTTGGCAGCAACCAGCGAGATTTTTGAATCACCTGCAGAAACCTTCTCAGTCTTGGATAATGCCAGTCTGCGTTTCCCAGAAATCGCTGATGAAGATGGTCACTTGGTGCCTCTTTCTCACGGCAACTATATCCACTTTATGGAGTCTAAAAACCGTGATGTCCGCCAAGAAGCATACGAAGCTATGTACGGTACCTATGAGCAGTTCCAGCATACCTACGCTAAGACCTTACAGTCTAACGTCAAGGTCAATAACCTGAAAGCTCGTTTACGGAAGTACGATTCAGCCCGTCACGCATCACTTGCAGCTAATTTCATTCCAGAATCCGTTTACGATACATTAGTGGCGGCAGTCAACAAGCACCTTCCGCTCTTGCACCGTTATATCAATTTGCGTAAGAAACTCTTGGGTATTGATGATTTGAAGATGTACGATATGTACACTCCATTGTCAGATTTCAGTACCAAGATTTCATACGAAGATGCTCTAAAAAAATGCCAAGAAACCTTGAAAATCTTTGGCGAAGATTACTCTGCTATCGTAAAAGAAGCCTTCGAAAATCGCTGGATTGATGTCCATGTTAATGAAGGCAAACGCTCAGGAGCATATTCAGGAGGTGCCTACGACACCAACGCCTTCATGCTTCTCAACTGGCAGGATAACTTGGATAACATGTACACCCTTATCCATGAAACAGGACATTCTCTCCATTCTATGTTGACTCGTAAGACTCAACCCTATGTCTATGGTCATTATTCCCTCTTCTTAGCAGAAATTGCTTCAACAACCAACGAAAATCTCTTAACAGAAAAACTCTTGGCAGAAGTAGAAGATGACAAGGAACGCTTTGCGATTCTTAACCATTACCTAGATGGTTTCCGTGGTACAGTCTTCCGCCAGACCCAATTTGCCGAGTTTGAGCAAGCCATATACAAGGCAGATCAGGAAGGTCAAGTCTTGACGGCTGATTTCCTCAATGAATTGTATGGTCAGACAAACGAGAAATATTACGGACTTTCTGCCGAAGAAAATCCAGAAATCCAGTTTGAGTGGGCTCGTATTCCACACTTCTATTACAATTTCTATGTCTATCAATATGCGACAGGTTTCGCAGCAGCATCAGCTCTCGCAAACAAGATTGTCAATGGTAGCCCAGAAGACAAAGAAAACTATCTCAACTACTTGAAAGCAGGTAGCTCAGATTACTCCCTCAATGTCATCGCTAAGGCTGGCGTAGACATGACCAAGGAAGATTACCTCAACGATGCCTTCAAGGTATTTGAAGCTCGTTTGGAAGAATTAGAAGCTCTCGTTGAGAAAGGTGTGCACCTCTAATATGATTTCCTATAAACGTTCGATTGTCATTCCCAGTGTGATTAGCCTTGTTTTAATCTTGCTGGGTCTTGGTGGTTTGACCAGACCTGAGCCATCTATGGGAAGTGTCGTCTATTTGATATTTTTACAACCTTGGCTGATTTATTTATATATATTGAGAAAACAAAAGGCTGTTTTTATCTTGACAAAACAGTACCTAGAATTTCAAGAACACTTTTGGAGTGAACGCCAGCGCCATTCGTTAGAAGAGATTGCGGAGATTCGATACATGGTTTCTCCAGTCTATCGTGGCTATCAGTCGAAACGTTTGCGAATCGTAGGAAATAAGGGAGCGCTACTTGCAGTCGTCAATTTGAATAAGCTTGATGGTGCAGATTTTAATGATATTTACCATTTTGTAGAGCAAGTAGCATCGCATATAAGATGGGATTTTTCAAATTCATAATGGAGGGATTATGTTAACGGAAGAACAACTACTGGACATTTTTGAACTGGCAGACCTCATGTCAAATGGTGACAGGGAGCTATTTCTTCAACTTAGGGATGTGGTTTTTGCAAGTGATCCGAATCAGATTCTAGACTCTATTGAACGCATCTTAGAACCAGATTCATTCGATGATTTCTTGGACCGTGTTGGGGAGTCTGAAAAGGAAAATCTTTGGTTAATCTTGATAAAATTACTAGAGCATTTTAATTATATTTGTGTGCGTGATTATAAGGATAATCTTGAAGAGTTTATCTACTTTTTTGACCGTCTTCATCAAGTCCGCAATGCAGGGATTTCTCTAAAATTGGATTCAGATGGATTAAATCCAGCTGCCTCTATTTCAGAATGGGCAAGAGTTGTTGATAGCAAATATCTTGATGAAAACTTTTGTCTAGGGGCAGTAGATATGGACACGGATAGTTACTATCTCTTTTTCAGTAAGCAAGAGACTTTTGTTCGACTTCAAGAACTAGCTGGAAATTTAGGGTATCGAATTGATTACGCCAAAAATATGTAAAGAAAAGGTGGGGGAAACCTACCTTTTAGCGTGTTGAGGAAGAAAATCTTGTCGGCTTATGATATAATGGACTCTATGGTCGAATCATATAGTAAAAACGCAAATCACAATATGCGCCGTCCGGTTGTCAAGGAAGAAATTGTGGATTTTATGCGAACACGTCAGGCGCAAAATACAGGTTTTTTGAAAGAACTGGAAGAGTTTGCTCGTCAAGAAAATATTCCAGTTATCCCTCACGAAATGGTAGCTTATTTCCGCTTGCTGATGCAGATACTCCAACCTAAACGTATTTTAGAAATTGGAACTGCTATTGGCTTCTCTGCGTTACTGATGGCTGACAATAGTCCGCATTCGAAGATTACAACGATTGATCGAAATGAAGAAATGATTGGCTTTGCAAAGGAAAACTTTGCCAAATATGATCAGCGCCAGCAGATTGAATTGCTGGAAGGGGAAGCCATGGACATTCTTCCGACTTTACCAGATGACGCATACGATTTTGTTTTCATGGATTCTGCTAAATCAAAATATATTGTATTTTTACCAGAAGTCTTGAAGAAGCTTCAAATTGGTGGGCTACTTGTCATCGATGATATTTTTCAAGGAGGAGACATTGCCAAGGACATTGAGGAGGTTCGCCGTGGGCAACGGACGATTTACCGCGGGCTTCATAAGCTATTTGATGCTACCTTGGATAATCCGGACCTAACGGTAAGTATTGTTCCAATGAGTGATGGTCTTCTTATGATTCGGAAAAATGTAAAAAGAGTCAACTTGGATCCTGATGAAAATTAAGCAATATTTAAGAATTTGTGTTATAATAAAAGAGTTAAACAAATTTGAGGAGTTTTTTAATGAGAACAAAAAAAATTATGGCAGGTGCAGTAACCTTGCTTGCAACAGTTACTTTAGCAGCTTGTTCAAATGCTGCTGATAAAGATATTATTACGATGAAAGGTTCGACGATTACAGTTTCTGAGTTTTATGAGCAGGTTAAATCGAACTCTTCAGCCCAACAAGTATTGTTGACAATGATCATCTCAGATGTTTTTGAAGAAAAATATGGTGATAAGGTAACAGATAAGGAAGTCGAAGAGGCTTATAATGAAATGGCAGAGCAATATGGTGATTCATTTGCGACAGCTCTTTCTTCTGCTGGATTAACGGAAGAAACATACAAAGACCAAATTCGTACAAATAAATTGGTTGAGTATGCTGTTAAGAAAGCTGCTGAAAAAGAATTAACAGATGCTAACTATAAAGCCGCTTATGAAGCTTATACACCAGAAGTAACAGCTCGAATCATCAAGTTAGATGATGAGGCAAAAGCAAAAGAAGTGTTGGCGGCTGCTCAAGCAGAGGGAGCAGATTTCGCTCAGCTTGCAAAAGATAATTCTACCGATTCGACTACAAAGGAGAACGGTGGTGAAGTCAAATTTGACTCAACCTCTACTACAGTACCAACAGATGTACAAACAGCAATTTTTGCATTGGATGAAGGGCAAGTTGGTGCATCAGTTATCACTTCTGTTGATATGACAACGTATACAACAAGTTATTATGTAGTTAAGTTGGAATCTAAGACAGAGAAATCAGATAACTGGAAAGATTACAAAGATAAGTTAAAAGAAATCATCTTGGCTGAAAAACAAGCAGATGCTACCTTTATTACACAAGTGATTTCAGAAGCTCTTACGGATGCGAATGTAAAAGTGAAAGACGAAGCCTTCCAGTCTGTTCTTTCTCAATATATCACATCAAGTTCATCTGCATCTACTGTAGAATCAAGTTCTACAGAGGCTTCAAGTTCTACAGAAGCTTCAAGCTCTTCATCTGATAAATAAAGTTAGGAATGGATTTTTCTACACTTAGTCCAGAAAAATGGCGGTTGCTGCGAGCCATCTAAGCGAAAAATCTTGCTACCTAATTGATTAATTTAATAGATAAATGAGGATGACAAGTTCATTGAATGAAGGTGGTACCGCGGTTTTTCGCCCTTCGTTTGAGTGAACTTGTCATTTTTTGGAGGATAGGATGAAACAGTACCTTTTTCCCCGATACTTTCGTACTTTGAAAGAACATCGGCTTGTTACAGACGGACAATTTCGTCCCGTGTACAGCGTGCAGACGCCATTCTTTTCGAATCAACAACAGATTTATAAGGCAGATAAACAACTGCTTGCTACAATCGATCATCAATTCAGTCTGGAAGAAAAGTCGGTGATTATCAATCAGGATTTTCAAATTGACCAATTGACCAGAAATGGTCTGCTAAACAAGCAGATTTATACTCAAACCGATGGTTGGAATGGCAATATGAGCATGTTTAAAGAGGGGGATCTGATTGCTAGGACACGAAATCAAGGTGGTTATTGTTATGTGGATATCTATGATCATACTTATGAGGCAGAGGCCATCATAATGGCAGTTGCGAAAGATTACCGTCAAATTCAGTGGATATTAGTGATTCCCCTGTTCATTCTATTTTTCTGGATTATTTTTTAAAAAGGAGACATTATGAAACAATTATCATCAGCACAAATCCGCCAGATGTGGCTGGATTTCTGGAAATCAAAAGGTCACTCAGTTGAGCCTTCCGCAAACCTTGTACCTGTCAACGATCCGACACTTCTTTGGATTAACTCAGGTGTTGCAACCCTTAAGAAATACTTTGACGGGTCAGTCATTCCTGACAACCCACGGATTACAAATGCCCAAAAATCAATCCGTACCAACGATATTGAAAACGTTGGTAAGACAGCCCGCCACCACACCATGTTTGAAATGCTTGGTAACTTCTCTATCGGAGATTACTTCCGTGACGAAGCGATTGAGTGGGGCTTTGAGCTCTTGACCAGCCCAGAATGGTTTGCCTTTCCAAAAGACAAGCTCTACATGACCTACTATCCAGACGATGTAGATTCTTACAACCGCTGGATTGCTCTTGGTGTTGAGCCAAGTCACTTGATTCCGATTGAGGATAACTTCTGGGAAATCGGTGCAGGTCCTTCTGGTCCAGATACGGAAATCTTCTTTGACCGTGGTCCAGACTTCGATCCTGAAAATATCGGCATTCGTTTGTTAGAAGAAGATATTGAAAATGACCGTTACATTGAGATTTGGAATATCGTTCTGTCACAATTCAACGCTGACCCAGCAGTTCCGCGTTCAGAGTACAAGGAATTGCCAAACAAAAACATCGATACGGGCGCAGGTTTGGAGCGTTTGGCTGCTATTTTCCAAGGTACTAAGACTAACTTTGAGACAGATCTTTTCATGCCAATCATCCGCGAGGTAGAAAAGATTTCTGGTAAAACCTACGATCCAGACGGTGACAACATGAGCTTCAAGGTTATTGCAGACCACATCCGTGCTCTGTCCTTTGCTATTGGTGATGGTGCCCTTCCAGGCAACGAAGGCCGTGGTTATGTCCTTCGTCGTTTGCTTCGTCGCGCAGTCATGCACGGTCGCCGTTTGGGTATTACCGAGCCATTCTTGTACAAGTTAGTTGAAACTGTCGGGCATATTATGGAAAGCTACTACCCAGAAGTGCTTGAAAAACGTGACTTTATCGAGAAAATCGTCAAGCGTGAGGAAGAAACCTTTGCTCGCACCATTGACGCTGGTAGCGGACACTTGGAGGAACTTTTGGCTGACTTGAAAGCAGCTGGTAAGGACACTCTGGATGGTCAAGACATCTTCAAACTCTATGACACTTACGGTTTCCCTGTGGAATTGACCGAGGAATTGGCTGAAGATGCGGGTTATAAGATTGACCACGAAGGCTTCAAGGCTGCCATGAAAGAGCAGCAGGACCGTGCGCGTGCGGCCGTTGTCAAAGGTGGCTCAATGGGGATGCAAAATGAAACCCTGGCAGGTATTACAGAAAGTTCAACCTTTGTCTATGGTCAAACCGGTCTAGATGCCAAATTGGAAGTGATTATCGCGGACAATGAGCGTACAGAAGCAGTGTCAGAAGGTCAAGCCCTCCTTGTCTTTGACCAAACACCATTCTATGCTGAAATGGGTGGTCAGGTTGCCGACCGTGGTGTGATTAAAAATGCTTCAGGTGATGTCGTTGCAACAGTTGTGGATGTGCAGAAAGCACCGAATGGTCAGCCATTGCACACCGTAGAACTTTCTGCCAGCATTTCGCTTGGTCAAACTTACACGCTTGAAATCGACACAAACCGTCGTCGTGGCGTTGAGAAAAACCACACGGCAACTCACTTGCTCCATGCTGCCCTTCACAATGTCATCGGCGAGCACGCAACCCAGGCTGGTTCCTTGAACGAGGAAGGATTCCTCCGCTTTGACTTCACACACTTTGAAGCGGTGACAGCTGATGAACTTCGTCGTATTGAAAATGAAGTCAATGAAAAAATCTGGGAAGCCTTGGATATTGTCACAGTTGAAACGGATGTGGATACGGCTAAAGAAATGGGTGCTATGGCTCTCTTTGGTGAGAAGTATGGCAAAGTGGTCCGTGTGGTTACAATCGGTGACTATTCTATCGAGCTTTGTGGCGGTACCCACGTTGGCAATACAGCTGAAATCGGTCTCTTCAAGATTGTCAAAGAAGAGGGAATCGGTTCAGGTACCCGCCGTATTTTAGCGGTGACAGGCAAGGAAGCTTTCCTAGCTCTTCGTGACCGCGAGGATGCTCTCAAAGCTGTTGCGCAGACTCTTAAAGTGCCACAAATCGACCAAGTGCCGACAAAAGTGGAGGCACTGGCTACGGAGCTCCGCGATTTGCAAAAAGAAAACGCTAGTCTGAAAGAAAAGGCAGCGGCAGCAGCTGCTGGAGATGTCTTCAAAGATGTTAAAGAGGCAAATGGTGTCCGCTACATTGCTAGCCAGGTCCAAGTTTCAGATGCAGGTGCCCTTCGTACCTTCGCTGACAACTGGAAGCAGAAAGACTACTCGGATGTCTTGGTACTTGTTGCGGCTATCGGTGACAAGGTCAATGTCCTTGTGGCAAGCAAGTCAGCTGATGTACATGCAGGAAACCTCATCAAAGTCCTTGCTCCAATCGTAGCAGGTCGCGGTGGTGGTAAGCCAGATATGGCTATGGCAGGTGGTAGCGATGCCTCTGCTATCCAAAACCTCTTGAATAGTGTTGCGGAAAATTTGTAATTTAACAAATGAAACTCTTTTATCCTTTGGGTAGAAGAGTTTTTTGGTATAATACAAATATCTGCATTTTAACAATTTATTGAATGTTATTTTAGATGAATGATGTTTTGTTGAAAAGGAAGGAAGTTATGGGGAAATGTTTGGTCATAGGCTCAACAGTTTGTGATGTAATGATTTATTTAGACGCTTTACCTGGCCGACAGGGTGATGCGCACATAAAAAAACAAGTCATGTCTCTTGGAGGTTGTGCCTTTAATGTAGTCAATATTCTCCACCATCTCGGAGTGGAATATGATTTTATTTCACCGGTTGGTACAGGAATATATGGTACATTTGTGAAAGATAATCTCTATAAACTGGGCATTCAAACGCCGATTTCTTTAGATGGAGCAAATGGTTGTTGTTACTGTTTTGTGGAATCAGATGGAGAACGGACATTTCTGTCAGCTCACGGTGTGGAATATTCGTTTGATCCCGCTTGGTTAGACGGCTACGATCTATCTCAGTATGATTATGTTTATATTTGTGGTTTAGAAGTAGAAGAAGATACAGGACAAGCCTTAGTTGACTGGTTGAAAACATGCGGCAGGCCAGTCATCTTCGCTCCTGGACCACGAGGAAATCTCATTCCTGAAAAACGAATGGCAGAGCTGTTAGAGCTATCTCCTATTTTACATTTAAATGAGCAAGAGACATTGAGCCTTTTTCAAGAAACAGATATTAAAACAGCGATTCGTGTATTATATGGAAAAACCAAGCAACTGCTTATTGTGACAAGAGGTTCAGATGGAGTCGTTGCTTTTGACGGAGTTTGGTACGAGGTACCGAGTGTACCCACAGAAATCGTAGATACTATCGGTGCTGGTGATAGTCATGTGGGGGCAATGATGGCAGCTTTAGCCACGGAAAAATCGATTATTGATTCTCTGGCATTCGCAAATCGAGTTGCTAGTCAAGTTGTCGCCACACAGGGTGTTCATTTACCAAGTCACATGTATGAAGAGTTGAGGAGTCAGTTGAACAGTCTATAATCAAATACTTCCCCAAAATATAGTAAAGACCTCAAAAGGTCTTTTTTTCTGACTAACATTCACTACATTTTGACAAACTTCATAAACTTTTTGACAAAAATTATTATTTTTTTGACAAAGATACTTGTCAAAAAGAAAAAGAAGTGTTACAATGATATCAAGATAAAAGATGAGAACGAATTCATCAGACAAGAAAAAGAAAGTTGGGGTATAACCATGAAAAAGATAAATAGCAATAAAAATGGAATTTTGATTACAGGAACAACCGTTGCGCGTGCAGTCGAAATAGGGTCCATTCTATTATTGGCTTACATTCTTCTTTCTGATTTGCTGGGATGGAGCGATATGGATACAGCTCTAATGACTGCTCTAATTGCTTCAATTGCTTGTATCGAAGCAAGTTTACAAATGGAGAAAAAAGGAAATAAGTAGAAGGAGATAGACCATGAAACGATACATTTCAGCAGATATAGCAGCGATTATGATTGCAGGAGCCTGTATTGTCGGATTATTGATTGGAGTGGCTCTAGGTTTATTGAGTTTGAGCTAGGTGAAATAGAAGGAGAAGAAAAATGAACAAGACAGTTAAAAATGGAATGAAAGTAGTCCTATTGTTTTTCGCACTCTTCTTGATAAATATTTTGGTGTTTAAAGTTCTAGCCTTGCTAGGATTTGACCTTAGTTTGACGGAGATGAGTTATCTCTTTCCTCCTTTGTTGGCGACACTGGTCTTAGTTCTGCAATTTAACAAAAAGAAAAATAGTGACAAAAGCTAGGGAAAGACAGGAGAAACTTTATGAAACGACACATTTCAGCAGATATGGCATCGATTATGATTGCGGGATCATCTATTTTCGGGCTACTGATTGGAGTTGCTCTAGGATTATGGAGTTTGGGTTAAGTTATTGGCAATAGAAGGAGAAGAAACATGGAAGCGAAAAAGAAATTATTTGAAGTCAATATCATGGAAAATAAGAAGTTTGTGTGGGGATTGAATATTCTTGCTGTGGTACTCATCTTTCCATTTGCCTTCGTATTTGGAATGATAGGCAGTTGGTTGATAGCTAACGGTTCGCAATACTCGGAACTAGCCGTGTCGGAGGTATGGTTACTTTTCCCTCTCTATATTCTGTTAATAGTTGTGCATGAAGCTATTCACGGCATCTTCTTCAAGGTTTTTTGTCCTGAAAATCCTGTCAAATACGGGTTTAAATGGAAATCAGGGATGGCCTATGCGACCAGTCCAGGTTCGCTCTACAATCGAATGCAAATGCTAGTAATCAGCTTGGCTCCCTTTGTTGTGATTAGTTTGGGCTTGACCATGGTAGCAGGTTTTGGGATGATGAATACCACTCTTTACTTCATGCTGGCAACCATGCATGCGGCCTCTTGTGCAGGTGATTTCTACTATGCCTATCTCTTATTGGTCAAGTTTGCCAAGAGAAATATAGCTGTCGAAGACACAGAAACAGGCTTGATCATCTACCAAGCCTAGAAAGGAAACGTCATGGAATATGTCTTAAAAAATCGGCTCAAGGAGTTGCGGGCACGGGATAGCCTCAACCAGACAGAGTTGGCAAAATTAGCAGAAGTATCACGGCAGACCATTAGCTTGATTGAGCGGGGAGAATACACGCCCTCGGTGGTCATTGCTATGCGGATTGCACAGATTTTTAACGAAAATGTGGAGAATGTCTTTCAATTAGTGGAGGTTGTGAAATGAAAACTAAAACAGGATTAGAAGTTACGATTGGCTTTGGATTAATCGTTGCAGGACTATTTTTACTGAGTGTTGTAGCTGTCATCAATCAAGAGTTATCATTACAAGGATTGATAACGTTAATCTGGGGTTTAGTATGGGTCTACACAGACAAATTAGCAGTATTTTTTAGTCGACGTATTTACCTCTTCTATGGGATGATTGCCTTGTATACTTTACCATTGATTCTGACTATTTTACAGGATCTTCATTGGATCAAAGTGTCCAGCTTTGTGTCAATGGATGGAGCCTTGATCGTTTCCATACTATCCTTACTATCCATTGATACACTTGAAAAAGGAATAAAAGCACAGAAAGAAGGAAAAAAGAAATGAAACAGGGGAAACAATTAACGACTGGTAAGCGAATTATCTTTTTCATCTTAGTCATCTTAGTGCTAGAAGTAGCTTTATTTGTAGCAGGCTTCTTCATGGGCTATTTTGAGGCAATGGGATATGATATCAATACACTTTTGTTCGCAACAAGAACATTTATGGTTGCAAGTTTCATTGGATTTGCCTATCTTATGTACAAGAGTTTTACGACCTTCAAGCGTTATCAAGAAAGTGAAGAAGATGATGATGTTCTTGATCAGCTCTACAAGACAACCTTTCGAAGTTTGGAATACGGTACGATTCTCTACAATATTTTTGGAGGGTTGGTTTTGGCAAATATGATACTAGGTGCTAATATTTCAGCGGATTATTATACAATCGAACTCTTTGATATTGCAGCCTTTATCGTTCTTCTTCCTGCTCAGATTGGAATTTTCAAGGTGACACAGGTAGTTCGTCAATACAAATTGTCAGCCTTTCCTACACCAAGCGAAATTAAAGATTATATGTATGCACTAGATGAGGGTGAACGACAAGCTAATTTTGAACAAAGTTATCTAATTGTTCACAACTTGAACCAATGGGTCTTACCACTTTTATACGTTTTGATTATGGTGGTAACGCAAATTACCCAGACACAACAGCTGTTGGCACTCTTGATTGTTGCTTTTCTTCACATTTACATCAATATTCTCAATGTACAAATGATACGGAAATATTTTAAATAGTAGAGGTAATAGTTATGAAAAAGGAAAATCTACACATTCGAGCAATTCGTTATTTCTATGATATTGTTGGTGAGTTAGACGAGGTGTCTTATGCGACCTTGACCAATTTCGGTAACAATATGTATATGCTCTTTATGACAGTGACACTGGTGAGCTTCCTAGTTAGCTTTGCGCTGGGAGAAGATGTCATGGGAATCAGCCTCTTCTTGACACTGGTTTATTCTCAATTCAAACAGGATGCCATTATCAAACAGATGGGTCTGGATAAATTGTTTGTTGCAAAGGCTGATGTGAAATTGGCTCGGAAGAAAATGATGAAACGAACTCTGTATCAAACCCTACAGATTGCTGTCTACAGTCTGCTAGTTAGTATTGGAATGTGGCAGTTACAAATTCCACAGGAAAGTGGAACAAATGCAGTCGAGTATTTCCAATTTGTCACTCCCATGACAGTTGTTCTTCTGACCTTAGTAGGATTTGTTAGCTTCTACTTTGCCAATCGTAAGAAAATCAAACTTATTTAGTTTAGATGGAGGTCAACTCATGAAATTCTTTAAGAAAATTTATCTTGTCCTATTAATCGGTCTTGGTCTGTACGTAGTTGGCTATATTTTCGGAGAATGGCTGGCTACTGGGCAGATTGATTTGTCAAATCTGAATATCCTCTTGCCGATGGTTTTGGGTTTGCCAGCTCTGCTATTGGCCACGAAAAAAAGGAAGTTGTAGAAGGAGATATGTATGAAAATTGAAAAGAATACTTTTGTTGAAAAGGCGCTATTTTTCCTGCTAGCAGTTGGTATTTGTCTGGTGGAGCAGTTTGCTCTGTCCCTGTTTTTGACAGGGGAACCAAGTGTGCTGAAGACTGTAGGAGGCTGGCTAGTCTTTTTGGGGATGACCGTTGCAGGATGGTGGATAGCGAAGATGGTTGGTCTTTGGTTAGCCAAGGGAAGCCTAGATGTTAATGAGATGGTTAAAGTGATAGGTATAGGCTTTGGAGCAACCTATGCAGTAAAAATCGTAGGGGGGATTATCCTTGCGATTGAAAAAGGAGCAGAGGCAACAACAGCTAATCAGGAAGTATTAAACTCTATTCCGAAATTTACTTATGCGCTTATGGCTGTTCTAGTAGCTCCAATGATAGAAGAGTTAGTTTTCCGTGGGTTAATCATGGGGCGAGTTTTTGGTCAAAAATCATGGATTGGTCTCGTTATTAGTAGTTTATTATTTGGGGCACTTCATGTACCGACAGATCTAGGTAGTTGGATTCTCTACGGTGGAATGGGGTTGGTGCTTGGTCTGGTGTATCGACAGAATGGAAAATTAGAGTATGTTATTGCTATTCATTGTTTAAACAACCTATTATCTGCTATTTTTCTATTCTTTATGAACTAGGAGGCCAATATGTTAGACCTACTCAAAAAGACGATTTTATTTATTTTCTATTTTATGGTCTATCAAGTAGCAATTAGCTTACTCATGTCACCTTACTTTATCAGTCAAAGGAAAGGGATTGCAACCAGTCATATAATTGGCGCCAGTTGGTTTAGTAGTCTTATTGGCTTTGGGCTTCTGCTCGGGCTATCTTTGTACCTCTGGAAGTTAGTAAACGGTCAACCATCGCTTCAAATGGATTTAGGACATGTCTGGTATAATAAACCTTATTGGCCATTTTTAGCCTATATACTGTTTTTTCTCCTACAACTTGTCTTTCCGATTGGTAATTCAGATAACCAGTCCATTATCTTAGAAATGATGGATTTGTTTCCTGTGCAAGCCTTCCTCTTAGTTGTTGTATTTGCAGGTTTAATTGAGGAATTGCTGTTTCGAGGGATTATTGCTACTTATTTTTTCTCTGAACAAAATAGGAGCCTGTCTATCGGTTTCTACGGTTTTATGACGGGGTCGCTCTTTAGCTTGATACATGGTCCGGAAAATATAACAGTTTTTCTGTATTATTTTACTCATGGTCTTATTTTAGCTTGGCTTTATGTGATAAAAAAAGATATCCGTTATCCAATTGCCTTACATATATTTAATAATGCTTTAGTCTATTTTTCTGTAGTTTTTTCTTAGAAAAGGTCTCTACCGTGGAAAAAATCTATTTTGATTGTTTGCAAATAAAAAATATAGAGGAACAGCACTAGTTCACTAGAATCTATCAGCTGTTCCTCTATTATTATTTTAAATATATTGGTCTACCGTCTCTTGGACTGACGAGGTTGTTTCTTGATAAAAAATTGTACGCCTCTCAGTCCAATAAGTCCCGTAACAATAGCCATAATAAAAGCCAGTAAAGTAGGGATTTTAAAGGAAAGGTAAGCATATGTTGCCAAAACTGTAATGATGCTAAATAGAGCAATGTTGGCAAAAAATAGGAACTCATTTAAGCGTTCATTCTGTGGATATTGCCGTTGATATGCTCGGTACTGGACCTGTTTCTCTTTCGGGATATACTCTTCATACTGGTAGTCCTCAGGTCGATATTGTCTAAGTGCCATATCGTCTCCTTCTATGCCCTCCTAGCATACCATAACATTACTTGAAATAGATGTCAGTTATGTTACAAAACGGTTACAAAGCGATGGAGTATTCCATGAAATAAAGAATACTTTTGGCTTATCAGATAGGTAGATTTATGATATAATCACATTTATGGGAAAAATTATCATTACAGCTACAGCTGAAAGCATTGAACAGGTAAAAGAATTGATTGCTGCAGGCGTTGACCGTATCTATGTTGGTGAAGCCGACCATGCCCTCCGCATTCCGACAAACTTTACTTATGATGAGTTAAGGGAAATAGCAGAGCTGGTCCATAGTGCAGGTAAGGAGCTGACCGTTGCGGCCAATGCTCTGATGCACCAAGATATGATGGACAATATCAAGCCTTTCATGGACTTAATGAAGGAAATAAAGGTTGATTACCTAGTTGTCGGCGATACTGGAATTTTCTACATCAATAAGCGGGATGGTTACAATTTTAAGCTAATCTACGATACCTCTGTCTTTGTCACTTCCAGTCGCCAGATTAACTTCTGGAAAGACCATGGGGCAGTAGAAGCCGTTTTGGCACGGGAAATTCCGTCAGAAGAACTCTTCGACATTGCTAAAAACTTGGAAATTCCTGCTGAAATCTTGGTCTACGGCGCCTCTGTTATTCACCATTCTAAACGGACCTTGTTGCAAAATTATTACAATTTTACCAAGGCGAATGAAACAGATTTGTCGCGAGGCCGCGGTCTCTTCCTAGCAGAGCCGAGTGATCCGGACAGTCACTACTCTATTTTTGAGGACAAGCATGGCACCCATATCTTTATCAACAATGACATTGATATGATGACCAAGTTGACAGAGTTGGACGAACACGGTTATCACAACTGGAAACTTGATGGTATCTATTGCCCTGGTCAGAACTTTGTTGAAATTGTTAAGCTTTTTGTTCAAGCAAGAGATTTGATTGAAAAAGGCGACTTCACTTATGATCAGGCCTTCCTTTTGGATGAACAGGTACGCAAGCTCCATCCAGCTGAACGTGGCTTGGATACAGGCTTCTACGAATTTGACCGCAATAAGGTTAAATAACAATATTTATAGTAGAATTTATTTACTTTAACCTGGCAGAGTTAGCTCTGTCACTTACTATGTAAAGTCAGAGCGCGAAAACGCCTTTGGGCGATATTCTAAACTCTGCACTAGGTTTCCGAGTGAAACAATATCGTTTACAGTATTCTATCCTGCAAATAGAAAGAAGTTTATTATGTCAAAAACATTAAAGCGTCCCGAGGTCTTGTCACCTGCTGGGACTTTGGAGAAATTGAAGGTAGCCATTGATTATGGTGCTGATGCGGTCTTTGTTGGCGGCCAGGCCTACGGTCTGCGTAGCCGAGCTGGTAACTTTACCATGGACGAGATGCGGGAAGGGATTGAATATGCCCATGCCCGTGGTGCCAAGGTCTATGTAGCTGCCAACATGGTCACCCACGAAGGCAATGAAGAAGGAGCAGGAGCCTGGTTCCGCGAATTGCGTGACATGGGCTTGGATGCCGTTATCGTATCTGACCCAGCCCTCATCGTTATCTGTGCTACTGAAGCGCCAGGCCTTGAAATCCACCTGTCAACCCAGGCTTCTTCCACCAACTATGAGACCTTTGAATTCTGGAAAGAATTGGGCTTGACCCGCGTTGTCCTGGCTCGTGAAGTGACCATGGAAGAAGTAGCTGAAATCCGCAAACGGACAGATGTTGAAATCGAAGCCTTTGTCCACGGAGCCATGTGTATCTCCTACTCAGGCCGTTGCGTCCTCTCCAACCACATGAGTAAACGCGATGCCAACCGTGGCGGATGTTCCCAGTCTTGCCGCTGGAAGTACAATCTCTACGACCTCCCATTTGGCGAAGAACGCCGTTCGATTAAGGGGGAAATACCAGAGGAGTTCTCTATGTCTGCGGTGGATATGTGTATGATCGACCATATCCCAGACATGATTGAAAATGGGGTTGATAGTCTGAAAATCGAAGGTCGAATGAAATCCGTCCACTACGTATCAACCGTAACCAACTGCTACAAGGCTGCGGTAGATGCCTATCTTGAAAGCCCAGAAAAGTTTGAAGCGATCAAGCAAGACCTGATTGATGAAATGTGGAAGGTTGCCCAACGGGAATTGGCAACAGGATTCTATTATAGCCCACCGAGCGAAAACGAACAGCTCTTTGGTGCCCGCCGTAAAATTCCAGAATATAAATTCATCGCAGAAGTAGTAGCCTTTGATAAGGAAACCATGACTGCCACTATCCGCCAACGCAATGTCATCAACGAAGGTGACCAAGTGGAGTTCTACGGACCAGGTTTCCGTCATTTTGAAACCACTATTAAAGAGCTTCGTGATTCGACAGGTGAGAGGATTGACCGAGCCAATAAGCCAATGGAACTCTTGACGATCAAACTAGACCGTGAAATCTATCCTGGCGATATGATTCGTGCCTGCAAATCTGGTCTCATCAACCTCTACCAAGAGGACGGGCAATCCCTAACTATTCGTGCATAAAAAATAAGGCTCTTTGGAGCCTTATTGTTGTCTTTGAGTGAATTGTACACTATTTGGGACTAGAGTGACTTGCTGAATATCTTTGAATTGGATAATACTCGTCACATTTTTCTTGAAATTTTTAAGAATTAATCGCTGGCGGTTTGGGTCAAATTTGACAATCTCTCCTGTAAAACTTTTATTGTTGTAGATAACATGAATGGCAGACTGTTTATAGAGAGCTAGCTGAATCGTATTTATGTATTCGTTATCCTCGTTGGTAGGTGCGAGCATTTCTTGAGGAGTATTTCCTACAAAACTCGCTAGATAATCTAAAATAACCTGTAAGAACTTTCTCATAGCAATATCCTCTTAACACTGATATACTATAATCATATCCAATTTGTCCTAAAAAGACAAGAATTTACGAACTTATAAAGTAGGAGGTAAAAATGGCAGAATTTACATTTGAAATCGAGGAAAAACTTTTGGTCCTATCTGAAAACGAAAAAGGGTGGACAAAGGAGCTTAACCGTGTTTCTTTTAACGGTGCACCTGCAAAATATGACATTCGGACATGGAGTCCTGACCATAGTAAGATGGGGAAGGGAATCACTCTCAGCAATGAAGAGTTTCAAGTACTTTTGGATGCATTTGCTAATAAATAAGAAGCTTACATAAAGTAGGCTTCTTTTTTTAGGATAGGTTGTAGGGATTTGACCAAAATGATAACTACTACAATTTTTAAAATCCCTGTTAATACAAAGGGGGTGACGGTCCAGGTTAGTGTATCAGCCCAAGAAGCTTGGGAGAAAAATTTATAATAAGTAGCTCCTCCTAATAAGACGACAGCAACTCCGATACAGTTGGACCAAAAGATAGTCCAGTAGGAAGACTGTATATTTGCTAAGTTGCTGGTGAGAAGTCCGTAAAGGATAAAGGCCCAGAGGAATCCACCGGTTGCTCCAAAGAGGGCCTGGAACCCTCCGCTTCCTCCTGCAAAAACTGGCAATCCAATGGCTCCCAAGAGAAGGTAGAGAGCAATGCTGAGAGTAGCTTCTTTAGGTTTGTAGAGGGTAGCCAAAAGGCCAATCGCTAAGGTTTGTAAGGTAAAGGGGACTGGCCCGAGCGCGATGCTAATTTGTGATAAAACAGCAATCAGGGCTGCTCCTATGGCAATGTAGGTGAGAGAACGTGTGCTTGAATTGGTCATATAGTTACCCTTTCTTTTGTTTGTGGTTAACTATACTATACGGATTTAACGTAAGTTTGTCAATAATGACTCATCGGCTGTCACAATTTAAGCTTATTAGAGGTACTCCTTGCCAAAAATACTTTGCCAATCTGCGGCAAAATCAGAGACGGCTTTATCAACCATTGGATAGTGCAAGAGTTGGTCAATAACCTCCACTCCAAGGGTTACATAGTCTGCACCTGCTGCCAGTGCATCAGTTACCTGCGAGACCTGCTTGAAGCTAGCTGCCAATAGTTGCCCTGGGTAGTTGTGGCGTTCAATCTGCTTTTGAACTCTATGAATAAGTTGATACGGATTTGCCTGTAACAAACTTATGCGATTGACATAGGGAGCTAGGAAGTCCGCACCAGCTTCTAGTGCAAGTAAGGCCTGCATCTCTGTATAGATTGCGGTCGCAGTAACGGAATGACCTTCTTGTTTTAAAGTTTGGATAGCCTTTAGTCCATCTTTTGTGACAGGGATTTTGATATATACTTGAGAATCAATTTCATTTAAAATCTTTCTTGCATCGGCTAGCATTCCTTCGTAATCACTGGCAATGACTTGGACATGAAGACTTCGTTCAACGCCGATCAGTTGACGAATTTGTTTCATGTGATTAACAAAATCAATTTTGCCCTCTTTTTTGAGAATACTGGGGTTGGTTGTGACACCTTGCACAGGTAGGTAGTCTAAATATTCTTTGATTTTTTCGATGTTTGCAGTATCTAAGATAAGTTTCATATTACTAGCTCCTAAAAAAGTTTTTCTTGACCATAGAGGCTTATCCAATCCTCGGTAAATTGATTGACAGCTTGTAGAACTGTAGCGTGTTGAAGTGCCGTTTCTAGCAGACTAGGGGGGAAGGTGACTGCATCAGCCCCTGCTTGAATCGCTAAGGAAATTTGTTGGACATTTTTGATGCTGGAGGCCATAATTTTCGTAGGATAGCCTGTTTTTTCGATATAATATCTAGCCTCTCGGATTGTAGTAAATGGATCAAGGCCTAAGGTCTGTGAGCGATCCGTGTAGATGGCAATATAATCAGCTTTAGCATCGATTGCTAGATAAGCTTGCATGGGACTATAGATTGCTGTGGCTGTAATGAGGCAGTCAGGGTTCTCTGTTTTGAGAAAGCGAATAGCTTCCAGACCTGCTGCAGTAACTGGTATTTTAGTATAAATACTATAATCAATATTCTCCCAGGTAAAATGAGCATCCCTAATCAGTTGTTGGCTGGTTCTTCCGATTAGCTGTAGATGGAGTTTTGCTTGGGAACCGATTAACTCTAGACTCTTCTTCATATGCGGAATAAAATCAATCTTCCCTTCTCGCTTTATGATACTAGGAGTAGAAGTCAGACCACTGACGGTCATGACTTTTTGAGCTTCCTGTATTGCAATTAAATCAACAGTATCGAGTAGCAGTTCTACCATATAGATACCTCCTTGTTTTTATTTTATTATAAAAAAATCAGCATGAAAATAATGCTGGTTAATAATAAGATACTTGAAAAAGTGTTGAATTATCCGGTATAATAGTAAAAAACAAAAGAGGAAACTGCACATTTGTGCAAAAAATATTTATGACTAACCTATATTTGATTGAAAAAGTGGCTTACTTATACTACGTGAAAAATTTTAAACAATCCGAAATAGCGGAGAATTTCAATCTTGACCGCAGTAGTATCAGTCGTTATTTAAAACAAGCCAGAAATTTGGGCTTAATTTCTATCACTTTTTCGGGTAAAAATCTTGAAAAACTACAGTTGGAGCAAGAGCTAGCTGAAAAATACAATCTAAAAGTTGTTCATATTATTGATACATCAAGCCAGCCCAACTATGCGAAACAAACCTATTTCTATCAGGAGGCCGCACATTTTGTCAATTCGGAACTTGGCAAGCAGAAAACAATCGGCTTATCTTGGGGCGATACAATGACTAAATTAATCGCTGCACTGCAGATTAAGCGACAGTTGGGAGCAAAAGTTATTCCTTTGGTGGGAGGAGCAGGTCATAGCCACTTAAATCACCATGTAAATGAACTTGTATATAATCTCAGTCAACAGATAGAAGGGCAACCTTATTATATTCAAGCTCATGCTGTTGAATCGGATGTTGCAGTGAAAAAGAAATTAGAACTGGATATAGCATTTGAAAAAATTCGAGAAAAGTGGTCTACTCTAGATATGGTTGTTACGGCAATCGGTAGTATGAATAGTTGGAGTCAATGGCGTCAAATACTCAGCAAGCAAGATTTAGAGGAACTGATGGCTTTTGAAGCGGTTGGAGATCTTTGTGGAAGATTTTTTGATCGAAATGGTGATGAGCTTAAAACGACTGTAAATCGTAGAACAGTTGCAATTCCATTGGATTTATTGGCAAAAATTCCGACAGTTGTCACCATCCTCCCTTCTAAAAAGCGTTTACCTGCCTTATTAGCCCTTCTCAAAAAAGACTACATTACGCATCTGGTATTAGACAAAGCAGCTGCATTGAAGTTAGTGGAGAAATAGGGAGGGATTCACATGAAAATATTGCTATTAGGCGATAGTCATTTTGCACGTAAGGAAGGAAAAGATAGGCCACATATTGAATGGTCACTTGAAGGGAAATATCCAGCATGGGATGTTCAAAATTCATCCATTTCTGGTGCAACTAGTGCTAGTCTTTTGCAGCAACTTCGGAAGTCTGAATTACAAAACTATGATTTTGTTTTTATTATACTGGGTAGCAACGATTTAGCGACAAATCAACAGACTCCTTTACCGGAATTTAGTGAAAATGTGAGAGAAATTCTCACCTGCGTAAGCCAAGTCTGTCTGATGGAAAAAATCTGCCTGATTGGACCTCCACCTGTGGATCAAAGTAAGCAATTCTACCGAACTAATCGGCTAGTAGAAAGATATGAACAGGCATTGAAACAAGTTGTTTTGACATGTGGTTCTAAATTTATTTCCCTTGTGGAAATATTTGAGACTAGTCCAATTCCGGTAGAGATCCTACTTGAAGGCAGTCTTGATGATGGTCTGCATTTTGGTTCTCAAGGATACGATTTGCTGGCACAAGCTATGATAGACACAGTAAATTCAATGTAAAAATCCTCGTTTTGCAAGAACGAGGATTTTTTGGTATTTTACCTATCGCATAGTGACGAATTCTTCAGATCCAGTCGGATGAATGGCTACTGTAGCATCAAAGTCTGCCTTGGTAGCTCCCATTTTGATAGCAACAGCAAATCCTTGAATCATCTCATCAACTCCGTAGCCGATACCATGGAGTCCGACCACTGTTTCTTCTGGTCCAGCTGTAATGAGCTTAAATTTTGCAGCCTGTCTATTGTCAGCGAGCGCAGTATACATAGACGTAAAGCTAGAAGTGTAGGTCTTGATTTGATCTAAGCCATATATTTTCTCTGCTTCTTCTTGGGTCAAGCCAACAGTACCAATAGCTGGATGCGAGAAGACCACTGTCGGAATATTAGAGTAATCCATTTTTGCTTCTGGTTTATGGTTAAATAGTCGCTCAGCTAATTGTCGACCAGTCTTGATTGCTACAGGTGTTAATTCTTTTTCACCCGTGACGTCTCCTAAAGCATAGATTCCAGAAGTAGTGGTTTCCTGATAAGCATTGACAGCTATATGTCCGGAAGTAGTCAACTTTATTCCAGCTTTTTCAATACCTAAACCTGTCGTTCTTGGTTTTCGTCCAACAGCCCAGATAAGTTTTTCTGCTGTATGAGAGCTGCCATCCTCGAAGGTAATACGAACATGACCATTCGTTGTTTTTTCTAAATGACTAGGAATTTTATGAGTGTGCAAGGAAAGATTCGTGCGTCTCATTTCATCCATAAGAGCATCAGTAATGTAAGAATCAAAACTTCGCAAGGGGCGATCTTTACGAACGAAGAGATCTGTTTGAACACCTAACTGATGTAGAACACCAGCTAACTCCACAGCGATATACCCAGCTCCAATGATTGCGACTGAAGAAGGGAGTTTTTCCCAATTAAAGACATCGTCTGAGGTCAATCCTAACTCCTTTCCAGGAATGTCTGGAATAATTGGTTGTGCTCCGGTAGCAATGACAATATGTTCTGCCTCTATCTGCTCGCCGTTTACCTCAATAGTATGTGGAGTGAGAAAGTGTGCATATCCTTCGATGACTTCTACACCATTTAGAGAAAAGGTATTTTCATAAGAGGTACGCGATCGCTTAATATAAGCATCACGGTGTTTCTTTAATACAGAAAAATCAAAGTGAACATCGGTTGTTGTGAATCCGTATTCTGCCCCGTAGTGCTGAAAAACTTCTGCTATGGAGGCACCATACCACATAATCTTTTTAGGGACACAACCTACATTGACACAGGTACCGCCGAGGAGATTTCCCTCTATAACCACTACCTTAGCACCATAACTAGCAGCGCGGTTAGCAGTAGCAATACCTCCGCTACCACCCCCGATTATAATCAAATCAACTTTTTTCATCGAATCTTTCTCCTTCTGGTTTTTACCTTTCTTTTGTCATATTGTATCGTTTTTGAAACTTATCTGCAAAAATCTGCTACGGTCATTCTTACAAAACTGTAAGTATATTGTAAGGAAAAAGGACTTACATCTTTTTAGGAAATAAGTTACAATTTTTAATAAAAGGGCTTGCATTTTTTTGTGTATTGGTGTATTATATATCCAACACAAGAGCGGAAGCTCATTAAGATTTCTTAATAAAGGAGAATCGATATGTTAAAGACGAAAAAAGCTAAGATTGCTTTGTTTTCAGGTTTAGGTGTGGCAGCGGTGGCCTTGATAGGTGGAGCTCTCTATTTTGGAGGTAGCTCGTCTACCCCTTCAGAAGGTGCAGCGAGTCAATCGCTCAGTTATACTGTTGTTAAGGAAGGTTCTATCGCTTCCTCGACCTTGTTATCTGGGACTGTTTCGGCGGCTGAAGAGCAGTATGTTTACTATGATAGCTCTAAAGGAGATTTGACTGCAGTTTTAGTTGGCCAAGGCGATCAAGTACAAGTAGGAACTCCCCTTGTTCAGTATGATACTGCAGAGTTACAGGCTGCATATGATACTGCTGTTCGTGCGCGTGATAAAGTAGGACGTCAGATTCATGATCTTCGTACCAATGGTCAAACTGTAGAATTGACTGGAGATGAGGCGACAGATAGTTCTGCAACTGCAAGTGCACAACGTAGTGTGAATGCACAATTGCAAGATTTGAATGATTCGTATGCTGATGCGCAAGCTACTGTTGATAAGGCAGCGAAAGCTCTCAATGAAGCGACTGTAACCAGCACTGTAGCAGGTACAGTAGTAGAAATTAATAAGTCTGTATCAAAATCAAATACTAGTACTAGCCAGACTGTTGTTCACGTGGTAAACCAAGGAAGTTTGCAAATTACTGGTAGCTTGACAGAGTATGATCTTGCGAATCTTTCAGTAGACCAAGAGGTAAAAGTAACTTCAAAAGTTTACCCAGATAAAGTGTGGACAGGGAAAATTACCTATATTTCAAATTATCCAGAAGGCAATCAAGTAGCTACTACAGGTGCTACAGGCGGAAATAACTCTGGAGCTAAATATCCATTTAAAGTAGCGATTACTAGTGAGGCTGGCGAATTGAAACAAGGATTCTCAGTGAACATCGAAGTGGTTAATGCTAGCAAGTCTATTCTTGTTCCAGTGACAGCTGTTACAATGGAAGATGATAAAGCCTATGTATGGACTATCGTTGATGGAAAAGCTAAGAAAGTTGAAGTCACACTTGGAAATGCAGATGCTATCAACCAAGAAGTAACTGCAGGTTTGACCGCAGGCGACCAAGTAATCTCCATTCCAAATGACAGCTTGGAAGACGGAAAAGAGGTTGAAGCCTATGACGAAACAGTTAATTAAGCTAAGTAATATAAATAAAAGCTACAAAAATGGTGATCAAGAACTTCGCGTTTTGAAAGATGTTGATTTAACCGTAAATGAAGGGGAATTTGTAGCGATAATGGGGCCATCTGGCTCAGGGAAATCGACTCTGATGAATATTATTGGCCTCTTGGATCGCTCAAGTTCGGGTGAGTATATCTTAGAAGAGACAGAAGTTAGTCATTTGTCAGAGAAAAAATTAGCCCAAGTCCGCAATAATCAAATTGGATTTGTTTTCCAGCAATTTTTCCTTCTTTCGAAGCTTAATGCTTTACAAAATGTAGAACTGCCTCTTATCTATGCTGGTGTGCCAGCAAGCAAGCGAAAAAATCTTGCGCAGCAATTTTTAGAAAAAGTTGAATTGGCTGAACGGATGCATCACCTTCCATCAGAACTTTCAGGTGGGCAGAAGCAGCGGGTAGCTATTGCGCGTGCTTTAGTAAATAGTCCTTCTATTATCCTAGCTGATGAACCAACAGGAGCCTTGGATACGAAGACAGGTGCTCAGATTATGGATTTACTGACTGAGCTCAATCGAGAGGGAAAAACTATTATTATGGTTACCCACGAACCAGAAATTGCAGAATATGCCCAGCGCACAATCGTGTTACGCGATGGTGTTATCACTGAAGATAGATGGAAGGAGGACTAGAAATGGAGAATTGGAAGTTTGCATTAAAATCAATTCTAGCTCACAAGATGCGGTCTCTTCTAACTATGTTGGGTATCATCATTGGTGTAGCCTCTGTCGTCATCATCGTTGCGATGGGGAACGGGATGAGTAAGAGTGTGGAAAAGTCACTTTCTGGAGATCAAAATAATGTAGAGGTATACTTTACCAACTATATTGCTCCAGAAGGTGCAGGAACAACTGGAATCTTCGGTAGTATTGGTGGCGGAGAAGTGTCTATGGAAGAAGAACCAGATTTGACGGATTCTATGTTGAAAGGGCTTTTGGAAATTGATGGCATCAGCAATTATTACGTTAAAATATCTAATATGGCTGAGGTCTCTTCTGGAAGTAAAAAAGCAGAAAATGTCACTATTAACGGTGTTAGTCAATCTTACTTTGATGTAAAAGACTTAAAAATCCTGAATGGTCGGAAATTTTCTCAAGATGATTACAGCCACTATGCACGAATTATTATTTTAGACTCAGTTCTAGCAGGTAAATTATTCGGCTCATCAGAAGCTGCTTTGAACCAAACAGTTACACTCAATCAAAATTCATACCTTGTGGTCGGAGTGTATGAAGAACCAAATGCAGGTAGTGCCTTGTTTGGAATGAACTCAGGTGGCAGTGCTATTATGACCAATACGCAGTTAGCTGCGGAGACCGGAATGAAGGAAAATAGTGGGCTCTATGTCCATGTGGATGACTTATCAAAAGCTTCAGAAACAGGTAAAGCCGCGGCTGCTTATTTGACACAAGTAACAGGCTTGAAAGAAGCACGTTATGAAGTTTATGACATGTCAGCAATGTTAGATGAATTCAAATCGCAGATGGGAATTATTACAACCTTTATCGGAGCGGTTGCGGGTATCTCTCTGCTAGTAGGTGGTATCGGTGTTATGAATATTATGCTGGTATCTGTCACAGAGCGGACTCGCGAAATTGGTCTTCGTAAAGCGTTGGGAGCGACTAGAGGGAATATCCTTATTCAATTCTTGATTGAAGCCATGGTGCTAACAACCTTAGGTGGTGTAATCGGTTTAGCAATAGCACAATTGATAGTCTTCTTATTAAATGTCAGCAAGGCAATGGGAGAAATGATGACTGCGGAAATCTCTATCCCAGTTGTGCTAGGTAGCCTAGCCTTCTCAGCCATTGTCGGAATTGTATTTGGTGTTTTACCAGCAAATAAAGCATCTAAATTGGATCCGATTGAAGCACTTCGCTACGAATAACAATCTAAAACGATTAGGTCTTCCTAGTCGTTTTTTCTTGTGAGCAAACCGCTTGACAATATCACTAATTAAAGATAAAATGCAAACATCGTTAAAATAAAAGTACCAAAGGAGAACACATCATGGTAGAATTAGGTATTTCAACATTTGGTGAAACAACACCACTAGAAAACACAGGTGAGACATACAGCCACGACGAGCGGATTCGTCAACTGGTCAAAGAGATCGAGCTAGCAGATGCGGTGGGGCTAGATGTCTATGGGATAGGGGAGCATCACCGAGAAGATTTTGCGGTTTCTGCACCTGAGATTGTGCTGGCAGCTGGTGCCGTCAATACCAAGCATATCAAGTTAACATCAGCAGTTTCAATCCTTTCCTCCATGGACCCTGTAAGGCTCTATCAGCAGTACACCACCATTGATGCTTTGTCAAATGGCAGAGCAGAAATCATGGCGGGTCGTGGTTCCTTTACGGAGTCATTCCCCTTGTTTGGCTATGATCTCCACGACTATGAAGAACTCTTCGATGAAAAGCTAGATATGCTTCTGGAAATCGACAAGGAAACCAATCTCAAGTGGGATGGGCATTTTACCCAGTCAGTCGATAATAAGCCAGTCTATCCACGTCCTGTTCAGGAAGATTTTCCCATTTGGGTGGCAACTGGGGGCAATGTAGAATCCACCATCAAGATTGCTAAGAAAGGCCTGCCAATCGTGTATGCAGTCATTGGTACAGGTGCCCATCGCTTTAAACCTTTAGTCGATGCTTATCGCAAGGTTGCTCGCAACTCAGGTCATGATCCGAAGAAAACAAAGGTTGCAGCACATTCATGGGGTTGGATTGCAGATGATCATGACAAGGCAGTAGAAGAGTACTATCACCCAACCAAAGTAATTACGGACAATATTGCCAAAGACCGCCCACATTGGAGCGAGATGACCAAGGCGCAATATCTCTACTCTCTGACAGACGAAGGAGCAACCATCGTCGGAGATCCAAAACGAGTCGCTGAAAAAATTATCAAGACTATTGAAACACTTGACTTGGACCGTTTCTTCCTCCATCTCCCAATCGGCTCAATGTCACATGAAGATGTCCTCCGTGCTATCGAACTCTACGGAAAAGAAGTTGCGCCAATTGTCCGAGATTATTTTGCAAAAAAAGAAGAGAATCAGTCCCAAGACTGATGAGAAAAAGAGGAGGGGACGTTATAATAGCCTCACTTCTCTAAAGTGGAGTCAACATCTCAGCGCAGTGGTTGATTGGAAGATTTGTTCGTGTTTTACACTCCACATCTGGCCTCTATGGCTGATGCGAACAAAGTTCGCTCCATTTCCAACCTCCAACAGTCACTACTCTGACTGTTTTGTAGCGAACTCTGTTCGCTCTATCTCCGACCTCCAAAGGTTCCCCAAACCTTTGGAGCTATGCGGGGGTGGGAGTGAAACAGTCTGGGGATAGACTGTTTCAGCTCAACAACTGGAAATATGAACTTGTTGACGAACTCTCTATAATTATTTGAGTTCTGTCCCACTCCCAATCCTAAATATTTTTCATAATCTCCTTACAAAGAGGCTCTCTAGGCCTCTTTTTTGCGTTACGAAGTGACGTACTTAATGATAGGAATAAAGATAGTTCCCCTTAGAGTTTGTCTTCGGAGGTGAAAATATCTTGTTTTATGATAAAATAGGAGAGTGTTTGGAGAGAATCGATAGTATGAGACATAAGATGAAGAGAATGCAGAAGCAACTATTGCTGGGCTTGTTGCTATTTTGTAGCTTAGTGACTGATGATAAGGTACTTGCTCAGGAAGATTTGCTAGCAATAACTCAGAAAGCTGGTTATTCAGTGACTGCAGAAGATGTTCCGACAGGAGCGATTGTGATTGATGCGGAGTCTGGCCAAATCCTATATGATTTCGGTAGTGAGACTGTACATGATCCAGCAAGTACTACTAAGGCAATGGTAGCCTATCTTACTTTTCAGGCGATTTCTAATGGTGTTATTAGCTTAGACACAGAGGTAACAGCAAATGAAACGGATCAGGCGATTGCGGATATTTATGCTTTGAGTAATAGTCAAATTGTATCAGGTGTTCGCTATACGGTTAGGGATTTACTGAGCATGACGATGGTTCAGTCTTCAAATGGTGCGACCTTGATGCTGGCCCATGCCATTCACACAGGTGGGGATCACTCGTTTTTGGACTTGATGAATCAGACTGCACAAGACTTAGGGATGAGCCAAACATACTTTACAAATGCTACTGGTGCTACAGCAGAGTCATTTGATGGTTATTATCAACCAGATGGATATGATGCGACAGCTCCAAGTACTTCAACGGCTAAGGATATGGCAATATTGACTTATCGTTTACTAAAGGACTATCCAGAGATTTTGACGTTTACCAGTCAGAGATCAGTGACTATTATGGCGGGGACTGAACAGGAGCAAGTATTGACATCATCTAACCACTCGCTATCTGGGGATGAAAAGGCAGGGATAGAGGGAGTAGATGGTCTAAAAACAGGGTCTAGTCCTACGGCAGATTACAATACGATTGTGACTGCAAAACGTGGTGATGTGCGATTGATTTGTATCATTTTTGGAGCTAGTCAGTGGGATAATGAGAATGGAGAATATATCCGTCATTATTTTGCCAATGCTCTGCTGGAGAATACTTTTGCCACCTATAGCCGGCAAATAGTAGCAAGTAAAGGACAAATAGAGGTTAAGGGTGTGACCGTTGAGGTTGCCAGTGATTTATATGGGTTGGCCCAAAAAGAAGAAGCGCCTTCTCTTGAAATTAGAAACTCAATGCTTGGTTTAGCCTTGACTGTTGACCCTAGTTATGGAGTGTCTTTAGTAGAGAAAAAAATAGCAGTTAAGACGGTCTCTTCAGAAAAGAATGAACCGTGGTATATTGCTGAAATTGTTAGTGCATTAGTATTCTTTATCACTTTTCTTATGTGGTATCAAAGGAGTAGAGAGGAGAAGTCATGACAGTTCTCAATCAGCTTGAAGAATTGAATAAGGATAAGCTTGGTCTATTGACAGTGTTAGCAGGCGAAGATATGGGGCAATATCAGATAGCCAAAGACAGACTTTTAGAAGTAATTGATTTTGATGTGGCTGATTTAAGTTACACTTACTTTGACCTATCTGAATCTGATTACACGCAAGTCGAGCTTGATATGGTATCTCTTCCCTTTTTTGCCAATGAAAAAATTGTTGTATTGGATTACTTTTCAGACATTACCACAGATAAAAAACGTTATTTGAGTGATGAGGAGTTAAAACAGTTTGAGAAGTATTTAGAGAATCCAGTTGAAACAACACGTCTGGTTATCTTAGCACCAGGGAAGCTTGATAACAAACGGAGACTAGTCAAAATTCTCAAACGAGATGGTTTGATTTTTGAAGCCAATCCGCTCAAGGAAACGGACTTACGAGCTTACTTTCAAGAACAGGTAGAAAAATTAGGCTTGAATCTAGATTCAAGAGCTTTTGAGCATCTGCTGAATAAGTCAAACTTTGATTTTTCAGAACTGACGAAAAATCTGCAATTTCTCAGTACTTTCAAAGGGACAAGTACGATTTCGGTAGCGGATATAGAGTCAGTCATTCCAAAAACCTTGCAAGACAATATTTTTGACTTGACTCAGTTAGTTTTACACTCAAAGATGGACGAGGCTCGCAATCTGGTACGTGACTTACGGTTGCAGGGAGAAGACGAAATAAAACTCATTGCTATCATGTTGACTCAATTTCGGACTTATTTGCAAGTGCAACTGTTAAAAAAACAGGGAAAAGGGGAACAGCAAATCGTCGTAGCATTGTCGGAAGCAACTGGTCGCAAGGTGAATCCTTATCAAGTAAAATTCGCTTTACGAGATTCTCGTCAGTTATCGATTGTTTTTTTGAAAAAAGTGGTGAAATTACTAATCGAAACAGATTTTAAGATTAAGACAGGGCAGTTTGATAAAGACTACCTATTTGACTTAGCCTTGTTGAAAATTGCTACTTCGTGATTTTCAGACAAAAAAATTGAAAAAACACTTTCGCTAGAGTAAACTAAAGATATCAAATAGTATAGGAGAAAAAGAAATGGCAATTATTTTACCAGAACTACCATATGCATACGATGCCTTGGAGCCACACATTGATGCGGAGACAATGACATTGCACCATGATAAGCACCATGCGACTTATGTGGCAAATGCAAATGCTGCTCTTGAAAAACACCCTGAGATTGGTGAAGACTTGGAAGCGCTCTTGTCCGATGTAGAGAGCATTCCAGCGGATATCCGTCAAGCTCTCATCAATAATGGTGGTGGTCACCTCAACCACGCACTTTTCTGGGAATTACTTTCACCTGAAAAAACAGAAATCTCTGCTGAATTGGCAGCTGCAATCGATGCAAACTTCGGTTCATTTGAAGCTTTCAAAGACGCTTTCACAGCAGCTGCAACAACTCGCTTTGGCTCAGGTTGGGCTTTCCTAGTTGTTAATAAAGAAGGTAAGTTAGAAGTTATCTCAACAGCTAACCAAGATACTCCAATCATGCAGGGTCTGAAACCAATCTTGGCACTCGACGTTTGGGAGCATGCCTACTACCTCAATTACCGCAATGTCCGTCCAAACTACATTAAAGCCTTCTTTGAAATCATCAATTGGGTTAAAGTAGATGAGCTTTACAAAGCAGCTCTTAGCAACTAATGTGTCCTAAAGAAAGGTGACTCTAAATAGGAATCCTAGCTTGTTTCAAGCTGGGATTTTTTTAGTAGGTCCGAACAATCGGTAAAAATTTTTTCATGCGTATGTCGAGGAAACGTTTGCAAAATTTAACAAGAATTAGTATAATAATATTGATATCATTTATCTTCAATTTTTTTTTGGGGGGGGAATTCATGGATGTCAAAATCAGCCTAATTTGTTCATAAAGTGAAGTATTCGTGTTTATATCGAAGAGTTAGCAAAAGGGATTGAAAAAGGCTATCGGATTTGCAAGTCGAATTTTGAATTCTATTACGGAGAGAAAAGTTCCATTGCCTATTCAGGAAAAGAGGATCAAGTTGTTTCTATTCGGGGGGCAACATGGTTGTTCCCACTCCGCCCAACTGCACTATATGATAAGACATTATTTGATGGGTTAGCCTATATGGAAGACGCCTACTATGAAGATTTGTCCCTCTGGCCTATCTTAGTTGCCAAGGCAGGAAAACTTTATTATGTCAACCAATCCTTGTACTACTATGACCAGACCAATGAAACGTCCATCATGACTGTTATCGATGAGCGTCACCTCATTCTGGACAAAGTCTTTCAGTTTATCTTTTCTCACCTCACACCTGAAATGGATCGTGAAGTAAATCTCTTGATTACCACACTCTTTATTCAAACATTTTGGACGGTACAGATTCACAATATCCCTCAAAATGACATTGGTGATGCCTATCTGAAACGCATACAGAAGGTCATCGCAAATCGATTAGTCGGATATTATTACATCATCAATCAATTGCCGTTTGACAAAAAAAGAAAACAATTTATGGTGGACTTTTATAGGACTGCCTAGAAAAGGAATAATATACCTACATATGAAACAACATACTTATAGTCTACGTAAAACGAAACTCGGTGTTGCATCCCTCGCACTCAGCACCACTCTCTTACTCACTACTTCCAATGTCGCTACTGTACTTGCAGACACTGCTAGCCTGACACAAGAAGAACAATCAAAAGTCGAAGCTTTCTTGGAAACCAAACCAAAACATGGGGAGAAAATCAGCCTTGGGAAGATTACTTTACCACAGCCTTCTCCGATTTCCTATGTTTTCCCTGGTATCGATAACTACACCTCGTTTTTCTTAACTGGAGAAACAATTGATTTACCAACAGCTCTCGAAAATGTCGAATTTTATCGATATATTAACGGAGAAAGTGTTCGATTTAGGTTCAAAGATTTTGATTCTATTGAAGCTTACGGACTTGTTGGTGAGAATTATGAGGGAGGTGTTAGTTGGTACTTCATTAAAAAAGCAATCGTTCAAAACGTAGATGATAATAGTGAGGAAGTTGTTGAAAACGTTCTCATGCAATCTGACGTTCGTGGTAATGTTAAGTATGTGTATTACTTTTGGGAAAATCAATTCCCACTTGACATACCGGTGGAAGCAACGGATCCTCGCTTTAAGATTCATAACTCCGAAGAATACTATTGGATAGCTACATCAGGAGGTGGTAACGGTCTTGAACACTATGATGGTGGTACAGTAGCTGGTAATTATTGGAACATATATATTCCTATTAGAGAGGACCTACCTTATGACTCCATCGTTACTATTGATAAAACCCTGAAGACAGGTGAAATTGTTGAAGATACGGCAGGTAGTATTGGAAAACTTAATTTCAACTTTGGAATTGTCTATAATTATGAAGGCAACAATCCGACAGTCAACGCTAGCAACTATAAGCAATTTACATCTGACCGTATCTACAATGACGTTATGGGTACCTACGGCGATAAACTCATTGAGGTAGCTAAACTCATTGGGGAAGCTAATGGGAATTTTTTACCAGAAACGTTCGAGTGGGGATCTGTTACTTTGAATAGCAATTTATCACATCTATATCCAACAATAGATCGCCAACTTCGTGTCGGCATTGACTACACCAACTTTTTCAAAGTAGATGGGACGGAGCTTGCGACAAAAGAGTATGGCTTGACTGAGGCTAAAACCTTTGAAGGATATAAACTTGTAGAAACTCGAGAAGAATTAAACGGCGATCGAACTTACGTTTATGAGGAAGTTCCGGAATCAAGTTCGAGCACAACGACTCCAAGTTCATCTAATCAAGCTGTCTCTCCTGACACTGATGCAACAACTCCAAGTTCATATAATCAAGCTGTCTCTCCTGACACTGATGCAACAACTCCAAGTTCATCTAATCAAGCTGTCTCTCTGTCTCTTCTGACACTGATACAACGACTCCAAGTTTCTCCAATCAAGAAGCCACTTCTGACCCTGAAACAACGACTCCAAACAAGCGTACAACCATTCTCCCAAGCACTGGTGTCGTAGAATCTGTAGGATTGGCTGTCCTTGGACTTGGCATCCTGGCTGGAACTCTTACTTGGAAAGGTAAAGAGAAAAAAACGAAGTAAGTGAGTCGGATTTTTTGTCAACTGTAGTGGGTAGATGAAAAGCAGCTAACACCTAGAGAGGACGAAATTCGTTCTCTCTTTCTTTATGTTTAAAGCGATAAGAATTGGCTTATTCCATCTGAAAGTAGCTTCGGCTACTTTTTTAATACCATGAGTATGATATCGCTTCCAAAAAATATGGATTTTTGCTATACTAATGTTAGTATAATCAATTCGGAGGAGGAGTTATGATAAACAGGGAACATTATCAATTCTTGAAACATCACCCTTCATTTTCCTGCCTGCCGGTTGAAGACTTTGATCGGCTGGCAAGGGAGATTCGTTTTCGAAAAATTCCAAAGGGGCAGATTTTTTTCTATGCAGGCGATAAACGAGAATACTTATTTGTTTTACTAAAAGGATATGCTCGGATTGAGCAATATGATGAGACAGATACCTATTCCTACCTGGATTATATTCGAGAAGGAGGAGCATTTCCATTTGGGGATATTTTCTACAATCCTTATTATCACTATACGGCTATTGCAACGACAGATTTGGAGTATTTTATTGTACCGATGGCCTTGTATGAGGAATTGGCGAGAAAAAATCCTGCCCAGCTAGTTTATATCAATCGCAAATTATCAAAGATTTTGAAATTTCAGGAGTTGCGTTTACGAAATGCGATGATTTCAAAAGCAAGTGAGAGAGTTGTACAAATATTGGCCCTTCTATACTGGGATATTTGCCAGCGTGACCAGCTCGATACATTACCTTTTGATATCCACATTCAAGAAATTTCTCGTTTGGCAGCAACGACCAGAGAGACTGCTAGTCATGTTTTGAAGCAGTTGAGAGAAGAAAAGAGGATTCGATACAGCCATAAGCAACTAACTTATTTAGATGTGGAATTTTTTTTGGAAAATTTGACAGAAGCGCATTAGAAAAGAGCCAGGAAATTGAGTACCTAGGCTCTTATTTTTACGATGGATTACCTTTGAAAATTAGTAACACAAGTTGCTCTTCTACGAATTAGTCTCGCCTTGTTTTTTCTCTAATCCATTGGCTCACATTGACCAATGTTTTACTCTTTTCGGCGTTTGAACGTTGTTGCTGAATGAAGTCTGCAAAACTTTGTTGTACACCCTCTCTTTGTACTTTGGCTTGTATACGTTGCCATTTTTTCTTCCATTGTTTGGAAGTTCGCTCGTAATAAGCTTCTAAAATGTCTTCCTTGGATTTATAGTTACGGTAAAAGGCGTTTCGTGATACGCCAGCTTTGCGGGCGAGCTCTGAAACAGAAATCTGTTTCAACTCTTTTTTCTCTAGGAGAAATAGCAGAGCGGTCTCGATGGCTTCTCTAGTTAGTTGGTTCATTTCTTTGTTTGATTGACTGAGATTTTTCAAGGATTTAGGATGAATCTTACGCGGTTCCATAGTTTTCCTTTCTTGTTACATCTGATGGAAAATGCTTTCAGATGAATTACTTTCATGGTATAATTGTAGAGTAAGATATTTTGCTTGTCAAATAAAAAAGTAAAAGGAAAACAATCAGAAAGTTGGAAATCACATGGTCAAATGGAAAATAATTGCAGATTCAGGTTGTGACCTCTATTCCTTACCTCAGTTGGCTACAGATACAGAATTTGTGAATGTTCCACTGACAATACAAGTGGGAGAAGAGACATTTGTGGATGGGCCAGACTTGGATAAAGATCGAATGATGGCAGAAATGTACGGCTCATCAACAGCAGCTAGTTCTGCTTGCCCAAGCCCACAAGCTTATAAATTAGCATTTGATGGTGCTGAAAATATCATTGTGGTTACGATTACAGGAAGCTTGTCAGGCAGTTTTAACAGTGCACGAGTAGCACGAGATATGTATTTAGAGGAGCACCCAGAAGCAAAAATTCATCTAATTGATAGTCTTTCAGCTGGCGGAGAGATGGATCTTCTTGTTGAGAAAGTCAACCAGCTAATTAGAGATGGAAAATCCTTTGCTACAGTTGTAGAAGAGATTTCAGCTTATCAACAACAAACAAAACTTCTTTTTGTTCTTGAAAAAGTAGATAATCTAGTGAAAAATGGCCGTTTAAGTAAGTTGCTCGGGACGCTGGTTGGACTTCTTAATATTCGCATGGTCGGAGAAGCAAGCCAAGATGGCAAGTTAGAATTACTTCAAAGAGCGAGAGGTCATAAAAAAGCAGTTAAGGCTGCCTGGGAAGAATTGAAAAAATCCGGCTACAAAGGTGGACGTATCATTATTGCTCACCGCAACAATGAGAAGTTTTGTCAACAATTTTCAGATATTGTCAAAGAACACTTTCCTAAAGTAGCCATCAACTTTGTCGTAACATCTGGTCTATGCTCATTTTACGCTGAAGAGGGTGGATTGCTGATGGGGTATGAAATTTAAAATGATAAAACAGGTCGGCTTAGCCAACCTGTTTTTGAGGTGGTTACATGAAAAAGTATGCACTAGTTGTCTTCCTTCTCTCTACCTGTCTAATTGGCTTTGTCTGTTTTTTAGGACAGGATGGTAATGAAGAGGTTTTACAAGAAAAGAAGCTGATTTACCAGTATCGTCAGTCAATTGATTGGAGTAAGGCTGGTGTAGATGCTAGACGCTATCAGATTGATTACCAGCAAGCGACTGATGCAGTAACAAATGGCGCTAAACTTTACGATACTCGTGATATAGTGAGTTACCAGTTGGGGCATTTTGAATTTGCTGAAAACCTCCCTCTGATGAACTTAGAGGTAAGCAAGTTTCCAGATTTAGATAAAGAAACACCGATTTACATATACTGCAAAACTAGTGTGTGTTCTGCTAAGGCTACCAAACTCTTTCGCCAAGAAGGTTTTCAGCATGTTTACGATCTAGGTGGTCTGGAGCAATTAGAGGTGATTGGAGGGCAGCTGGATTGATAAAAAGCTAGGGCTGTTTTTTGCCGATTAGCTGCTTTAATTGTTTTAACCGTTCTGTAAATGTTTCATCAAAGTTCATTTGCAGATAGTAGTGAGATAGGCTTTCAATTAATCGCGCCTGCAATTTATTCTGTTTAATAGGGGCAGTTAGATGGCTGATAGGCAATTCTATCGTTAGCTGGTTTCTTGTCACTTGGTAAGGGAAATCAAGTGCAGTCTGCTTCATTATCTCCACTATATTTCGTTCTGTTTGGTTGGCTAGGTCGCGCAAGTGTTGGTTATTTCTTGCAAACATGCCATTGTCAATATAAAGAGATAAGGCTTTTTGCATGATAAGATTGGTGTCGTAATCAATTAGGCTTTTGTATTGCAGAAAGTTTTCTTGTAGTTGGGTAGGGAGAGCAATTCCACCTAATCGTAAGGCAGGAAATAAAGTAGGTGTAAAAGATTTTATGTAGATTACTAAATCATGTGTATCTAAATAGTGTAGGGGTAGTGCTTTTTGTGTGTCGAAGTCTGCTAAGTAATCATCTTCTACCAGATAAACCTGGTAGCGAGCAGCTAAGTCTACAATCTTTTTTAAAGTGCTCGTATCGTAGCTAGTTCCTAGAGGATTATGCAGTCGGGGAATGGTATAGAAAAACTTAATTTTACCTGTTCGGAAAATTTGTTCTAGCTCTTCTAAATCAATCCCTGCAAATGTACGCTCAATAGTTTGATAAGGAAGCCCTTGTTTTTCAACTAAATGGTGCATACGGTGGTAAGTAGGACTTTCCAGCAAGATATCTGTTCGGTCAGGACCAAAGTCTATCTGACTGAGAATATATAGAGCTTGTTGGCTACCTGCTGTGATGACCAGTTGGTCTTTTTTTGTATAGACATGATAATCGGTTAGTAAGCCTTGTAAGGATTCAATCAATTCTTCTAATCCCTCTTGTTGGTGATAGTAATTGAAAAGATAGTTTTCGCGACCAACCAAAGTTTCGCTGAGGCAGGCTTGGAAGTCCTTGTAAGGCAATTGTTGAAAATCTTCAGGGTTTAGCTCTAAGCTCTTATTTTGAAAGTCAGGGTCGTCTAAGATGTAGTATCCGCTCTTTTCTACGGCATAGATGCGGTGTTGATATTGGAGTTCTTTCAGAGCTTTTTGAACAGTGTCCTTGCTACAGTGGTAGGTTTGACTTAATTGTCGGATAGAGGGTAATTTTTGCCCACGTTTATAGTCTTGACGCTCAATGCCAGTCAGAATATCTTGTATGATCGTTTGGTAAATGGTCATGATCTGTCCCCATACAGTTTTTTTTTTTTTATTGTAGCCTAAATAGGCTGATAAGGCAAGGGTTATGTGGTATCGAAAAGGAGGTTTCGATAGTTGGACAGTGCGGGTTGAAATCTAAAGAAGTCTGAAAAGTCTGTAATTATGATATACTAATTATATGAAAATACTACTTCCAAATGCCAAAGAACTGAATACTAATCTGGATAATCAGCCGTTCTCTCCTTTGTCTGCTCACAGCCAGCAGGTAGTGGAGAAACTTGCAAGTCACCCCTTAATTGATTTAGCAAAATTTTACAAAATAAGTGAAGACCGCGCTCAATTAGAAGCTGATCGATGGGAACGCATTCGACAAGGACAGGGCAGGTCTTATCCTGCCTTTAAACTTTATGATGGTCTCATGTATCGTTATATGAAGCGCTACGATTTGACTTTGGATGAAGAACGTTATCTGGCAAAACATGTACGTCTTGCTACAGGATTGTATGGTTTGATTTCTCCGTTTGAATATATTGCACCTCATCGTTTAGATTTTCAAGGAAGTCTAGAGATTGAAGGAAAATCCCTAAAATTATACTGGAGAGAGCAGTATGACCGCTTAGTAGAGGGGGATGAATTGCTGATTTCTTTGTTGTCCTCAGAATTTGAACAAGTCTTTTCTCCAAGGATTCAAAAGCGATTGGTTCGGATTGTATTTGTGGAGGAAAAAGATGGACAGCAAAAAATACACTCGACAATATCAAAAAAAGGCCGAGGTCGCCTTGTTTCTCTCATGGCCCAGGAACAGATAACCGATTTAAACAGCCTTATGGAGTTAACGTTTGATGGCTTCCAATATGCAGAAAGCCTATCTCAATCACAGAAACTGGTCTTTGTACGAAGAAAGTAAGGGGAACCTATGGAGTTTATCTAATCTGCGTTTTAAGAACTTGAACTTGTCGATATCGTTCAGCCCTTCCTTGCGATAGGTACTACTCGTAGCCCCTTTTCTTCCTCTAAAATGAAGCCTTCAAAAAAGCAATAGATGTACTATCTATTGCTTTTTGAAGGTATTTTATGGCAAAGAAGGGCTTTAATATGGACGGAGGAGGTGCTCAAGCCCAGCACGACTTCTCAGAGTTCGTGTCAACTTCTCAGTGCAGTAGTTGGTTGGCTTTAACAGTCTAGGAAGTGAGACAGTTTGGGGACCTTCCTAGACTAGTCGAGTTCTTTCCTACTCCCATTTTTGAATTTTTTTAATAGTTCTGCCAATGCTATCTGGTCTTCGGTGGATAGTACGGAAAAAATGTTACCAATATTATCATAATGTTCAGGTAATATTTTTTCGATGGTTTCACGACCAAATGGGGTCAAACTAATGCGAGAAGCCCGGCGATCTGCGCAGTCAGGAACTTTGGTAATATAACCATCACGAATCATATTGCGGATAACAACGGTCATATTTCCAGAAGTGCTGAGTAACTTGTCAATTAAATCTTGAATACGTAAATCGCCTTTATTGTAGAGTGCTTCTAGTACACCAAATTGACAGGGTGTTAGATGGTATTTCTTTATAGTTTCCATTTCCTGTTTGACAATGGTATTTTCAGCCCGACGAAAAACCACCAAACAATGTAAAGCATCACGATTTATTTCTAGGGATTCATCTATCTGTTTCATAGCTCTATTTTATCAATAATTAGTTTTTGTGACAAGTAAACGGAGCCTTTAATAAGAAATTTGCGAGTATCAATAGCAATAACGTCTGGTTTGTAGTATAATAACACTATTATGGAAAAGTCTCGTAGAAAGAAAACAAAATTTATTCTTGCACCTCTGCATCAATACCTTATAGGAAGTTTTGTGCTACTATCAGTAGTGGTCTTTTCTAGTTTGTATTTGTTAGAAAATGCTACTCATCCATTTTTGGAAATAAATAGCAAGGCTGAGAAGATAGCGCGAACCTATGCTGACTTAAGGACAGTGGAACAGGTGACGATTTATAATGGATCTGAAACTTACTACTCTGTATTAGGTGAAACAGCAGAAAAACAAGAGGTTTGGGTCTTAATACCAGAAAGTTCTTCAGAAATCCGTGTTTATCCAACTAATCAAGGTATTTCAGAGGAAGAAGCTACCAAAGTCGCCCAAGAAAATGGTGCGTCAGCAGCTGATAGGGTGATTCTAGGTTTTAGGGATGACAAACCAATTTGGGAGGTCAAATCTGGGACAGCTTATTATTTAGTAAATTTTGAAACAGGAGATTTTATCAAGAAGGAGGGCTTATGAGCAAGCTATCAAAACGTGTCTTAGAAATGGAAGAAAGTGTCACGCTGGCAGCAGGAGCGCGTGCAAAAGCATTGAAGGCAGAGGGACGTGATGTTTTAGAGTTGACCTTGGGTGAGCCAGACTTCGTCACACCCAAGAATATCCAAGAAGCAGCCATTCAGTCTATCGAAAATGGTAAGGCGAGTTTTTATACGGTAGCTTCAGGACTTCCAGAATTGAAGGACGCGGTCAATACCTACTTTGAGAAGTTCTATGGCTATTCTATCGAACGCAATCAAGTCGTTCTTGCCACAGGTGCTAAGTTTGTCCTTTATGCCTTCTTTGCGGCAGTCATCAATCCTGGCGATGTGGTTCTGATTCCCACACCTTACTGGGTTTCCTATGCCGACCAGATTAAGATGAACGAAGGTGTGCCAGTTTTTGTCACTGCCACAGAAGAACATAATTTCAAGGTAACGGTTGACCAGTTGGAAGCGGCTCGGACAGACAAGACCAAGGTCCTCTTGCTCAATAGTCCGTCCAATCCGACTGGTATGATTTACACCCGTGAGGAATTGGAAGCTATTGGAAACTGGGCTGTAGAACACGATATTCTCATCTTGGCAGACGATATTTACGGTCGTTTGGTTTATAATGGAAATACCTTCACACCGATTTCAAGTATCTCAGAAAGCATTCGTCAGCAGACTATTGTGGTCAACGGTGTGGCCAAGGCCTATGCCATGACAGGTTGGCGGGTTGGTTTTGCGGTTGGTAATCCTGAGATTATTGCGGCCATGAGTAAGATTGTCGGACAAACGACGTCAAACTTAACAACTGCTGCTCAGTATGCGGCCATTGAAGCCTTTACAGGTCCGCAAGATACGGTAGAAACCATGCGTCAGGCCTTTGAAGAGCGGCTCAATACCATTTATCCCTTGCTGGCAGAAGTGCCTGGTTTTGAAGTGATTAAGCCAGAAGGGGCCTTCTATCTCTTCCCGAATGTCAAAAAAGCTATGGAAATGAAGGGCTACACAGATGTGACCGAATTTACCACTGCTATCTTGGAAGAAGTAGGAGTAGCCTTGGTAACCGGTGCAGGTTTTGGAGCTCCTGAAAATATCCGCCTCAGCTATGCGACGGATATGGATACGCTAAAAGAAGCGGTAGCTCGACTACACACATTTATGAAAAAATAAAAAGAGGAACAATAATGTCTAGAAAATTGATTACGATTAACCAAGTAAAAGATTATGTCGGTCAAGAAGTGACCATTGGTGCCTGGGTTGCCAATAAGTCAGGAAAGGGCAAGTTGGCTTTCTTGCAATTGCGTGACGGAACAGCCTTTTTCCAAGCAGTTGCTTTCAAGCCAAACTTCATTGAAAAATTCGGTGAAGAAGCTGGTGCGGAGAAGTTCGATGTAGCAAAACGCCTCAGTCAAGAAACGTCAGTTTATGTGACAGGGATTGTCAAGGAAGATGAGCGTTCTAAGTTTGGTTATGAGTTAGATGTGACAGATATCGAGGTCATCGGTGAGTCACAAGATTACCCAATCACACCAAAAGAACACGGGACGGACTTCCTCATGGACAACCGTCACCTCTGGTTACGTTCGCGTAAGCAGGTTGCTATCCAGCAAATCCGTAACGCTATCATCTATGCGACCTATGAATTCTTTGAAAAGAATGGCTTTATCAAGTTTGATAGCCCAATCTTGTCTGGAAATGCGGCAGAAGATTCGACAGAATTGTTTGAAACAGACTACTTTGGTCAACCAGCTTATCTCAGTCAATCAGGTCAGCTTTACCTGGAAGCTGGTGCCATGGCCCTTGGTCGTGTTTTCGACTTCGGCCCTGTATTCCGTGCAGAAAAATCAAAAACCCGCCGTCACTTGACAGAGTTTTGGATGATGGATGCCGAGTATTCCTTCCTCAGCCATGACGAGTCACTTGATTTGCAAGAAGCTTATGTCAAAGCCTTGATTCAAGGTGTTATCGACCGTGCCCCTCAAGCATTGGAAACGCTGGAGCGTGATGTAGAAGCTCTCAAACGCTACATTGCAGAGCCGTTTAAACGTGTGGCTTATGATGATGCCATTACCCTTCTGCAAGAGCATGAGGCTGATGAAGATACAGACTACGAACACATCGAGCATGGTGATGACTTTGGATCACCACATGAAACTTGGATTTCAAACTACTTTGGTGTACCGACTTTCGTTGTTAACTATCCAGCAAGCTTCAAGGCCTTCTACATGAAACCAGTTCCAGGTAATCCAGAGCGCGTGCTCTGTGCGGACCTCTTGGCTCCAGAAGGTTACGGTGAAATCATCGGTGGTTCTATGCGTGAGGACAACTACGACGCCTTGGTAGCTAAGATGGATGAGCTCGGCATGGACAAGTCAGAATACGAATTCTACCTTGACCTACGTAAATACGGTTCAGTGCCACACGGTGGTTTTGGTATCGGTATCGAGCGTATGGTAACATTTGTCGCTGGTACAAAACACATCCGTGAAGCTATTCCGTTCCCACGTATGTTGCACCGCTTGCATCCATAAGCAAATCAATAGATATACAAACAGACTACAAACGTGGTCTGTTTTCTTGCTTTTTTAATGAATCTTATTTATAATTATTCTAAATAAATCTATGGAGAGGAAAATGAAGCAAGAAAGTTTAGGAAAAGAAATTATTCGTTTGGCCTTGCCTGCTACGGTGGAAAATATCTTTCAGACCTTAGTTGGTTTTGTGGATACCCTCTTAATAGCCCAGCTAGGGCTGGTAGCGGTGACGGCAGTGGGGTTGGCCAATACGATTTTGAATGTCTATTTGGCGGTGTACATCGCTCTAGGTGTTGGGGCAACAGCTCTGATTGCTCGGTCTATTGGTGCGGGTGACAAGGAAGCGGTCGCCTATCAGGTACGTCAGGAAGTGGTTTTATCACTGGGAGCCGGATTGATATGGGGATACCAAGTCGCCTCTCTACTCCACAGCGGTCGGGATGTGGGGGCTGCGCGTTTTAGGCGTTGTCGTCTTAGGTCAGGTGCTCGGTTTAGGAATCGCCGGAGTCTGGCTGGCGATTTTGATTGACCTGTTGTTACGAGCGATTTTTTTGACGTGGAGATTTACAGTAAAAACACGAAAACTAGCTGAATAGGCTAGTTTTTTGGTATAATAGAAATAGAAGTATAGAAGGAGATAAAGAAATGAAAACGATTCATACAGATAAAGCCCCCGCTGCAATTGGACCTTACGTTCAAGGAAAGGTTGTTGGCAATTTTCTCTTTGCATCTGGTCAGGTTCCTCTCTCGCCTGAAACGGGCGAGATTGTTGGCGAGACCATTCAAGAACAAACAGAGCAGGTTTTGAAAAATATTGTAGCAATTTTATCAGAAGCTGGGACAGACTTTGATCATGTGGTTAAGACGACATGTTTCCTCAAAGATATGAATGACTTTGTGGCTTTCAACGAAGTTTATAAAACAGCCTTTTCAGCAGATTTTCCAGCTCGTTCAGCGGTGGAAGTAGCTCGCTTGCCACGTGATGTCAAAGTCGAAATTGAAGTGATTGCAGTAGTAGAGTAGAAAGAAAAGGAGGGAATGTCATGTCAGACAAACTCCATTTAGTGATTGTGACAGGGATGTCTGGAGCTGGTAAGACGGTAGCCATTCAGTCTTTTGAAGACTTGGGTTATTTTACCATTGATAATATGCCACCGACTCTCTTGCCAAAGTTTTTAGAGTTGATTCGCCATAGCCAGGATAACAATAAGATTGCTCTTGTTGTAGATATGCGGAGTCGCTCCTTCTTTTCGGAAATTCGAGAAGTTTTAGATGAGATTGAATCGGCAGAAGATTTGGATTTCAAGGTTTTATTCTTAGATGCAACAGATGGTGAACTAGTTGCTCGTTATAAAGAGACGCGGCGCTCCCATCCTTTGGCTGCGGACGGTCGTGTTTTGGATGGGATTCAGCTGGAACGTGAACTACTGGCTCCATTGAAAAACATGAGTCAGAATGTCATTGATACGACAGAATTGACGCCACGCAATCTACGGATGGCCATTTCAGAACAGTTTGCTAGTCAAGACAACCAGCCCTCCTTCCGTGTGGAAGTTATGTCATTTGGTTTCAAATACGGTCTGCCACTGGATGCGGACTTGGTCTTTGATGTGCGTTTCTTGCCAAATCCTTACTATAAAGTAGAATTGCGCAACTTGACTGGATTGGATCCTGCTGTATTTGATTATGTTATGGACCATCAGGAATCAGAAGACTTTTACAGAAATCTTCTAGGCTTAATTAAGCCAATTCTTCCTGGTTATCAGAAGGAAGGAAAATCAGTTCTAACGATTGCTGTTGGATGTACGGGTGGTCAACATAGAAGCGTAGCTTTTGCCAAACGCTTGGCAGATGATTTGGAGAAAAACTGGATTGTCAATCGTAGCCATCGCGATAAGGACAGACGGAAGGAGACAGTTAACCGTTCATGAGAAAACCCAAAATTACAGTTATCGGTGGTGGAACAGGTATCCCAGTTATTTTAAAGAGTTTGCGAGACAAGGATGTTGATATTACAGCTATCGTGACGGTAGCTGACGATGGGGGCTCCTCTGGGGAAATTCGCCAAGCTTTGCAGGTAACTCCTCCAGGGGACTTACGCAATGTCCTTTTGGCGCTGTCGGATATGCCCAAACTTTATGAGCAAATTTTTCAATATCGATTTGCAGAGTCGGATGGCCCTTTGGCGGGGCATCCACTGGGAAACTTAATAATCGCTGGTATTTCTGAGATGCAGGGTTCAACCTACAATGCGATGAGGTTGTTGACGCGCTTTTTCCATACGACAGGGCGGATTTATCCTTCCAGCGAGCAAGCCCTGACACTTCATGCTATTTTTTCAGATGGAACAGTGGTTTCAGGGGAGAGCAAGATTGCTAAGCATAAAGGGATGATCGAACAGGTCTATGTGACCAATTCCTATAATAATGATGAACCGAAGGCTAGCCGACAGGTAGTTGAAGCGATTATGGCTAGTGATATGGTTGTCCTTGGCCCAGGCTCTCTCTTTACTTCTATTCTCCCTAACTTGATGATTTCTGAAATTGGTCAGGCCCTGAAGGAAACAAAGGCAGATGTGACCTATGTTTGCAATATCATGACCCAGCGAGGAGAGACAGAATTCTTTTCTGACGCAGACCATGTGCGTGTGCTTAATAAGCATTTAGGTGAAAAATTTGTCGATACAGTATTAGTGAACATCGAACCAGTTCCATCAGAATATATGAATACCCATCAATTTGACGAGTACTTGGTTCAAGTCAAGCATGATTTCACTAGTTTGCAAGAGCAAGCTGGTCGCGTAATCTCTTCTGACTTTCTTCGTTTGGAAAATGGCGGAGCTTTTCATGATGGTGAACTTGTAGTAGCAGAATTGCTGAAGATTATACAGGTGCGGCCATGAGTTTCACAGTCCATGTTAAAGAAGAAATTTTGAGCCAAAACAGCAGAAGTAAGAGTGAGCTAGCTGCCATCATCAAATTATCAGGAAATCTTGGATTAGCACCAGCAGGTTTAACTCTGGCCATCAGTACAGAAAATGCGAAAATTGCTCGTCATATTTACGAGCTTCTCCACAGATTTTATCGGGTGAAGGCGGATATTCGGCATCACCAAAAAACGAATCTTCGTAAAAATCGAGTATATACTGTATTTTTAGACAGTGGTGTTAATGAGATTCTCAACGACCTCTATCTATCCGACAGTTTTTTTGGATTGGAGACGGGGATTGCTCCAGCGATTTTAGAAAATGATGAGTGGAGTCAATCCTATCTTCGAGGAGCTTTTTTAGCTAGTGGCTCTGTCAAGGATCCAGACAAAGGAAGGTATCAATTGGAAATCGCCTCTGTTTACTCAGACCATGCCCATGACTTAGCTAACCTATTGAAAAAATTTTTGTTAGATGCCAAGGTGATTGAAAGATCTAGAGGAGCGATTACCTATCTTCAAAGAGCTGAAGATATTATGGACTTTCTACTTGTAGTGGGAGCAGAAGAGGCCAAGACAGAGTTTGAAAACGTCAAACTCTTACGGGAAACACGCAATGATCTCAATCGAGCAATCAACGCTGAGGCTGCAAATATTGCCCGAACAGTCAGTGCCAGCATGAGAACAATCAACAATATTGCCAAAATCATCGATAATATAGGTCTGGACCAGCTCCCCGCTGATTTGCAAGAAGTGGCTCAGTTGCGGATTCAGCACCCAGATTACTCGATTCAGCAGCTGGCAGATAGTCTGAGCAAGCCTTTAACTAAAAGCGGCGTCAACCATCGCCTCAGAAAAATCAACAAGATTGCAGATGACTTATAAACACGAAAACCAACCCCGCAGGGTCGGTTTTCTAGGAGATTATATGATACCTGGCACTTGTCGCTTGCGACTTAGAGCCAAGGATACCTTTAGGTGAAAAGAAGGTTCGCTATTTCTAGCTTGAGGATAGTATAAGGCACCAGCCTTAAAGAAAGCTGAAGGTCGAAAAAATAATTGGGTAAATTCTCAAAGTAAGTTCTAGTTCCCGTCCTTCCAGAAGTTACTTTGAGAAAACTGCATAACATCAACAGAATTTAGTCTCAGACTAAGTACTGTTTTTGACTAAAAATGTTGATAATAGTA
>NZ_JAMWEM010000011.1 GCF_024509525.1 Streptococcus suis
ACTATTATCAACATTTTTAGTCAAAAACAGTACTTAGTCTGAGACTAAATTCTGTTGATGTTATGCAGTTTTCTCAAAGTAACTTCTGGAAGGACGGGAACTAGAACTTACTTTGAGAATTTACCCCATTTGTTTACCAGCCACTGTGATTTGGGATTTAATTTTGATAACTGACAGAATTTTCAGATTTTTTTGAAAAGAGTGAAAATTTCTATTGACAATTTGTTTCAAAGTGTTAAAATACATTTGTAAATGTTTACAAAACCTAAATTCAAGAAGTGGAAAAAAGTCAAACAATTTCATTAATAAATACAGTGATGATGTTAAAGAGCTGCAGTTAACAAGAATTCCATTTGGTATATATACTGATGGTAAACATAAGTTTGTTTACTTCAAGCAGGACGAACAGGAACTTTCCATCGATAGTATAGACTTGCATGCCTTTAATTGGTAATAACATTGGATAGGCTATATAGCATATTGAATAAGGCAAATGATTGGATTGACAGACATTTGCCTTATTTTTATACAACTGAAAAAGCTCTTTTAGAACTGAATCAGCTTTATCTATTTGATAAAACTTTAAATAGAGAGGCTCTAAAAATAAATATTAATTTCTATAAAAAAGAATATGGTAGTGTCGAAAAATACTCAGTAGTAATACGATTTATTATCGTAAAATCGAATATTTAGCACTTTTGTTTTTAGAACAGAAAGAAGATGCTCTTTACACTCATATTCAAAATATATTCAAAGACGGTTTTTTTGTCAAACTATGTCAAGGAACTATCCCATTAGACATTATTACCAACTGAGACTATCTGTATGCAGTGACACATGATGTATTTTATACTTCTTTATTTGGTAGAACTGTAGCTAATTTTGAGACCTATATTGATTTTACAAATCTATCTATGATTATTGAGCAAGGAATGTTACTATCAATAAGTAGAGACGATATTGATGTTTTAATGGAACTATTATGCGTTGCATATCTCTTAAAATTGCCAATTCCCAGCTATCTTATGGAGGTTGTAGAGGTATACCTAGAGCAGAAACAAGCTAAAGATGGATTTTTCTATACTTATAACTCAAATGAACAGATATCTAATGTTTTTTTAGAAGTTTACCACACTTGCTTAGTTGCTGGAATTTTACTAAGGATATTAAAAAATGATAGTTAGTAGTAAATATTATAGATACATAAAAACAAAAATAAATATGTTGTCCGATAAAAAATCAATTCCACCAAAAGAACTATTAAATTTCATAACCCAACTTACTAGTGAAAATATCATTTTACTTTGGGAACAGCTTATCAACGATGATACCGTATGGAAAAAATTTTCTGCTCTATGCCAATACAATAGTATCTTTTTGAGTGTCCTATTGAGAGAGCTCTATTGCGAGAATCCTAAGAGTGCAGGAGCAGCTTTATTACTATATGATTTGTCTGGAGGTAATAGCGCACCGTATAAACAACGCTATTTAGAGTTGTTTGCGACTCCGTCAACCGAATTCAAAGATATTATCGATAAGTTATAAGGAGATAAATACATATGAAGAAAAAGTTTATTAGTCTAGACACTACCATTCTATTAGGTAGTCTTTTACTTATTTTATCAAGCGGATTCTCCTTGTTAATTCCTTTAGCTTTAAAGGGCTTGATTGACCAGAAGGGAGATGCTTTTAATACAGGGAGTCTCCTTCAAGTAGTTGTTTTGTTCATCGGACAAGCCCTATTTGTGTCTTTAGGAAATTATCTTTTTGCCTTATCTGGCGAGAGACAAGTAGCCAGTTTACGACAAAAGGTTAGTCAACATTTGATTTATGCCCCTAAAACATTCTTTGATGCAAGAAAAAGTGGTGAACTGTCCTCTCGCATTGTCAATGATACAGCAACAATACGTGAATTTGTTGTGACTAGCCTGCCCTTTTTCTTGGCTAGTATCATCACATTAATTGGGACAACAGCTGTTTTATTCTACCTAGATTGGAAATTGTCCTTGGTGCTCCTTTTAGCCCTTCCCTTGATGGCTATTTTCATTATTCCTTTATCGTCAATTGGTCAAAAATATGCCAAAATCCTGCAAGATGAAACCAGTCAATTAACTGGAGAGTTAACAGAACAGTTTCAAGAAATTGAATTGATTAAAACTCAAGGAGCAGAGGAATATACTAGCCAACTACTCGGCAGACAGATTGAGACCATGAGAAAAATTTCCATAAAATCTGACCTAGTAGCAGCATTTAACTCACCCTTTGCCCTGCTCTTTATTTTTGGAACAGTTGCCCTTATCTTCACCTATGGAGGACAGCGTGTAGCTGCTGGTAGTCTCACGGTCGGTACTTTGGTATCCTTTCTCATCTACCTCTTTCAACTACTAAATCCAGTTGGAGGTTTGTCAGACTTCTTTACAGCAAAGGCAAAAGTTGCTGGTGCAACAGCTGAATTAGCACAACTTCTTGAGATTAAACCTGAGCAACTATATGAAGGTAGCCAGCCGAGAAACGGTGACCTTATTTTTGAGAATGTCTCGTTCTCCTACCAGCCAGAAAAAACGATTTTGGAAGGGATTGATTTGGTATTTCCACAGCAGAAAAAAATTGCTTTAGTTGGTCCATCAGGATCGGGAAAATCAACCATTTTCCACCTGATTGAACGTTTTTATCCTGTATCTTCAGGGCGAATTTTATTTGGTGAAGCAGATATTTCAGAATTCTCATTAGCCAGCTGGCGTCAAAAATTAGCCTTGGTGTCTCAAAATGCTGCTGTCTTCTCAGGAAGTATCAGAGATAATCTCTGTTATGGTTTAAACAGAGAAGTCAGCGATACTGAGCTATATACTGCTCTTGATAAAGCTGCTCTGCTAAAAGATATTGAACAGATGCCGCATGGGCTCGAGACAGCCGTAGGTGAACGTGGCAAACTGTTGTCAGGTGGGCAAAAACAACGTCTTCAGATTGCAAGAGCTTATCTTAGACAGGCAGATTTTATCCTCTTTGATGAGGCTACTGCCAACCTAGATGCAGATGCCGAATATGCAGTGACACAAAGCCTTAATGCTGTCGCTGAGGATAAGACTGTCATTATCATTGCTCACCGATTGTCAACAGTAGTTGATGCGGACATCATTTACGTGATTGATCAGCATAGAGTTACGGGAGTTGGTAACCACGCAGAGCTGTTAGAAACTCACGAAACGTATGCCCGATTTGTATCAGAACAGATGCTATAGTACAAAAGTATTTTCTATCAAAGAAAAGTCCCTTAGATTAATGACCTAACTCTGTTTATTCTAGAATCCCATCGGGGACATTTGAAAGATGAGAAGGGATGCTTTCTTTCAAGAGGTAATATATTATTGAGGAATGAGGTTGGACTAGAGTCTTTCCTTATTTTTCTATTAAACTGAAAATTCATACTGAATATTTGAATCATCCCTCTTCAGATTGATAATCACTTCCACTATCTTGTTTAACGTTTCCATTCTTTCTTTGAATTCGTTTTAACTAAGGAAATATGGTACAATAACAAAAAGATATTGAAGGAGAACACCATGATTATTTCAATGAAAGAGGTTAGCTACCGTCGTCAAGGAAAAAATATTTTAAGTAACATCAACTGGGAATTTAGAAAAGGAGAGCGTTGGGCTATTTTAGGGCTCAATGGAGCTGGAAAGTCAACCCTCCTTCGTATTTTAATGGCTGAATTTTGGAAGACTTCTGGCGAGTTGACTGTTCTTGGAGTGGAGTTTGGTAAGGGAGATATTCCTAGCCTACGTACTAAGATTGGGGTCGTTGGTTCTTTCCTTGCCGAACGCTTTCCCATTGATTTGACAGCTGAGCAGATTGTCCTGACAGGAAAATATAAGTCTTCTATCTTGTACCGGGAATATGGTCAGACAGAATTGAACCAGGCTATTGAAATGCTGAAAACAATCAAGGCTGACCACTTGATTGGCAGGACCTATGCTAGTTTGTCACAAGGAGAACGCCAACTCCTGCTGATTGCCCGCAGTTTGATGGAAGAGCCGGCTATTTTGATTTTGGACGAGGCTACTGTGGGCTTAGACCTTCTAGCCCGCGAACGCCTGCTCCACCACATTGACTACATTTGCCAACTCCCAACGGCTCCTGCCATTATCTACGTCACCCACCACGCAGAGGAAATCACTGATAATTTCACTCATGTCCTCCTGCTCAAGGATGGAAAGGTCCTGGCACAGGGACCCAAAGAAGATATCCTGACCCCTGAACTCCTCAGCGATTTTTATGGTAATCAGGTGGAATTGATTGACTTGGGCGAGGGAAGATTGTTCATTAAGCCGATATTATAAAAAACAAATCCAGCCCTAATTTGAGCTGGATTTTAATCGTTCCACCATGACCAAAAATGGTGGGGTATTAACTTGGTTGAGCGGTTTGTAGAGCATGGCTGTAAAGACGGTTTGGTCTAGCTGGCTGATAAAGTCTAAAACTGCGTCCTTCTCAAGAGCTCCACCCTCGTGACCATAGTAAATCATGATAGCTAGGCGACCACCCACCACCAGACGGTCTAGGACTTTTTCGATGGCTTGAAGGGTGGTTGCAGGCAGGGTGATGACTGACTTATCCGCCGAAGGTAGATAGCCCAGATTGAAAATCGCTGCCTTGCATTCCTCCACATACTGGTCTAGGTTTTCGTGTCCTGTCAAAACCAATTGGGCATTGGTCAAGCCAGCTTTTTCTAGTTTTTCAGCCGTTGTGGTCAGGGCTTGTTCCTGAATATCAAAGGCCACAACTTTTCCTGCTCGTTGGGCTAAAAATAGCGTGTCATGACCATTTCCCATCGTCGCATCGACCGCTAGGTCCTGGTCTGTTAAAATCTCATCTAAAAAGGCATGGGCCATGTGTAAAGGTCTAAGCATTTTCACTCCTTAAGCTAATAATCTTACATAATATTCGGTCAAGGTGGCTTCGTCCACCTTTTTGCGTTGCTGCAACCACCAGCTGACCGTCTCCACAAAAGTGGTCACAACAAAATGCACCAGCAAATCCTCTGGAAGATTCCCCTTGTCCTGCATGTAGTCTTCAACCACTTTTGGAAAAATGTCGTGTTTCAGCTCCGCTTCCAGTTCTCTTAGAAAATAGGCATTGCGGGACAATAAAAGGCTGGCAACACGATCTTGATTGGTTCGAAAGTGTTTGAAAATATGGGCCAACAAAGTCTTCACATCCGCATCTTCACGACCTGTAAATAAATGATGAAAGAGGTCGTGACAAAGTTCTTCCAAAAGAGCCTCTTTACTGGCATAGTGGGCATAGAAAGTGGAACGCCCCACATCTGCCAGGTCAATAACATCCTGCACGCGCATGTCATCATAACCTTTATCATTTAATAAGGTCAAAAAAGCCTGAAAAATAGCTCTTTTTGTTTTTGCAATTCGTCTATCCATTTTTCGTACATTTCAAACAATTTGTTCAGAAAAAGACAAACCGTTTCTCTTGTTTCTAGTTTTTCGGCTCATTACAGTACATAATAAACCTATAAACAGTATAACACAGAAAGGGAATCTCATGTCATCTTCTAAAAATACATTTATCGCTTTTCTCCTCAATCTCAGCTTTTCTATCATCGAGTTTATCTTTGGTTGGATCTTTGGTTCCAGTGCCATCTTAGCAGATGCTGTTCATGATTTGGGTGACGCTCTCGCCATCGGAAGCTCTGCCATCATGCAAACCTATGCCAACAAACCTGCTGACAAGAACTATCCTTTTGGCTACAAGAGATGGAATATTTTGGCCGCTCTCTTGACTTCTAGCATTCTGATTATCGGCTCCAGCTTGATCCTTGTAGAAAACATTCCCAATCTTTTCCATCCCAACCCTGTCAATCAGGATGGGATGCTGATACTTGGGATTATCGCTGTCATCATCAATTTCTTTGCTTCTCGTATTGTAAAAAATGGCCATAGCCATAATGAATCCATTCTCAGCTTGCACTTTTTAGAGGATATTTTGGGATGGCTGGCGGTCATCCTTGTTTCCATCATTCTTCAATTTACTGATTGGTACTTTCTAGACCCATTACTCTCACTGGGTATTGCTATCTTCATCCTCGCCAAAGCCCTGCCAAAAGCCTGGAACAATGTCAAGATTCTACTTGAAACAAGTCCGCAAGGAGTAAATCTTGAAGAAGTGAAAGGAGTCCTCCTGGCTCTTGAAAACGTTCACGAAATCACTCAGCTAAATGTCTGGACCATGGATGGATATGAACATTGCGCGACGGTGACGGTCAAACTGACAAATCCTGCTGTAGCAGACAAGACCAAAGCAAAAATACGAAATTCTCTCATTACCTTTGGTATTGTCCAGAGTACCATCGAAATTTTGTAAAAAAAAAATAAAAAATATCACATTTTCCTCACCCATTTGCGAATAAATAGGTATGAAGACAATTATCCTATTTTTCCTTGGAGCTTCTATCGGCTCCTTCTTGGGATTGGTCATCGACCGTTTCCCTGAACAGTCCATTATCGCACCCTCTAGTCACTGCAATTCCTGCAAGCGACGGCTCAAGGCCTGGGACCTAATACCCATCCTATCCCAGCTTTCCACAAAATCCAAATGCCGTTACTGCAAGGCGAAGATACCCTACTGGTATCTGGGACTGGAATTCTTAGCTGGTCTAGTTGTCCTGCTCTGCCATTTTCAAGTCCTAAATCTAACCGAAACCATTCTCATCTTGGCAGGACTAGTTTTGACCATTTACGACATCAAACATCAGGAATATCCTTTTGCTGTCTGGCTCATTTTTACTTTTATTGCTCTGATACTCTCCCAGCTCAACTGGCTTTTCTGTGGCTTTTTACTCTTGGCCTATCTGACTGAAAAATGGCAAATCAATATTGGTTCTGGTGACTTTCTCTATCTGGCAAGTTTGGCCTTAATATGTGGATTTACAGAACTCCTCTGGATTATCCAGATTAGTTCCCTCCTAGGGCTTCTTGTCTTCGCCATTTTCAAACCCAAGTCTATTCCCTACGTACCACTCCTTTTTCTTTCAAGTATTCCTATCATTCTGTGCATCTAAATCGAGTTTTTCTCGATTTTTTTGTTATAATAGAAGGCATATTAGAGTTCAACTCCATCAAAATAATTGGAGTGCCTTCTTGATCGGAAGGCAAAAGGAGAAACGTTATGACACTATTTAAGGATGACAGTTTAACCCTGCATACCGACCTTTATCAAATCAACATGATGCAGGTCTATTTTGACCAAAACATCCACAATAAACACGCTGTATTCGAAGTCTATTTCCGTTCACAACCTTTTAAAAATGGCTACGCTGTATTTGCCGGTTTGGAACGCGTTGTAAACTACCTCAACAATCTCAGCTTTAGCCAGACAGACATTGACTATCTGACAGAACTAGGTTATCCGCAGGATTTCCTTGATTACTTGTCCCAATTGGAAATGACTCTCACTGTCCGTTCGGCTAAGGAGGGCGACCTGGTCTACGCTAACGAACCCATTCTTCAAATCGAAGGACCATTGGCACAATGCCAACTAATCGAAACTGCCCTCTTAAACATCGTCAACTACCAAACCCTAATTGCTACAAAAGCTCGCCGTATCAAGGCTGTCATTGAAGATGAGCCCTTGATGGAATTTGGCACTCGCCGTGCCCAAGAAATGGATGCTGCTATCTGGGGGACTCGAGCAGCCTTTATTGGTGGAGCATCTGCGACTTCCAATGTTCGAGCTGGCAAAATCTTCGGCATCCCTGTCGCTGGTACCCATGCCCACGCCTTGGTTCAAACATACGGAGATGATTACAAGGCTTTCAAAGCCTACGCTGAAACCCACCATGACTGTGTCTTCCTCGTTGATACCTATGATACGCTTCGTATTGGTGTTCCAGCAGCCATCAAGGTTGCCAAAGAAATGGGAGATAAGATTAACTTCAAAGGGGTTCGGATTGATTCAGGCGATATGGCCTATATTTCCAAGAAAGTTCGTCAGCAATTAGATGATGCAGGTTTTACAGATGCGAAGATTTACGCATCTAATGACCTGGATGAAAATACTATCCTCAACCTCAAAATGCAAAAGGCAAAAATTGATGTCTGGGGAGTTGGTACCAAACTCATCACCGCCTACGACCAGCCTGCCTTGGGCGCTGTCTATAAGATTGTATCCATCGAAGATGAAGATGGAAATATGCGTGACACCATCAAGCTGTCTTCTAATGCGGAAAAAGTCTCCACTCCTGGTAAGAAACAGGTTTGGCGCATCACTTCCAAAGAAAAAGGGAAATCAGAAGGAGACTACATCACCTTTGCGGACACTGACGTCACACAGATGGATAATATCTATATGTTCCATCCAACTTACACCTACATCAATAAAACCATCGAGAACTTTGATGCACGTCCTCTCCTAGTTCCTATTTTCGAAAAAGGAAAACAGGTCTATGAACTTCCAAGCCTAGCGGAAATTCAAACCTATGCCAATCAAGAATTTGATAAACTCTGGGATGAATACAAACGCGTGCTCAACCCTCAGCTCTATCCAGTCGACTTGGCACAAGATGTTTGGGATAATAAGATGAACCTCATCAATCGTATTCGCAAACAAACTCAGACCAAATCCATCTAAGAAAGGTATGTTATGACCCTACAGGAAACAATCATCAAAGAATTAGGTGTCAAGCCAAGCATTGACCCCAAAGAAGAAATCCGTCGCTCCATCGACTTTCTCAAAGACTACCTGAAAAAACACCCATTTTTGAAAACCTATGTCTTGGGAATTTCGGGTGGACAAGACTCGACCTTGGCTGGTCGTTTGGCCCAGCTGACTATGGAAGAAATGCGGGCGGAAACGGGTGACGATTCTTATCAATTTATCGCTATCCGCCTACCTTACGGCGTGCAAGCTGACGAGTCCGACGCCCAAGCAGCCCTAGCCTTTATTCAACCAGATGTCAGCTTAACCATCAACATCAAGGAATCAACAGATGCCATGGTGGCTGCAGTCAATGCAAATGGGCTTGCTATGTCTGATTTTAATAAGGGAAATGCTAAAGCCCGCATGCGCATGATTGCCCAATACGCTATCGCTGGGGAACGCAAGGGGGCGGTTATCGGAACCGACCATGCAGCTGAAAATATCACTGGTTTCTTTACCAAGCACGGCGACGGCGGTGCAGATATTCTCCCCCTCTTCCGCCTCAACAAACGCCAAGGAAAACAGCTTCTAGCTGAACTGGGGGCAGATGAAAAACTCTACCTCAAAGTTCCTACTGCGGACTTGGAAGAAGACAAGCCAGGTCTGGCTGATGAAGTCGCACTTGGTGTTACCTATAACCAAATCGACGACTATCTCGAAGGCAAAATCATCGATCCTCAAGCCCAAACCATTATCGAAGGATGGTGGAACAAAACTGCTCACAAACGCCACCTGCCAATTACTATTTTTGATGACTTTTGGAAATAAACAAATGTCCCCTGACGATAAGCAACCGTCAGGGGATTTCTTTTATCTACTCTCCAAATAATCCGCAATCGCTGCGACATCCTTGTCTCCTCGACCGGATACATTGATAATAATGATTTTATCTTTATCTAGTTGTGATGCTAATCGAATAGCTTCTGCAATCGCATGAGAAGATTCAATGGCTGGAAGAATTCCTTCTGTACGACTTAAGGTCAGAAGGGCATTAACAGCCTCATCATCTGTTGCTGCGACATAATTAACACGACCAGTTTCCTTATAGTGGGCATGTTCTGGTCCAACGCCTGGATAATCCAAGCCTGCTGAAATGGAATAAACAGGTGCTACTCCACCATTTTCATCAAAAAGGGAGATAGTCTTCATACCATCAACCACACCGACTGTTCCTTTCGTCATGGTCGCCGCATGCAGTTCTGTATCAACACCTTTACCAGCAGCTTCTACACCGATAAGCTTGACTGACTCATCTGGTAAATATTGAGAAAATGCACCGATGGCATTGGAACCACCACCCACACAGGCAATAACGTAGTCTGGCAAACGACCTTCTTTTTCTAAAATCTGACGGCGAGATTCTAGACTAATAATCTTTTGAAACTCATGGACAATCGTCGGATAGGGATGAGGACCGACTGCTGATCCCAAAACATAGAAGGCATCTAAATCTGCCATCCAAGCACCGAATGCCGCATCAACGGCCTCTTTCAAGGTTTGAGTTCCATCCGTTACAGCATGAACACGCGCCCCCATCATCTCCATTCGGAAAACATTTAGCCGTTGGCGTTTGACATCTTCAGCCCCCATATAGACATCACAGCCTAAGCCAAATCGAGCAGCAACAGCCGCTGTCGCTACCCCGTGTTGACCTGCCCCAGTTTCCGCAATCACACGTGTTTTACCCATCCGCTTAGCTAGGAGTATCTGACCCAAGACATTATTGAGTTTGTGGGAACCCAAGTGATTCAAATCTTCCCGTTTAAGATAAATTTTTGCACCACCTAGTTCTTTTGTCAAGGATTCCGCAAAATACAACGGTGTTTCACGACCTGCATAATCTTTCAGATAAGCTTGGTATTCCGCCAAAAATTCTGGATCATTGCGGTACTGTTCAAACGTTTCTTCCAACTGATCCAACAAAACCTGAATTTGCTCTGGTACAAAGCTACCACCAAATTGTCCAAAATAACCTTTTTCTGCCATATGATTTCCTCTTTCTATTTTCTATTAACAAACTGTGACTGAAATATTGTCTGAGATTGTTTCATTCTTGTTTTACCTAATTGCTACGCCATCGCTTCATACTGATTACCTCGCTTTATCTACAAGACAAATGGAAAAGCCCCCGCAGGAAAAAACAACCTGCGAGGGCGTCAATGACACGGTGCCACCTCACTTATGGGAATTGTCTAGAATCCTCCCATATCTCATCTCCTCTAACAAGGAGTTGCACTGTAAGGTGTGCCAACCGAACTATCATTGTTTTAAGTTCATTTGTGTGACTGTTTTGGCTGATTACTCAAAGGAAGCTACAGCAAACAATCATTGTGAATTTAGGGCATTTTAGGACTAGGCAGTCGGGTGAAGGCAGTACTGATGGTACGGCAAGACCGACTAACGACGTCATAAAATAGACATAAATGCACATCAGCCCATTTCATAAAACTCCGCCACCCGTTTCCAGTACCACAGGCTCCCTGAAGACTTCTGCTTTATTACTCCTTCTGATTTAAAGAGATTATACGGTATCTGCTCAAGATTGTCAATAGATTTTTTGAAATTTTCTAAAAAATCTGAAAACTACTGTTTCGTCCTTCCTTGACAGAATCTACACCACATTTTATAGGTTGTATAAGCCAACACACCGCCTAATGTATTGGTCCAGAGATCATCCACTTCAAAGACCCGACCAGCATCGAACAGGAGGTCCAACAGAAGCTGGGTGCACTCGATGAAGACTGATAAAAAAGCTATATCGGATAACTGCTCGAAGGCTCTGCCATTTTTCAAAAAGAAATACCAGGGCTAGAACAAGGGGATAAAGTAAAAAAATATTACTCAGGTTCTGCAAAAAGACCAACCATACATCATAGAAACTATCAAGCTGGTCACCATTGACAACGGTGTTGAATGGGGTTGGCAAGAGGTATAGGCGACCAATTCGGACGATACCGGGCGTTTCAAATTGTTTGTACTGGGGATACCAGGACTGTGGGAGGAAGCACATCAATACGATAGCTAGGGCATAAACCCCAGCTAATCCTTTGATAATTCTTCTTCCTAAAGGTGTTAGTTCCCCATCTGCTTGAAAGAGATACCTCATGCCTTGATTCCTGCTTTAGCCTTTGCAGCTGCTATACGAGCTTTCGCTCGCTCCCTATCTTTTTTAAGCGTATTGGAACGCAACTGACCACAAGCCGCATCGATATCTGTACCATGTTCCTGGCGCACGACACAGTTAACCCCATTTTTCTTTAAGACATCAAAGAAAGCCAAGGTCCGTTCTTTAGTTGAACGGCTGTACTGATCGTGCTCACTAACAGGGTTGTAAGGAATCAGGTTGATATAAGACAATTTACGGATGTTCTTGGTCAAATCTGCCAATTCCTGAGCCTGCTCGACTCCATCATTGACCTCATTAAGCATGATGTACTCGAAGGTCACACGACGATTGGTCACCTGGATATAGTCCTCGATCGCTTCAAACAAGACTTCGATTGGGTAACGGCGGTTAATCCGCATGATGCTTGAACGAAGGTCGTTATTGGGTGCATGCAGAGAAACAGCCAGATTAACCTGCACTCCCTCGCGCGCAAATTCACGAATTTTTGGAGCCAAACCAGAGGTAGAGACAGTAATATGACGTGCTCCGATTGCCAAGCCTTTATCATCATTGACAACCCGTAGGAAGCTCATGACATTGTCATAGTTATCCAGTGGCTCACCGATACCCATAACCACGATATGGCTAACTCGTTCATTTTTCTGACGCTCATCGAAATACTTCTGCACCAGCATAATTTGCGCTACAATCTCGCCACTATTTAAATCACGCTGTTTTGGAATAAGGCCTGACGCGCAGAAGGTACAGCCAATGTTACAACCAACTTGTGTCGTCACACAGACTGACAAGCCATAATGCTGGCGCATCAGAACAGTTTCAATCAACATTCCATCTGGCAGTTCAAACAGATATTTCACCGTTCCATCTTTTGATTCTTGTACAATCCGTTGCTTGAGCGGATTTAGAACAAACTGCCTATTTAGTTTGTCGATTAAAGTTTTAGGAAGGTTCGTCATCTCTTCAAAACTTTGGACACGAGAACGGTAAAGCCATTCCCAGATTTGTGTGGCGCGAAATTTCTTCTCACCTTGCTCCAAAGTCCAATGAACCAATTCTTCTCGACTAAAGCTATAAATAGATGTTTTCATATTTCTCCTATTTCTGACGAATGATAAAGCTACGCTTAGTTTCTGCAGCCTGGTCTTTCTTATGTCTACCATCCAACTGCTTTTTTCCCTTATCCCGCGATTTGACCGAAGACTTATCTGCCTTATCCTGTTTTATAGTAAAGCGATTTGACTTCTGAGACTGCTTCTTACTCTTATCCTTGCTCGATTGGGGTTGTGCAGTGATTTTGTGTTCCTGACCTCGGTTGCGATTGCGGTTTCTACGACGACGTGGTTGTCTTTCTTCAGGCTCTTCTATCAGTTCCTGTGGGTTGGGATTTTCTAATACAAAGTAGGCACAGCCAAAACTGCAAAACTCAATCAGGTAATCCTCTAGACGACTGATTTTTAAATCTGACCGAACAGCCTTTTCATCCTCGTAAAAGCCCTTGAGACGCAACTGCTCATTACTCCAATCTCCGACTATATAGTCAAATTTTAGCATGATTGGGGAAAAGCGTTGCCCAAAGACAGTCTGGTCAAAGGCTTCCTTGTAGTTTTCTACTAAGTCTAATTCGATATTTTCTGCCACAACCTTATTTCCAACACGGGCAAAACTAGGCCCTGGAAATTTATTATAATTATATAATTCTGGAGAAATTTCTTTCTTCATATCTCCTCCTGCTCTTTGCTATCAATCTATTTATTATACCATGCTTTTTCATCATTTTCACAACACTTAGTCTATCAAAGAAATTTCTGATAATTATCATTTTATTGAAAAAGCTACTTGATTCCCAAAATAGCACGTATTTCCTCTGCTGTCATGCTAGCTCTCATTGAACCACCGTCCAGTAAGTCGCTAACTAAATGACGCTTAGACTCTTGTAATTCCAGAATCTTTTCTTCTATAGAGCCACGAGTAATCAAACGATAGCATTCTACTTTCTCAGTCTGGCCCATACGGTGAGCGCGACTGATGGCTTGCGATTCAACAGCTGGGTTCCACCAAAGGTCTACCAGAACCACCGTATCTGCTCCTGTTAAATTAAGTCCCACTCCACCAGCTTTCAAAGAAATAAGAAAAGCATCTCGACTACCTGCATTGAAAGCTTGAGTCATCTCTTGTCGTTGCTGGGCTGGAGTAGATCCCGTCAACATATAGCTCGATAAGCCAAGAATTTCCATCTCTCTTTCAATAATCGTTAACATCTGCCGAAATTGTGAAAAGATTAATACCCGATGATTCTCCTCCTTCAATCGTAGCAACAATTCTCTCAAGCTAGCAAGTTTCCCACTATCCCCCTCATAACCCTCTATGAAAAGCTGAGGAGTGTCACAAATCTGACGTAGGCGCGTAATACCTGCTAAAATTTCAATCTGATTATCCGCTAGATCCTTATCACTGGCTCCAGAAAAACGAGAGCGCATCTGTTGTAACTGCGCCAAATAGATAGCTTTTTGCTCATCAGTCAATTCGTTCAACAAGACCATCTCTGTTAAGTCAGGTAACTCCTGCAATACATCTTCTTTTCTACGCCGCAGAACAAACGGCTTTATAATTCTAGCAATATCTGATGCAGGCAATTTCATATACTCTCCCTGACTAGGCAAGAGACCTGGCAATACTATTTGAAAAATTGACCACAACTCCGCTTGGTGATTCTCAATTGGTGTCCCAGATAGGGCAAAACAAGTCTTCACTTCGAACTGTCTCAGCAACTGAGCAATCTTTGTCTGAGAGTTTTTCATAATCTGAGCTTCATCTAAGATTAAATAATCTATGGTCTTTTGCTTATAGAGTTCTACATCTTGTCGAAAAGAGGCATAGCTCGTTACCAATACTTGATGCCCCGAGGCAAGTTGCTCTGCTCTTTTTTCCTTTGGTCCATATATTACCCCCACATCCAGTTGTGGAGCGAACCGTCTACATTCATCTTTCCAGTTATAGATTAAACTAGAAGGAGCTAGTACCAACACTTGATCTCCTGGTTTTAAATGACCAGACAAAAAAGCAATAGCCTGTAGTGTCTTACCGAGTCCCATCTCATCTGCTAAAACACCCCCGAAACCATAATGATTCAGCATACTCAACCACCTGACACCAACCTGTTGATAATCCCGTAGAGTAACTGTCAAATCAAGGGCAGGCATCGGAAAATCTTCTGGCCGCGCCAAGTCTCGTGCCATTTTCATAAAATCTTTCGAAAGAGTGACCTGTTCATCTGTCGCAAAAAAATCTGCTAACTGATAAGTAGCGAGTGAATGAAGGGATATCTGCCCTTTTTGTCCAAATCGAGCCCGTAGGCGTCGTAAGGTCTGGCTAATTTTCCTTGTTTCCTCGTCAAATACAAGCAAACGTCCTGATTGACTAGCAAAATGCGTTGCATCGTTCCACAGAGCTTCCAAAGCCTGATTAATCTCCTCCTGCTCAATACCGTCAAAGGCAAAGGAAATTTCTAGCAAGTTTCCTTTACTATCAATAGAGAGAGCTGGTTTCTTTCTAACAAATAACGCTTCTAAATCTGTTGTTAAAATGGTCGTCCCTAAAGCTTCAAATACAGGCAAGCTGTAAACAAAGAAACGATAGAAGTCGTCCCCATTCTCCACAGACTTCATTGCTCTAAATTCTCCTGAAAATCCCTGCTGAGCCATGGTGTCAAAAATCTGTTCTAAATGGCCACTATGCACTGAGAAGGGCAGCGCTTGTAAATCGCCTTGATGTTGCACCAAGCGATTCGCAAAACGAAGACTAAGATCCAACAAAATGTTATTATCTTTATCCAAAGAAAAGTGGAACTCAGGTTTGAAATCTTGAATCCGAAATTTTCTAGGAGCTTTGACGCTACCCATTGTCTGAAAATCCAACAAACTCAAGGCTAGCCTGTTTTGGTCTTGAAAATCTACCTGCACTTTTCTCACCCCTGACTCTGTCGGAACGATACTGCGCATGGTTGCAAGCATATGGGCTTGTTTACGATCCGCATGGTATAACCGATTCTCTAGCAACAGATACGAACCATCTAACAACTCTTTTGCTGTCGCCTCATGGATAATGAGCTCTATCATCTTGGTCCTAACCTCAACCTCAAAAGCAAATAAAGCCGACTCTGCATCTAAAGGTAGAACCCGCAAGTCCGTAAAGGTCCGCATTTGATGATTGAATGCAAAATCAGACAAACCTCGCAACAATTCTAGCCCTTCTTCAAAACTAGCCAAAGGTAGACGTAAATGGCGTCCGAAACCAGTTAGGATTTCACTGTCAATTACAGGTTTGCTGGGAACCAATCTCCACAAGAAAGCAATCAAATCCTGACTAGCTAAATCAAACTGTTCCAGAGAAATTTGCTCATAGTAATTTTTTCCAAGCTGGTACTTTCCTCGCTCCCTAACGACCTTCAAAAAAGCTCCTATATCTTTTATGATATAGGTCCGATGATCAGGGAAGCGACCAATTTTCAATGTCCAATCAATGTTGCGGTCATAAGGCAAGATTTGTCCTTCAACAGCTAACTGATAGCGAGGTGCTTCACCTGCTTGGAACAGTATGTCATCTAAAAATAAGCCACCCAAATAAGTTCTACGAATCAATTCTTCATGTTGTTGCCCTTTTTCTTGTAAAGAATCCGCAAGATGTCGGCCTTCCTTATCATTTTTTAAAAAATACTCCGTGGCAGCTAAATGCTGACAGTAGCCCTTACTTTGAAATAACTGGCAACTACACTGTAAATCGCTATCTGCATCGCCGTAAGTAAAGCGCTCACCAGCAATATCCAGCACCATCTTTCCATTCTCACTATGAAGAACAGTTAGTTTTCCAGCCTCGTACAAATCAATTCCTTCTTGGCGAATCCGCCCTGGCATCATGCGACCCATAGTAATACCTCTTTTGACCTAGCACAATCTCTAAAATATTATCTTTTCATTATAGCATATTTCAAGTGATAATTCTTTGCCTAGGCATCAAAAAAACACCAGTCAATCACTGATGTTCCTAGAAATCATTTTATAATATTTTGTCACTTGCCACATTTTCTTCACAAAACCAGGTGTTTTAAAGAGCCAAAATAGTAGAATAGGCGTGAAGAGGAGAGCTATAACAAGTTTATCCCAGCCCTTGCCATCCAGAAACATCCAGAGGAAAACTGCTGAAACAAAACCAAGCAAGCCAAGCATCAAGAAGTTGATTAGAAGCCCCAACCAGCCCAGCCAGTAGCGAATTCCAAAGGGAGGGTGTTTCTTTTCATCGAAGTCTGCTAGACCAGTCAAAAACTCAACTAGCAACTCACCAAAAAATTCCATACTAGACTTCCTTTCTCAGCTGTCGGTAATACTTGGTTCGTCGAATTAAGGTTTTGATAGCCCTAGCCAGTAGAATCGTCAATACAGTTGCTCCCAGCAAGCAGATGAGGAAAATACCAGTTAATCCCTTCTCAAACTGATTGTAAACCATGATAGATCCAGCTGCATAAACGACAAAATACGAAGATAGAGTCACCAGACTAGCCCAAATACAGGCCAACAAGGAAAGCCAGTAACACAGACCAAAGGGCTTGCACTGCTTATCTTCGTAGTCCACTAGTAGAAGAACCGGAACTGTTAGAAATGCAAACAACATTAGAATGACATTGCCCGCTATCATGGAACCACCTCCTAATCCTATTCTAGCATATTTGTGACCATCTGCAAAGAGGGAGTGGGACAGAACTCGCAAATTGTTAAAAGAGTTCGTCAACAAGTCCTGATTTCTAGTTGTTGAGCTGAAATAGTCTATCCCCAGACTGTTTCACTCCCACCCCCGCACAGCTCAAAAGGTTCAGTGAACCTTTTGAGGTTGGAAATAGAGCGAACTTTGTTCGCAACAGTCGTAATGGTCAGATTTGGAGTGTAAAACACGAACAAATCTGCCAATCAACCACTGCGCTGAGATGTTGACCCGAACTCTGAGAAGCGTGGCTGGACTTTTTGACCAGCCTTATTTCCGTTTCCGTGCAATCAGATGAATCGGTGTCCCTTCAAATACAAAGGCCTTGCGGATTTGATTTTCCAAGAAACGCATATAGGAGAAGTGCATGAGCTCTTCTTCGTTGACAAAGACCACAAAGGTCGGTGGTTTGGTCGCAACCTGAGTCGCATAGAAAATCTTGAGACGTTTACCCTTGTCAGTTGGTGTCGGGTTAATGGCAATGGCATCCATGATAACATCGTTGAGAACAGCCGATGGAATACGGGTATTCTGGCTTTCACTGATGGCCTTAATCATCTCAGGCAACTTGTGCAAGCGTTGCTTGGTCAAGGCTGATACAAAGATAATCGGTGCGTAAGACAAGTATTGGAACTGGTCACGAATATCGTCTTCCCACTGCTTCATGGTATGGTTGTCTTTTTCAAGCGTGTCCCACTTGTTGACCACGATAATCATTCCCTTACCAGCTTCATGGGCAAAACCTGCGATGCGTTTGTCATACTCACGAATGCCTTCTTCTGCATTGATGACCATGAGTATGACATCCGAGCGTTCAATGGCACGCATGGCACGCATAACAGAGTATTTCTCGGTATTTTCATAGACCTTACCAGACTTGCGCATCCCTGCAGTATCAATCATGGTAAATTCTTGACCTTCTGGGTCTGTAAAGTGCGTATCAATAGCATCACGAGTCGTTCCAGCAACAGGCGACGCAATCACGCGTTCTTCACCCAAAATAGCGTTAATCAAACTTGATTTCCCAACGTTTGGGCGACCAATCAAGCTGAACTTGATAATATCTGGATTTTCTTCTGCTTCCTGAGCTGGTAGGTTTTCAATGATAGCGTCCAAGACATCCCCTGTTCCGATACCGTGTACAGAAGATACTGGATAAGGATCTCCAAGACCGAGTGAATAGAAATCGTAGATGTCGTTCCGCATCTCAGGGTTATCGACCTTGTTAACCACCAGAATGACTGGCTTCTTGGTCTTGTAAAGGATACGCGATACGTATTCATCCGCATCGGTCACACCTTCCTTACCTGATACGACAAAGACAATGACATCGGCCTCATCCATGGCAATCTCAGCCTGGTGCTTGATTTGCTCCATGAAGGGTGCATCCACATCATCGATACCACCCGTATCAATCAGGGAAAACTTACGGTTGAGCCACTCTGCAGTGGCATAGATACGGTCACGGGTCACACCTTCCACATCTTCGACAATGGAAATCCGCTCCCCTGCAATCCGGTTAAATAAAGTTGATTTTCCAACGTTGGGACGTCCAACGATGGCGATGGTTGGTAGAGCCATGGCTCCTCCTCTTCTAGTTTACAATAGTTTATTTTTTTCTAATAGAGCCCTGGTTTCAGGTTGCTCTTCTTGACCAAACTGGGCAATCAAACGTTCCGACCAGGTTTCTGTCTGACGGGCACCTGCATAGGCTGTCTGAACTTGGTCGTAGGCTTGGATTACTTCCACACCTTGCTCCACATATTCTTCCTGGAAGACAATGGCTTCCGCTGCCAAGCGTGGTTTGACAGGGTGGTGTTGGGCTGGCCGACCTAGTGCAATACAGAAAATCGGATAGGTATAGTCTGGCAAGCTAAACAGCTCTGCTATGGCCAAGGCCTTGTGACGAATCATACCGATAAAGACCCCTCCGTAGCCCAAGCTTTCCGCTGCTAAAAGGGCGTTCTGCCCTGCTAAACTAGCATCCACCGAGGAAATCAAGAGATTCTCCGTCCCCTTGGCATCAAAGTCAGTCCCGTGAAGCTGAGCCGCCTTACTAGCACGGTTGTGGTCGCCCACAAAAAGCAAAATTGCCTGGGCCTGCAAGATAGCTGGCTGGGGCATCAAGTCATAAAGGGCCTGCTTTTTGCCCTCCGACTGCACGACGATAATAGAATAGGACTGAAAATTCTTCCAGCTGGACGCAGCCCGCCTTGCTGTGATAATAGCTTCTAAGTGTTCTGCCTTGATAGCTTCCTCCGTAAAGCGACGGACAGAGCTGTGGCTCAACATCAAATCAATGGTTTCATTCATCGGCGATTCACACCCTGTAAATGCATCTCTTGGGCTAGGAATCGAATCCGTTCCATAACCCGTTTGGCTTGCCAAGTCTCATCGCCTGACTTACCAGCTGAAAAATGCCGCTCCAAGTCTGCGAAGGAGAAGTTGGATGTAAAGAAAGTCGGCAGATTTTCCTGCATCCGATACTGGAGAATAACCTGCAAGACATCATCCCGAATCCAAGAACTATGCTGTTCCGCACCAATATCGTCCAAGACCAAGACCTGAGCCGTCTTGACCTCATCAATCCGCTCCTTGACCGACCCGTCCTTAATGGCATTTTTAATATCCACCACAAAGGTTGGGTAGTGAAGCATGGTGGTTGACAGCAGGTGAGTCTTGGACAGGAGATTGGCCAAGTAAGCCATGAGGTAGCTTTTGCCAATACCAAAGGTCCCGTAGAGATAAATGCCCTTGTTGTCTTGCCCAACCCGCTTAACAAAATCGGAAATAGCCAGCATGATTCCCACACGATTCTCGTCCTGACGGTCCAAATCTGCAATGGTCACATTTTTCAGACTAGCTGGCAGATTAATCAGCTGAATCCGATCTTTAATGGCTTCTAGCTTGCGTAACTCCACCAACTCAGCCGTTTCCAGATAAGACACATCTGCATAGCCCTGATTCATGACCAAGACAGGCTGGTAGCCCTTGGCAATGTAGCTAGCATCCTGCGACTGAAACTTGTTGCGTTCATTGATGAATTCATAAAACTTGGAAATGGAACGGCTAATCTCATCTTGATTGAGCCCTTGTTGGCGGATAAAATCTGCCACTTCCTTGTCTTGCATAATTTCCACAACCAATTGGTCATAAGACTGACGACTGGCTTGGTTTTGTCCTAACTTGTCTTGGACAGATTTCATAGGCCACCTCCCTTGTTTTCCATTTCTTCAAACTGACGATAGAGGTCTGCCAGCTGAGCCTGACCTTCCGCTGTTTGTTCTGTATTGACTTCCTGCCTACTCCAGTCAGGCACATTGCTAGCTGAGCTGGACGGAACTTGCTTGGACTGTGATTTTTTGCCGACTTGATTGTCTCTCAAATAAAGAATAGCTTCTTCTGCCGAATGAACTCCCTTGTACGAAAAATCATTGGCCAGCTTTATGGCATATTTTTCATTAAGATTGGCAGAATCGACCTTGTTAAAGGTATAGAGCACCAAGACATTGATGACCTCGTCCAGCAAGCCCAACTCCACCAAGCGCTTGATAAGAGCGCGTTCTGAACTGGTCACAGTTGCCTTGCGCGTTTCCTTCAAAAAAACCAAAAATTCCATGGCAGTCTTGGATTGGCTTTCCCGAACAATCGCCTGCTCCTGTACCGTTAACTGACCACTCACTTGTGGTTCTTTCTGCAATTCCTGCTGCATCCGCTTGGGCTGAATCATCTTTTCATGCGCAGTTTTCTTAGCCACCTGATAGAGTTCCAGCCAAGATAGACCCGACTTCTCTGCCAAATAATGCAAGGCCAACACATCTTCTTGCTCATTTTGATAACGCAGTTGATCCGTAGCCATCATGGTCTGAAAAGCAGCAAGATTAAAACCTTCCGCTGTTTGATTAGGTTGTACAACTATATTACCAGTGGCATCGAAAACCTCTGAAAAGGATTTTGAGAGGCTATTTTTTTGTGGTTTTCCCGTTTTTAAGAGAGCAACACTCGCTTCACCAATCTTCTGCGTCAATAGCGCACGATAGAGCGGATTTTGAAGAAAGGCAGAGCTTGTCAAGGGTTCCTTCAATAACAGTTGATATCCCGACTCATCAGCATATAAATCTAATAGATTCATAGATGTTAGAATATCGAGAGCTTCTTCTAAAGACTGCATCGCCTGACGACCAAAGTCTAGTTGGTTCAAAATCTGGCTAAAGCGATACTTGCCACAACCATTGTCATAGTGAGCCCAAAGATACTGATATAAAACCAATCCTGGCATGGTAATAATCGGCTGATAGCACTTTATCAAACTCATCCAATCTGGACTGATGGCATTTTTTTCCACGTACCCATAGGTATCATTCGGTTTCATAGACACTATCTCCGATTCTTACTCCCCTTTGTAAACTGTTTGAGTAGGTTTTCTAATTCCTCAACATCTTTGAAAGAACGGTAGACAGAAGCAAAACGAATATAGGTAATCTCATCTAATTCCATGAGCTCTTCCATTACCAGATTACCAATGACATCACTTTCTACTTCATTCTCACTTTGCAAGCGAATTTTTTGTTCAATCCGATTCACAACTTCGTCAATCTCACTGCTCGATACAGGACGTTTCTGTGCTGAACGGATGATCCCATTAAAAATTTTTTCACGTGAAAATTGCTCTCTAGTACCATCTTTCTTGACTACGACCAAGGTTTTTTCTTCTATTCGTTCGTAGGTTGTAAAGCGATTGCCACACTGTTCACACTCTCTGCGACGACGGATAGTATTCCCATCTTCTGCCTGACGACTATCTACAACACTAGATTTCAAACTCGTACATTTGGGACAACGCATACACTCACTCCTAACTTATCATTATCACTTCATTGTACCATATTTTAGGAAAATTCACTAGACAAAAAAGAACGCCCGTCCACACATACAGAAAAAGCATGCAACCAACTTCTAGTCACACACAGTTTTCAAGATAGTTTTCAAAAGCTTAGAACCTGTATTCACAAGTAAAGCGCTTGTAGATAAGAGATCATTTTTCGCTGATCAAGGCAGGGTTGTTGGGAAATACTGACTGTATTTTGAAAAAAAACGAACGATGAAGAGCTGAAAAACTAGCCTTAGGTGGGAGGTCTGAACTGTGAATACAGGTTCTTAGAGTAAGCCCTCTATTTTTATCTTTCTAGGGATAAAGAAAATCAATCAAGGCAGTCCACCTCAGCGATTGTGTCTGCATAGATTGATTTCTTATTCTAATTTAAGACTATTTTCTTCATTGCCAGGCAAGCTTTCTTACTCCTCAATATGAATCTGTTTCTCTCCCAGACGGTAGTAGACCCATTCTTTGACCAAGCGGTAAATCACTGCAAAAATAGGTGTAAAGAAAACCATACCGAGCAATCCAAACAAGTTTCCACCAATCAAGGCCGCCGCCAAGGTGAAAAGCGTTGGCAGACCGACTGACTGGCCAACCACGCGAGGATAGATAACATTACCTTCAATCAATTGTAAAATCTGGAAGAGGACAATAGACCAGAGAGCGAGGAGAGGATTTTGCACTGCTACAAAGAGTGCGCTGATAAGACAGGCCGATAACGGACCAATGTAGGGCACAAAGGACAGGACACCCGCCAAAATCCCCGCCATATTGGCATAAGGAATACCAGATAAGGAATAACTAACAAAGACAAGGGTACCAATGATAACAGCTTCAACAATCTGGCTCATCAGGAACTTGTCATAGGTGTCAACGATAACTTCCCCTATGTAGCAGATGACCTTGACAAGTCTCTCGGGCAAGGTCGCATATAAAAGCTTAACCGTCATGGACTGCAGGTGCTCTTTACTACCCAAAATAGCCAAAGTAAAGAAGAAGGCCATTACCAAAGTCATGGTATTAGAGAAGATACCTGATACGTTATTGACCAAACCATACAAAACTGGTGTGACAAATTGCGACACAGTTGATAAGTTTTTGAGTTGAGATAGGAAATCATTGACTTGGCCCCCTATACTTCCTGATAAAAGATTATATTTTTCTAAGAAAGCAATCAGACTGTTAATAGATTTAGGAATAGCGGTCGTACTAACCGAAACCAGCTGTGAAACAGTCGTAACCAAGGTTGGCAGAACTATCATAACCAAGCCTGTTACAATCAAGACAAAACCTGCCAATACACCAACAATTGCAAGGCCTCGTTTCTGTTTTTCCAAGAACTTAACGTTGCCAATTAGACCTTCTAACTTTTTCATCGGAACATTTAGGATAAAGGAAATCAACGCTCCCCAGTACAGCGATTCCATACTCTTTAGTAAAGTCTCACCAATCCCATAAAGATCCGACCAGTTAAGAACTGTCACTAATGTTCCACCTGCTATGAATATTAACAGCAGTTTTTCCCTGAATGTTGAACGCATCCAATCTCCTTTTTTCTATTCTTCCCTCATCACATAGCCAATACCGCGAACGGTCTTTATATAGGAAGCTTGACCTGGTAAATCGAGCTTCCCTCGTAGATAGCGAATATACACGTCTACGACATTGGTTTCCGCGGCAGACTCATATTTCCACACTCGTTCCAATAATTGCTCACGACTAACAGGCTCCGGACTATTCATCAAAGTTGCTAACAAATCATATTCTCGTCTGGTCAAGTTAATCAGTTCATCACCACGTGTCACTGTACGATTTTGAAAATCAATTTTCAAATCCCTATAAGCCGCGTGTAGGTGAGCTTGCTTGCAATTGTTATCGATAAAATCCCTGCCTCTGAAAATAGCTGTCACTTGCTCGACAAGCTCGCTAATTACAAATGGCTTGATAACATAAGAAACTGCATAGGTCAAAATATCCGCACTATGGCTTGCTACATGTTCACTGTCTACTACTACAATAATCACTGTGGCCGGTTTAATAGCCAGCAATTCTTTTGATAATTCTTTACTAGACATATCTGACAGCTGAAAACTCATTAAGATTAAATCAAAATCCGCCTCATGAGCGAGTGAAAGAGCTTCTTCCCCAGTTGAAGCATAGTCAACCAAGTATTCCTTTTTCTGCAACTCCATAGAAACAAAATGTGAAAGATTTCGCTCTCTCCCAGCAATCAAAATTTTCTTAGCCATAAATCTCTTTCTAATTTATATCGTCACATGGAATGCGCATCATAACTAGAAAGATGGGCGCTCGCACGCCCATTCTCCTTATTTTGATTCGCTATACCAATCGTAGTGGAATACCCCTTCTTTGTCTTTTCGGTTATAAGTATGTGCACCGAAATAGTCACGTTGTGCTTGAATTAAGTTAGCTGGCAAGTTTTCAGCACGGTAGCTATCAAAGTAGGTAATCGCTGCTGAGAAAGTTGGAACAGGTACGCCTGCTTGAACCGCCAAAGCAACAACATCACGTACAGCCTGTTGGTATTTAGCTGTTACGTCAAGGAAGTATTCATCCAGAAGCAAGTTTGCCAAATCCTCATCACGACCGTATGCGTCTGTAATTTTTTGCAAGAAACGAGCACGGATGATACAACCTGCACGCCAAATTTTTGCGATTTCGCCAAATGGCAAGTTCCAGTTGTTTTCTTTAGATGCTACGCGCAATTGCGCAAAACCTTGTGCATAAGACATGATTTTTGAGAAGTAAAGGGCTTGACGGATTTTTTCTACCAATACAGCCTTGTCGCCTTCGTAGGCAAATGGTGCTGGTTTTGGAAGGACCTTGCTAGCTGCCACACGCTCATCCTTGTATGTTGAGATGTAACGAGCAAATACGGATTCTGTAATTAATGACAATGGCACACCCAAGTCAAGTGATGATTGGCTTGTCCATTTACCAGTACCCTTGTTACCAGCAGCATCCATGATGTAGTCAACGATCGGGCCATCTTGACCTTCATCATCTTTGCGTTTCAAGATATCCGCTGTGATTTCAATCAAGTAGCTATCCAACTCACCTTTGTTCCACTCAGTGAAGATGTCTGCCATCTCATCAACAGATAACCCAAGCAAGTGTTGCATGAGGTCATACGACTCTGCAATCAATTGCATGTCGCCATACTCGATACCGTTGTGGACCATTTTTACGTAGTGACCAGCTCCATCTGGACCGATATAAGTCACACATGGTGCTCCATCTTCTGGCGCTTTTGCTGAAATTTCTTCCAAAACATCTGCTACCAATTCGTAGGCTTCTTTTTGACCACCAGGCATGATAGATGGACCTTCAAGAGCTCCTTTTTCACCACCAGATACACCTGTACCGATGAAGTTAATGCCGGAGTTAGCCAATTCTTTGGAACGGCGGATAGTGTCTTCATAGAAGGTATTACCACCATCAATCAAGATGTCACCTTCATCCAAGTGTGGCAAGAGTGCTTGAATGGTTGCATCTGTACCAGGACCTGCCTGCACCATGAGCATGATGCGACGTGGTTTTTCAATAGATGCTACAAAACTCTCTACATCGTAACTTGGAACCAAGTTTTTACCTGGGTTGCTCGCAACTACATCTTCTGTCTTATCTGCTGAGCGATTGTAAATGGCTACCGTATAGCCACGTGATTCTACGTTAAGTGCCAAGTTGCGACCCATTACGGCCATACCTACAACACCAAAATTTGCTTTTGTCATTAATTTACTCCTCTTGTTAGTATCCTTTTCATTATACACCGAAAACACGAAAATGACAAGAATTTTCTGATAATTCAACCATCCAAACGTTTCGGACTAATCGTCGTTTCCAAACAATCCTTGCAATTGAGCAAAGGGACTGGTTGCCTCTTTTTTCTCTTGAGCTTTTTGTTGAAAGTCTTCCTCCGTCATTAAAGTCCAAGCTTGACCGGACGGTAGGTCAGTTCCAGCCTCTTCCTCCGGTGTCAACACCTTGATAGGAATAGCTAAGAGAATATTGTCTGCCACACTTTCTTCTAAGACAATGTGGTCATCTTCTACTACCAAGACCATGTCCTCGTCAATTAAATCTTGTTCCTTGAGAACAGCCTCATTAGCAACAAACAGCTCATTAACTTCTTGGTTCTCATGCAAAAGGACTGGTTGGAGAGAACGGCTAGAGGCCAAGGTAATATCGTAAGTCATCTGGTAATCCAAGAAAAAGAAGCCAGATTCAAAACGAACATTACCTGTTACTTGCACTGGTGATAAGCCTAAAACTTCCGCATTTCGCGCTTGTAACTCTTCCTGCAAATCCAAGGTTTTCTCAAAGGAAATCCCATCCGGATTTTTCTGAATATCGTAAATATGAAACATGATTTTCCCCTATTCAGCTAGTTCTGTAATGTAATTATAAACTTCCTGACCGGCAACTGCTCCATTTCCAACTGCTGTTGCAATCTGACGGAGTTGATTTTGGCGGATGTCGCCAATGGCGTAGATACCAGATTGGCTGGTCTCCATCTTTTCATTGGTGATAACCCATCCTGCTTCATCCGTGATACCCAAATCGGCAACCGAATCCGTCATCGGATCCAAACCAACATAGATAAAGACACCACCGAAGTCCAATTCACTTACTTCTTCTGATTTCACATTTTTGATAACAACGCTTTGCACACGTAAGTCGTCGCCCTTAATTTCTTCCACGACGCTATCCCAAATGAAGTTAATTTTTTCATTTGCAAAGGCCCGATCTTGGATAACCTTTTGAGCACGCAATTGGTCACGGCGATGAACGATAGTTACAGACTCCGCAAATTGCGTCAAGAAGAGAGCTTCTTCGACTGCCGAATCACCTCCGCCGACAACCAAGAGCTTCTGAGCACGGAAGAAGGCACCGTCACAAACTGCGCAGTAAGAAACTCCTCGGCTATTGTAAATTTCCTCACCAGGCACACCAAGCAAACGGTGTTTCGCTCCCATGGCTAGAATGACAGTTTTAGTTTCCAAAACGCCATCTTCTGTGATCACTTTCTTTACGAGACCATCTTCTTCAATTCGTACTAAAGTACCAAAAATATGATCCACTCCAAATTTTTCAAGAGGCTCAAACATCTTCTCAGCCAAGGCTGGACCTGAAATATGGTCATAGCCTGGATAGTTTTCAATTTCCGCGGTATTGTTCATCTGACCACCGTAAATACCACGTTCCAAAAGAGCTACCTTTAAATTGCTACGCCCTGCATAAAGAGCTGCAGTCATCCCAGCAGGACCTGCACCAATTACAATTGTATCGTACATCGTTTTTCCTTTCTTATGCTCTTAACATCAGTAATATCCCAACAACTCCAAATGATAAAATAGGAATCGTCATTACAATGATTGTCAAAAGATCGAATAAAAATTCTTGTCTTTCTTGTCTTGTTTTATCTATTTCTCGTACTAAACGAAGAAAGAGCGCACAAAGACTAACAAAGACTACAATTCCCGTAGAAATCAGTAGACTTTGCAAATAAAGTCCCAAAATAATCTGTAACATATTAATCTTTGTTCCCCTTAAAAACTCTGCCTTTTAGCTTTTCGCTCCGCACGACCTTTTGCTCTTGCTTCTACTCGCTTCGTTTTACGGCGTTTTTCATCAACAGCCCACTGAATTTTTTTCTTGTAACCTGGTTTGACCTTTTTCTTTTTCTTTTTGACCAGACCAATCATTTCCAAATCTAATTTTTCACGAGATTTTTCACGGTTGGCACGGCGGTCGCGGTCGTAGCTATCGACAAATTCACCGTCCTTGATTTCTTTGGGTTGGAAGCTAATATTGAGTTTCTCCAATTCCCGAATATCTGCATCATCACTAGGCTGGTAAAGCGTAATCGCAATGCCTCCCAGACCATTTCGGCCAGTACGCCCCACACGATGTACAAAGAAGGACAAGTCCTGCGGAATGGCATCGTTAATGACATGACTGACTCCTTCGATATCGATGCCACGTGCTGCTAAATCCGTTGCAACAATGTACTGATAGTCCAAGTTCTTAACTTGATTCATGATTCGCTTGCGTTCACGGGGAGCAATATCGCCATGAATTTTAGCCACACGCAGACCGTTAGCAGTCAAGTAACTATGCAGTTCATCCGCACGGGTCTTGGTGTTGACAAAAATCATGGCCAAGTAAGGTTGCATGAGCTTGGTCATTTCCAAGATTTGTGCATTTTTATCACGTCCCTTGGTCGAAATCAACCAGTTTTCAATAGTATCTGAAATGACTGTCCGAGTCTTGATTTGCTCGATGACTGGATTGGACAAGTATTTTTTCAAAAATGGTTGCAATTTTTGCGGAATAGTGGCTGAAAAGACCAAGAATTGCAAGTCTTTGGGCAGACTGGAAGCAATGCGGTCGACCGTTTCCAAGAAACCCATGTCCAAGGTCATATCGGCTTCATCGACCACAAAGGTCTTGGCCTTGTGAATAGCCAAATCACCTGATTTGACCAAGTCGTAAATACGGCCCGGTGTTCCAACAACGATATGCGGTTGACCAGATTGGAGCTTTTCAACCTGACGATTTTTATCGGTTCCTCCGACATAGTTGACCACGCGGACCTCTGTTTCCGCATGGCTAGCAATCTGACGTGCCGCCTGATAAATCTGCGTTGCTAGCTCACGTGACGGGGCCGTGATGACTGCCTGTACGTAATCTACTTCCTCATCTAATTTTTGGAAAATCGGAATCAAAAAAGTATGGGTCTTACCAGAGCCAGTTTTGGATTCGCCTACAAGGTCACGGCCAGATAGAATAATGGGTATCAACTTCTCTTGTACCTCTGTTGCAGTGACAAAATTGATTTCCGCCAGAGCATTCTGGATATAGTTTTTTAGGGTAAATTCTGTAAATTTCATGACATCCTCTTTTTTCTTCTTCCTTCTATTATAGCACAAAAACAGCAGAGCCTGCTGTTTTGAATTCTTATAAGTACAAGATTGCTAGAGTTAACAAACTCATAGCCAACCCAAGTCCCCAGAGGAAGAAGTCGACCTTCCATTCACTCCATTTCCCATGCTTTCCTGTCAAACCGCCTAATTCAAGATGGTGGTGGAAAGGAGTCATACGGAAGATACGCCGACCTTCTCCAAAGCGTTTCTTTGTATATTTGAAGTAAGAAACCTGCAACATAACAGAAGAAGTTTCAATGACATAGACCAATCCTACCAAGAGCAAGGTCCACTCTACTCGTAAAGCAATAGAAATGGTGGCCAACATTCCTCCGAGAGCCAAACTTCCCACATCCCCCATAAAGATTTTTGCTGGTTTATGATTATAGACAAAGAAACCGAGTAGACCGCCAATCATAGCTACACAAACTAAAAGGATATCAAATTTATGGTCCACATAGGCAATAACCGAATAAGTAGCTAAACTGATTACCACAGAAATTGAGGCCAAACCATCAATTCCATCAGTTAGGTTAACCGCATTTGAAAAACCAACCAACCAAAAGAGGACAAAAGCAACGTAAAGCGGTCCCAGCTGTACAAAATGTCCAAGTATATTCAACTCTCCACCTGCTCCGGCAGCTTGAACATGGACTAGATAGAAAACAATTCCTCCTAAAATCTGTAAAGCTAGCTTTTGTTTCGGATTGAGTCCTTCATTAATCTTACGAAAAATCTTTAAGAAATCATCTAGAAACCCAACCAAGCCATAAAGGAAAAGAATAAACAGAATAGCTAGCACCCCACCCGTCAACATGTGAAAACGAGCAGCTAAGAAATAAGTGACTAAGATAGAGACCGCAAGAAAAACTGTCCCTCCCATAGTCGGTGTCCCAGCTTTGAACTGGTGTTGTTTAACATCCTCGTGCATCTGCTGACCTTCAATGCGCTTTGCCTGATAAAAGGTTATAAAATGTGGTATGAGTAAAACAGTACCTACAAATGAAAGTAGTCCTGCTAAAATTGCAGAAAGCATGTTATTCTCCTAATGTTATAGTAATATTTTTGAGGTTTTTCAATTCTTTTCCAACGCTCTCACTTTGTCCTACCGCAATGGCGCCCTCTCCCTCATAGGATACCTCTATCCCTGTCCAGGAAGCAAAAGTGTCCACATTTTCTTTGGTCCATCCATACATATCAGGTAAAGTGGAAAACTTATTGGTAAGCAATAGAATTTGTTGATTCGCAGTTAGATTAGAACCGACATCAACCGAGACCTTTTCAATTTTGTCGCCATTCCCTAATATAACTGGTTGGACCAAATGTTGTCTCAGTTTTTCTGCTGTTGTACCTGGTCCTTTTCCAATAATATCTGGCAAAGCGTACTCAGTTTCTGTTTCGATAGCTGTTAAAGCAGGAGCAGGCTCTGTCAGATTTAAACTGTCTTTTAAGAGCATTGCTTCTTTCAAGGTTGGATTGATAATATCCTGCCAATATAAAAGACTGAATGATTGTGGTTGTTGAATCGTTACATACATGATGAACTCTGGGTCCTCCGCCGGTACCATTGCAACAACAGAGTTCATTGTATCATTGGCTCCATCCATGTAACCAGAACCATCTTCCTTAGCAATCTCGGCGGTTCCTGACTTAACGGCGACAATATAACCATCTACCTGAACGACCGCACCTCCAGCAGCCTTGGAGTAAAGAGTTCCATAAATGGGATCCGTTCCAACAGTAATCATATAATTGCGAGTCTGTTGGGCTGCTGTTGCAGAAACTGGTTTCCCCATGATCTCTGGTTGCGATAGACGAACAGAGTTTGTATTCGAATCATAGAGAGCTGATATAAACTTCGGTTGCAACATAACGCCATCGTTTGCGATAGTATCAAACGCTCTCAACATCTGTATCTGAGTAGCTGATATTCCTTGTCCAAAGGAAGACATGGCCACAGTGGCTACGTTATCTTCTGGCAACAAACCAGACGTCTCTCCCCCCATCCCAAATCGTGTCGGATAGCCAAATCGGAATTTATTGAGATAACTGAGCCATGTTGCATCTCCCATTTGCTGTTCCAACATCGTCATCCCGATGTTACTTGAGTAAGCAAATCCTTGGGCAAGGTTCATGGTTTGTGGTTCTCCCCCCCTATTGACAGACCAGTCCTTAATGGTGACATCTGCGATTTCATATTTATCATTGTAGTAAGTAATATTCGGATTGAAACTACCATTATCAATTGCAGATGCGAGGGTTATAACCTTCATTGTCGACCCAGGTTCATCATTACCTTGGTAAAGAAGGGAATATTGTAAAAGCCCATCATCATTCAAACCTTCTTTGGTATCCAGGTTATAACTTGGTCTCTGAGTTGTCGCTAAAATTTCACCGGTTTTTGCAGAAACAAGGGTAGCACTGGCATATTTTCCTTTTGCCTCCTTGTAAAAAACATCCATATATGTCTCCAAAGAGCGTTGTAAATCCGCAGAGATAGTCGTATAAACATCCTGACCATCAACAGGGGTTACCTGGACATCTTCAGTCCCAGGCAGAATGCGCCCTTGGCTATCTTTTTCATAGATGATTTTTCCATCCTGACCTGCCAAAATATCATTTAGATAGTACTCCATCCCAGAAGCACCTTGCAAGCTATGGCTCCCGTCCGAATTTTCGACCAAATTAGCCAGTCCAATAAATAGCGAAGCAAAATCACCATTAGGATACATACGACCAGGGCTAGTTGAAAATCCAATTCCCTTGATTCCTGCCTTTTCCATGGCTTCATTGATATTGGTCATCGTTCCATAGGAAATATCTTTCCCCAACGTCCCAAAATAGACTTGTTTTAAGTTCGGTTGGTTGAGTTGTTGGAGAACATAGGAGGTTTCCATCCCTAATTGCTGATGAAAAATTTCTGCCACTTGGTCAAATTGATCCGATTGAACATATAGTACCTCATTCAAAGAAGATACATACTCCGTATCAATCACAGCATAAACAGTGTAAGTGGTGGAATCTTTTGCAATCGGAATCCCTGTTCGGTCATAAATCGTACCGCGACGAGCCTGTACAGTTATTTCCGTTTGATGAACTTTTTTTGCTCCTTCAGACAAGTCTTGACCAAACTTACTATCTGTTCCAATGATGATAGCAAAATTAATTAAAAAAAGAAAAAAGATAAAAACCGTCAGTAGAATCAAGCTTTGCCCCACTCTTCTACGATTCTTTGACGGGATATAGCGCTGTTTCAAAACATAGCGCAATAATCGACTATTCTTTGGCATTATTCTACAACTCCAATATTATCATTGTTAAAAGTCAAGCCAAGTTTATCCGCAATCTCCATGAGGCGAGCCTCCCGAACAAGATCATTAACAGCTTGTTCAGCATCATCAATCTCCACCTGCTTGGCATTTATTTCTTGGTTGATTTGAGCCATTTCTGACTGTACTTGTAAAAGGCGGGTTTGCATAAATACCACACCAATCGCTAACAAGAGACCTGACAGGACAACACTGCCATAAAAGGCTTTCTCAACGCGACTGAAGGTCTTTATTCTATCACTAATGATACGGACGGCAACATCCCTACGTCTATCTTGCAACATAAGTACTTCCTCTATTTACTTGTGCACTTTTTTAGCTACGCGTAGCTTGGCAGAATGCGCACGATTATTAGCTTCTAGCTCCTCTTGACTTGGCAAAATCGGTTTACGATTGACCAATTCAAGTGGTGCCTTCAAGTCATCTGGAATAAATGGCAAACCTTTTGGAACATCAATCGTACTTGCTTCTTTGAAGAGTTGTTTGGTCAAACGATCTTCTAAAGAATGGAAAGTAATAACAGAAATCCGTCCTTCCAGAGCCAGCAAATCAATGGCCTGCTGAATAGACTCATCCGCCGCCCCCAACTCATCGTTGACCTCAATCCGAATAGCCTGGAAAATCTGCTTGGCCGGATGGCCTTTTTTCTTGAGTTCCTTGGCTGGCTTGGCTGACTTGATAATTTCTGCCAACTCAGTTGTGGTTTCAATGGGCTTGATGTCCCTAGCCTGTTCAATCTTACGAGCAATCTGCTTGGAAAACTTATCCTCTCCATATTTGAAGAAAATCCGCACCAAGTCATGATAATCATAGGTGTTGACCACATCATAAGCCGTCAACTGACCATCACGATTCATCCGCATATCAAGCGGAGCATCTTGTTTGTAAGAAAAGCCACGCTCTCGCTCATCCAACTGCGGACTAGATACTCCTAAATCATAACAAATCCCATCAATCTCTGTTACACCTAGCTCCGCCAAGCGAGTCTTGAGATTGCGGAAATTATCCCTAATAAAGGTTACTTGTCCCTTTTCAATGTAGGATGCCAAACGCTTGTGGGCGTGGTCGATTGCCGTCTGATCCTGGTCAAAGGTATAAAGATGCCCCCCATCTGTCAGCTGACTCAGCAAATACTCACTGTGCCCCGCACCGCCCAAGGTGGCATCGACATAGATTCCGTCTGGTTTGATGTCTAGTAAATCAACCGTTTCATGCAAAAGAACAGTTGTGTGATTAAATTCCTTGCTCATATCTTATCTATTGTACCACAAAATAAATCAAAAAGATGTTGCAAACTTTTTACAAAAAACGTGTCAAATATAGTTGACAACATTTCTGGATAGGTATATAATAACATTATAGAAAGATGTCAGATATAGTTGACATCAACAGGGAGGTCTCCCACATTTTTTTACAGTTATATGTCGGATATAATTGACAACATTTTAAAAGGATAGTCAACCTATCCTCTCATTTTTAGACAATTGTGTCAGATATAATTGACATAGAAAGGAGGGCACATGAACCGTGTCAAAGATTATCGCCTACTGCTAGGTATTTCTCAGCTGGATCTGGCCAAGGCCATCGGCGTATCCAGGCAGACCATCAACATGATCGAAAACAACAAATACAATCCCTCGCTAGACCTCTGCATCAACCTAGCCAAAGCTTTACAGACCGATCTTAATAGTCTCTTTTGGAATCAATAAGGAGTTCATCATGAAAGATATTTTTACAAAAATTCTCAATCAAGCAACCAAGGATTTTTATTCTATCAGCGGACCCATGGATGAAATGCGGCAGCAAGAAAGCTATCGTTTCAGTAACACCATTGTCATGATTGTATTTCCTATCCTGGTAATAGGAAATACAATTGCACTTCTTATCGCCTTACGACAACCTGAAAAAGTTGGCTTTCTGCTCCCCCTAACCAATATACTGATCATTGGTTTCACGCAAGCCTTAGCTTCCCACCTTGCCTTGAAAAATGGCATTAGTCAAAGCTATGAGGATGAAATTGATGTCGCCAAACTCAATAAATCCCTTTTAAAAAATAGTCGTGCTATATTTTTCGGGGCCTTCCTGGCTTCCACGACTGCCCCTGCTTTCTATAAAGAATGGTCTGTATTTCTTGAAGAACTAACAGACCCGACCCTCCTACTAGGTCGGTTAATTGTTGCAGGAGCTATCACCTTCATCCATTACTACTATTGTAAAAAACAGTTACAAAAGAAAATTCTCGCAAACAAATAAAAGGAAGAAAAACCATGAAAAAGAATATACGTCAAGCTCTTATCTCTACTCTTATATTTATCCCGCTCTTTATCCTCTTGCAGCTTTGGGGCAATAGCGGAGCAGACATCTTGCATACCATCAGCCAAGCGAAATTCTGGATACAACTGCTGATTACTGGGGCAATCTACTTCCTTGGACTAGCCTACCTACCACTCATTTTTCATCGTAAGTAAGATTGTCCTAAACAGCACCATTTGAAATGAATAGAAAGGAAAAATTACCATGAAAAAGAATGCACGCAAAGCCCTTATCTCTACTCTAATTTTTATCCCGCTCTTCGTCCTCTTTCAGCTTTGGGGCAATAGCGGAGTAGACATCTTGCATACCATCAGCCAAGTCAAATTCTGGCTACAACTGCTGATTACCGGGGCAATCTACTTCTTAGGACTAGCCTACCTACCACCCATTTTCCGTCGTAAGTAAATAGGAGAAGCGTATGAAAAAAGAAACCTTTCAAGATAAATTAATCAAACGATTTTACGGTATCGCAGGGCCCTTGGATGAATTTCGCCAAAAAGAAGCCTTCCGACTAGGCAATACCTGCTTTATCCTGCTCTTTTGGGGCACCATGGCTATTTCCCTGCTGGCACTCGCTCTATCCAAACGCTACCCAGAAGTCGTTGCCTATGGCTACCCCGTTGCTCTGCTCCTATCCTACCTATCTGCTAGTACCTACATCATGTTTAAACTCCGGCACAGTCAACTGGACAGTTTAGATGTAGAAGAACTGACTACCAAGGAACAGAAGCAGCTCAAAGGAGCAAGTTTCAAATTCGCCCTCTATTTCACTACCGTTATGTACATTTGGGTGGTTGTTTTTGGGGCCTGGATGGAGGGGCTCAATCCTCTCGACCACCTATTTGACCTCCGAAAATTCCTTGCAGCCTGTCTAGTCGGTGTTTTCATGGGAATTTATATCGAAACCACTCTTCGTAAACGCATGAAAAAGGCAGAAAACCTAACTGTCAGCTCTGCTATTGCCAAAGAAGAACCCAAGTGGATCAAAAATATGATTAAACGTTTTTATGGTATCCGCGGTCCTTTAGACGAATACCGACGGGCCGAGGCTGATGCTATCGGCGGACAGGCCTTTATCTACTACTTCTACTTCCTAGCTCTTGGAAATGCTGTCGCCTACTTCCTAGCTATCCGCTATCCTGTGGAGGTTGCCAACTATTATCCAATGATCATTGCCTTCTTCAGTATTATCCTAATTGGTATCGTCAATATGCAGACCCTCCATGCTGACTTGCCCCAATATGACTTGGATGAGCTTAGCCCTGAGGAAAGACAAGGTCGGCCCCTTAACCCAATTCTTTGGGGACTGGGAGTTGCCCTGCTATCTAGCCTTTTTGCTGGAGTAGCAGACCTCTTTAACCTCAATCTTCCCCTAATGGACTCAATCTTGCATACAAAATCCCTCCTATTCGGTGGCACGATGGGTATATTTGCTAGCATTGCCCTGTCTGCCTTTGCCTATCTGCATAAACTGGAAGCAGAAACTGCTAAGAAAAAATAAGGAGCTGACCCCATGAATAAACCTTTTACACCCAAACAAACCTGTCGATTTTTTGTTCTATTTTATGCTTTATTTTCCGCCTTCTTCATCTACTCTTACATGGTCAATGAGCCGATTAACGGTTCATTCTTACTTACCTTATCGACCGTTCAGATTTTCAAATCCTATCAAACAGCAGAGGAAAAACGCTACTTTATCATTCAAGCCGTCTTTGCCCTGTTTGCCATGACCTTGACCTATTCCGTGGGCATTTGGCTAGGACATGTCAAACCACTTATTCTCATCCTTCCTGCTGGATTTGCTGTCGCTATTCTTTATCGACTGTATTTCAAAAAGGAGAAAACAGATGAACGTTAACAAACCGAAACTCATACTCACTCTTATAGTTCTCTCCTACACAACAATTTGTAGCCTGTATATACATAGCTACCTGACTGGGGACAATCCACCAATTTTTATCTTACTGTTCACTATGCTTCCAATCTTGAATAGTGACTGGCAGACTAGTGGCCCAGAAGCAAATGCTTTCCAAAAAGCTATCTATCTTTATCATAAACCACTGCTCTGGTTTCTCATTGCAGGTCTTGTCCTAACCTTCTCCATTGGATTTTTCACTGGTCAAATCAAACCACTCCTAGCTGGATTTTGGGGAATATTTGCTCTCTTGCTCTTTATTGGACAATTGAAAAAATAAGGAGTTAAACCAATAGAAAAGGAGAACTCTTGCTTATCATTGTGCTGGCGCAAATCCAGCTTTTTTCTTACAAAATTCTCCACTTTGTCGCTTACTTTTTTTCCTATTTATGCTACAATATGCTCATCTTTATTTTTTGAAAAGGTAGCTTTATGAAAGCATTTAAGATACACCTTACTCCCAGCCAACGAATTATTCTCAGCTTTCTACTGGTCATTCTCCTTGGCTCCCTCTTACTTAGTTTGCCCATTTCACAACTGCCAACATCTGGTGCTAGTTACTGGGACAATCTATTTGCCGCAGTATCCATGGTCTGTGTAACAGGACTCTTCACTGTTCCTGTCGCAGAAACCTATACAACCTTTGGGCAGATTATTTGTATACTCCTAATTCAAATCGGTGGGCTAAGTTTGATAGGGTTTATCGGACTTTTTGCCTTACGAGGCGGACGAAAGGTAAGCTTTATCAATATGGCTACTTTGCAGGAGGCCCTAACTCGTTCGGATACAAAACATTTCAGAAGTTTTATCAAGTCTGCCTTTGGCTTTACCCTAGCAGTCGAAGCCTTGGGAGCCCTAATTCTGTCCTTCCAATTTGTACCCGAATTCGGTTGGCAAAAAGGTTTTTTCTCAGCGGTATTTGTCGCAGTTTCAGCCTTTTGTAATGCTGGTTTTGACAATTTCGGTGCTACCAGTCTGGTCAATTATGTAGACAATCCCCTGGTCAATTTGACCATTGCTGCTTTGATTATTATGGGGGGACTTGGATTTTCCGTCTGGTTTGATTTTCAGACGCAACTTGGTAAACGTCGAAGTTTACGAAAACTGCGTTTTCATACCAAGGTCGTTCTGAGTCTGACTGCCATCATCTTAACAACAGGCACTCTCTTGACCCTCATAACTGAATGGAATAACTCTGGTACTATCGGCAATCTTCCTATTGGTAGCAAAATCCTAGCTAGTTTTTTTCAGACAGTTACAATGCGGACCGCAGGTTTTGCCAGTATCGACTACACCAAGGCCGAACCTATCACACTGCTACTCTACATCTTTCAGATGATGCTAGGCGGTGCCCCTGGTGGAACAGCAGGAGGGATAAAAATCACCGCCTTCTTAACTCTTGTCCTTTACGCCCGTAGCGAAATTATGGGGCTTCCTCACACCAACTTCAAATACCATACCATTGATGCTTTAACGATTCGAAAAGCCTTCGCAACCTTCAGTGTCTTTATCATGGTCTTTCTTGCTGGGCTTTTTGCTATCAGCATGACGGATTCTCGCCAGCCCTTACTCTTTCTTATATTTGAGGTCATGTCTGCTCTGGCAACTGTTGGAGTCACGGCCAATTTGACTCCTAACCTAACCCAGGCTGGACAACTTATTCTTATAGCCCTCATGTTTTTCGGACGCATCGGTCCTATCTCTATCCTAATCAGCCTATCAACCCGCAAACCATCTAAAAAAGAAACCCTACATTATTCTAAATCATCTATGATTGTCTAAAGGAGAACTCATGCCTACACAAACAATTGGAATTCTTGGTCTAGGAGTGTTTGGAACAACTATTGCCAAGACCTTACACAACTACGACTGTGATATTATTGCTGTCGATAATCATGAAATACAAATCAATCAGCTGGAATCAATCCTCACCCGCGGTATTGTAGGTGATATTACAGACCGCTCCCTCTTGCGGGCTGCAGGTATTGGAAACTGTGATACTGTCATCGTCGCAACTGGAAACAACTTGGAATCTAGCGTTCTTGCCGTTCTTCACTGTAAGTCGCTAGGAGTTCCAAAAGTGATTGCCAAGGTCAAAAGCAAGACTACTAAGGAAGTCTTGCTCAAGATTGGAGCTGATAAGGTGATTTCTCCTGAACGTGAGACGGGAATTTCTCTAGCTAAACACCTGATTCACCGTGACACAACAGAATTGATTGAGTTGGATGGCAATATGACCGTAGTCGAATTTCATCCCCCACAGAAGTGGATTGGCAAGACCCTGGCCCAGCTCAAGCTCCGCCAGAACTACAAGATGAACATCATCGGCTACCGCAGTAAGTTTACCAAGGAATTGAACATCCAGTTAACACCTGATTATACCTTTAACGAGGATGAATTGATCATGGCGGTGACAGACAATAACACCGTTGACCATTTTGAAGAATACACCAATAAAATGTAAGAAATAGCCTACTCGGATACCTAGTTCCAGTAGGCTAACTTGCTTTCGTAAGGAGATATGATGAAAGATTTAACACAGGGAAAGCCCATTCGGGTCATTCTTCAGTTTGCCATTCCCCTCTTGATTGGGAGTTTTTTCCAGCTGGCCTATAACTTTGCGGATTCCATGATTGTAGGGCATACTTTGGGGAAAACAGCCTTTGCTAGCGTGGGATCGACTGCCAGCTTGATTTTCCTGATTATTGGTTTTGCTCAAGGGGTGACCAACGGTTTGACCATTGTTACCGCCCAGCGATTTGGGGCTGGTGATTGGGAAGGGTTGAAAAAATCCTTTGTGCACGGCCTCTTCTATGCCTGCTGTATTAGCCTTGTCCTGACTGTCCTATCTTTGATCTTTCTGCGTCCAATTTTGGAAATCATGCAGACACCTGCAGCCATTATCCAGCATTCTGAACGCTTTCTGACTGCTATGTTTGGCGGCATGACCTTCACTGTCTTCTACAACTTTCTATCCAGCGCCATACGGAGTTTGGGCAACTCCAAAACACCCTTGGTAGCCTTGGTCATCGCTTGTTTTATCAACATCGGACTGGACTTCTTCTTTATCCTCACGATGAAATGGGGAGTTTTCGGAGCTGGTTTTGCCACCGTTACTGCCCAGGCCTTTTCTGTTCTGTATCTGATGATTTATATTTACCGCAAGGTCCCCCAATTTCATCTGACCTGGAAGGACTTGACCTTGGACATGGCTAATCTGATTCGCCATGCTCAGCTTGGTTTTCCTATGGGATTCCAGTCCAGTATCATCGCTATTGGAGCCATTACCTTGCAAGTTATGGTCAATCAGCTGGGCACCGATGCTATTGCTGCTCAGGCCATTGCCCTCCGTACCGACCAGCTGGCCATGTTGCCCATGGTCAATCTGGGGCTAGCCATTTCCACCTTTACCGCCCAGAACTACGGGGCCAAGCTCTATGACCGCATCCGAGAAGGTGTCCGCAAGGCCCTCCTGCTCAATATAGCTTGGGCGATTGTCTTTGCTGCTTTGCTCATTCTGGCCAACCGCTTCTTTTCTGGTCTCTTCCTCCCTGGTGCCAGTCAGGAGGTGCTGGACTTGGCCCTGGTCTACTACATCATCAACGGTTGCTGCTACTGGATTGTCGCCAGCCTCTTTATCCTACGGAGTTTTATCCAAGGCCTAGGAAAAGGCTTAATTCCAACGCTGGCAGGTTTTGGGGAATTGATTTTCCGTGCTATCGTGGCAGTTCTTGGTATGCAGTATTTCGGCTTCTACGGTACCGCCGCCGCTAACCCAGCCGCCTGGATTGGCAGTATTATCGTCCTCATCCCAAGTTCTCTTATCTTTATGCGACGCTTGAAGAATGGACAGGGAATCTAGCCAAAAACAAACGCATGACCTTCATCATGCGTTTTTTAAATAGTAACTTCGTAAAAATTGAATCAAACTAACTTGCCAAAGAAGACCGTAGCCCATACCTAAGAGGATTGCCAGGCCTCTATGCCAATTCACATCTGGAATGAAACTGACCAAAATGGAGAAAAGTAGAATGGTTACTACCATAATCTTGTCCCTCTTAAATCCCCACGGTAAATACTCTGACAATTGTTTTTCAGGATGCTTTTTGACTTCTTGATGTAGGGAATAGCTTAGGCCCAGACCAACTCCTGTTGCCTCAACAATTCCAGAGGAGTACATGTAGGGTAGGAAGAAAATCGTACTAAAACCAAGTGCCTGATAAGCGAGAAATAAGAGAAAATAGAGTAGTTTTTTCATGACAAAGCCCTCCTGAACCTATTTATCTATATACATTTTATCATTTACAAACCGAATAACCAAGTAAATATATGTTCTCAAAAGTACAAAAAAGACTAGAAAACCTAGTCTTTCCTTGTTTTTTTAGCTATATAAGTTTAGGAATTAGGATCGTCCAAACTACGTCCGTGCAAGCCTTTTTCACGTTGGACTTGACGGAGTTTCTCTGGCGTCACATCATTGCCGTCCTCATCAACCAGCTTAATCCCCTCAATATGATGACGGATTGCTCGACGATACCCCTCGATGTATTCTTCCCTGAGCTGAGCCTGTTCAACTTTTTCCTCTGGTGTCAAGGTACCAGCTTTTTTCTTTTTAGCCAATTCATTGATACGATCAATTTTTGCTTGTTCCATGAATGCCTCCTACTTACTATTCAAGAGATTGAAAACCGCTACTACAGCCGCCTTATCCGCTAATGATTTCAAAAGAGCCAAGCGGTTGTTGCGGATAGCTAAGTCATCTGCCATAACCATGGTATTGTCGAAGAAGGCCGCGATGACTGGGCTGAGAGCAAAGAGCTTGTCCAAGTTGCCTGCCATGTCTTCCGTCAACTCCAAGCCAGCCACTGCTGCAGCAAGGGCTTTCTCCTGTTCATTTTCAAAGAGTGCCTCGTCAATCGCAGTCGCCTCCGCCTTTTCAGCCAAGTTGAAGACCCGTGACAAGTTTTCCACGGCTTCCTTGTAGTCAGCCTCTTTTGATTTTTGGAAAATAGCAGAGCTGGCTGCCAGTTGTAGTCTGACCACAAAGGTTGAGCTAGCAAGCACAGCCTCACGGATGTCTTTCGGAATGCTCTTATCCATCATCTTCTCTACACGAGCACGGATAAAGTCCATAACAGCTGGCTGGTTGTCGTAAGTCAAGCTAGCAAAGTTCAAGCTGTAGAGCTCCGCAATCAACTGATCCAATGGAATTTCCCAACCAAATGCTTCCAAGATCCGCACGATACCCTGTGTCGCACGACGAAGAGCGTAAGGGTCGTTGGAACCAGATGGAATCAAGCCAACCGAGAAGAAAGATAGGAGGGTGTCGAATTTGTCAGCCAGTGCCAAGACCGCACCGACCTTGCTTTCAGGCAATTCGCCTTCTGCTGAGTTTGGCAAGTAGTGCTCACGGATTGCTGCTGCCACCGCAGGTTTTTCCCCTGCAAGAAGAGCGTACTTCTCACCCATAATCCCTTGCAATTCATCAAACTCGCCGACCATGCCTGTCAAGAGGTCAAACTTGTAGATGTCCGCCGCACGTGCCACATCTGCTTTCTCATCCACAGACAAGCCTGCCAAGTCAGCCAGTTTTTCTGCGATAACTTTGGTGCGTGCCATGTGCTCGTAAAGTGAGCCGATTTTTTCATGGAAGGTCACGACTTTGAGGCGTTCCACCAAGTCAGCAATATTGAGTTTTTGGTCTTCACGCCAGAAGAACTCGCCGTCTTCCAAACGTGCCACCAAGACTTTTTCATTTCCTTTGATGACATTGTCAAGGTACTGGTCATTCCCGTTACGGACGGAGATGAAGTTTGGCAAGAGTTTGCCAGACTTATCCCGCACCACGAAGTAACGTTGGTGATTTTTCATGGAAGTGACCAAGACTTCTTCTGGCACCTCCAAGTATTTGGTGTCAAAGGAACCCATGAAGGCAGTTGGGTACTCGACCAGGTTGAGAACTTCATTGAGCAGATCTTCATCAATCTCAACTGTCACATTGTATTTGTCCTCGATAGCCTTGATTTGCTCGACGATCATATTTTGACGCTCTGCGGGATTAGTAATAACAAACTGTGCACGCAAATCAGCCTCGTAAGAATCTGCACTTGCAATCTCAGTTTCATTTCCAAGGAAACGATGACCACGGCTGATGCGACCAGATGTAATGTCCAAGAAGTCCATATCCAGTGCCTCATCCTCCAAGAGAACGGTCAAGGTGTGGACAGGACGGATGTAGGCGAATTTGTTGGACGCCCAGTTCATGCTGACAGGGAAGGTCATAGCCTTCAAGACCTCTGGAATGCCCGCCAAAACTGTCTTAGCTGGCTGGCCTGCTTCGTGTTTGGTCACATAAACATACTCTTCGCCCTTGATCTCGCGGAACTCAATGTCAGCTGTCGTCAAGCCTTTGCCACGGACAAAGCCTTCAGCAGCTTTGGTGAAGTTCCCGTCTGCGTCCAAGGCAATTTTCTTAGCAGGACCCTTGAAATCTTCTGTAAGATCAGTCTGCTGGTCTGCCAAACCACGCACACGAACAGCCAAACGGCGTGGCGTTGAAAAGACATCAATGCTGTCAAAAGCCAAGCGGTTGTCTGTCAAAAAAGTCGCCATGCGGTCACGCAACTGGTGCATGGCTGGGGTTACGATGTAGGCAGGGATTTCTTCCAAGCCAAGTTCAACAAGTAAATTCTTTGTCATTATTCTGCGTCCTCCTTCAACAATTCTGCTCGTGTTGCTTCGTCTAAAAGTGGGAATCCTAGTTTCTTCCGCTCTGCCACAAAGGTTTTGGCAACGACACGGGCAAGATTACGGATACGGGCAATGTAGCCTGCACGTTCGGTTACAGACACGGCACCGCGGGCATCGAGCAGGTTAAAGGTATGAGAGCATTTGAGTACATAGTCAAAGGCTGGGTGAACCAAGCCTTCTTCCAGAGCCCGCTCTGCTTCTTTTTCAAACTTAGTGAAGTTTTCAAGGAGCATGTCTTGGTCGGATACTTCAAAGGAATATTTTGAATGCTCATATTCTGGCTGGATAAAGATTTCACCGTATTTAACGCCGTCAGCCCACTCAATATCGTAAACGGAGTCAACCTCTTGAATGTAAGAAGCCAGACGCTCCAAACCATAGGTTACTTCGGCTGTGACAGGGCCAGTCGCCAAGCCACCGACCTGTTGGAAATAGGTAAACTGCGTGATTTCCATACCGTCCAGCCAAACTTCCCAGCCTAGACCAGCTGATCCTGTTGATGGGTTTTCCCAGTTATCCTCAACGAAACGAATGTCGTGTTCCAAAGGATTGATGCCCAAACGCTCCAAAGATTCCAAGTAAAGTTCTTGGATGTTAGAAGGCGACGGCTTCATCACCACTTGGAATTGGTGGTGCTGATACAAACGGTTTGGATTTTCCCCGTAACGACCATCTGCTGGACGACGTGAAGGCTCAACATAGGCCGCATTCCAAGGCTCAGGCCCGATAGCACGCAAGAAAGTGTACGGGCTCATTGTCCCCGCACCCTTTTCCGTATCATAAGCCTGCATGAGCAAGCACCCCTGCTCATTCCAAAATTGTTGTAAGGTCAGGATAATTTCCTGAAAGGTAAGTTTTTTAGACATATATTTCCTTCTTTCTATGAATAGCTGTGCGACGTTTCGCTCCTTAAAACGATATTTTTTAAGGAGTGAAACCAGTACTTGGTCTAGGCAAGTCGCTATAGCGATTGACGTTGGTTTCTTAAAGCGTCAGATTTTAGAAACCTTGAACAAGTGGAAAGTAAGTTTTTTTGACATATATTTCCTCCTTTTTTATGGTAGACCAAGAAAAAAGAACCACATTCTCTTCCCCTGTCAACAGACATAGGGGCGTTGAGAACGCGGTTCCACCCTAATTTATTACTTCATTTGTATGATTTTGATTGAGTCAGATATGGTCACGACTAGGAAAGTGCCAATTATTTCAAGACTGGCTTGGCTTTCACTCTCCCAAGCTCGCTAAACAGGCTTTTGAAATAACCTTCTTTCATGCTTAGTATTGTAGCAGAAAAATCAGCATTTGTCTAGAAAGACCACTATTTATCCGAACACAATCTCACTGACAAATCCTACAAGGCTATTGCAGGCCTATCGCAATCTAGTAGATATTTTTCTGGTACCACTCCCAAGAATATTTCTGCGTGTTGACTGATAAAATCTAGGGCATTTTCCAAATCTTCTACTCTATCAGAATTGACCAACTCCATGACCAAGAAAGCATTCTTTGTCTCATCCGTAATCATGGTTCGCTTACCATCGCGCCAGTTGAAACAACGACAGACCGCGCCTTTATCATCCTTATAGCAAACTTCACCCGGCAAGGTTGGATTATTCGTTTCATCACCAATCAGATAAAACTCATCTCCACCCTCAGTGACCGTTAGTTGAAGATTGCCTACAAATGTATCTAAATCTTCAGCACCACATGGAAGACCAAAACGTAAACTCGCCGCATTATAGATATCCACTAGCGGAGAGATAGTTGAAACTGGACGGTCACTAGCAGAACGTTTCAAAAGGGCTTCGATACTAGAACGCGCGCCTTTTTTTGTTTTAAATTTTTGATAGGCTTGACGATATGTGCGAATGACCTCGTTCTCACTAAAAGTATCTTCCGTAAGAAATTTCTGGGCAATTCCGTTGCTTTCTTCCAGTAATTTCACTAATTCATCAGGTGATTGCGCCGGCGTTTTATAATCTTTCAATAATAGAACTCCAATTTTTGCATCTGGAAATAGACTCCAAAAAGATGAATCAACAGCAAATTGTGACATATTCTCACTCCTTTTATCGAAAAATCAGCACCCTATGAACATCTTCTAAGACCTAACGACGTTCATAAAATGCTGTTGCATGCCTACCCAGTGACTGTATCTATCTAATTAACTTCATTCTTTAGCAGGGCTAAAAATAAGTCAATCATTGTTACAGAAACCAAGCAGTTACACTTAAAAATTCACTTCATCAGGATCATAAGCCCCGGTCACGCCTGTAATGGCTGTAATCTTTTCAATATCAGTAGCTTCCAGTTCAATGTCCTGAAAACCAAGGTTTTCAATGATTCGACTTTCCGTCACCGACTTCGGCAGAGGCAGGAAATCATGAGCCCATGACCAAGCCAATGCAAGCTGGGCAACGGTTTTGCCGTATTTTTCTGCCAAGGTCAACATAGTTGGGTGACTAAAGAGTTCCCCACGTCCCAGCGGACTCCAAGCCTCGATAATAATCCCCTTGTCCTTACAATAGGCTACGATATCTTCCTGATACACTCCTGGTGCCAAGCGAATTTGATTGACAGCTGGTACAATTGTCGCTGTTTTCAAAAGTTCTTCCAAATGGTGTACCATGAAGTTGCTGACACCGATCGTGCGGATTTTTCCTGCTACCACTAGTTCTTCCATAGCCTTCCAAGTTGCAGCGTTGGCTTCTTGCCAGCGGTCGCGGATAGCTACTGGATTTGGCCAGTGAATCAAGTACAAATCAACATAGTCCAAGCCCAATTTTTCCAACGAGATTGCAAAAGCTTCCTTGGCTTCTTCATAGCCATGAGCATCATTCCAGAGTTTTGTTGTGATGAAAAGCTCTTCTCGCGGAATCCCTGAATCTTTAATAGCCTGACCGATACTGGCTTCATTTCCATACAAGGCTGCCGTATCAATATGACGGTAACCCGCCTTCAAGGCAGCCAATACCGCCTGATAGACTTCCTCCCCATCTTGCGATTGATAGGTACCAAAACCAACCGCAGGAATGGTCAAGCCATTGTTCATTAAATAGTCTTTCATGTGCATTTCCTCCTGTGTTTAGTATACCAAAAAAAGAGCCAACCAGCTCTTTTTTACTACAAAATTAAGCTATCCCAATCACCCAATCGTGCCACTTCTAATCGTTCGCGAATGGCGGTGGCCGACTGTTCTAAGAGAAGTAATTCATTCTCAGTCAAGTTTAATTCCACTGTTCGTTCAATTCCTGAACGACCAATCACCGCTGGATAACCTAGGTAGACTTGAGAGGTCTCAAAGTAATGAGAGACAGGTAGAATGACTCGACTATCCCCAAGGATAGCTTCAATCAGGCGTTTGGCTGCTGCTGCAATACCAAAGTTGGTATACCCTTTCCCAAAGAAAACAGTGTGACCTCCCATACGTGCATCATCAGCAAGCCGATCTAATTCCACATCTGACAGTATGTCCTGGATAGGGGTTTGACCAACCCGCACCTGACTCCAAGCAGTAAATTGAGAATTTCCATGTTCCCCCAGATTGTATCCAGAAATACTTGTGGGAGATACTGTAAATTGTTGTCCCACAGCACGCTTCATCCGTGCTGTATCCAATAGCGTCCCTGTACCGATTACCTTTTCTTTAGGAAAACCTGTGTATTCCTGATAAAGTTGAGTAATAATATCCACAGGATTAGTGATAACAACAAGAATACCTGAGAAGCCTGACTGTTTCAAAGCTACTGAAACCTCTTTCACTTCCTCGCTAGTAAAAGGCAATTCTGCAAACCGACTCTTAGAGGTGTTTCCTTGAAGCTGAATATTTCCTAGACTAGAAACTACAATATCGGCATCTGACAACATTGCATAGTCATTCATAATAAATGTTGCCTCTTGGCCAGTATTAGCTATCCTATCCTGCATATCCAAAATATCAGCCGCAACCTTTTTCTCATTCTTATCAATTAAAACATAGGTGTCAAAGATAGAATGAGCCACAAGATCATGTAAAAGTGTGGCCCCAACATGACCCAATCCAATAATACCAATTTTTCTAGTCATGCACATCTCCTTTATCAAAAACGGCCGCCAGCTGGTCAAGACGATTGATAGCCTGTAATAGATCATTTGGGGTTAATTTAGGATTGAGCAAGATAAAGGTTTCCTCCTGTGACGCCGCATACCTAGCTACTTTTAGTTGGGCTACCTCCTTATCCTCAGTAATGCCCAACTGATTCCAGCTATAGAGGAAGTTATTTTTCTTATAATAAGGAAAGAGCCGCTTAACTTCCTCTTCATTCCCAGTCACACACAATTGAACCAATATACCATAGGCAACTTTTATCCCATGTACTAGTGAATGAGTTTCGTGAAGAGCAGTCAAGCCATTATGAATCGCATGCGCTCCTGATACATAATCACTAGTCTGACAACCTACATTGGCAGCTACCGCATAAATCGTATCTACCATCCGTTGAAAAGCTGGGGTAACCTTTTTTTGGTCTGCCGCCAATAAGGCTGCCTCTGTATCTTCAAGCAAAATGTTCTTACTAACACCAGCTGTTGCTAGGGCCAGTTGAATAAGAGCAGGCAATTCCGCAGAATTTTTACCATGATGAATCGCCTCTAACTCATACCACTTAGCCAACGTATCCGAAATGCCACTGATTAAATATTTTTTAGGTGCCTCTATCAACAGGTCATAGTCCACTAATGTCATGAAACCCGACCGCTGACAGTAATCAACAGATTTAAATCTATGATCAGGGTAATAGGAAACCAAGAGGGGAGTTGAACAGGCACAGGTTGCAGCAAGAGTAGGGACCAGTACGACCTCAATTCCTGCTCGGTCAGCCGTTCCTTTGGTTGTGTCCATAACCTTTCCACCACCAATACCGATTAGAACATCCGCACCAAGTTCTTTGGCCTGCGCAGCTAATCGATCCATATCTTCATGGCTAGCTGTTCCATCGTAAAAAAGGACCGGCCAGTCACTCTCTTTCCCAAAATGTTTCACAAAAGCGGCATAAGATTTTTGTCCCGTAATGACAACAGGTTGTCTAAACAAACGTAATCGTTCCGGTAATTCCTTTAAGCTTCCTTGGGCAGCTACATATTGTCCTGGTTCTCCACGAACTAATTTTGCAAATTCCATAGTCGGTTTCCTTTCTTAGAATCTGTATTCACAGTTCAGCCCATCCATCTAAGGCTAGTGTTTTTTCAAAGATACAGTCAGCATTCCCTCAAAAAACCTGCCTTGAGTAGCGAAAAACGATTTCTTATCTAAAAGCACTTTACTTTGAATACAGCTTCTTATTTCTATAAAGCCAAAAAACAAAGACGATGATGGAGGGCAACCTGTCTTTGTTTCTATCCATTTTTAACTTCTTAACGGTGGTTAATTTTCTTAGTTATAAAATCTCCAAGAAATTGAACAAAGAAAATCATCAAGAGAATCAACAATGTAGCCAAGAAGGTCACATCATGATCAGAACGGTTGTAACCATAGGAAATAGCCACATTCCCCAAACCTCCTGATCCGATAGCTCCTGCCATCGTCGTATAACCAATCAGTGAAATCAAGGTCAGAGTGGTCACACGAATCAAGTCTGGAAGTCCTTCTCGAAGATAAACACCAATAATATCAGGAATCGTTGCGCCAGATGCTTGCGCCGCTTCCACAACACCTCGATCCAACTCAGACAAGACAACCTGAACTTGACGAGCATAAAATGGAAATACTGATAACGATAAGGGAACTAAGGCGGCGGTAGCACCAATTCCTGTTCCTACAATTAACCGAGTAACCGGAGATATAAAGGCTAATAGGATGATAAAAGGTACCGCTCGAAAGAACGAAGCTACCTTGTCAAGCACCCAAAAGACATACTTATTTTCAAGAACCCCTCTTGGACCTGTCAAGACCAAGAGCAAACCAGTAACAAGTCCCAACAAACCTCCAAAAACAAAGGACCAAAATGTCATATAAATGGTCGATTCTATAGCTACTTTCCAACCATAAGAAGTGTCCCAGCCCATCTTTATGACATTTTCAAATGTCGTTTCAATCCATGCGTTCATTCAATATCTCCTTTCAAAATCAACACGTCCACATTCGCCTCTCGAACAGCTGATAAAGCAACTTTCAAACGATCCGGTTCCCCAGATAAAATGACCACTAGCTCTCCAACTGGTGTATGATCTAAAATTTCAATATTCCCATACAGAATATTCGATGATACCTGATAAAACTTATAAAGATCATTCACAATCGCCGTGTCCGTGCTAGAACCAGAATATTTGAGTTGAACCAATATACTATTTTTTGGTAGGTTCCGAACAATGTCTTGTTGGTTAATTTTAATCAAAGCTTCATCAATTCCTGTTGCTGTTTTGATGAAATCTTTCGTCAATTCTTCTTTCGGATGAGAGAATATATCCAAGACTGAACCTTCTTCAATCAATTTACCATCCTGCATAACTGCCACACGATTAGCAATATCTTTCACAATTTGCATTTCATGAGTGATTAAAACAATGGTTAAACCTAATTTTTCATTGAGTTCTTGCAAAAGACCTAAAATTTGCTTGGTTGTCTTTGGATCCAAAGCAGAAGTCGATTCGTCAGAAATCAATATCTTAGGATCATTCGCAAGGGCACGCGCAATCGCTACACGTTGCTTTTGTCCACCTGATAATTGGGCTGGATAATTATCTGCTCGATCTGCCAAACCTACCAAGTCCAATAATTTTTTTACTTTTTCTGCTTTTTCATCTTTAGAAAGACCAGAATGCTTAAGGGCAAAAGCAACATTCTCTGCAGCAGTCGACTGAGCCATTAGGTTGAAATGCTGAAAAATCATCCCTATTTCTCGGCGTTTTTCCCGTAACTCTGCTGAAGTTAGAGTCACTTTCTCTCCTTCAAAAATCACATCATCCCCAATTGTAATTTTTCCAGCAGTTGGTACCTGTAGGAGATTAATGACACGAACCAAGGTAGACTTTCCTGCACCGGAATAACCAACAATTCCATAAATATCTCCTTGGTTAATATGAATACTTACATCTTTTACTGCTGTAATCTCTCGCTTCTTCTGTTGGAAAGTTACATCAATATGGTCCAATTTAATAATTTCCTTACTCATAGGTTCCAATTAACTCCTCTACTAATTCTACGTGTGCAATATAATCTGCAATTTTAACATTCTCATCACCTGCATGATCGCGACTACCTTCATGCCCTAAGCCAAATCCTGCAATTGGTACTCCTAGAGCATGGAAGACTGTATGCATTGGACCCGTTCCAGGAGAAGTTGGTAGGACTGCTACTCCTTTAGGATAAAAAGCTTTAGCTACATTAATCAACTGCAAAATAGCAGGTGCTGACATATCAGAACGATAAGACTCTTCTCCTAAAGTATAGGTCACTTCCACCTTTTCAAAACCATTTATCACAAAGTGATTCCGAATACTGTCTAGAACCCTCTCTGGAGTCAAACCTGGTACTAGACGAACCTCCATTTTAGCAGATGCCTGAGCCGGTATGATTGTTTTAACCCCCTGCCCTTGATAGCCACTTGTCAGCCCTTCGATACTAATTGATGGTTCAAAATACAGACGCTTCAACAACTCTTTTTTGTCCTGACTTAGAAGTGGTAATTCTAAGCCATAAACTTCCCGTAAGCCGGCCTCATCTTGAAGTGCAAACTCCTCCACTAAAGCGAGCTCTCGAGCATTTGGTTGTCGAACGTGATCATAGATATCTGCAATAGCAATAGTCCCATCAGAATTGCGTAAACTATTTAGGGCTTGTACTAGATACCAAGCTGCCGAATCAACAACTCCTCCAAAGGAAGAATGAATATCCAAAGCAGCACTCCTAACGGTCACATCGAACGTCACAATCCCCTTATTCCCACCAGCAATTACCAACTGATCTTGATTGTTACGAATTCCCTGCTCCCATATCAAAAGATCAGCCTGACTAAGTTGATCCTGATATTTAGTCAGATACTTGTCCAAATCAACAGAAGCAGACTCCTCTGCTCCTTCCATGATAAAAAGGATATGAACGGGTAATGCGCCATGTTTCTTCAAGTACTTTTTGACAGCCGATAGACGAGCAACAATATGCCCCTTGTCATCATCTACTCCACGACCATACATGCTATCTTCGGTAATGGTTAACTCAAAAGGTTGTCCTTTGAGCCAGACTTGATCACTATCTGCTGGCACCGTATCATAATGATTATAAAAAATCAATGTCTTAGCCTCTGGATTAGACGAGGTAAATTTGGCGAGAACAAATGGTGCCGCATAAGACTGATCTACTATGACTTCAGCACCTGCCTCCTCAAACAAATCTTTCAAAGAATTTGCTACGTCCTCCAATCCAACCTGCTGCGCAAAGATGGATTTTTGCCTAATTAAAGACCGCAAATGTGTAATATCTTCTTGAACAATTTGGTCTTGCCAAAATTTTTCAATCTGTTCTTTTTCACCTAAAAATACCATGAACAATCCTCTCTAAAAATAGGAGGGAGTGGGAAAGAACTCCCTAAAGCAAAATAGAGTTCGTCTTCCCACCCCCGCACAGTTGATTAGGTCAGATTTGGAGTGTGAAACACGAACAAATCTGCCAATCAACCACTGCGCTGAGATGTTGACACGAACTCTAAGTAGTGGCCTAGAACTAAGTCCAGCTTCCTCTACTCCTTATCTATAAAATCCTTATTTCGTTGAAACTTCGTCCCAGATTGGGAAATCAGTACCACCAGAAGCGCGTTCTACAATTTCAGCCACTTCATCTGTGTTATAGGCTGCAATTAAAACTTTGATAGCTTTTGCCTTAACTGAATCTTCCCAACCATTTTGTGCTGCAATAATATTATACCATACTTCTGTGTTTGCACCTTTTTGCTCGATATAGAGCGCCTTATCAGTATCCAAACCAGCTTCTTTAGCGTAGTTATTGTTGATAACTGCTCCGTCTACTGACTCAAGTGAGCGAGCTGTTTGGCTAGCATCCAATTCTGTAATGGTAATATTTTTTGGATTTTTTGTAATATCAGCAAGAGTTGCTAATTCACCATCCTTAACATCCAACTCAATCAGACCAGCTGACTCAAGCAAGAAGAGAGCACGACTTTCGTTTGTTGCATCATTCGGTACAGCAATTTCTGCACCTTCTTTAATATCATCAATTGAAGTGTACTTATCTTTTTCTCCTTCAACACCTGAATAGAAACGAATTGGACTATAAATAGTGTAGCCCGCAACCTGTAAATCACCACCATTTTCTTCATTCCAGTTGTTCAAGAAGTAAATGTGCTGGAAGGCATTGACATCTACATCACCTTCAGCCAAGGCTTTGTTTGGTTGTGAGTAGTCAGTAAACTCTGTCAGTTCAACTGTCACCCCTTCTTCAGCAGCTAGCTCTGTGATTTTATCCCACAATTCTGTAGTATAATCATCACGCGTCATAATTCCAACTTTAATCGTTTCAGTATCAGAAGACTTGGTATTTGAACTGCTTGAACCACAAGCGGCAAGTGTTGCGACAGACAGAGCAGCTACTGCTGCAAAAGAAAACAATTTTTTCAATTTCATAAAAAGTAACTCCTTAAATTTGAACTATACTTATCTTATCACAGAAATTCACTTCTGGCTAATTGACTTTTTTTATGCTTTGATATAAATAAAAACTATAACAAACATATCTGTGGTTATCATTTCTGCATATAGCTATGGCTAGAGCAGTTTCCATGCAAAATGGTAAAAAGACCGAACAGTTGTTTGGCCTTTTACAATGTCTCTACCAGATAACGAAATAACTGACGGTTTTCTTCACAGTCTTGGCACAAAAACTCTGGGTGCCACTGAATGCCTAGAAGGGCTAGCCCTCCTTGCCCCTCTACCGCTTCAATGGTACCGTCTCGTGGGTCATGGGCCGTTGCCACAAGACCTGGAGCTAAATCCTTGATGCTCTGACGATGAAAGGAGTTGATTTGACTCCCTTGACCAAAGAGTTGACTCACCTGACTGTTCGGTTTTACCTGCAACCCATGTGAGGTCCCTACTTGATCATCTTGCCAATGATTATCAACTACTTGATGCAGGCTCCCACCTAGGGCAACATTGAGCAACTGCATGCCACGGCAGACCGCAAAAATAGGCTTGCCCTGTTTCAGTGCCTCTGCAATCAAGGCCAACTCAAACTCATCACGTTCGAGCAAATAATCATCGCTTTCTACCAACTTTTCTTCCCCATAGAAACTAGGGTCTACATTCTGACCACCTGACAGGATCAACTTGTCAATCATATCAATGTAGTCCTTCGCCAAATCTGGACTCCCCATAGGAATCACAATCGGTAAGCCTCCAACCTGACGAACACTGTCCGCCAAATCCTTGGCAAGCGTTATATACTTACGACCAGGCAGAGCGGGCAATATTTTTTCATTTCCTGTAATCCCTACAACAACTTTCTTCATGTCCGGCCTCCTCTTGATTTTTTCTATAATAGCACACTCTCAAGAGACCGTCTAATATGGATTTTTTATGGAGAATTAAAAATGTTTTATACCTCTCCAACTTCCCTACGGACAAAGTGATTTGGTGCAACCTCTACCCACTCAGCTTCCGTCGAAAATTCAAAATCCAACTGTGCATGCGTTGCTTCTTGTAATTCCCTTCTTGCCTGAAGCGGATCCAGACTAAGATTTGCAGCCAATAGATAGCGCGTATAGGGATGGTGAGGATTCTCAAAAATAGCTGCCGCCGGGGCCACTTCTACTAACCTCCCCTGATACATCACCGCAATACGATTAGCAAACTTACGGACAACATTTAAGTCGTGGGAAATAAACAGGTAGGACAAGGCAAATTCTTGCTGTAAATCTGATAGTAACTTCAAAATAGTCGCCTGAATGGATACATCTAACGCCGATGTCGGCTCGTCACAGACTACAAATTGGGGATTCGCCACAACTGCACGAGCAATACCGATCCTCTGTCGCTGGCCTCCGCTGAATGCCCTAGGGCGTTTATGAACATCTTGTCCCTTTATACCAACCCTTTCTAACATAGCTAAGGCTCGTTCTTCTGCCTCCGATTTTGGCAGACGGAAGAGTGGCTCTTTGACCAACTCTAAAGCAGATAGGTGAGGATTGAGAGAGGAATACGGGTCTTGATAAATGACCTGTAATGCTTGACGCCTCAAATCTGTATCTGTCAAACCATCGTAGCTGATAGCACCTGCACTAGCAGTTTCTAATCCCAACAAAATTTTGGACAGGGTTGACTTCCCGCTACCAGACTCCCCCACCAAACCTAAAGTTTCTCCCTTGTAGAGTGTGAGACTGACATCTTGAAGAGCCTCAATACGTCGTTCTTTACCTAGAAAAGATTTTTTTCGATAGGTTTTACTAATATCTTCCAAACGCAATAATATCTCTTTAGCCATGAGTCAGCTCCCTTCGAACAAAATGAGTTTCTGAAACAGCTACCAATTCCGTCTGACGTGGCTCTTCTGCCTCGCTATCAACCGAAACGTCCAACTGTGCTGCTTGGAGCAGGGATTGGGTATAAAAATGAAGCGGACGATAAAAGATATCCTCAACAGTTCCCTGCTCTACAACCTGGCCTTGTCGCATTACCACCACCGAGTCACATAGACCTGCAATGACACCGAAATCATGACTAACAATAACGACTGTCAAATCCAAAGATTCCTGTAGTTTTTTTAGCAAAGCCAGAATTTGTGCTTGGATGGTTACGTCCAAAGCCGTCGTTGGCTCATCTGCAATCAGCACTTCAGGCTTAGCCAATAACGCCATAGCAATCATGATACGCTGCCTCATTCCACCTGAAAACTCAAATGGGAATTGATGCAATCGTTCCTCTGGATTGGCAATTCCAACCCTATGAAGCATAGATAAAATTGTTCGCTCTCGCTCATCTTTTGCCAGTCCTGGCTGAAAACGGGCAAGCACTTCTTCCAAATGAAAACCAATTGTTCTCAATGGATTGAGGGAGGTCATGGGGTCTTGAAAAATCATGGCAATCGGCAAAGACTGTCCCAAATCCACAACCTGTCCTTTATACTGAAATGATGAGTAACTATTTCCTAAATTCTCCGGTAGTATTCCTAGAATTGACTTCATAGTCAAACTCTTACCACTACCTGACTCACCGACAATTCCCACTATTTTTCCCTTAGGAATCTCAAGACTCACGTCCGTGACCAATTCTTGACGGCCGTATTTACTTTCCTTCCAAATCGTCAACCCTTGTAAACTAAGACTCATACACTTCACTCCTTCTCCTCTCTCAAACTATCTCGAATCAAATCCCCAATATTATTAAAAGAATAAATGGTCAATAAGATAAAGATTCCTGGAAGGATCGCCATATGCGGAGCACTTTGCAAGGTCGACTGGGCATTTTGCAACAGACTCCCCCATGATGCTAACGGTTGTTGTATACCAATCCCTAAAAAACTAAGAGCTGATTCCGTCATAATAGCAGAAGAAATACTGGTGGAAGCCGCCACAATCAACATAGGGAGAATACTTGGTAGAATATGCCTTCTAATAATTTGCAGCGGACTGACACCGATAAATCGGGCATAGGCAACATAATCGTAAACCTTGGCAGATTGTGTTTCAGCCCGTAAGAGTCGCGCAATGCTCATCCAAGAAAACCCTCCGATAACAAGTACAATTGTCGATAGACCCGGCTTTAAAAATACACTCAAAACAATAACCAAGACCAGCCACGGTATCGAAGACAGCACATCCACCAAGCGCATTAAGACACCATCAATTCGACCACCAAAATAGCCCGCACTAATGCCGACCAAACTGCCAATTGTCACCGTTGCCAGCATGGCTAAGAGTCCAACTAATAGAGAAATTCGTCCTCCATAAAGTACACGAATGAAATAATCACGCCCCACTTGGTCCGTCCCAAACCAATGCTCCCAGCTAGGTCCCTGGTTCATCTGACTCACATCTGTTTGATTGGGATCTAGGGGAAAAAGCGGAGCGAATAGAGAGAGTAGGACCAAAAGCACGACAAAGCCAACTGAAAAAAGATAGAGAGGAGATGTTTTTAATTCCTCTTTCAACCTATGTAAACTTGTCATCACTCTGCTCCTTTCCAAATTCTCGGGTCCACTAAACCATGCAGTATATCAGACAAGAGATTCCCTATAATCACCAAGGTTGCCGATAGAAGCATGACAGCCATAATAACCGGATAATCCAAACTCTTCGTTGCTGCCGTCAAATAAGGACCAACCCCTGGCCAAGCAAAAATAGTCTCTGTAATTAAGGCACCGGTGACCAACATAGGCAGGGCCAAACCAATTTGAGTGACAATCGGAACTAAAATATTCCGCAGAATATGTCGGCCAAAAATCTCACGTTTATTGGCCTGAAAAGCCTCTTGTACCGTCACATATTCCTTACCACTTTCAATAATTGCCGCAGAACGAATATAGCGAATCAACTCTGGCATAAAGGCCATTATCAAGGTTAGATAAGGAAGGATAAAGTGCGATAGAAAATCTACAAGATTTCCCTCCTGCCCCAAAGTATGCATTCCAATAAACTGAAACCACTGTAAACGATAGCCAAAAAAGTATATCAAGAGCATGGCAAACCAAAAGGTCGGCACTGCAATCCCTAGAGAAGCAAAGCCATCAATGACACGATCCAGCCACTTTCCTCTTTGAGAAGCTGCCATCAATCCCAAGACAATCGCTAGCACTAAAGCTGTTAGGTATGACGGCAAGACCAATAACACAGTATTAGGAATCTTCTCTGCCAAGTCTGCCGCGATACTATGCTGACTCAAGAGCGAGTTGCCCAATTGACCAGACAAAATCTGTTGAAGCCAGATACCGTATTGTATGAGAAAGGGCTGATTCAAACCATTTCTTTCTTTTAACAAATCAATCTGCTCCTGAGTCATATTAGGCGTTGTCATGGAATCAATCACATCGAAAGGAGCCACATAGATTAGGGAAAACACAATAAAGGAAATCAATAGTAGCAAGGGAATCGCCTGCAAGATTCTTTTGATAATATACTTGGTCATCTTTCCTCCAAAAACTCGGAAAGACTGGCACTTTGTCCAGTCTTTATCCTATTCAATCGTTAATTTTGAAGGGTCTTCGAAGGTATAGATTGGGATCAATCCTGCTTCTTCAACACCCTGTACTCGATTATTAACCGCCAAAATCTTCTTGTTGTCTACAATCGGGTAAATCGCCGCTTCATCCGCTAAGGTCGCTTGTAAATCATCATAGATAACTTGACGTTTTTCTTGATCCAACTCCACTGCTCCAGCTTCAAACAGACTGTCCACTTTGCTCGATTGCAGTTTGAAGTAATTGGAAGCTCCACCTGACTTAAAGAGACGAGCATATTGGTCTGGATCATTCCCCATAATATAGCCACCTAGGAAGAGGTCATAGGTTGTAGAGCCTTCTTTCTTCAACTCTGTGAAAAGGGCTGTTGAGTCTCCGCCAGCTAACTCCACAGTAACACCAATAGCTGCCAATTGTTGTTGAATCAATGTGGCTTGCAAGGTCTGTGCAGCATCGGTTGAATTATAACCCAAATTGATGGTCAAATCCGTAACACCAGCCTCAGCCAAGAGTTTCTTAGCAGTTTCGACATTTTGCTCATACTTCTCGACATCTTCTGTTACATAAGGATTGGCAACAGGAAGGAAAGAATAAGGTGTCTCATAGTATTCTTTATCAAGGTAGGCAGCCTGGTTCATCTCATCCTTATTCAAAGCATAGAGAAGAGCTTGACGAACACGTACGTCTTTTAGTTCCTCTGTCGAAGTATTGAGGCCAAGATAGCCGATACGGTTTTCAGTATAGGCGTAAGTGGTAATGGTATCAGTATCTAGATCTTGGATATCCGAAGGTAGTACGAAGGCCGCATCTACTTCTCCTGTTTGAAGCGCTACTTTAGTCGTATCTGCACTTTCAATAATACGAAGGACTAAGTTTTTAATAGAAGCTACATCTTTATAGTAATTTTTATTAGCTTCCAACTTGATATACTCACCACGTTTATACTCTACTAATTTGTAAGGGCCCGTTCCAACAGGACTATTGGCCAATTCTGCAACAGAAAAGTCCGCTTCATCTTCAAATACATGCTGTGGAATAATATAGGTCTCTGTTACAATATTGTCCAAGGCTGCTGCCGAAACTGCTGGTAAGACAAATTTGACAGTGTAATCATCTACCTTTTCAAAACGTACTGGCTGACCGTTAATCCATAGACCATCTGCATTGCCATTTTCTTCCTTGACCTTTTGCTCATAGGTAAAAATGACATCATCAGCTGTAAATGCTTCTCCATCCGACCATTTTACATCTTGGCGAAGTTTGACTGTAATACTCAGGCCATCTGCTGCAATGTCATAACTTTCTGCCAATTCATTGACATAAGAACCATCTGCTTCAACACGAATCAGTGGTGAGTAAATAAAGTTGGTCAAGGTCAGTCCCCAACGATCACTCGTGTTGATTGGGTTTGTCGAACTCGGATCGCCATTGATTGCGTAGGTAAAGGTATCCGTGCTAGCTCCTGCAGAAGAGCTTGTTGTTGAACTACTCGCAGAACAAGCTGCCAAGGTCAAGCTTGCTCCCAATGCAATGATGCCTGCTAACCATTTCTTTTTCATAGTTTTCCTCCTAAGTGATGTATGCCTGCTATTCTAACAAGATTTCTTGTCGGTGTACAATATATAAAATTTAAGTCAACTTAAAAAATTTTTATCAGGCCTCTCTACTAAGGAAGAAATAGCTCCAACATTTCAAAACAGAATCTGGCGTTGATTACCAAAATCCCAGAACTTTCAAATGACCTATTCCCCTCAAAATCTAGAAAACACCAAAATGGCACCTGACTACCTTCTAGCCTTCTAATAAAGTCGGCAGTCCACTGAACATTTAGACATGAAGAAAACCAGCTGCCGCTGGTTCTCATTTCCAACTTTCTAGTTTATTTGAATGTCTCCCAGACATTCGGAGAACCAACCTTTTAGTATAAAAAAGTGCTAGTATATTTTTCGATAAAAAATCAGCTACCGCTGGTTCTCATCTCCAACCTTCTAGGGCGTCCCACTATAAAGAAAACTGCCTACCGGCAGTTCCAATCTCCAACCTTTTAAACCAAAAATTGTCCTTATGGACAATTTTTGTTGCTTAAAAGCCATCTACATTCGTGTAGATTTTTTGGACGTCTTCGTCGTCTTCGAGGGCGTCGTAGAGCTTTTCAAAGGTTGCCAGGTCATCACCCTCAAGTGTGACTTCTGATTGTGGAATCATTTCAAGTTCCGTTACATTAAACTCTTCAATACCTGATTCTTTGAGTGCTACAATGGCCTTATGCAAATCAGTTGGTGCTGTGTAAACAGTGACTGTTCCCTCTTCTGCTTCTACATCATCGACTTCGACATCAGCTTCCAAGAGCAACTCGAAGATAGCATCCGCGTCATCGCCAGCAAAAACCACTACCCCCTTATTGTCAAACAAGTAGGAAACCGAGCCAGATGCTCCCATGTTTCCACCGTTTTTACCAAAAGCTGCACGGACATTAGCTGCTGTACGGTTAACGTTTGAGGTCAAGGTATCAACAATCAGCATCGAACCATTTGGTCCAAAACCTTCGTAACGACCTTCTACGAAAGTCTCATCTGTATTTCCTTTAGCCTTATCAATGGCCTTGTCAATGATATGTTTTGGAACCTGTGCTTGTTTAGCACGGTCGATAACGAATTTCAGCGCCGAGTTCGTTTCTGGATCTGGGTCACCCTTTTTTGCTGCTACATAGATTTCAACACCGAATTTGGCGTAAACTTTTGAGTTAGCACCGTCTTTTGCGGTTTTCTTGGCTACAATATTGGCCCATTTACGTCCCATGGGGAACCTCCTACATTTTATAAAATCGCTTTATTATATCATAAATAGTGTAAATTGAAAAATGCTTTCACAGAGAGAGAAAAAGAGAGCCTAGCTCTCTTAATAATCTCTTTTCTTAATCTCATCAAAAATTGCAGGAATCAACACTTTCAAGTAAGTACCTTTCATTCCTAAAGAACGACTTTCGATAATTCCAGCACTTTCCAATTTTCTCAAAGCATTGACAATAACTGAGCGGGTAATACCAATACGATCAGCAATTACGGAGGCCGTCAATTGACCTTCACTACCATTCAATTCACCCAAGATTGCTACAACCGCCTTCATTTCGGAATAGGATAGTGTATTGACTGCCATATTGACAGCTGCTCGCCGACGAATATTTTTTTCATCTTCCTCTCTCTGGAAATTAAGAAGCTGAATTCCAACAACTGTTGCTGCAATTTCTACCAAAATCAAATCATCCTCATGAAATTGCTCTTCGTTCCTCCAAATAATTAGAGTACCAAAACGAATTCCAGTCACATGAATAGGTGCAATCGTCGTCAATCCATTTGGATAGATAGCACGTGATTCAATAGGAATCGCTGTTAATTCACTTTCTACAGGGAGATTCACCTGAGTATCGTAGACCTGAGCAACTGCTTTAACATATCCTTCTGGAAACTGCTTGCTTAAGAAGAATTCCTCAACACGGTCATTGTTTATTTTGTAATTCATGTGATAACCAAGAACTTCTCCCTCGCTATTAATAATACATGAATTGCAATCAATGATATCTGACAGATGTTCCGCAATAGTATTATACGGCAACTCTTCTGCGAGTTGTTCCTCAGAACGCTTAAGAATAGAAGTAATATTCCGCGTCTTTTCTAATAATGTCGTCATAGTTTCCTCTTTACATTGTAATTGCTTTCAGTATAACAAAAAAAAAGTAATATTTCAACAATTATCAGAAAATTATCTATTGTTGCAAAAATATCAACAATTTAAAAGACTGGACATTTTCCAGCCTTTGTTAACGTTTATATTGTTGTAAAAAACGGGTCATTTTTTCTTGAATTTCTGCCAATTCATCCACACGTGGCAGATAAACTATTCGGAAATGATCCGGATCTTTCCAGTTAAAACCACGACCATGGACTAAGAGAATTTTCTCCTGTTTGAGAAAATCCAAAACAAACTGTTCATCATCATCTACACGATACATCTCTCTATCAATTTTGGGAAACACATAGAGACCAGCCTGCGGTTTAACTGCTGATAACCCTGGGATATCGTTGATAGCCTTCGTGATAAATTCTCGCTGTTCATATAGACGACCACCTGGAATCAGCAATTCATCTACCGACTGATAGCCTCCTAATGAAGTCTGTACAACTTGTTGCGCCAACACATTCGAACACAGCCGCATATTCGACAACATATTAAGACCTTCAATGTATCCCCTAACATGGCGCTTTGGTCCAGATAAAACCATCCAACCTACACGGAACCCACAAATACGGTGAGACTTTGATAAACCATTCATGGTGACTACAAACAAATCTGGAGCTAAGGTAGCAATTGGAATATGGACTGCTCCATCAAATATCATCCGATCATAGATCTCATCAGAAAAAATAATCAACTCGTTTTGCCTTGCTATTTCAACAATTTCCTCTAAAACTTCCTTAGGATAAAGAGCCCCAGTTGGGTTATTCGGATTGATAAGAACCAATGCCTTCGTACGACTGGTAATTTTAGAACGCATATCATCCAAATCTGGATACCAGTTTGCCTCCTCATCGCAAACATAATGAACTGCCTGTCCGCCAGCCAGACTTACAGCTGCTGTCCAAAGAGGATAGTCAGGCATTGGAACAAGGACCTCATCCCCATTGTCCAATAATCCTTGCATGGACATGGTAATCAACTCACTGACTCCATTCCCCAAATAGATGTCCTCAATATCGACATTTGGAAACTTCTTTAACTGACAATATTGCATGATAGCCTTACGAGCAGAAAAAATCCCTTTGCTATTTGAGTATCCTTCTGATTTACGGGCATTGTGAATCAAATCATGAATAACCTCATCAGGCGCAGTAAAACCAAACTCTGCTGGATTCCCTGTGTTGAGTCGCAAAATCTGCTCGCCATTAGCCCGCATCCGCATTGCTTCTTCTAAAACAGGGCCTCTAATATCATAGGCAACGTGATCTAATTTCATGGATTTATTAAACTCTCTCATGAATCCACCTCGACTTTCTAATGCTCTTATTGTAGCCTAAATTTATAAAAATAACAAGAAATACTTTACTTTTTCTATCAAGTAGCTTATAATATATATGTAGACAGAGTTGGTTCTACCTACTCTCCCAACAATGAAAGGAGTGTATACCATGACTCAATCTTATAAAACAATATTAGTCGCAGTCGATGGCTCAATCGGTGCGGAGCTCGCTCTACATAAGGCTATCCATGTTGCCAAGCGTAATCAAGCCCGCCTTATCATCGCTCACGTCATTGATACCCGCGCCTTACATAATGTAGCGGCCTTCGATGCTTCTGTTTATGAAACATTAGAAAAAGAAGCTCAGAGTCTTCTCGCTACTTACAAAGAGCAAGCAATTGAAGCCGGTTTGACAGATGTGCGTGTGGTTATTGAAATGGGGAATCCTAAGACACTCTTAGCTCAGGATATTCCAAAAGAAACAGGTGCTGATCTAATGATGCTTGGGGCAACCGGACTTAATGCCTTTGAACGCTTGCTCATCGGCTCATCATCTGAGTATATTCTACGCCATGCCTCTATCGATCTCCTGATCGTTCGTGATGAAAACAAAAGTCTCTAAACTTCAAATGACCTGAGTTCTTACCCAGGTCATTTTATCTTTCCAGCTGCCTAGCCATCTCTCGTTTTAAAGCAGGCTCTGGAGCATAGTCGGCTTCCCAATTGTCTGGCTTGAGAATTTTGTGGGTTCTCGGATCAAAGTGTGCTTTTCCATCTGGAAATATCTTACCCATATTTGATTGATGGACAATATCGAACAATGGAGCTGGATCTACTCCCATCAATACAAATGTTCCATAAGTAAGGTAAAGTAAATCAACCAAGGCATCAACCTGGTCAACCAATGGATCTTTAGATAGCCCCTTCTGAGCAACTTTGTCCACAGCTCTATCTAAGGCCTGATGCAAACCTACAATCAACTCTTTAAATTCAGCCTCATTACCTGCCGTAGAATAAAGAAACTCCACCAGCTCTTCTATCTTGAATTCTGCACGATGTCCAGCCTCTTCAGCAGAATAAGGCTGTACAACCTCTTGAGTCTTCTCATCCATTTTTGCGTGAAAATCCTTTACACAATTAAAATTATCATCTTTACTCCGAAACATAGTCCTCACCTAATAAATTAAAATGCACTAAAGCTTTAAAAATCCCATCCCTGTTATTCGAATCTGTCACATAGGAAGCCGTTTTCTTTGCCAATCTTGTGCCATTACTCATAGCTACTGAATACTCAACTCCAGCCAACATTTCCAAGTCGTTATTCGAATCTCCAAATACCATAACTTGACGAGCATCAAAACCAAGCTTTTCCCCAACACGAAGGATTCCTTGAAGCTTTGAATTTCCCTGACTAATAATATCAGTTGCATATGGACTTGATCTAGTAAAAGTCAGAAAATCATAGAGATGAGACAATTTTTCCGTCTCTTTTTCTGTAGCTAACAGCATCATCTGATACACAGGTTCTTGTTTCAGAAAATCAAAATCTATCTTCTTTTGAGGTTTTAGTTTCCGAATGACACGATTCAAAAGAAATGTGATAAGTCCTGCCAACGAAGCTGGCACCAAGCGAACTAGCCAATAAAGACCACTTCCTGTTCCAAAACTCATCACACCACTACCTGCAACACCTCGTGCCAATCCAAAAGACAAATCTTTTTGATGTAGCTCCGCAAAGTCAATGATAACATCTAATTCTTCTTGCTGAAGAGCTTGCTCAAATAAAACCTCCTGGCGTGAAAAAATATACTGACCATTATAAGCAATCACTACATCTAAGCCCAAGGAAGCCATATAAGGTAAAAGAAATTGTGGATCTCTTCCTGTTGCCAAGCCAACCAAAATACCTTGCTTCTTCAAAGCATTAATGGCAATAATCGTAGATTTACTAATGGTGCGACTATCTGTCAGCAGCGTGCCATCCATATCAAAAAATACAGCCTTAATCGTCACCAGTACACCCACTTTCCTGCTTTTATGTTACAATTAGTATATCACAAACTTGAAAGAAATTGAAAATCTATGAAAAAAATTCTCGTTCTCCATACTGGAGGCACCATTTCTATGCAAGCCAATGCCAAGGGACACGTTTCCTCCAGTTCTATCAATCCCATGACCCAATTAGATTCACCACTAGACTATATAGAAGTGACCTCTATTGATTTTTTAAACCTGCCTAGTCCTCACATCACTTTGAACCACATGATGCTCCTAGCAAATAAAATCAGAGAAGAAGCCAATCAATTTGACGGATTTGTAATTACCCACGGTACTGATACATTAGAAGAAACTGCTTATTTTTTGGATACCTTAGCCCTCCCAGCTAAGCCTCTTGTTTTGACAGGTGCTATGCGCTCATCAAACGAATTAGGTAGCGATGGTGTTTACAACTATCTAACTGCCCTCCGTGTTGCTGCTGATTCACGGTCTGCTGATAAGGGAGTTCTCGTTGTTATGAATGACGAAATCCATGCTGCAAAATACGTCACCAAAACCCATACTACAAATCTTTCTACCTTTCAGACGCCTACCCATGGCCCACTTGGACTCATTACAAAAAAGGAAGTTTTATATTTCAAAACTGCCGAACCTCGTGTCCGATTTAATTTAGAGCAGGTGACTGGCTTAGTTCCAATCATTAAGAGTTACGCAGATATGGATAGTATACTACTAGAATCCCTTGTTGAAAGCTCTATTGATGGTCTGGTAATAGAAGCCTTAGGAGCAGGTAATCTACCACCAACCATCCTTCCTGCTCTTGAAAAGCTTATTGCTAAAGGGACTCCTGTCGTACTTGTTTCTCGTTGCTTCAACGGTATCGCAGAAGCTGTCTATTCCTACCAAGGTGGAGGAGTAGAGCTACAAAAAAAAGGTGTCTTATTTGTCAAAGAACTCAATGCACAAAAAGCTCGCATCAAACTCCTATTCGCCCTTCAAGCAGGTCTGAAAGAGCAAGAATTGGCTGACTATATACAAGGATAATCACAAAGATACACTATCCGAAATAAGTTATAGTATAATTGTTAAAAAAAAACACCTTCGTTGTATTCTATCTCATTAGCACAACAAAGGTGTTTTTCATATATAAATACATTCTATTATCTATGTAGAAAAAGGGATATTCTATCTATTTTCTCCTTTTGGAAGGCCATAACTAGCCTATCATCTTAATCCAAATTGCCCTTCTCACGCATATTTTTGACCAAAACTGCCCACTCAGGATTAAGCTTCCAACCTGCTTGACTAACAATCTGGTTAGCTACTCTCCTAGCTTCTTCTAAAATAGGATAATCTTCGACGATATTTGCCACTTGAAATTCAGGCATACCAGATTGCCGAACACCAAATATCTCCCCTGAACCACGTATCTTCAAATCTTCTTCTGCCAAAGCAAATCCATCTGTTGTCTCCGTCATGATCTTCATTCGGTCTCTTCCTGAGTCCGTCTTAGGGTTAGCAACTAATACCGCATAAGATTGTTTATCACCCCTACCAACACGACCACGAAGTTGATGCAGCTGGCTAAGCCCAAAACGATCTGCATCCATGATAATAATGACAGTGGCATTTGGAACATTGACACCAACTTCAATAACCGTCGTTGACACTAGAATATCAATCTTTCCAGCTTTAAAGTCCTGCATAATCGCATCTTTCTCGTTACTGTTCATCCTACCATGCAAGAGAGCAATCGTTGCACGGCTTCCAAAATATTCCACCAATTCATCTTTTAATGCTATTGCATTTTTTACATCTAGAGTTTCCGACTCCTCGATTAAAGGAGAAATTACATAAACTTGCGTTCCCTTGAGGATTTCTTTATCCAACCACTCTAAAACAACAGGCACCTGTTCATGCTTAACCCAACGCGTAATAATTGGCTTCCGACCCGCAGGTAGCTGGTCAATAATGGATACATCCATTTCTCCAAATGCAGTAATAGCGAGTGTCCGTGGTATTGGAGTTGCTGTCATCATCAAAACATCTGGGTTTGCTCCTTTTTCCCTCAACATGCGCCGTTGCTTAACCCCAAATCGATGCTGTTCATCTGTCACAACTAAGCCCAATTGATGATAGACGACCGCCTCCTGAATAAGAGCATGGGTCCCAACAATCATATTAACTTCACCTGACTCGATTGCCTTCAAAGCTTCCTTGCGTGGAGCAGCCTTTATACTCCCTGTCAACAATACAATAGATAATTCTGGAAAAAGCTGACAAAGACTTTCAAAATGCTGTTCCGCCAAAATCTCCGTTGGAACCATAATAGCGGACTGCATGCCAGCTGTATAAGCAGCATACATCGCCAGCCCCGCTACAATTGTCTTCCCTGCCCCCACGTCTCCTTGTAATAGACGGTTCATATGACTACCACTTGACATATCTTGTAAAATCTCATTCAAAGCTGACTGTTGCGCCTCTGTCAGAGTAAAGGGGAGCTCTGCAATCTTAGACCTTACGGCACTTTTTTGATAACTAATTTGTAACCCATTGCCATTTTCATGATTAGTAGCCTTTAAATTCTGTAAATTAAGCTGAAAATAAAATAATTCCTCAAACTTAATACGTCTCAAAGCCTGTCGGTATTCATTCAAATCCTTAGGAAAATGCATTGCACAAACTGCACTTCTCCGATCTAAAAGTCGGTATTGTTCCAATAAACTCAGTGGTAAATTCTCTTCTAATAAGTCTAGATAGCCGGCATTCACTGCAGTTTGTACCAACTTTACTAAACTAGCCTGAGAAATTCCCTGTGCTACATGGTAAATAGGCTGTAAATCTTCAGAGGCTTGCCCAATAATTTTCATACCCGTTATACAAGCCTTTGCCTTATCCCACTTTCCCCAAATCGCAACTTCTTTTCCTACCTCTATCTTATCTACTAGGTAAGGCTGATTAAAAAAGGAAACACTAATAACAAGTTCCCCCTGTTTGATTGAAAAGCGTAAGCGATTTCTCTTAAAACCATAGTATTGAACAGTAGCAGGTGTCAAAACTTTCCCAACAATTACCGCCTTTTCACCATCCAGCAAGTCTAAGACTGATTTAGAGGCAAAATCCTCATAACGAAAAGGATAATAGAGTAGTACATCCTCTACTGACCATAATCCCAATTTCTGAAATTTCTCTGCTGATTTTGGACCAATCCCCGGTAATGCAACTAGATTATCATTCAAATTAACCATATTATTATTATAACAAAAAAAGAGCCGAAGCTCTATAACTATAGTCCGTACGGGATTCGAACCCGTGTTACCGCCGTGAAAAGGCGGTGTCTTAACCCCTTGACCAACGGACCATATAAATATAATGGGCACGAGTGGAATCGAACCACCGACCTCACGCTTATCAGGCGTGCGCTCTAACCATCTGAGCTACGCGCCCAAACTATTGTCATTTGGATATAATCCAAAGCGGGTGACGAGAATCGAACTCGCGACAACAGCTTGGAAGGCTGTAGTTTTACCACTAAACTACACCCGCTTATATGGGAGTTAACGGGATCGAACCGCTGACCCTCTGCTTGTAAGGCAGATGCTCTCCCAGCTGAGCTAAACTCCCAATGGATGGAACTTAGCTCAGCTGGGCAATGTAGAAAACTTCGTTTTCCTCATCTCCAACTTGAAAGCTCGAATTCCTCTCGCTTTCAACTAAGCTAAACTCCCAAATGGAGATTTCTCTCCAACTTGCTAAGCGACTCCCTTATCTCACAGGGGGCAACCCCCAACTACTTCAGGCGTGCTAGGGCTTAACTGCTGTGTTCGGCATGGGTACAGGTGTATCTCCTAGGCTATCGTCACTTAACTACTGAGTCT
>NZ_JAMWEM010000012.1 GCF_024509525.1 Streptococcus suis
GGTTAAGTGTTTGTTTTTCATTGTCAGTTACCAACTTGTCCCATAGTAAGTTCTACCTTATTTCTTTGTCTCAGTCTAATTTCCAGTTTTTAAGACAGACTAGAACTTACTTTGGGAATTTAGCTTACATATAAGGGGAAGAAAAATTTCTTTTAGATACTTGTTTTCCTAAAACTGATGTGATATAATAATTCAATTCCAGAAAAGGAGTAAAAAATATGCGGCAAGGTATTCTTAAATAAAACTATAATCAAATAGTGGGAACAAAGGATTATGATAGTCCCTTTTGTAGGGGCTTAGTTTTTTGTACCCAATTTAAGAATACTTTTGCCTTATCAATTTTGACATATCCCCAAAAACAGCACTCACAAACAGGTGTATGCTGTATATGTGTAGGTGCGCAAATTATCATCCCCAGTGGTAAAAGTATTTTACTGCTGGGGATTTTTATGCCCTTCGGGGCAGTAAAGGGAGGACAATCACATGAAAATAATCAATATTGGAATTCTTGCCCATGTAGACGCTGGAAAGACGACCTTGACGGAGAGCCTGCTATATGCCAGCGGAGCCATTTCAGAACCGGGGAGCGTCGAAAAAGGGACAACGAGGACGGACACCATGTTTTTGGAGCGGCAGCGTGGGATTACCATTCAAGCGGCAGTCACTTCCTTCCAGTGGCACAGATGTAAAGTCAACATTGTGGATACGCCCGGCCACATGGATTTTTTGGCGGAGGTGTACCGCTCTTTGGCTGTTTTAGATGGGGCCATCTTGGTGATCTCCGCTAAAGATGGCGTGCAGGCCCAGACCCGTATTCTGTTCCATGCCCTGCGGAAAATGAACATTCCCACCGTTATCTTTATCAACAAGATCGACCAGGCTGGCGTTGATTTGCAGAGCGTGGTTCAGTCTGTTCGGGATAAGCTCTCCGCCGATATTATCATCAAGCAGACGGTGTCGCTGTCCCCGGAAATAGTCCTGGAGGAAAATACCGACATAGAAGCATGGGATGCGGTCATCGAAAATAACGATAAATTATTGGAAAAGTATATCGCAGGAGAACCAATCAGCCGGGAAAAACTTGTGCGGGAGGAACAGCGGCGGGTTCAAGACGCCTCCCTGTTCCCGGTCTATTATGGCAGCGCCAAAAAGGGCCTTGGCATTCAACCGTTGATGGATGCGGTGACAGGGCTGTTCCAACCGATTGGGGAACAGGGGAGCGCCGCCCTATGCGGCAGCGTTTTCAAGGTGGAGTATACAGATTGCGGCCAGCGGCGTGTCTATCTACGGCTATACAGCGGAACGCTGCGCCTGCGGGATACGGTGGCCCTGGCCGGGAGAGAAAAGCTGAAAATCACAGAGATGCGTATTCCATCCAAAGGGGAAATTGTTCGGACAGACACCGCTTATCCGGGTGAAATTGTTATCCTTCCCAGCGACAGCGTGAGGTTAAACGATGTATTAGGGGACCCAACCCGGCTCCCTCGTAAAAGGTGGCGTGAGGACCCCCTCCCCATGCTGCGGACGTCGATTGCGCCGAAAACGGCAGCGCAAAGAGAACGGCTGCTGGACGCTCTTACGCAACTTGCGGATACTGACCCGCTTTTGCGCTGCGAGGTGGATTCCATCACCCATGAGATCATTCTTTCTTTTTTGGGCCGGGTGCAGTTGGAGGTTGTTTCCGCTTTGCTGTCGGAAAAATACAAGCTTGAAACAGTGGTAAAGGAACCCACCGTCATTTATATGGAGCGGCCGCTCAAAGCAGCCAGCCACACCATCCATATCGAGGTGCCACCCAACCCGTTTTGGGCATCCATCGGACTGTCTGTTACACCACTCCCGCTTGGCTCCGGTGTACAATACGAGAGCCGGGTTTCGCTGGGATACTTGAACCAGAGTTTTCAAAACGCTGTCAGGGATGGTATCCGTTACGGGCTGGAGCAGGGCTTGTTCGGCTGGAACGTAACGGACTGTAAGATTTGCTTTGAATACGGGCTTTATTACAGTCCGGTCAGCACGCCGGCGGACTTCCGCTCATTGGCCCCGATTGTATTGGAACAGGCATTGAAGGAATCAGGGACGCAACTGCTGGAACCTTATCTCTCCTTCACCCTCTATGCGCCCCGGGAATATCTTTCCAGGGCTTATCATGATGCACCGAAATACTGTGCCACCATCGAAACGGTCCAGGTAAAAAAGGATGAAGTTGTCTTTACTGGCGAGATTCCCGCCCGCTGTATACAGGCATACCGTACTGATCTGGCCTTTTACACCAACGGGCAGAGCGTATGCCTTACAGAACTGAAAGGGTATCAGGCCGCTGTCGGCAAGCCAGTCATCCAGCCCCGCCGTCCAAACAGCCGCCTGGACAAGGTGCGCTATATGTTTCAGAAGATAATGTAACGTCTTGCGCAATGCAAGCGTTCATTGCTGGCTATTGCGAAATATCATTGATAAAATCAGTATCAGAGAGGAGAAACTATTTTGAACCAGGAACAGACGAATATTACAACAGGAAAGCAAATACGTCATCTGCGAACACAATTGGGAATGACACAGGAAGAACTAGCCGGGGAATTGAATGTTACCCGGCAGGCACTATCGAATTGGGAGAGAGATGTTAATGAACCCGATTTAAATATGTTGAAAAAAATTTGCTTTCTTTTTGGAGTCAACATGGACGATTTTGCGAAGGAGGTAATAACAAAGATGGAAACATATGAAAAAAAGGAGAAACGACAATTTAATAAGTACGATATGCTTCATGCTATGAACATTTTGAAGCATTTTCAAAGGAAAAAGAAGATGGGAGGTAAGCTATGGGCTATGTACCAATTCCCAAAGATTTAAAAAAGGTAAAAACAAAGGTAGCTCCACCAGTGGCTGCTTTTCAAGTAGGCACTGTAGAAAATCAGTTATTAGATAAAATTATTAATATAATTCAAGCTCATTCTAACTCTAATATTCAAGGGAAGCAACAGAAAAAAACAAAAACAGTTTCTGAGATAACAAATATCATCGAGAGTGATTCATCTAAGATAGTTCCAGCTGGTAGTTTGATAATACCAAGAAATCTTAGAAATCATTATTATGAAAAAGTTTGCCAGATTTTGAAGTATGCTACTTTTTCGGTAGGCTCTACAAAATGTGGTATAATTTTTTTAGAAGATAAGTGTAGATAATCTTGGAGATGTAGATGTTCGATAAATATATTTTTGATACATACCATGAGAAAATTATCAAAACTGTTAAAGGTTTTGTATTTAATAATAAGGATAATACTGATTTATCTACTCACATGGTTCCTGAGCCAAACGGTTTTATTGAGTTTGATGACTTTGACTTATATAAAGTAAACTATGAAATTCTTAATAATTATGAGTTAAAGATTGAAATTATTGTAATCGCAGAAGTAGTGGTTCGACAATATATCAAAGGTGAGATGGAGATTGATACAAAATCTAAGTATGTCTCTGTACAGGCAAAGATAGAGCTTGATGCAGGGATAAAAAACTTTCAAATTTACAATACAGAATTCAAAGAAGATCTGTATAATAAATCCAAAAACTTTATACTGAGTAACGACTGGGTTCCTTACATAAGGAAAAAAGATTTTGATGATATTGCTGAAAACTTCTTAAGGAAGTACTATCCTCAAGCTATAACCCAACCTACCCCTATTCCAGTCGAGACGATTGTTTCTAGAATGGGTTTGACAATCTATCAAGAAAAGTTAACTATTGATGATTCAGTTTTCGGGAAGATGGTCTTTAAGGATACTGATGTTGAGGTTATTGAGGATGGGGAACTAGTCTCTAAGCGTTTTAACAAAGGTAGTGTCCTTGTTGATAAAGATGTAGTCTTTAAACGGAACGTGGGTTCTTATAACAATACGGTTATCCATGAATGTGTTCACTGGGAACTTCATAAGGTATTTCATGAAGTTAAGATGATTCTAGATAAGAGTCACTCAACTGTTAGTAGCTGGACAGAAGAAAATTTAGCTGATTCAAGTATGTGGACTCCTCTTGACTGGATGGAGTGGCAAGCCAATGGGATTGCCCCTCGAATTCTTATGCCTAAGATCCAAACTAGAATAAAAATTAGGGAGCTATTTCAAACTTTGACATTAGTTAATCCTGATTTGAGTCGATCTGAATTAGTGCAAGAAGTAGTTGACAATTTAGCGGCTTTCTTCAATGTTTCACGGCAAGCTGCTAAAATCAGGATGATTGATTTGGGATTTAAAGAAGCAACTGGTGTGTATAATTATCTAGATGATAGGTATATGCACAATTTCGCATTTGAGTTGGATGCCTTCGACAACGGCAATAGTTATACAATTACATCTAATGATTTATTTTTTGAATACTGTTTTAATGAGGAATTCAAGCGAATCATTAATAGTAATAGGTTCTTATACATTGATAATCATCTTTGTTTAATAGATAAAAAGTATATTTCTTTTACAAAAGATGGACCAATAATGACAGACTACGCATATGAGCATATGGATGAGTGTTGTTTGTTATTCAAAGTGAAATCAAAAAAATTGAGTTCAATTTCTGATGCGGATTACTATGATTATGTATTAAATAGAGGAGTCACAAAAGAAAGTGAAATAAAGGCTGATTTTGAAGAAATTATTCAGAATCCTAGCCTAATGTCTCAATTAGAACCGTCGGTATTGTTGGAACTTGGTAATAGAATCTCTGCCCTATTGAAAGAATTACCGTTAGAGTTTTCGGGAACACTGAAAAGTCATCGAAAGCGGAAAAAATGCTCACAACCATTATTGGCGAGAATTGTTGGCATCGATGAGCGAACACTTAGGAAATACGAGACTGAGGATGATTATTTACCAAAATTAGAATTAGCATTGTCATTTTGTTTTGCATTAAAATTGTTTCCACCAATAAGTGAGGATTTGCTAGAGAAAGCAGGTTACCGACTAACAAAAACCCCCAAGCACCAAGTCTATCAGTTGCTACTGTCAACAAACTACTACAAGCCTATTGCTGAAATTAACTCAATGTTGCAAGCTGCAGATATGAAAACCTTATAAACTATCACAAAATTTGTGGTAGTTTATTTTTTTTTATCAAAAACCAGAAATTCATATTCCGGTTTTTGGCTCAAATTTGCATAATTCAATAAAGGAAATAATCAGGAAACCCGTTAGAATAGGTTTTTAAGGCGGAAGTATGGACTACCTGTTTTTAGTAGAGTCAAAACTATATACTAAGAGTGTAAAGATTAATCCTACAATAAGTCGTCTCCTTAAAAATACTTTGTAATGAGGAATGTTCCTACATTATTGGCTTTAACTGTGTTTTTAAGGAAAGCAGATCAACTAATAAAGCCAGTTGACCATGATTAAGCAGAGGAAATGCTGATATGGTCAAATACAAAATTGAATATTGGTTTGTCATTCTCTTTTTCTTTGCTTGCCAAAGAAATGGAGTCAAAACATGGCAATCAATGTCAACTTTTTCAACTACTGTCAATCGCAAACTTCTTCAACTGGTGTAGAACCAACAGAAGGTGAAGTACTAGCTCCTATGTTTGTTCAAGCTTACTATATGTCTTCAAGCCAGTCGGGGCTAATTCGAGGTACATTACGTCAATGCCGTATCATGGGCATTCCAATTTTAACTGCATTTGTGCCTGTTTCAGAAGATGAGTATGAACAAACGGTCTGGTGGTATAATAACTCGGTTAATGATTATCTCAAGCAATTTCGCAAACCGAGTAAGTATGCATTAGAGATTTCATCTTGGGAAGCTTTTACCGAAAAGCAAGATTTAGCAATTGCTGATGAAGGTATCGAACTTTACTTAGCAATGGAGCAGTTCGATTATTTGAAAACAATACTTGCTGAATCCAATTATCAAGCGCCAGAAATTTTGGAAATGCTACTGGAAGGTTATGAGTATAAAGAAATCTTTGAGAAGTTAGGTGTCAAAAAATCAGCTGGATATAAAAAGGTCAATAAAGTTCAGAAAGATGGATTGGAGCTTTACAAAGTGTTAAACAAATAATTAAATCGCCATCTCGATTGTGAGGTGGCGATTTTTTAGTCTTTTTGGTAAAAGGAACATTCGTATCCATCTGCTCGAAGTTTGATATCAGTCATCCATTCTGGGGCAATTCCCATCAAGTAGGCAATCTCATCAAGGCTTTGATCTATGCCACATTCAATAATCACTTCATCGTGAACATGACCTACAATATTGAATTCTTGTAATTGTTTCATAGCAAAAGCAAGTATATCACGGCTTATGGCTTGGACAATGTTTTCGACAAACTTTGGACCATAACTCTCAAGTCTTTCCCATCGTTTAGCAGTACCAGTTCCCTCATAAGTGATGGATTCTCCACCAAATTGGTTCTCACCAATTTTAGGTTTGACATAGGCGAGTTTTCTTCCAGAAGGAAGGGTGATGGATAACATTCCCTTGTTGACTTCGAATTGAATACCATGTGTTTCGGTTTGTATATGCTGTTTAATGGCAGTCTTCACAGCTCGATCCACATCCCACCAAAAGAGTACGATATTTGGGTTGGCTTGTCTCCAAGAATCGACGAGTGGTCGGAGTTCTTTATCTTTAAGTCCCATATCAAGTGCACCCATAGCTTTTAAAGCACCGACAGAACCACCATAGCCACAAGCCAGTTCAGCAATTTTCCCTTTTTGACGCAGTTCTGAATTTTGACCATATTTCTCAACTGGTACTCCAAACATCTGCGATGCTGATATACAGTAAATGTCTTTCCCTTGTTCAAATACCTTACTACGCCATCTCTCTCCAGCTAAGTGGGAGAGTACACGAGCTTCGATAGCTGAAAAGTCGCAAACAATGAATTTCTTTCCTTTACTAGGGACAAAGGATGTTCGGATAAGTTGAGATAAGGTATCTTGTGTGTCGTAGATTAGCTCAGTAGCTTCTAAGTCACCTGTTCCGAAAAGTTCTCTAGCTTCCTCTAGGTCAGGAAGATGGTTCTGTGGTAAATTCTGAAGTTGTACCAAGCGACCAGCCCATCGACCTGTACGGTTAGCCCCGAAAAATTGAAACATTCCTCTTGCTCTACCATCCTCACACACACAGTTCATCATAGCCTGGTACTTAGAGACACTTGATTTGGCAGCTTGCTGACGAAGTTTGAGAACTTGAGCAGTTGTTTCATCAACCGTTTTGAGGAGTTCTTTCACAGCTTTTTTATCTAGAGAATCAGTGGTTACTCCGTGCTCTCGTAACCAGCCAATCATCTGTAGAACAGAGTTAGGGTTTTCAAGTCCAGTTAACGATTTAAGTTCTTCTTGGATTTTGGCTTTGCTTTCTCCGTCTATTTTTATAGCAGCTTTTACAAAGTCAACATCTATGCCAATACCACGGTCATTAATAATCTGATCCTGGTGGTACTCATCCCAAACAAAGTCAGGAACTGGGAAGTTTTTCAGCCGTTCTTTGATAGCCAATTCAACTTCGACATCTCGTATGTTGTAATCGATAAATGTAGTCCACTTGTCAGGCGCGTGATGAGCGAGGTTACGTGTCCGTCCACCGTTAATTTTCGTCGGCTTACAAGGCACGCAGAAGTAGCGAATGAGGTCAGCCCCCTCTCTCATCTTTTTGTCTTTGAGTTTGAGAACTGTTCCAACCCCTTCTAAGGAAAGTGGGAGCCCTAAGTAGGCGGACCAAATCATGCTACACCGCCATGAAACTGGGGAGAGAAATCCATCTGACAACAAATCAGGATGATGTTTTTTAAGCCAGTTGGATAGGCAAATTCGCTCAAATGAAGCGTTGAAAGCCCATTTAATGACACTATCGTCTACCAAGGCCTCAAGGATGTCTTGTGGTAATTTCTCATTAGTTAAGTCGTTAATAGTTACTGGTCCATTATCGACAGATACTGCAAACAAAAGGAGTTCAAAACTGTCATCTTCCGCATAGCGATAGACACCAGATTTTCGTAGGTCAATTTCGCAATAGGTTTCAATGTCGATGCTGAGTTCTTTAATCGGCATAGTTTGTCCTTTCTGAAAAAGGTGACAGAAGTACTGCCACCAAAAGTTCTATTTGTTTTTTCGACTGAGTGGTGTTTGGCTAAGTTTTTCTTTATTTTGCTTTGCCTTTCGTTCCAATTCATTTCGAATGTCATCTCTAATGGTCATATACCCGAAGTATAGTCCGATAAGCACCCAGAGTCCCATAATAGTACAAGTTAAAATCGTATACATCATCAATCTAATTCTCTCTTTCTAGTTCAAAAAGTCATCATCATCTTCAGTCGCAAAATCATCCTCAGCACGAGTGCGTCCTCCGAGGGGTTCACCATCACGCAATTTTTGCAAGTTATTCAAACCGCAAGCAATACCTTTGTTGCCATTGGAATTAAAAGCATAGAAGGTAATAGAAGCACGACCATAGATACCTGAGTAGAGTTCAGACGTATCGATAATTTCTTGGCGGTTGCCATCAACGACTCCAGGTTTGTGTGGAGAGTTGGCATTTACGAAGTAAGCATTTTTGTAAGCTTCATCATCAGGGCGTTCAAGGTCACCATCACGAAGTGGAGTTTTCAGAGTAGATAATGCAGGTACTGATTTGCCATTGCCTTTGAGTTTTGACTCACCTTCTTTATAGGCTTGCTCAATGGCTACCTTGATCTTGTTAATGGTGGCAGTATCCTCTTTTGGAATGATGAGTGAGGCACTGTACTTGGGAGTGCTACCATTTATAGATTTTGGCTCGTTGGCATTTAAGTAGCTGAAGCGAGTGTTTGGTCCTGTTATTACTTTAGTTGTCATATAGTTATTCCTCTTTAAATTCATTTTTTGCTAGGTTCATCTCTTGACGGCTATCGTCAATAGGAACGAGTGTTGGTTTACCGCTTGGTTTTACAACCAGGCCACCAAGCAGGTCGTTAAAAGTTTTCTTGCCAAGTAATTTAGTCATGGCAGTGATAGTGAGCAGTTTCTTCTCATAAGGGTCATAGCCTGCTTCAATCACTGCTTGGCTAACGGCTGACTCATCTGAGAATTTACGAACAGAGCGACCCTCAACCAGTTTGTATCCTGGGATAGGATGTCCATCTGTTGCTTGATTTAAAGCATAAGTTTTGATGTCGTTTGCCCATGAAATCAACAGGTCTAGTTTAGGCAAAATCTCTGCAATGTCCTCGTTATCAAGGGAAGCAGGATCCGCAAACTCCATCTTGGCTAGTGCCAAATTATCCTCAGCACGTTTGCGACAGACATTCTTGAGCTTACAGAATTGGCAGTGTTTACCAGATTGCATCTCCCCTTCACCCTTGAATGCAAGTTCAGCTTTTGGAGTGAGTACATTTTCAGCCCATTCAAGCAGCTCAGTCTTTTCTATCTTAAAGGTAGAAATGTTATGTTTTCGTGGTTGAAAGATTGTCATGGTAACGTTATCGAAATCATAAAGTCCATCAAACATCTCAAGTGCTCCAAGTGCATAACACATCATTTGAGGGTTGTGGTCTGCATCAACCTGAACACCAAGTCCATGTTTATAATCAATAACCTGAAGAAGTCCGTCTGCCACGATGATGCAATCTCCAGTTCCAAAACCTTCAGGTACCCACTTAGAAAAATCCAGTCGTTGTTCTATAAGAACTGTAGGGTCATGAGAATAACCTCTAGCTTTCTCGACTTGTTCCATGACATAGTTGCGATATTCTTCTGCACATTCCTGCATCTCATCGTTGTAGAATATTAAATCTTCAGTTGGATCACGCGCATTCCTACCCAAGGCTTTCTCGACTAGATAAGCACACAACTCGTGAGCATCCGAACCTTCGATAGCAAAATCAGATGTTGTGCCTGGTAGTTCCTCTGTAAGGCGAACAGATGGTGGGCAGTTCAACCAACGATGTGATGCAGATGCGGATAGAATGGCGTGGTTAGTCATTACCAATCTCTCCTGCTTCTTCAAGTACTGCCGCAAAGTGTTTTGGATCAAGTGCTGATAGAGAAGAAGCACCGTAAGCGTTTAGAAGAGCACGGACATCTTCCTTATAGCCATCTTTTGCTTTCGAGGCAAGTACAGCACGGATATCCTCCAATTGAATTTCCTTTTGTGGTTCATTTTTTGGTGGATTTGATTTAGGTACTGTTTCATCCTCAGTAGTGAGGAGTTTCTTGAACTCATCCACCAAGCGAAGGTAGTACTTTGCGGTTTCTTCCATATCATGAATTAGTCTATTCAGTTCTTTCATTTTGCTCATTGTTTTCTTCCTCCATAATTTTCCGAGCGAGTAGTTTTGAGATGACGCTGATAGCGATGAGAGTATCAGCAACATCATCATCAGGTTCGATGTATGGTTCGTTTGCCATATTGGGTCCTCCTATCTTACTAAGTAAGGTTTCGAATGATTTTTCCGTTTTGTAAGGAATATTTTTATCCCTTACATCTTACTAAGTAGATCTAAGAGATGTTTTTCCGCTTCTCACTATAATTTTTTGAACATAAAAAAGTTTCCTGTGCATTTAATAGGAAACTTTTATTTTTCTAATAAAATTTTCGGAAGTGCGGAAAATCATCTCTGTTTCTTACTTAGTAAGGTAGGAAGCAAGTTTCCTAATTTAAAAACTAAAGACGGAGGCATATCAAATGAAATTTACCCTATCTCATTCTGGACAGACAGGAATACAAACAACTACGGTCTATCCAAATATGGAAACTATCACTGATAAAGCTATCTTACAAAACGTAGCTCAATTCGACCATGTGGCAGGTCTTTTTGTCCAAAATACTCGCTCCAATGTCAACTTTATCAAGTCAGATGTGTTAGTCATGGATATTGATAATGATCACACAGAAAATCCTGATGAATGGCTTACCGAAGAATTCCTTAAAGACGTCTTTGCGGATTACAATTTTGCCTTGGTCACCAGTAGAAGTCATTTGAAGGCTAAAGGTGGCAAAGCACCTCGACCGAAGTTTCACATCTATTTTCAGATTGAAGAGGTAGCGGATAAAGACATCTACGTAGCTATGAAGGAAGAACTCTGTAATCAATACAAGTTTTTTGATGATCATGCCAAGGATGCGGCACGATTCTTCTTTGGAAATCCAAATGCACAGGTTATATGGCATGATTCATGGCTAACTATTGATGAAGATTTGTTTCAAGTTGTGTCTATTGATGACGAGGAAGATTTCGATGCAGACTTCTATATTCCTTCAAGTGGACCAATCCAGCAAGGAAGTCGTAATTCAACGATGTCAGTCTTTGCAGCGAGAATTCTCAAACGGTTAGGCGTGACCCAAGAAGCTAGGGATGGTTTTGATGAGCAGGCACAGAAATGTGTACCGCCACTTGATAAAGCAGAGTTAGATACCATTTGGGGTAGTGCTGTCCGATTCTACAACAGAACCATCAAAACATCTAAAGGCTACGTGGCTCCCGATGCTTTTAATAGAGAAACATTAAAACCAGATGATTACTCGGATGTTGGAGAAGCGGGAGTTCTTGCAAGAGAGTATGCGAATAGGCTCGCTTACACCAACGCAACTGACTATCTTTACTATGACGGAACTCACTGGCGTGAAAATAAGCAGTTGGCATTAGGTGCTGTTGTACACTTTACCGATGAACAACTTGCTGAAGCGAATGCACTCTTGGAAACTGCAGAGAAGCAACTTCAGTCATCAGGTATTGATGAATTGACCATTAAGGCTGGAGGAAAACGTCTAGAAAAAGCAGTTGAAACTCCACTTCAATTGAAATATTTAAAAGCCTATCTAGCAGCTAAAGAGTTCCATAAATTTGTTATGAAACATCGTGACTATAAGAATTTGATGGCTGTCTATAACACAGCTAAGCCAATGCTTTCAGTAGAATTGTCAGAATTAGATAGTGATGACTTATTACTCAATACCCCAGAGGCTACCTATGATTTACGAAAAGGAATAAATGGGCAACAAGAACACAATCCTGAAAATTACATAACTAAAATAACCGCAGTCTCCCCTAGTGATCAGGGAATGGGATTATGGCAGGAAACTTTAGCTACCTTTTTCTGTAATGACCAAGAATTAATTGATTATGTTCAAGAAATTATTGGTATGGCTGCTATCGGTAAGGTCTATCAGGAACACATGATTATTGCCTATGGAGGCGGAGCGAACGGCAAGTCTACTTTTTGGAATACCATTGCTCGTGTGCTAGGTAGCTATTCAGGTAAATTATCTGCGGATGCTTTAACTATGTCTAACAAGCGAAATGTCAGTCCTGAGCTTGCGGAACTTAAAGGGAAACGTTTGGTTATTGCTTCTGAAATGGCAGAGGGGATGCGACTCAATACAGCCGTTGTTAAGCAGATTACTTCTACGGATGAAATCCAAGCTGAGAAGAAATACAAGGATCCCTTCCACTTTGTGCCATCACATACGCTAGTTCTTTACACTAACCATCTGCCTAAAGTAGGAGCGAACGATGATGGAACGTGGCGACGTTTGGTTGTTATTCCCTTTAATGCCAAAATCACTGGTCGCTCTGACATTAAAAACTTTGCGGACCATTTGTATGACAATGCAGCACCAGCCATCATGTCTTGGATTATCGAAGGTGCAGAAAAAGCCATCAAAGCGAACTTCAAAACAAAAGTACCAACTGCCGTATCAACTTCCGTCAAAGCTTACCGAGAAGCCAATGACTGGTTGGGACATTTTCTTAGCGATTGTTGTGAGGTTGGGAATCAGTTAACAGAAAAATCAGGAGAACTATACAGTCAGTATCGTGCCTATTGCGCCAAAAACATGGAGTATACACGCAGTACGACCGATTTTTATTCTGCTCTTGATCAGGCAGGTTTTAAACGAAAACGGACTAGTAAAGGTAATCTCATTCTTGGTTTGAAATTGGTAGAGGATGGTTATGATTTCTTAGATTAATGACCAGCATTTTTAGTCAACAGATCTCCACAATAGAGGTATTTGATTATTTTAGGTGTGTAAGTCGTTGACTGAAAGGTTGGAACTTATTTTGAATGAGGTTTCATATAGATGATTAAAACGACCAACATGAGTAACATTTTTTGATTTTGTGTAGGTCTATTATGGTCTTTTCTAAAACTATCCTATAAGCAAAAATTACTATAAAAAAGCCTATAAGAGGAGTTTTGGAAATGACTGCACTAGACCTACACACTTCAATTTGACGAAAGGATTTAGAACGATGAGAGAAAATTACGTTGAGCAAGCTTTGGTGAAGTCTGTGAAAGCTCGAGGAGGTATTTGTCCTAAATGGGTATCGCCCTCTTTTTCTGGTGTTCCAGATCGTTTGGTGTTTTTACCCAAGGGCAAGTTTGGCTTGGTGGAAGTAAAGGCTCCCGACCAGAAGCCAAGGAAGCTACAAGTGTCAAGGCATAAACTGTTCGAGCGGTTAGGCTTTAAGGTTTATGTGATTGACCGCATTGAGATGATTGGGGAAGTACTAGATGAAATTGACATTACATAACTATCAGGTAGTCGCTAAGGACTTCATCATAGGTCACCCTTATGCAGCAGTCATCCTAGACATGGGGATGGGAAAGACGGCAACAACCTTGTCTGCAGTGAATGAATTGATGTTTGATCGATTTGAAGTCACAAAGGTCCTGGTGATTGCCCCACTGCGAGTCGCAAATACAGTATGGAGTGATGAGATTGAGCAATGGGCGGAGTTGCGTCACTTACGTTATTCGAAAATAGTTGGTACGCCCAAGCAACGAAAAGTAGCCCTTCAGAAAGATGCGGACATCTATATTGTCAATCGTGAAAATCTCCCTTGGTTGGTAGAACAATGTAGTCCCTATTTCAAGTGGGATATGGTAGTGATTGATGAATTGAGTTCTTTCAAGTCTTGGCAGTCCAAACGTTTCAAATCCTTCATGGCTATGCGACCTTACATGAAGCGAGTGGTTGGACTAACTGGAACACCAAGCTCGAATGGACTGATGGACTTGTTCGCAGAGTTTAAAGTCATTGACGGAGGAGAACGTCTTGGTCGCTTCATCGGTGAGTTTCGTAGTCGTTACTTTGAAGAAGGTCGTCGCAATGGCAATATTGTCTATGAATACATCCCCATGGACTATGCGGAGTGTCAAATTCAAGACAAGATTAGTGATATTACCATTTCTATGAAGGCACTAGATTATCTGGATATGCCTGAATTGATTTCAACCAAGAAACTGGTGCATATGTCAGAAAAGGAAAAAGAAAAGTACAGTCAGTTTAAGAAAGAGTATGTATTGTCAGAGTTAGATGGACTAGAAGTAACTGCCGCCAATGCTGCAAGCCTTACGAACAAGTTAGTTCAGCTCTCAAATGGAGCCGTATATTCTGATGATCATACGGTTGTGGCATTACATGAACAGAAACTAGATGCCCTTGAAGATATCCTTGAATCCGCAAATGGAGAGCCTGTCTTAGTGGCCTATTGGTTCAAACATGATTTAGCTCGGATTATTGGACGTTTAGAAAAACTCAAGGTAAAGAGTCGGGTGTTGAAAACAGAAGAAGATATTCGTGAATGGAACAAGGGAAATGTCCCAGTTGGCTTACTTCATCCAGCTGGAGCTGGTCATGGGTTGAACCTCCAAAAAGGTGGTCACCACTTGGTCTGGTTTGGATTAACGTGGTCTTTGGAATTATACCAACAAACCAATGCACGACTTTGGCGTCAAGGCCAGGAGGCTGAGACAGTTGTTATTCAACACATTGTGACTGAAGGAACGATTGATGAGGAAATCCTCAAGGCACTAGAAAACAAAGATGCACAACAAGAACGGCTGATTGAAGCTGTTAAAGCACAAGTAGGAGGAACAGATGGATAAGGTGGAATATATAGCTAAAAACTATCGTGACATGAAAATGAAGTTACATTTAGTTCAGGAGAAATTGCTCAACTATCGACCTATCTCAGAGAATAGTGTGATTCAGTCACTGGTATTTGAGAAGTCAGAGCATGAAAAGGTCAAGAAAAGTAAAAACCATGGTCGTAGTGAGCTGATTTCTCTTAGTTTTAGAGAAAAACAAGAACAAGAAAATCAAGAGTACCTCAGTAGTTTGCTTAATACCTACTACTGCTTAAAAATGGATCTTTACTACTTTGAGTTCGTTATGGAGCTAATACCTGAGGATTTGAAGCCATTAGCCAAGGATTTAATTTATTTAGGCAAGAGTTGGACTGAACTAGAAGAGATTTATGAAATCAGTCATTCAACACTTGCTTATCGTAGGCGTAAGATTCTAAAACAATTACGCAAGTGTTATCGTTGGACTTCAAAAAGTCTTGAACTTAAGGTGGAAGATTATCACATCCCTATCTAGTGATGGTTGAGTGCACTAAATTGGTACTAAATTAGCACTAAATTTGTACTGGTTTAGTACTGATTTTCAACCTAGACATGTGATATACTTAAGATGTCAAAAAAGATAAAAATCTCCCTCAAATGACTGGATATTCTTTGGCTGATAGGGTAATATAAACCTAGAAAAACCAAAGGAGAATAACCATGTGGACTGACGGACGGATTGATTATCAGGGACAAAAAGTGGATTACATTGCCAAGGTTAGTCCCCAACCTTCAGAAGTTGGAATTGACCTTGGATGTATTTTCAAATTAGATATTGAAGTAGCTGAAGAAACAATCGTTTCTTACGACAGAGGATGGGAACTCTATCCTGAAACAGAAGAACGTGAAGCCATTCTTGAGGCGGTTTTGCTGGTTTTAACTGTTTAAAATATCTTTAAATTTATGCAGAAATGACTGGATATATCTCCTTTTTAGAGTTAATATGTACACAACAAAAGAAGAGGAGAACAATACCATGACAAAGCGTCAACAAGAAAAACTCAATGCCCTTTTAACAGAAATTGCAAAAGAAGAACTTTTTGTAGAAACCTTGGAAAAACGTTGGAGCGACAATCTTGACTTCTACGATGTTTCGGTATGGGGTATCAAAAGAGCATTGGAGAGAGCCTACGAAGCAGGCCAAAAATCAGTAAAATAAAGTAAAGCCTAGCCTCATAAAGGTTGGGCTTTTTGCGTGGAGGAATTATGATTATTTCTAGTGAACAAGTTTCAGTTGGACACCCAGATAAAATCTGTGATCAGATTTCAGATGCCATTTTGACGGAGTGTCTAAAGTATGACAAATCAAGTCGAGTGGCAGTTGAGACTTTAATCAAGGATAACCAAGTTGTGGTAGCTGGTGAAATTTCAACTAGACATTACTTTAATCTCGAGAACATTGTTCGTCAGGTTGTCGAGCCACTTGGTATGAAAAATGTTCGGGTAACTAACCTACTTGGACTCCAAAGCTCAGATATTGCACAAGGAGTAGATAATGGAGGTGCTGGTGATCAAGGAATGATGTTTGGTTATGCGACAGACGAAACACCTGAGTACCTGCCACTTCCTTATGTTCTAGCAACCCGAGTCCTTGAGAAACTGATGTCGCTTGGTCACCCCTTACTTGGAAAGGATGCGAAAGCACAGGTATCCTACGACTATGAGAAGAAACGGATTGATACCTTTTTAGTTTCCATCCAACATACTGAAATAGCCAACCTTGCCAAAGTGAAACGAATTGTGACTGAAGCTATGATGTCAGTAGCACTTCGTTACCGTCAGAATCTAGATTTCAAAGTTCTAGTCAATCCGACCGGACGTTTTGTTCTTGGTGGTTCGTTTGCGGATGCAGGAGTTACTGGTCGAAAAATTGTGGCCGATACCTATGGTGGTTTTGCACATCATGGTGGCGGTGCTTTCTCTGGAAAAGACCCAAGCAAGGTGGACAGATCCGGTGCCTACATGGCACGAAAGATTGCTAAGGATATTGTTCGTGAAGGGTATGCGAAACGATGTGAAGTACAATTAGCCTACGCCATTGGAGTTGCAGAACCTGTGTCGGTGTATGTAGAAACCTTTGGTACCAGTCGCTACACCACAAAACAACTGGAAGGAATGATTCGTGAGCGATATGATTTAACACCACGAGGTATCATTAAGGAACTTCATCTCTTGAATGTAGACTACACCAAAACATCTTGCTTCGGACATTTCACGAAAGAAAATCTTCCTTGGGAGAAGTAAAATGCCAAGAAGACCAAGCACACCTTGTAAACAAAATGGTTGTCCTAACTTAGTATCCTATGGTCACAAGTATTGTGACAACCATAAGGGAAACCATCAACTGGATGCCAAGTCAACCAAAGCCAAAGGATACAATGCCCAGTGGAATAAAGCACGACTTCGTTACTTAAAAGTTCATCCACTCTGTGTTGAATGTAAAGTCAAAGGTCGATTAACCAAAGCAACAGTGGTTGACCATATCACACCCCACCGAGGTGACCAAGAACTCTTTTGGAATCAATCAAACTGGCAAGCACTTTGTAAGTCTTGTCATGATAGGAAGACCATGACGACTGACCGATATGTGGAGTATACGTATCGATTTTAGTCTTGGAGTTTCGTTACAATAGTATCCAATTTTTAACCCTTTGGGGGAGGGGGGATGGAATCTCTAAACCCTTGGGAGACTAAGACCGACGCCCCCTCAAACGTGCAATTTCGCAAAATTCGCAAGCGGGTACATTAAAATCGCTCAATTATTACGTTCGTTCCCACCGTTATCACGTTTCTAATGTGGGGATGTAGCGTTCCAAAGTATGTCATTTTGGTAATAAAATAGTGAAAAAGGCTAGAAACAATGTAGAAAATAGTTGTTTTTAGTCCTTTTTTGCTGGAAAGGAAAACAAATGGACGAAAGTCAACGCAAACAAATCTGGAAAATGCGAGCAGAAGGTCTTGGCTATGGCTTAATCGGTAAGGCTACAGGACTGTCTAGAGATTCTGTTAAAAAATACTGTAAACGAAATCCAGCATTGCTTGGTCATGGAGCGGCGACAAAGCAGATGGCAAAAGCCGACCAGAATGACGGACTCCGTTGCCCCCAGTGTTATCAAGTACTTAAAATTCATAAAACAGGAAGACCAAAGAAGTTCTGTTCGGATAAGTGTCGTAAGGTTTGGTGGATAACACATTGTGACGAACACGATAAATCTAAAACCGCATATGAAGATTTGACTTGCCAGCAATGTGGCAGGTCATTTTTATCTTATGCCAATCCAAGTAGAAAATTTTGTAGCCATTCGTGTTACATTCAATCACGCTTTTATAAAGGAGAAACCAATGACAAGCCAACCAAAAATGGAAATTAGAGAAATTCGATTGTCTGAACTACACCCAGCCTCTTACAATCCTCGAAAAAAACTCAAAAAGGGTGACAAGGAGTATGAAAAGATTAAGCAAAGCCTACTCAAGTTTGGTTACGTTGACCCCATCATCGTCAATAAAGACTTGACGGTAATTGGTGGTCATCAACGATTAACTGTATTGAAGGACTTAGACTATGAAACTGCCAAATGTGTCATTGTCGATTTATCCAAGGAAGATGAAAAGGCACTGAACATTGCCCTTAACAAAATCACCGGTCAATGGGATGACCAACTTTTGGCGGACTTGCTTTTGGATTTACAGGAGTCGGATTTCAATCTCGACCTGACTGGTTTTGAACCACCAGAAATTGATGACATTCTCTCCAACATTCATGACAAGGAGTTATCTGAAGATGACTTTGATGTGGACGAGGAGTTGAAGAAACTGACAGTAGCAAGACGTGGGGACATCTGGCAACTTGGTAAACACCGAGTGATTTGTGGTGACTCCACTAAGGCAGAAACCTACGACCAACTTTTAGGTGATAAGAAAGTCAATCTTGTTGTGACAGATCCGCCGTATAATTGCGATGTTGAAAAGACGGCAGGTAAAATTCAAAATGACAATATGGGTGATTCTGAATTTTATCAGTTTCTTTTAGCTATGTTTACTCAAGTTGAGAACCACATGGAAGCTGACGCCTCAATCTACGTATTTCATGCGGATACGGAAGGATTGAACTTCCGTAAGGCATTTAAGGATGCTGGTTTTTATCTCAGTGGATGTTGTATTTGGAAGAAGAACTCATTAGTGCTTGGACGTAGTCCTTATCAATGGCGACATGAGCCAGTCTTATACGGGTGGCGTCAAAAAGGCAAACACCAATGGTTCAGTGACCGTAAACAGACGACCATTTGGGAATACGACCGTCCTAAGTCCAGCAAAGACCATCCAACCATGAAGCCGATTCAGCTCATGGCTTACCCTATTCAAAATTCATCCATGAGAGGGACTTTGGTATTGGATCCTTTCCTTGGGTCTGGGTCAACCCTCATTGCGGCAGACCAGACAGGACGTATCTGTTATGGGATTGAACTTGATGAGAAGTTTGTGGATGTCATTGTGAAACGCTACATGGAAGCAACGGACAATACAGATGTGACGGTAGTCCGTGAAGGTCAATCAATCAGTTATGAAGAAGCAGTGAAACAGTTAGGGGGGATGTAATGTCTAATGTTCACTATTCATTTATTGGTTCAATTGGTATAGGAACTTTGAAAGATGGCACTCAATTTAGGTTTGATAGAGACAGATTCTCACTTATAGAAGATATTAACTTCTACCGAAATAAAAATGACGATGAAGATGCAAAGTCGTACATTATTTGTGCGAAAGGCAAATATCTTCATCGTTATTTATTTGGTCATCGCCATGGATATGAAATCGACCACATTAATCTAGATACCTTTGATAATCGTTCTGAGAATATTCGTTTTTGTACGCATCAACAAAACCAAATAAATCAAGGTCTACAATCAAATAATACTTCTGGAGTAACAGGGGTTAGTTATTATAAACCAAGACAAAAATATCGTGCCAGAATCAAAATCTCTCAACGTGATATTCACCTGGGTTATTATGATACATTCCTAGAGGCAACCCAAGCTAGGAATGTTGGCATTGAATTGTTGTTTGGTGAGTACGGTCGTTATAACAAAGTTCCTGAAGTACCAAACTGGATTCGTAATAAAGTTGAGAAAATATGTAGGAATTATAAGTCATTCGCTTTAACAAATTATAGGGAGGAGACGGTATGAGCCTAACCTTTCTTGATTTCTTTGCAGGAGTGGGTGGTTTTCGTCGTGGTTTGGAATTAGCTGGTTTCAAATGTATCGGTTACTGTGAAAAGGATAAATTTGCACGAAAATCTTATGAAGCAATGTACGACACGAAAGGAGAGTGGTTTCATGACGACATCACAAGCATTGACCCAACACAACTTCCAAAAGCAGATCTCTGGTGTGCGGGAAGCCCTTGTCAAAATGTGTCTATCGCAGGAAAGCGAGCAGGCCTATACGGTGAGCGAAGTGGACTCTTTTTTACATTTGTTGACCTCCTCCAAAGCCAAGAGGAAGAAGATAAACCCGAGTGGATACTCCTTGAAAATGTTAAGGGACTTTTATCAAGTGGCGGGGGACGAGATTATCTCGACTATCTCACTATCTCACTATCCTGGATGAAGCAGGGTACGACCTTGAGTGGCAAGTGTTCAATTCAAAAGACTACGGAGTTCCCCAAAATCGAGAACGCATCTACACTCTCGGACATCTTAGAAGCAGAGGTCGACGAAAAGTATTACCTATCAGCGGAGAAAGCGGTAGCCATCTTAAGCAACTTGTAGGTGGTATGCAAAGCTATCGTGTCTACGACCCTAGTGGAATTGCCACAACCCTTGTTGGTGCGGGTGGTGGACTGGGAGCTAAGACTGGACTTTATTTGATTGACCAATCTTTGACAGAACCAAAGTTGACAGATGAGGCACGTTGTATCACTGCACGATATACTGCTGGAGCTACAAAGCGGACGGCTATGAATTCTGGAGTACTCGAAATTCAACCTATTCTGACACCCAATCGAATCAATAAGCGTCAAAATGGACGTAGGCTCAAGGAACAGGATGAGCCAATGTTCACATTGACCTCTCAAGACCGCCATGGTGTTCTTGAAGGTATCAAGGTCAGAAATGGTACAAAGCAAGGTTATCAAGTTGCTGAGGTAGGTGATTCAGTGGATTTATCTTATCCCAACTCTCCAACTAGACGAGCAAGAGTTGGGAAAGGAATCGCCCATAACCTATCATGCGGTGGTCAAATGGGTGCTGTGGTTTGGAATGATCGAGTTGTAAAAATCAGACGATTAACCCCTCGAGAATGTTTTCGGCTACAAGGATTTTCGGATGATTTGTTCGAAAAAGCCCAAGCAGAAAACTCCGATGCCCAACTGTATAAACAAGCTGGAAATGGAGTGACGGTAACAGTTGTCTATGCCATTGGATGTGCCATTCTAGCAAGTGAAAAATAGTCGAAAATACCTTCAAAATAATCTATAAATGACTGGATATAAGTCTCCTTTAGAGTTAATATGTACACAACAAAAGAAGAGGAGAACAAAACCATGACAACAACACTTGAAAAACTCTATGAAATCTACCCAACAACTGCAAGTATCATTCCTTACAAGGAATGGGTTATCGTTGCATCCAAAGGAAACAAAGAAACAGTAGTTGAGATTTACGAAATCGTTGATAGCCTTGAAGAATTTGAATTATTTGAATGCCGACTTAACCGAATATACAAGGAATCAATAATTGTTACGGATCTCGGTCACGCTGTCAAGTGGGCATTCGATATGTTTGGAGAATAATATGGACACAAAAATTTTCAATAACCTAAAGACAATCTATCCGGTTGGTACAAAGGTTAGATTAGTAAAAATGGATGATCCACATCCAGTTCCTAAAGGAACACTTGGTACAGTTATTGGAGTGGATGACATTGGCTCACTCTTAGTTAAGTGGGAAAATGGCAGTTGCCTGAATGTTTTATATGGAATAGATATCGTGGAAAAGGTAAAGTAAGATGTGGGAAATAATGACTCGAACGGTTGGTGATAGGCATTACGTTTGTGAATTTCTCCGTGAAGATACAACAGACCCGAGAAATATAGACGGTGCTTGGATTAGAATTCTGACAATAAAACGTGATGGTGAATATATCTACCAATATAGATATGGGAATGAAATAGATAACATGGACGATATTGATAGAACAGTTTGTCAGGCAGTTCTTGATAACTTTAATGAACTTTAGGAAGGAACTCGAATTGAGTTCTTTTTTCTTACTCTAAAGGAGGTGAGATTGTGGCAATCAGGGGGCGAAAACCAAAGCCAACGAATATGAAAATACTTGAGGGAAATCCTGGTAAGCGACCACTTCCTACGAATGAAGTCAAACCCAAACAAAAAGCCCCACGTTGCCCACAGTGGCTTGAAGATGATGCAAAGAAGGAGTGGAAACGGATGGGAAAAATTCTCGAACAAATGGGAATTTTAACCGAAATGGACATGACTGCATTTGCAGGATATTGTCAAGCTTATGCACGCTGGAAAGAGGCGGAAGAGTTTCTTACCAAGCATGGCTCCATTATCAAAACCCCGAATGGTTATCTGCAACAAGTCCCTCAAGTCTCTATCAGCCAGACTAACCTCAAAATCATGCTTAAATTCTGTGAACAGTTTGGTTTAACACCATCAGCACGTAACCGTTTAGCGACTATGGATTCGGAAGTTGGTACTGGTGATGAAATGGAAGATTTGTTAGGAGGAATTTTATGAGCTATCATTATGAACCAAGTCCATTCATGCTTCCAACCTCACACTATGATAAGGTAAAGGCTGATAGGGCAGTAACATTTATCAATAACCTCTCCCATACCAAAGGTAAGTGGGCAGGAAAGCGATTTGATTTGTTGCCGTGGCAGGAACAGATTGTCCGTGACCTATTTGGAATTGTCAAGGAAGATGGCAATCGCCAATTTCTAACAGCTTACATAGAAATTCCAAAGAAGAATGGCAAGTCTGAGCTAGCGGCAGCTATCGCTCTTTATCTACTATATGCGGATAATGAAGCCAGTGCAGAAGTTTATGGTGCGGCTTGTGACCGAAACCAAGCGTCAATTGTATTTGATGTAGCCAAGCAAATGGTGCAGATGAGTCGCCCCTTGGAAAAGCGTTCTAAGATAATGGGTGCTACCAAGCGTATTGTAAATTATTCTAATGCTGGGTTTTACCAAGTTCTCTCTGCAGAGACTGGGACAAAACATGGGCTAAACGTTTCTGGCTTAGTCTTTGATGAAATCCATGCTCAGCCTAATCGTCATTTGTATGATGTATTAACCAAGGGGTCAGGAGACGCAAGGGAACAACCCCTCTTTTTTATTATCACAACAGCTGGAACGGATAGAAACTCTATCTGTTATGAGTTACATACCAAAGCATTGGATATTCTGAATGGTAGAAAAAAGGACACTTCATTCTATCCAGTGGTTTATGGTTTATCTGATGAAGATGATTGGAATGATGAAGCCAACTGGCTCAAGGCCAACCCTTCACTAGGGCATACAATTGGGATTGACCGTGTAAGAGAAGCCTACCAACAGGCACTTGACAATCCTGCAGAAGAGAATGTCTTTAAGCAGCTCCGTCTAAATATGTGGACAAGCTCAAGTGTTGCTTGGATTCCAGAACATGTTTATGCGAAGGGAAATGATCCTATCCAATATGAAAGTCTCAAGGGTCGTAGCTGTTATGCAGGTTTAGATCTTTCTAGTACGTCAGATATTACGGCTTTTGTTTTGGTATTTCCTCCTAGATTTGAAGAGGAGAATTATATCGTTCTGCCATTTTTCTGGATACCTGAGGATACGTTAGAACTAAGATGTCGACGTGACCATGTTCTATATGATGTTTGGGAGCGTCAGGGCTACATCAAAACTACAGAGGGTAATGTCGTTCACTATGGGTTTATCGAAAAATTTATTGAAGACTTATCGGAAATCTATCATATCAAGGAGATAGCCTATGACCGTTGGAATGCGACACAGATGGTTCAGAATCTAGAAGGAATGGGCTTGACCATGGTGCCTTTCGGTCAGGGATACAAGGATATGAGTCCACCATCAAAGGAACTTTATAAACTAATGATGGAAGGCAAGATTCAACATGGTGGGCATCCAGTGCTGAAATGGATGGGACAAAACGTAGTCATGAGACAAGACCCTGCTGGTAATATCAAGCCTGATAAGGAAAAGTCAGTCGAGAAGATTGACGGTATTGTTGCACTCATTATGGGACTGGATCGTTGTATTCGTCATCAAAACGATGAAGGAAGTGTGTATGATGAACGTGGAATTTTGAGTTTTTAGTTGAATTTATAAGGTAAGCATGATAGAATGTATTTACAAATCATCTTTACAATGAGGTAAGAACTATGGCAAGCACACAGCCCGTCAACTTTAGAGCAGATTCAACTTTTTATAAACAAACTAAAGAAATTTTAGCAGATGAAAAGCTGACTCTGTCTGATATCTTCAATGCTGCTCTTCGTAAAATTGCGACTGGAGCAGTTGATCCCAAAGAGTTCGTAAACAGTGATTTACAAGAGACGCAGTATCAAGTTGCTTTTGAAGACTTGAAAAAGGAAATTCTAATTGGCCATCAAGAAATTGAGCAAGGGAAACTAACATCTTTGGCTGATGTGAGAAAGGAATTTGGTCTTGAATAATCATAAACGATACCATGTTTCCCTTACGGATCAAGCCAAAAGGGACTTAGGAGGGATTCATGACTATATTTTACATAATTTCTATAGTCAACAATCTGCCGACAGCAAACTAGACCTTATCCTAACTGCACTTGAAACTCTAGAGACCTTTCCTGAAGCATGTCCTTTGGTGTCTAGTCGTGGTTACGGGGAATTGACAGATGATGGCAAACGGTACCGATATATGCCAATCGAGAATTATCTAGCTTTTTATTACATTGATAACCATGAGGTTTATGTTGCAAGGATTTTGAACTCTAAGCAAAATTGGGCTAAGTTATTCAATAAATAACGGCCATTTTTCTATGCGAAAATTAAGGAAAAGGTATTCTCAGTGGTTATAAAAAATAATATTCCCATAAATAAATCTGATGACTGTTATTGTCTATTAGATATGGAACAGGCAACACCTACAGTTGTTGATCAATCAACATTGGATGATGTTACAACTTCGGTTTTTTCACGCCATATTGATGCTTTTAGAGAGTTGGCAAAATAGGAATGTTGACTATTGCACAGAACAGTAAATTGTAATGATGTTAGTTGAAATTTCATATCTCAATTCAATGCATCTCCAAAGGGGAGGTGCTTTTTTCGTACTCAAAAGGAGGAACTATGGGACTACTAGATTTATTGGGACGTAAGCGGGCTAGAGATAAACCACGAAATAGTTATGAAGGTCAGGACTTTTCATATCTGTTTGGACGAACGACCAGTGGGGAAAATGTGGATGAGTTTAAAGCTATGCAGACAACAGCTGTTTATGCTTGTGTCCGCATCTTAGCTGAAGCGGTAGCTTCACTACCCATTCATGTTTATGAGAGAACGGCAACTGGAAAGGAGAAAAAGGTGGAACATCCCCTTTATTTTCTCTTGCATGACGAACCTAACCCTGAGATGTCATCCTTTGTCTTTCGGGAGACATTGATGACCCATCTACTGATATGGGGCAATGCCTATGTCCAGATTATTCGAGATAGGAGTGGACAGGTTATCAGTCTTTACCCACTTTTACCAGATAAGATGTCAGTTCATCGAGACGAGAGTGGTAAGCTCTACTACAAATACAAGCGTCAGTCAGAAGAAAATCCAAACTTTAAGGAAAAGGGAGATGCTATCTTGAGAGCAGAAGATGTTCTCCATGTTCCAGGTCTGGGTTTTGATGGATTGATTGGCTATTCTCCAATTGCCCTTGCAAAAAATGCCATCGGTATGACCTTGGCTACGGAAAACTATGGTGCATCATTCTTTAAGAATGGTGCAAATCCTGGTGGTGTTTTGGAACATCCAGGGATTCTCAAGGATCCCAAACGAGTGAGAGATTCATGGAATGCAGTCTACAATGGGGTAACCAATGCCCATAAAGTGGCAGTTCTTGAGGAAGGGATGAAATACACTCAAATAGGCATTCCACCTGAAGAAGCCCAGTTTCTCCAAACTAGAAAATTCCAAATTAATGAAATTGCAAGGCTCTACCGCATTCCACCTCATATGGTTGGTGACTTGGAGAAATCCTCATTTTCAAACATTGAGCAACAATCTCTAGAATTTGTTAAATATACCTTAGACCCCTGGGTAGTTCGTCTCGAACAGGCTTTCAAGAGGTCTCTTTTTTTACCTGAAGAAAAGAAAACCTACTTTGTGAAGTTCAATGTAGATGGTCTTCTTCGTGGAGACTATCAGAGTCGAATGAATGGCTATGCGATTGGGAGACAAAATGGCTGGCTATCGACGAATGATATACGTGAACTTGAGGACTTGAACCTCCTTTCAGATGAGGAAGGAGGAAATCTCTACTTGGTAAATGGAAACATGACGAAACTGAAGGATGCGGGTGGCTTTATGAAACAAGCACCGTTAGAACAAGAAACTCAATCTGAGGAGGATATGGATGCATAAGTTTTGGAATTTTACAGAAGATGATAGTGGTCGAACACTTCGTATTGAAGGACAGATTGCTGATGAGACGTGGTTTGGCGATGAAGTCACGCCACAAGTATTTAAAAATGATTTACATGCAGGAAACGGAGACATCACCCTCTGGATTAATAGTCCAGGGGGTGATGTTTTTGCGGCTGCTCAAATCTATAACATGCTGATGGATTACAAAGGTGATGTCCATGTAATGATTGATGGCTTAGCCGCAAGTGCTGCTAGTGTCATTGCCATGGCAGGTACAACGGTTTCTATGAGTCCAGTTGCCATGATGATGATTCACAACCCTTGGACTATAGCACAAGGTGAAGCCAAGGATATGCAGAAGGTCATTGAAATGTTAGGAGAAATTAAGGAATCCATCATCAATGCCTATGAACTAAGAACAGGACTTTCAAGAACCAAGCTATCACACCTCATGGACTCAGAGTCTTGGTTCAATGCCAAAAAGGCTGTTGAACTGGGCTTTGCAGACAAGATTCTCTTTGACAAACAAGAGGAACATGGAATGGAGACTGAGAGTTATTCTTTCAGTCGAACTGCTGTCCAACAAGATTTACTTGTCAAAATGCAGGCGAAACTTGGAGTCCAACAACCAAAGAAAACAATCCCGATCAATCAGTTGGAAAAACGATTGAATTTGCTCAAATAACGAAAGGAAAATGAACTGATGTCTAAATTACTTGAATTGAAAGAAAAACGTAACCAAGCTTGGCAACAAGCAAAAACCTTCCTTGATTCTGTCCGCTCTGAGGACGGACTGGTATCAGAGGAGGATTCTAAACGCTATGATGATATGGAAGCAAAAATCAACCTCTACAATCAAGAAATTGCACGATTGGAGCGACAAGAAAAGATTGACCTTGAACTTGCTCAACCAGCGTCACAGGCTTTAATTGGGCAACCCACTACAGTTTTGAATGACAAGACTACTGAAGAGGAAAAGAAAGGTGTCGCTTCAGATAGCTATGCCAAGACTTTTTGGACAAGTGTTCGTAAGCGTCACTTCTTTGATGTCAGAGACGTCCTTCGAGTTGGGGAAGATACCGAAGGTGGTCATCTGGTTCCTGATGAGTATGAGAAGAAACTAGTTCAAGGATTACAAGAAGAGAATTTCTTCCGTAGCCTTGCGACTGTTATCAGAACATCTAGTGGTGAACGTAAGATCCCTGTTGTGACAGGACACGGTTCAGCCTCATGGATGGATGAAAATGGTCTCTATCCTGAAACAGAAGAAACCTTTGGTCAGGTGACACTAGACTCTCATAAGATTGGTACTGCCATTCGTATTTCAGAAGAGTTGCTAAACGATTCAGTCTTTGACCTTGAATCCTATATGACAGCTGAATTTGCTCGTCGTATTGGAACGGAAGAAGAAAAAGCATTCTTGATTGGTGATGGTTCTAAGAAACCGACAGGTATCTTTACTCAGGCAGAAGTAACAGGTCCAACGACTGCTACAAAGGATATTACCTTTGACGATATGATTGAATTGTATCATTCTCTACCAGCACCCTATCGTAAGAATGCAGTTTGGATTTTACATGATACGACTGTCAAAGCTATCCGTAAACTCAAGGATAATAATGGTAACTATATCTGGCAGCCATCCACTCAAGCTGGACAACCAGATTTGATTCTAAATCGTCCATACTATACATCAACCTTTGCCCCACTTCCTGATGCAGGAAACAAGGCCATTGCATTTGGTGATTTCTCATATTATTGGATTGCGGACCGTCAGGGACGTACCTTCAAACGTCTGAACGAACTCTATGCCAATAATGGACAGATTGGTTTTCTTGCTTCACAACGTGTTGATGGCAAGTTAGTCCTACCTGAAGCCGTGAAGACACTAACAGTAAAGGCTAAGTAGTCATGGTTAGTTTAGCAGAAGCAAAACAGTATCTTAAAGTGGAACATGAGGATGAGGATGGGCTGATTGAGCAGTTGCTTGAAACCAGTCAACAACTCTGTGAAGATATTTTGCGACAATCAATTTATTCAGAAGTTCTAAAGACGGCAATCCTATATGGGGTTGCCTATCTTTATGAACACAGAGAAGATGCCAATCATAAGGAGTTGAAAGAGACTCTCTATCATTTGTTGTTGGCCGAACGAAAGGATGTGTTCTGATGAAGATTGCACCGTTGAGGGAACGCTTGTCATTTCAGATTCGACAGATTGTTCAAGATGAGATTGGCAATGAAACTTCGACATGGATACCTTTATTTGACCGGTGGTGCTCTTGTCGTCCTCTCACCTTGACCGAAAGGGATGGGAGTGTGACGAAACTGGAACAAGAGAAAGTCCAGTTCACCCTCAGATACGAAAAAGCAATTCTTGGACTTCATTCCTTAACGACTCGCATTCAATTTCGGGGACAAACCTATGAGATTGAGTCTATTGATGGAGAAACAGTGCCACGACAACTGATTTACATCGTCGCCATTAGGGGGGAGAGTTATGACTAGAATTGAACTAGATGCACTAGAAACTGCCATCGCAAATGAGCTGGCGGAGTTTGTAGTGGGTACCACAGAGGTGATGCGTGAAGTTGTAGAGGAAGTCACTGAGGAATCCATCGAAACCTTGAAAGCAACGTCACCTAGAAAGAGTGGATCTTATGCCAAAGGGTGGAAGAGTAAAGCGACGATTGATACCAGTACAGGTCTAACCAAAACCATTCATAATCGAACACCAGGCCTGACGCATCTATTAGAAAATGGTCATGCCAAAAGCTTTGGTGGGCGAGTTGAGGGGATAAAGCATATCGCACCTGTTGAGAAACAAGCAATACAATCCTTAGAAGAAAAGCTGAGAAAGCGAGTGTGATATGACATGTTACTGAGCGAAATGTACTCCATTCTCAAAGAATTACAGCTCCCACTCGCCTACCATCATTTTGAAGAAGGGAGTCGTCCAAGACCACCGTATCTAGTTTATTTGGTAACTGATTCAGAAAATCATGGTGCAGACAATTGGACCTATCATAAGCAGAATAACCTGCTAGTGGAACTCTATACCACTAAGAAAGATTTAGCAACTGAACAAAAGGTGGAGTCATTATTTGACAGCCACCTTATTTATTTTGAAAAAGTAGAGACCTATATCTCATCTGAGAAACTCTACCAAATAACCTATTACATCACATTACATGGAGGATAATATGGCTGAAAAGAATAAGGTCACCTTTGGACTACAAGATGTCCATTGGGCAGAAGTTACAAGCGAAGGTTCGGATGGTACGTTGACATACGGTAATGTAGAACGACTTCGTGGTGCTGCAGAATTAACCCTTGAGCCAACAGGAGACAAGGGTTCTTATAAGGCAGACAATATCAATTTTTATACTACGGAGTCAAACGACGGTTATGAAGGAACGCTAAAAGTTGCACTTCTAACGCAGGAATTTTTGACACGAGTCCTCGGAGAACAGTTGGATGCGACGACAAACACCATTTCAGAGATCGCAAACAGCGAAAAGAAAAATTTTGCGTTGATGTTCCGTTTCGAAGGGGATAAAAAAGAAACATTACACGTTTTGTATTATTGTTACGCATCTCGTCCGACTGTTGGTTCAAAAACCAAGTCTGGTTCAGATATCAATGAGGTAGAGTTGACCTTTACTGCCAGTCCTCGTCCACTTGATAAAGTTGTACGTAGACGTACAACGGAGGAAACGAGTGATGAGATTCGTCAAAACTGGTTCAAGGCAGTTTTTGAACCTCGTAAGTAAGGGAGAAGGCAATGAGAGAAAGTATTACCATAGCAGGAACGACCTATGAGTTAGCAATCAATGCCTATACCCCAATCGCTTATAAAGAGCAGTTTGGTAAGGACTATTTTCAAGATTTATTCTCGATGGTCAATAGTCAAGCAATCTTGGCAAAACTTGACCAGTTAGAAGATGGAGAGGAATTACAGGCACATCATATTGATGTTTCTATTCTGTCTGATTTCGATATGACATTTTTCCATCGAATCTTTTGGGTCTTTGCGAAGTCAGCCAATCCACGAGTGAAGCCATTTGTGGATTTTTATATGGAGATGGAAGAATTTCCAGTGCAGGAAGTAGCCCCTGTCTTGATGAATATGTTGAACAAAGGGATGTCAACCAGAAAAAAGCAGATGAAACAGAAACAGCGAGTGAGGAAATCTTCACAGTAGAGAGTTATTTCTCCTGTTGTAAGGAGACTGGTCTGACCATTGACGATTTAAAACATATCTCTATTGGGATGGCACTTGACTACCAAACGGACTATGTGGAGATACGTACTCGAGAAACTTCTCAAACACGCCCAGCAACTCAAGCTGATTTTGATAATTTCTGATGGTAGAAAGGAGGGACTATGGCTGGAAACATCAAGGGAATTACGATTGAAATTGGTGGCGATACCCAACCCTTACAAGATGCCCTAAAGGGTGTAAACAAGCAAGCCTCTGAAGCTACTAAAGAATTAAGACAGATTGATAAGGCTCTCAAGTTTGATACAGGAAATGTCACTCTCCTGACGCAAAAGCAGGAAGTCTTGGCAAAACAGGTCGAGACAACCAAAGAAAAATTGGCAACGCTCCGTCAAGCCCAATCACAGGTGGAAGCTCAATTTAAGGCTGGGGACATTGGGGCAGACCAGTACCGTGCCTTTCAACGTGAGGTGGAAACTACTCAAAGGCTGCTAACGTCCTATGAAACTAAGTTAGCTGATGTGTCATCAACACTTGAGAATCACGGTCGAGCTAGTAGTTCAGCGGCTCAACAATTAGATAAACTCCAACTGGAGCAGGTGCAGTTAGCAAGTGAGATGAACAAGGTCACGTCTCAATTTGAGTTACATGAAAGTGCTTTGTCATCCAATAGTTCCGAAGCAGAACGCAATGCCATAGTCCAACAAAAGATTGGAGCACAGTCAGAAATTGTTTCTAAACAAATTTCCAATCTCGAAAAGCAACTAGCCCTGACAAAGAGTGAATATGGTGAGAATTCCATTGAAGCCAATAAGATGGAAGCTGAGTTGAACCAAGCAAAGACCGCACTCAATAACCTGAACAACGAGATGGATGAGACCAAATCCTCTGCCGATGGTGCTCAGGATGGCATGAAAGCCATGTCTGACACCATTCGGGCTGAGGCACTTCAAGCGACCAGTGAGAAGCTAGCAGACATCTCTCAGAAAATCTTTGAAGTCGGAACAGAATCCATGTCTGCGGCAGCTCAACTTCAAGCCAGCAATGCCCAATTCTCTACCGTATTTGGGGATATGGAGAATGCTGCTAAGGATGCCCTCAATAAGATTGGGGAAGAGATGGACATTGTTCCAGAGCGTCTTCAAGGCTCCTTCACTCAGATGGCTTCCTTTGCCAAAACCTCTGGAATGGATACGGCTCAGGCTTTGGATCTGACCACTCGTGCCACCAGAGCAGCGGCTGATGGGGCAGCATTTTACGACAAATCCATCGAAGAAGTCACCGAAAACCTACAGTCCTTCCTCAAAGGAAACTATGAAAATGACGCAGCTCTAGGTATTTCTGCGACAGAAACCACTCGTAATGCAGCGGCGAATAAGCTCTATGGAAAGTCCTTCAATGAACTATCAGAAGCTCAGAAGCAGTTAACCCTCCTTCAAATGGTAGAGGACGGCAATGAGCTCTCTGGAGCCTTGGGACAAGCTGCAAGGGAATCAGACGGACTGGAAAACGTTCTGGGTAACTTAAGACAGTCTGGAACTAATGCTCTAGCAGCAATCGGTCAACCGATTCTGGAGATGCTTATTCCAGTCTTTCAAAGTTTGGCAGATATTGTTAGTCAACTAGCGACTTGGTTTACCAACTTATCCAGTCCCATCAAGGAGGTCGTCATTATCTTCGCAGGTATTTTAGCCGTGGTAGGGATGTTACTTCCTGTTTTCTTGGGCTTACAGGTTGCGGCAGCCGCTATGGCGACAACCGTTGTTGGAATGATAACGGCATTTTTGCCAATTGTGGGGATTATTGTTGGTATTGTTGCTGCCATTACCTTACTGATTGTTGGGTTAAAAGAACTCTGGACGAATCACGAAGGATTTCGAACGGTTGTGACGGAAATCTGGAATAGTATCTATGCCTTTCTGTCCATGATCATCCAGCAGATTTCTAGTTTTGTTATGTCCATCTGGGGAACGCTATCCACATGGTGGACTGAAAACCAGCAATTGATTCTAAATGCTGCAACCACGGTATGGAATGCCATCACTACGGTTATTCAAACGGTGATGACTATTCTTGGACCGCTCATCCAAGCAAGTTGGGAGAATATCAAACTCATCATCACAGCCGCTTGGGAGATGATAAAGATTGTGGTCGAGACTGCTATCAATGTGGTACTTGGTATCATCAAGGCAGTCATGCAGGTTATCACTGGTGATTGGACTGGCGCTTGGGAAACCATCAAACAGGTCTTGTCGACGGTATGGGAGGGCATTAAGTCCCTTATTTCCTTAGCTCTCAATTTCATCGCCCAGTACATCTCAACTGCTTGGACGGGTATCAAGAATACCATCTCAAATGTATTATCTGCCATTAGTTCTGTCATTTCATCTATCTGGTCAGCAATTCAGTCGACAATTTCCAGTGTTCTGTCTGCGATTGGTTCAACAGTATCAACTATATGGAATGGTATCAGAAGTACCGTATCCAACATTCTGAATGGGATATCCAATACAGTTTCATCTGTTTGGAACGGTGTGAAAAATACAATTTCAAGTGCCATCAATGGTGCAAAAGATGCCGTGAGTAACGCCATCAATGCCATTAAAAATCTTTTTAACTTCCAAATCAGATGGCCGCATATTCCCCTTCCTCATTTTCGAGTATCTGGTTCAGCCAATCCGCTTGATTGGTTGAAGGGCGGAATTCCAAGAATTTCTATAGATTGGTATGCCAAAGGAGGAATTTTAACCAAACCAACCGCATTTGGGGTAAACGGCAATAGCCTAATGGTTGGAGGTGAGGCTGGAAAAGAAGCAGTCTTGCCTTTGAATGAACAAACGTTAGGTGCAATTGGTCGAGGAATCGCAAAGACCATGACAAGCAATCTACCGACCATTCACATCACTATTACAGGTAACACAGTAAGAGAAGAGACTGACCTTCATCGACTAGCGGAGATGGTTGGAGAGAAACTAGTATATGAATTAGAACGTCAGCAAGGATTGAGAGGAGTGAAACCATGATTAGATATAATGCATTAACCATTGGTGGAGTGTCCACGAGTTCTTTTCCTTTTAAGGTAATCGTGGTAGATAGTCCTTCAATCACAGTAAGTGAAAGTAAGACGCAATTGATAGAACACCAAGGCCTGTCAGGAGCGGTTCTTCAAACCAATCCTCGCAGAAGTGTCATGGAACTGAGCTACACCCTCTATCTTGTAAAACCTAGTGAAGAACAGTTATTATCCTTTTTGAAGCTATTTTTGAAAGAAGGATTTTGGCTTGAGAACGCTAGTTTCAAGACCATACGCTTTTGGTGTTACAAGGTACACCATACTCCAGTTCAAAAGGATAAGCTGGGGGTGTATGAGTTTAAGGTTACCTTTTCTTGTCACCCAACCAAGTGGTTCAAAACGACGACCTCGCAGGTGTTTAGGACTAGTGGTACTTTGAGAAGTCAAGGTTCAGCCATTGCTTTTCCGAAGATTACCATAAGTGGCAACTCGACTAGTGAAACTAGCTTTACGATTGGGGATGATGTCATCCGCTTGGAGCGATTACAAGAAACACTCATTATGGATAATAATCCTAGTCAGCCAAGTTTTAAGACACAAAGAGGTCAGCCTGTAAAATGGTCTGGCGATTTTATTTCCATTGATGCGGCCAGAAATGACTCGGTTGGAGTTGTCTTAGGTGCTGGCATCACATCATTAACAATAGAAATGAATTGGGGGTGGGCTTAGTGCTATCTTTATTAGACAAAACCGTTCGAACGGCAAAATGGCATGGGAAACCACTCCCAGAGACCATAAAATCAAGTGTCAAAGAAAACTTGAATGGGGATTTTGTCCTGAATTTTACCTATCCAATTACAGATAGCGGATTATTTCGAGAGTTAAAAGAGGACTACCTCGTTCGTAGTCCAGTTCCAGTATTGGGACACCAATTGTTTCGGATAAAGAAAGTCATTGAAGGAGACACCAGTCTTGAAGTTGTGGCCTATCACATATCAGATGACATCATGACAAGGTTGGTATCGCCATTTAGGTGTGAACAGGTACCCTGTGCAACAGCACTATCAAGCATGGTCATGGCAAGCAAGTCTCCATTGGGAGATTTTTCTTTTACCAGCGACATTGTCAAGAACAGAACCTATACAACAGATAAGGAACAGACGCTATACTCCAGCCTGTTGGATGGCAAACATTCTATTATTGGAACTTGGGAGGGGGAACTGGTTCGTGATAATCTTGCCCTAACTATAAAGAGTGAGCGAGGACAAGACCGTGGGGTAGTCATCTCTACTCACTACAATTTGAAAAAGTATCAGAGAACAAAAGAAAGTTCACAGATTATCACTCGAATCCATGCCACTTCAAGGTTTAAACAAGAGGGGCAGGATAGGGAAACTGAACTTCAAGTCACAGTAGACAGTCCACTGATAAACTCCTATCCTTTCATCAATGAGGTGACCTATACCAATAATAACCTCAGATCTCGTCAAGAGTTAATAGAGTGGGCTAGTAGCAAGTTTCGCTTAGAGGGAATTGATAAACCAAAAGATGCCATCATCATTGAGGCATTTGAGTTAGACGGTCAAACAGTTCATCTAGGCGATACAGTAACTTTAAAAAGCAAGCTACACGGAATTGATGTGAGGAAGAAAGCCATCGCTTATGATTATGATCCTTTAGCTAAGAATTACCGCTCTATCACGTTTGATGATAAGGCAAGTATCGTTACAGGTAAAACTGGCGGTAGCTTGACTAACCTAGCAAATAATCTCCTTGATGGGAATAGGCGGAGTGAGGATGTTGCCGTTGAAATTGCACTTGAGAATGCCAACAGAGCCTTTGATGCGGAATTTGAGAAACGTCAAGTAGCCATCGATAACGCTATCGAACAGGCTCAAAGTCATGGGGAGGTCTATGCGGATCGATTAAAGGCCAGCATTGATAGTGAACTTTCTTCTATTCATCAACAGATGCGACAACAGGAAGAGGAGCAGCAACGCAAAACTCGTGATTTATTGGCAAAGGCTGGGATTAACACCAACCTAGCTACAGAAGCCAAACAAAAAGCAGAACAGGCTCAAACTGGGGCGACTGAAGCCCTCAGGAGGGCAGAACAAGCCAAGCTTGATGCCATTCAAGAAGCTAACCGCTTGACTGTAACAGAGCGTAGTCAAACTGAGACAAAGATTGCGACAGCAAAATCACAAGCTATCTCTGAAGCTAGTCGATTGGTTGATGTAGCAAAATCACTGTTGAGTGGACAGTTGGCAACTGTCAGTACCAATCTTTCGCAAACCAAGGAGGAAATAAAACTTCTTGCGAGTAAGCAACTTGTAGATAGTCTGACTGGTCGAGTAACCGGTGCAGAATCCATGATTCAAGTGCAAGCAGACCAAATTTCCCAGCGAGTTAAAACCAGTGATTTTAACCAAGCAAAACAGAGAATCGAAACTGCCGAGTCGTCTATTACGCAATTGGGGAATCGGATAACGACTGAGATTCGAGAGACCATAGCTAAGATTCCAGTTGATTTTGGTGGTCGAAATTACATACTAAAAAGTGATACTTATATTACATCCGGGAGTAAGTTTCTAGATAGTGCTTCGGACTTTATCGACTATGCTCAGGCAGGGAAGTTTGTGACGATCAGCGTTGATATCAAGGGGGAAAATCTGTCGCCAGATGAAAGAGGACAGTCTAGGATAGGATGCGAGCTACGCTTGACTTTATCCAATGGCAATCCTCTCTATCTAAACTGCTATAAAGTTGTTTCAGCAACCCAACCTCGCGAGCGGATATACCGAACGGTTCGTATTCCTGATGGTGTATCGGTTGTTAGTGTAGCAAAGCTCAATCTTTTTGTGCAAGTCAGAGGAAATGCCTTAGTTGGAAGACCAAAGTTTGAACTTTCTTCTATGCCTACAGACTGGTCACCTGCTCCTGAGGACTTAATCACAGATCTTAGCCAAACCAGAACGCTAATTACTCAGACAGCTGAGGGACAAACTCAACTGTCTACAAAGGTTACTCATACTGAGAATAAAATAATGAATGCTGAAACCCAAATCAGGCAATTGTTGGGTGATGTGACTAGTAAAGTTTCAAAAATGGACTTTGACAATCTCAAGAGTACAGTTGAGAATCATACGACAAGTATTAATCAAACGTCCCAGTCCATTTTACTTAAAGCTGACAAGACCTTTGTGGACGGTGTGAAATCTACGGCGGAAACCGCCCTTTCAAAAGCAACTAGCAATGCGACAATGATTAGTCAGACCAAGTCTGAGCTGACTATTGCCAATAATGCCATTTCACAGAAAGTCGCAAAGACAGATTTTAATAGCTTGACTGGTCGAGTAGCAAGTGCAGAAACTTCTATCCGAACTCAGGCTGGACAAATTGAACAACGACTTACAAGTACTCAAGTTGAATCTGCCATTAACTCAAAAGGCTACCAAACCAAGTCACAGGTCGATTCAAATATTATGGGTCGTGGTTATCTAACCAGCAGTTCACTACAACCCTATGCGACGACAACCAGTGTGCAGAATTTGGTTAGAACCACCTCTGATAGTTTTACCCAGCGAATCAGTCAAACGGAAAGCAGAATCCCTACCTCAGTTTCGCATCGCAACTTGATAGCTGGTACTTCGGATAGATGGAGTGCTTATCAGACGATAAATGCCAATAGTAACTGGGTAGCCTCTTTAGGAAGAGTTCAATTTGGAGATAGTAGTGGTATCTATGTTGGATCAAAAGTTCATTTATATGTTCATGTCTCAGCGGATGAGATTACCTTTGACCCTGCTGTAACGACTCGTACTATGAAACTTCAAGGTCCAATATTGGATAGTCAAAATGTTTGGACATGGACCAACTGGAATTTGTATCACCCTTTCTACAATAAATGGAGCAGCAATCTGACAACGGGTAACAACTATCGCTTGATAAAACTGACCGCCAACGTCACTCAAGAGATGTACCAAAACTCTAAAGGATTTGAACTTCAAGTCAGAATTGATGGGGTTAAGACTGGTAAGTTCCATGTGAGAGCCTTAATGGTATCAACTGGTGATATCTTTCCAGACTATTGGACACCGCCATTAGACGACTTTACGACTGTAACCGCCTTTCATGAAGTGCGGGATACTGTAAGCAGTCACACTCGAACAATTGGAGATCACACCAATCAAATCAGTCAGGTTGTTCAAACGGCTACTGGGATTGTGACACGAGTTGGCAATCTAGAAACAAGTCGAGCGACAACGGCTGCCGTCAATGCCATTCAAACTCAGGTTTCAACTCTTGCAGGGTCGTGGTCGGTTCGAAATTTGACCAGTGCGGGAACAATATTGAGTCAACTTAATCTTAATAAGGAAGGGTCCGTCAAAATCGATGGAAAACTCGTCCAAATTACAGGCACAACCTATATCCAAGATGGAGTGATTGCGAGCGGTAAGATTGCCAGTCTTGATGCAGGAAAGATTACGACAGGTATTATCTCTGCAGCTCGAATTGGAGCAGAAGCAATCACTGCGGATAAGTTAAAGGTTGACCAAGCTTTCTTTACCAAGTTTATGGCAACAGAAGCCTATCTTAAGCAGTTATTTGCCAAATCAGCCTTTATAACCCAAGTGCAGTCAGTAACCCTATCTGCCAACAAAATTTCTGGTGGAATCTTGTCAGCAATCAACGGAGCCATGAAAATCAATCTGTCACTTGGAAATATCAAGTTCTTTACAAACTCTCCATCCATTTCTCGTGAGGTTAGTGGTTATCCTCACCAGTGGGTTTCATTTGAAACAGGTACCTCGAACGGTAAGCCATGTGGTGTAACAATTATCGGTTCCAATCGATGGAACAACTGGAATGCCAATGACGGTGGCTTTGTAGGAATTCGAGCATGGAACGGTACAGATACCGACCAAATTGATGTGGTAGGTGATAAGGTACGTTTAGCTAGTGCTCCCTATACCAATCCAGATGGCTGGGAAATAGTAACGTTGCCTAACCGACTGAGTATTGATGCCTATAAAGCTTCTGACCGACCAAGTTCAATATTGAATATCGGAGATATCCGCATCTATCGAAATAGTACAACCTATGTCAGCTTGAAGGACGTACTTCATCAATTCAATCACAATTTTAAACACTTAGTAAACATCACTGGTCGAGGTGACGTCATCTTGACATGGGATACGATTAAATAAAGGAGTTCACAGATGAATCTAGAACAAATCAACCAATCACTAAAACTAACTATTCAGGAGCTTGTCACAAAGCTATCTGATGAAATAACCGCTAAGAACCTCATTGCCATCCAATTGGTGGAAAAGGATGAGGAACTTAGCCTATTGCGTAAAGAAAAACAGGAATTGACTGAGTTATTGGAAGTTCAGACAAAACCTGAAGAAGAGAAAGGAGAATAGTTGCTATGGCACTACTCAATATTGACAAAGTAATTGAACCATTTGATTTGGAGACAGCCCTATCTTACATGCGTAAGAATGGAGAGTTCATACGTTGTAAGACCGCAGAGCAGGATTTTTACATGTATCTTGAAGAAGTAAGGCGACCTGCCATTAAAAATGGAAAGCGGCAGTTAGTTACAACAGAAACAGTTTGGGCATTTAATCAGTGGGGCAGTACCACATTAACTCTGAACCTTTCTGATCTGTTCCATGATTGTTTTTATCTGATGCGGTTTGATGAGAACGGTCAACCGGATTGGTCAGACCCTACCATTGTGCAGGAAGGTTCAGTAGAAAGTGAGGTGACCGATGAAGGAACTGTTAACACTTAATAAGATTTTATTTTCCATGATTGGAGGCTTGATTGGTAGTCTATTTGGAGAGTTGGATGGCATCCTATATGCTCTACTGGTCTTCATTATTATTGACTATCTAACAGGAATTTTTGCGGCTGTTGTAGAGAAACAGTTGTCGAGTAGTATCGGTTTTCGTGGCATCTTTAAAAAGATAGCCATTTTATTTTTAGTTTCATTAGGTCATATGATTGATACAGCTATTATCAAGCAGGGTGGAACAATTCGAACCATGGTCATTTTCTTTTATCTCAGTAATGAGGGGTTAAGTATCCTAGAAAATACCGTTCGAATTGGTCTACCAATACCTGAGAAACTACAAGCAATTTTAAAACAAATCAACGAGAGGTGAGAAGATATGGGAAAACATCTAGTCATTTGTGGTCATGGGCAGGGGCGAACAGGCTATGATCCTGGAGCAGTGAATGCCAAACTAGGCATCACAGAAGCAGGAAAGGTTCGAGAATTAGCCAAGTTAATGGCTAAGTACAGTGGACAACAGATTGATTTTATAACCGAACAAAATGTTTATGATTATCGGAGTATTACTAGTATTGGTAAGGGATACGACTCGATTACTGAATTGCATTTCAATGCCTTTAATGGTAGTGCCAAAGGTACAGAAGTCTTGATTCAATCTTCTTTAGAAGCAGACAAGGAAGATATGGCTATCCTATCTCTCCTTTCACGATACTTTCAAAATCGTGGCATTAAGAAGGTAGATTGGCTCTTTAATGCCAACCAAGCAGCAAGTCGTGGATATACTTATCGTTTGGTGGAGATTGCCTTCATCGATAATGAACAAGATATGGCGATTTTTGAAAACAAGAAAGAGGACATTGCGAGAGGTCTTGTATCAGCTATAACAGGAGTTGAGGTAAAGACGATAGTTCCCTCGACACCCAGTTCAACCGTTAGGAGTTCAAGAACACCTTCAAAACCAATCTATCTTGTTGGTGATAGTCTTAGGGTGTTGCCTCATGCGACTCATTATCAGACTGGTCAGAAAATCGCTAACTGGGTCAAGGGGCGCACCTACAAAATCCTCCAAGTGAAGAATGTTCACCAGTCAAACAGTAAGAGAGCTTATCTACTTGATGGAATCAAGTCATGGGTGCTTGAGCAGGATGTAGAAGGAACAACCAAAGGCCATAGTGAGCAGACCTATCAAGCACAGAAAGGCGATACGTATTATGGCATCGCTCGGAAGTTTGGTTTAACAGTTGATGCTCTTCTTGCGGTAAATGGCTTGAAGAAGGCGGATATTTTAAGAGTTGGTCAAACTCTAAAGGTCAACGCAGCTTCAAGGACAACAACCGCTATCCCAACCAGTGTTGCAAGTCGTGTGGTTGCGTCAGCATTATCCAAGGTCGGTCAAAAGGTAACTGTTCCATCTAACCCTTATGGTGGACAGTGTGTTGCCTTGGTGGATAAGATTGTTCAAGAGCTTACGGACAAGAATATGTCCTATACTAATGCCATTGACTGTTTGAAGAAAGCAAAATCAAATGGTTTCCAAGTAATCTACGATGCTTGGGGTGTGAATCCTAAAGCAGGTGATTTCTATGTCATTCAAACAGATGGTATGGTGTATGGGCATATTGGTGTCTGTGTGACAGATTCTAATGGAAAAAGTATAGATGGTGTGGAACAGAATATTGATGGATATTCTGACCATAATAAGAACGGTATCAATGACCAATTAGAAATTGGTGGCGGTGGGATCACTCGTCGTGTGAAACGTCAATGGATGGCGGATGGCTCACTCTACGATTCAACTGGAACAGTTAAACTCGGTAAAGTTGTTGGTTGGTTTAGAATTTCATAATTTAGTAATAAGCCTGGTGGGAACATCAGGCTTTATTTTTTTGCCTTTTTTTCAAAAAGCGCGGAAAAATCGCTCCCAAACCTACCTAGTAAAGTAGGAGGAATATTTGTATTCCATGAACTATGGCATAAATTTATCAGGTCGAATTAGTTTGTCTGATAACTTGACTAATATCCTTTTTAGAGTGATATATAGTGTGCCATTACATAGGAAGGAGAGTAAATGTCCGTAAAGAAGATTAGAGTCAATAGACAAAAACATAGGAAGAGGGTCTGTGCCTACATTCGAGTTTCGACGACCAATGGAAGTCAGTTAGATTCATTAGAAAATCAGAAGCAGTATTTTGAAAACCTGTATTCCAATAGAGACGATATTGATTTTATAGGTGTTTATCATGACAGAGGTATATCTGGTTCTAAGGATAATCGTCCAAATTTTCAAGCAATGATTGAAGATTGTCGTAGAGGTAAGATTGATGTTATTCATACCAAGTCAATTGCACGCTTTGCCAGAAACACGGTTACAGTTCTTGAAATTAGTCGTGAACTGAAAGCGATAGGAGTAGACATATTCTTTGAGGAGCAAAACATTCATACCCTTTCAAGTGAGGGGGAAGTGATGCTTTCAGTATTAGCGAGTATTGCTGAGGACGAGTTGAGGAGTATGAGTGGCAATCAACGTTGGGCATTTCAAAAGAAGTTCCAACGAGGAGAGCTAGTCATTAACACCAAGCGATTCTTAGGATATGATATAGACGAGAATGGTGAGTTGATTATCAATCCAGAAGAAGCTTTGATAGTCAGGCAAATATTTGCACTTTACCTTGAAGGGTATGGTACTCATCGTATTGCCAAACTGTTAAATGAAAAGGGCGTTGCGACGGTTACAGGTGCTAAATGGCATGACACCACAATCCGTCAAATGTTAAGCAATGAAAAATACAAAGGTTCAGTCTTATTGCAGAAGTATTTCCATGATGGTGTGAATGGTCCTAAAAAATTGAATCAGGGTGAACTCGAACAATACTTTATAGAGGATAATCATGAAGCTATTATTTCCATGGAAGAATGGCAAGCAGTCCAGGACAAACTAAACAGTAGAAGATGGCAACAAGGTAGAAACAAAACCTATAAATTTACGGGGTTATTAAAGTGTCAGCATTGTGGTTCGACTTTAAAGAGACAAGTTTCTTACAAGAAAAAAATTGTTTGGTGCTGTTCCAAATACATAAAAGAAGGCAAAGTAGCTTGTCAGGGGATGCGAGTGCCAGAAGTAGATATTTCAAATTGGGAGATAACCTCACCTGTTACAGTAATAGAAAGGGATAGAAATGGGGAAAAGTATTACAGTTATACCGGCCAAGAAAGTGCAGACCAGTGTTCTTCATCAGGACAGGAAGAAAATCAAAGTAGCCGCATATTGCCGAGTGTCCACCGACCAAGAAGAGCAGCTATCAAGTTATGAAAACCAAGTTAATTATTACCGAGAGTTTATCTCTAAACACGAGGACTATGAGTTAGTTGACATCTATGCGGATGAGGGCATCTCAGCAACCAATACCAAAAAACGTGATGCTTTTAACCGCTTGATACAAGATTGTAGGGTAGGTAAGGTGGATAGGATTTTGGTCAAGTCAATCAGTCGATTTGCCAGAAACACCCTTGATTGTATCAAGTACGTCCGAGAGCTGAAAGAACTGGGTGTTGGTGTGACTTTTGAGAAGGAGAATATTGACAGCCTAGATTCCAAAGGTGAAGTTCTTCTGACAATCCTTTCTTCCTTGGCCCAGGATGAGTCTCGCTCCATTTCAGAGAATGCGACTTGGGGAATTCGTAAGAAGTTTGAACGTGGCGAGGTGCGCGTGAATACCACAAAGTTCATGGGGTATGACAAGGATGAGAGTGGTAGGCTTATCATTAACCCTCAGCAAGCTGAAACAGTTAAATTCATCTACGAGAAATTCTTAGAGGGGTATAGTCCTGAATCCATAGCTAAGTATTTGAATGACAATGAAATACCTGGTTGGACTGGAAAGGCAAATTGGTATCCAAGTGCTATACAGAAAATGCTTCAAAATGAAAAGTACAAGGGTGATGCCTTATTACAAAAGACTTTTACCGTTGATTTTCTGACTAAGAAACGAGTTCAAAATGACGGTCAAGTTAACCAATACTATGTAGAAAATAGCCATGAAGCTATTATTGATAAAGACACTTGGGAATTAGTACAGTTAGAATTGGCAAGGAGGAAAGTCTACCGAGAGGAGCATCAGCTCAAGTCCTATATCATGCAAAATGACGATAACCCTTTTACAACTAAAGTGTTCTGTGTAGAATGTGGTTCAGCTTTTGGTCGAAAGAACTGGACAACCAGTCGAGGTAAACGCAAGGTTTGGCAATGTAACAATCGCTATAGAGTCAAAGGACAGATTGGCTGTCAGAATAACCACATTGATGAAGAAACGCTAGAGAAAGCCGTAGTAATGGCTGTAGAGCTATTGAGTGAGAACGTGGATCTATTACATGGAAAGTGGAATAAGATTCAGGAAGAAAATCATCCACTAGAAAAGTATTATAGTATGAAGTTGGCTGGTATAATAAACAAGCCTTCTTGGGAATTTGATTCGTATGAGATGTGTCAGGTGTTGGATAGTATTACAATCTCAGAAGATGGGCAGATAAGTGTAAAATTCTTAGAGGGGACTGAGGTAGATTTGTAAGTGACTGTGGCCGAAAGGTTGCAGTTTTTTTGTTGTTTCGTGGTATAATAAAACTAATTTAATGAATGATAAAAGGATAGGAGGACTAAATAATGGCAAATGAACTACAGCCGCTTTCTTTACTTTTTCAAAACAGACTTTTCAGAATTCCGGATTATCAGAGAGGCTATGCTTGGCAGCAGTCACAGCTTACTGATTTTTGGGATGATTTAGTAAATCTTCAAGAAGGAAGATATCACTATACAGGTTTATTGTCTCTTAAGAATCTGAAATCTTCTGAAACAACATCGTGGGGTAGTGATCTTTGGATGGAATCAAAAGGATTCAAGCCCTGTCATATTGTTGATGGACAGCAGAGACTGACAACTTTTGTTATTCTTTTAAATGAAATCGTGGAGTATTCCAGAATATTAAAAGCGAATGGAGGTTTATCCGACCGGGATATTGTGCTGGGATATGAAACGTTGGAAGATGTAGTTGCCAAATATATTTGTCAACATAGACCGCCGAATAAGCAGATAACTACATACCTGTTCGGTTATGAGGTGGACAACCCTAGTTCTGACTATTTACAGTACAAAATTTTTAATGAGCCTTATTCCGGGACCGTTAATGAAACGTACTACACAAGAAATCTGAAGTTTGCCAAGAACTTCTTTAGAGAGAATCTGACCGCCCTCTATGAGAGCGAAGGCATGGATGGAATCAATGAATTATACCTCAAACTGACGCAGAGGCTAATGTTTAACATTCATGAAATCGATGATGATTACGATGTGTTTGTAGCATTTGAAACCATGAATAACCGTGGTAAGAAACTCACAAACCTGGAATTATTGAAGAACCGACTAATTTACCTGACAACTCTTTATCCGGAAAGTAAGTTCGATAAGATGGATAAAGAGAATCTGCGTAAACAGATTAATGATACCTGGAAGGAAGTGTACTTCCAGCTTGGCAGAAATGAGAAGACTCCGCTCTCGGATGATGATTTTTTGAGGGCACATTGGATTGTGTATTTCGCTTACTCCAGAAGAAAAGGTGATGACTATATTCATTTCCTTTTGAGCAAGTTCTCTGCCAAGAATATTTTTGAAAAGAAAACGGTGGCTGTTGTCGATGACTCCTTGACGGTTGTTAGTGATACGGACTATGATTCGGATACTGACATTGAAGATGAATCTGGTGAAGTAGAAACTGTTGAGGTTTCCAAACTTGAACATGGAGAAATCCTTGACTATGCAAACAGTCTGAAAAATATGGCAAAGTACTGGTATGATACTTTCTTTCCATTCCAGAGTGAGAACCTTTCCGATGATGAAAAGGTATGGGTGGATCGTTTGAACCGCATCGGCATTGGACATTTCAGACCATTGCTTATGGCTGTTATCAGCCGAAGAGACTTGAAGCCGGAAAAGAGGATTGAACTGTATACAGCCGTTGAGAGATTTATCTTTATTTGTTTCCGTCTTGGATATTTTAATGCCACATTCAGAAGCAGTGAGTATTATCGTGCATCACGCAGCATTTACCTCAAGGAAATGGACATTGATGATTTAATCAATGATATCAATGAAACTACGGATGCCAATATCGAATATGCACTTCCGAACTTTATAACCAAGATAGAAAAGTACTTCGATAACAAGGGCGGTTTCTATTACTGGAATTCTATCAAGTACTTCTTATATGAGTATGAGTACCAGCTTGCAAAGAAAAACAACCTGGATAAGGTGAGTTGGGAGATGTTTACAAAGACTGAAAAGGACAAAGTTTCTATTGAGCATATTCTTCCGCAGACTCCGTCAAGGTTCTATTGGCGTAATCAATTTAGACAGTTTAGCGGCGAGGAAATCGAATTATTGTCCTGCACTCTTGGAAACCTACTTCCTCTTTCACAGAGTATCAATTCAGCATTGCAGAATGATAGTTTTGAGGATAAGAAAACATCCAAGAACGGTGGCCGAAGAGGTTATCAGAATGGATCGCATTCTGAAATTGAGGTTGCCAAGGAATCTGACTGGACAGCAGACCGGATTTATCAGAGAAGCAAGAAACTTCTGGAGTTCATGGAAAACAGATGGAAGTTTAGTTTTACTTCAGAACAGATGAATAAACTCATCTATGTTACATGGGTAAATGATGGCAGGGCTGTCCCAGCCCCGCTATCAGAAGAATCGGAAAAACCTGCTGATTCATCAAGCAAAGGAAAACAACCTTCTAAGCCCGTAGGCGATTTAGGGGAGCTTCAACTTAAATTTTGGTCAAGCTTTGTAGAATACTGTAAGGAAGAAGGCAGAGATACTGACATTGCTCTTCGTAAACCATTGGCACAGAATTGGTATGATATTCCTGTGAATGGTTCTGATTACCATCTTTCTTATACCGTTACACGCAGTAAGTATTTATCCTTACTGATTTATGTTTATAATAAAGAAGCGTTTGAAAGACTCGAAAGTAAGAAGAACAAGATTGAAGAAATCTTTGGAAACAAGCTTGACTGGTATTCCAGCCGTGAAGGTAGTGAGGCAAAACGCATCATCTATAAGCGTGAAGCCGATGTGTTCAATCCATCAAAGCAGGAAGAATACTTTGCCTGGATGATTGATAAATGTGATGAACTTAGTAATGCACTTGTGCAGGTCGGTGAAATGGACGAAGAACCGAAGGAAAAAGATAAGTTTTCAAAGTTGAATCAGTATCTTGAAAACTGTGGGAAAACCGAACTGACATTGACCTTTACTGATATTGAAGCCATTATTGGTTGCAACCTTTGTAAGTCAGCATACAACTATTCTGCATACTGGACTCCATCACCAACCCATACAATGCCGAATGCCATCCTAGCAGCAGGATTTAAAGTGGTATCGGTTGATTTGCATTCTAATACATTGTTATTGCGTAAACAATAGCAATTTTCGAAAGTTGTCTAATTTATAGGAGGTGTTGATATGAGAGTCTTGGATTTAGATATGGATTATTTTATGACTGAAATAGCAAGTACTCCATTTTCTTGTGAAGTAAGACTTGATGAAGAGTACTATGGGGATTCAGTATGGACTGAAGAGGAAGTTCGACAATTTTTAGAACAAAATTTAGGATTATCAAAAAATCACAAAATTCCAGGAAGAATGGTGACCGGTCATAATTAGGCACTGATATTTTGGAAAGAACTTATTAATAGTAAAATGCTTTCAGATCCTTTTGACGTTGTTCATATTGATTCTCATGCTGATTTAGTTTTGGGTGGCGCATCATGGAGTTTTTTGCAAAGTGAGTTTCTTACACATCCGATTGATTCAAGAAGAAAAATTAGCGAGTATGAGTTTTACAATAAAATAAAAGTAATTGGTATAGGTGATTATTTACTTTGGGCAGTTGCCTATAGAATGGTTTCAGGCTTTCAAAATGACAGATGTTTTATAGCTCATGGTCTGATGGCTAGTGTACATCCAGTTTAGTTATTATGGAAAAATGGCGAGCGTAATACAAGTATTTTGTTCCATAATATCATCTTAACAACTTGTAATTTCAATTCGTTCCATAATATAGGTAATCCCTATCAGCACACGTCGAGTGTGTTGCTCTGCTCGTAAAAGCCTAGAAACCTTGGAACGAAAGGGATAGTGAAATGCCTTGAAACCAAGGCTTTTTTCTTTTTGGTGGGGAAGTATCAGATTGAGAAAATTTTTGAAATGAGTAGAAGTGATAGCTAGAGATTATCAGTTTCTATTTCCATTTACCTTGTGGGTATGTGTTTGTTTCCATTGACAAGGAGTTTTTGGGAATAGAAACGTACCCACCTCTAATATCGCCTGAATGGTCGATTGAAATCGGAATAAGGTAATTGATACAATTATAAGTATTAACCCCTTGAAATAACTTGATGTCAAGGGGGATGATTATGGTTCAGTTTTCCTTATAGTGAGTGTCCTTACTTAGTGGGGTGTGTGATGGTATTTGCATACCCTTTGATAAATCGTTAAAAAGTAGTATAAAAAGGTGTTAAATCTTTTGTGAATTTGGTACAAAAATACTTGTAATAAGTTTCGTCTCATGATAGAATAAACTTATCAAATACAAAGGAGATCAACCTTATGTCAGGACAAATCCGTGTATCCCCGGAAACGCTTCAAAGTCGTGCTCGAGAGTATGGAAAAGCCTCAAATGATATCACAACAATTTTGAATAACTTGCAACGTCTTCAAGACACGCTTCGTAGCGAATGGGAAGGTGCTGCATTCCAAGGCTTTGACAACCAATTTAATGAATTGAAGCCAAAAGTTCAGAACTTTGCAGAGTTGATGCAACAAATCAATACTCAGCTTGATAAAACTGCTCAAGCCATGCAACAAAACGACCAAGATTTGTCTCGTAACTTTGGTCTTAATTAAGAAAAGACAAACACACGTGTTGGGTTGGGGAGGCTTCCTCAGCCCTTTTGTTATGTTATCCCCAAGGAGTAATGTGGTATGACCAGAAAAAATTTAATACTGATAGGCTTATTACTATCAATAGTCTCCATCGTTTCCTACTGGGGAATTATTAAGCCTAGTACCCTTTCAACGGAGTCATCAGAGCAGGTTGTGTCTAGAAATAACTCTCTTAAAATAGCGGTCGTTAATGAAGACGCTGGTATGATTTACAATGGCCAGCAACTTAATATTGGGGAATTATTAACAACCTCTTTTGCGACAAAGGGAGGCTATTCTGTTGAGGTTGTTAGTCGTTCTATCGCAGAGAGGGGGCTTGAAAATAGTGTTTACCAAATGATGGTCGTTTTACCAAGTAAATTTTCTCAAGATTCACTCGCTTTGGAAAGTTCTTCTCCAGCTCAAGCAGTATTTCAATATCAAATAAAGTCAGATAAAAACCATTTGGTGAAACAAGCTGAACAGGCTGTTGTCGATTTAAAACGTCTGTTTAATCAAGATTTGATTCATATTTATTTCCTGAGTATTGTTGGTAATCTCCAGACTGCTCAAGGTCAAGTTGGTGATGTTGTTAGTGCTGACGGTAGAGTATTAAATAGTTTTGATAATAATCTAATCAGCCCCCTGACCATGTATTCCAGACAATTTACAGGAGTTTCTTCCTCTCCGACGGAATTGTTGTCCGCTTATACTAGTTTTCAAAAAAGTCTGCTCGAGTCCAATGATGCCTTTACATCAATTGTGGATGTTAATAAGGTTTATACAGCCGAAATTGAACATATAAAATCTCTGCAAGAACAATGGCAAGAGTCAATTCTTAATAGAGAAGACAGCCTCAAAGCATATGATGATGAATTTTCGAAGCTAAGTGTTGAGGAACAGTTGAATCAATTGTCTGTTTTAAATGAACAGATGACATCAGCACATAGCAATCCTGAAATTTTAGCTGATACACAGGCTAAAGCAAATCAACTTAAACAAGATGTTGAAGCCTTTACAGCTAAGCTTAGAGAACTAAATGGGAACATTGACACTGCTCTATCAGACTATGATGCTAAAATTTTAGCGGCTGTTAAGGAGTCGCTAGAAAATAGTTCTTCTTTTGATATTCAGGATCAAGCAGCTACTTTAGGTAATTACTTAAAATCAATTGAATCCTTATTGACGGCATCTTTTGAGCAGGAGTTTAACCGTTTCTCTGGCTATAGCGATCAAGCAATTGAAGCCATGAATCTTTCTGAAGAGGATAAACAGTATTTGAAAGCACTTAATGCATTTGCATTGTCTTATGCACAAACCTATGACCTTGCTTCTCCGCAGTTGGAATCCATTAGTAACCAGGGAACATATTTTAATAATGCCAAAAATATTGTCAGACAAGAAGTTGCACAACCTCAGCAGTTAACACTTCCTTCCATTGAGGGTGAAGTTTCTGAAATCCTAATGAAAGTACCAGAAGGTTATGCGCTAAATGTTTCTGGTATCTCCGTTACTCACCTTGGGGGAGGAAAATATAGCTTAGCTATTGGATCTCCGCTTAAGGAAAGTATTGATATAACGTTTTCACTCATTCCGAATGACGATACTGTTATCAATCTATTTAGTCCTTTAGTTGTGGAATTAATGGTCGCGACAAAGGAAAATTTTGAGTATGATAAGGTAGTGAGCTCGCCAGCCACTCTGCCACCAACAACCGATGGACGATTGGATACGTTTGTACCAGTTGAGAACTCAAATACAGATTCTGGAACTGCAACACCAGATAGTAGTCATGTCACCAGTGGTTGGGTTCAAGAAGAGACAATCAGTCGTGAAAATATCGATCGCGTTAATAAAGTCTTTCATCGAACTTATCATGCGTCCTCTGTTTTTTACCCATATGGTGAGTATGCTCGTACAAACCATCTTGAAAGAGCAGTGGTTGCTGATTTACGTTCTTATTATGAACTGGCAGGTCTTATTAAAGCATTCTATGGTGAACAATTTAGAGATGGCTCTGGAACATTAGAGCCAAGTCCAAGTTCTCTGTTTGGGCGTATTAAACAGAAATACGATAATAAAAAAGAACTTGAGAATATTGTGGTTAAGTTAATTCAAGATACAACTGTTACTGAATTAAAAAATGCTTTAAAAACACCCGAAGAAACGATTGTTGAATTTGATGCCCTCATTCCAAAATCAGAAGAATTGTCAACTTATATCGACGAATTGCGGTCAAATACAACCAAACTCCTAGAGGGACTAGCTACAACAGTTGAACAAACTCAGTCAGTTAATGAGACCATTAAGAAAAAGCCAACGTTTGTGGAACAAGAAAAGCGTGACAATACGGACTTGGTTACAGTTTCCATGTCTATCAATAGTGACTTGGAGCGATTGAAAAATGCTAGTCAAACATTGATGGAAAATACGAAGGCTCATCAATTGGTTTCTGAGAGTATTCAGGGGCGGGTTGATCGTCTAGCAACAGATGTCAAGGGTCTAGAAACAGAAGGCAATAACCTATCTGGTCGAGTTGATAAACTTTATGGGGTGATGACCAAAGAGTATGGCGATAATGCAGAGTTTTTGAAATCCTTCTCAACTGTTTTGAGCAATACCAAAATTGGTAATAGCCAGAACAATGCTGTCTACGAGTATTTATCTAATCCAGTTGACTCTTCAAAAATCGAATCTTTAGTGGGCTCAGTGACTAAACAAGCTGATACTCGGCAAGATGAGCGGTCAGGATTTCTGTTGATTCTGATGAGTTACCTTGTCGGTCTTGCAGCGTCCTATATTTTGCAACATAGTGATCGCTCTAAATGGCCTAAAATTGTTGATGTGGTGGCTCGTCGCCATTGGACCAACAGCCTCTACCCCTTTATCTTTTTGACAGGAGTAACCTTCTTGGCAGCGATTATCATCGGCGGTTTTGCAGGCTATCGCTTAACCCTTTCAGGAAGTCAGATGTTCTTGCTGATGATGCTGTTGGCTGTTTTGACGCAGTTTTTTGCTCACGGCATTAGTCATCTTAATCAGTACTTGAAGAGCTATGGTTTCCTCATCAGCCTATTCCTAGTTATGATGTATTTAATTAGTGCGGGCCAGTTGCTTGACTATCATTATATCAGCCATAGCAGTTGGGTGTCCTTCTTGTCCCCGCTGACCTACTTAGAGGGAATGCTGACGGCATTTTTGAATAATAAAGAAGGGTGGACGGTAACCTTTATCCTAACGATCCTCCTAGCAGGAGCAGTTAGTGGGTTAACCATCTACCATTATCAGGAGCTTGACGAATCAGGAGTTTAATATGAAACGCCATTTCAGTCGTCTCTTTGTCCTGTGTTTTAGTGTTATCGTTATGGAGCCATCACTTGTCTTTGCCAATGATGGCTCTCTCCAGATTAACACGGATATTAATCAGGGGAAAGAGACCAAAGAAGTTTATTACATTGAGCAAGAGGCAGCGCTCTCTAAGCTCTTTCAGACAGAGACCACAGCCACCATTAGTCAAAAGCAAGCAGTCGTCTCAGAGGAGGAAAAAAGCCTCAAAGAAGGTATTTTTCTTGAGGATTTGCCCTCAAATAATTGGTCAACGGATTATAGGGAATTGTTATTTAACCCTGAAACAGAGCTTGCAGTGTCAAGTGATTATGGTGTGCAGTTGACTGAGAGAAATCCAGGTATTTCCTGGCAGATGTTAGCTTTATTTGGTTTGGGCATTGTGGTTATGATCTGGTCGCTGTACCAAACCAGACGACAGAAAGGAAACTAATCAAATGTCATCTTATATCAATATCAGTCTGGACTTATCTCTTGTTGGTTGTCCTTTGCTGGATTTAAGAGTGCCGACAACGATGACCCTACAGGAATTATTACAGACGGTATCGGAGTCCTATGGCCTGGGCTTGGTTTTTAACAACCCTCTGGCTCGCCAAGGAAAGAAGGGGCAAGTCTTGTCACGTTTTCAAGAGTTAACGGACTTAAGAGACGGCGACCTGCTTGTGATTGAAACATTATAGAATAAGAAGAAGAGGCGTGACAACAGTTATGAGAGAATTACTTTTAGAAGAGGTTAAAGGGAATCAATCAGTGGCTTTCCAACTCTTGGAAGCTAAACAGCCCTTGTTTGTCAATCAGAAAGTAGTGATTGATGGCGAGAACCTCCAATTGAAATTGGTTCAGCCTGATGGGTGCTATGCTTGGGATAGGCTTGTTGAGTTGACACGAGAAGAGCAGCTACGCCATTTTATCAATCTTGGTCAGGTGTTTGAACTTCTTAACCAAACCGTTTACACCTATGATTTCCACCCGAGTAAGGTTCTCTTTACCCTGAATGCTCTGCCGCTTTTAATTGAGCGAGGGGTTAAAGGTCAAGTACCACCTTATGAGGCACTGACCGTTGAAGAATTTTTAACACGCTATCAGGCCATGATGGTGTCTGTATTAGACAAGAAGACCAGCTATGATACCTTAATCAATGGTAAACTACCTTTTTACCGTGGCAATCTTTTCTGTGAGCAACTGGTGAAGGCAGACTCTTTAGCTGACGTCAGCACATTACTTCAAGCTGAGTATCAGACTGAGAAAGAGAAAAATAAGCAGACCATGACCGTGGTTACCAAGAGTCGCCTGGCTCGTTTGAAAGCAACTAGTATCTTAGCTAGTTTGGGGGCGGTGTTATTGGCGGCAGGTCTAGGCTATGTTCTCTTGTCTTCTCTACCAAAGCAAGAAATGATTAGTCAAACCCGTTTAGCCTTTATTCAAAAAGATTATTCCAAGGTGATTACAACCGTTAAATCTGCGGATAGCAAGGCACTTAGTCAGGACGATAAGTACATCGTTGCCTTGTCGGTTATCATGACAGAGCCGTTAACGGAAGCGCAACGCCAGGAGCTTAGTAAAATTTCAACGCAGTCAAACGAGGACTACCTTCGTTATTGGATTTTGATTGGTCAGTCTAAGATTGATGAGGCCATTGATATCGCTAGTTTCCTAGATGACCCTCAATTGCTCATGTATGGCATGACCAAGAAAATCGATGATATTCAACGTGACCCTGATTTAACAGCAGAAGAGCGGACCAGTCAATTAAACACTTATAAAACCAAGCTGGATGAGTTGAAGAAAACCTACCTGACACCAGAAGAAACAGCTGGTGCTGCAAGTGAAGAGACTACTGCTTCAAGCACTCAGGAATAAGGAGGTGGGCCATGTTATATGTCATTACTGAACACATTGCTTACCCCTTGTTTCCTGGCAGACCCTATGAGTTGAGTGAGCTATTAGAGCATCACTTGCCCTTCTCCCAATCAGCCACTATCGATGTGCTTGACGATGGGTTTCGTTTGGATGAGGAGACCTATTCACATGGTGTGTACCCGTTCAAACTGGATTCAGGGAAGCTGGTAACGGTGGTTTCATTTGCGGGGCGTCAGAGTTTTTACTTGCCAGATGGGATGCTATACCTATCGTCCGATGACCATGCGACGATTCAAGTGTCGCTCCCGTCGCTGGAAGTTGTTCTCAGACCTCAAGCAGACGAGTGGCAGCTTGTTGCCAACCAAGTCTTTTATCTCAATGGCCAGTTGGTGGCGGATAAAGCTTCGCTCCAAGACCATGACACTGTTTTCTTTGCCTCAGGCTTATTCCTTTCGATAATTAATGACCGCTTGGAGTTTGCGGTTGTGGGGGATTATCAGACGAACTTGTTGCCAGCAGAGTTGTCAGAACGAGATGAACGAGGGAAGGATTTCCACCGGTCGCCTCGGATTATTCTGAGAGAGCCCGAGAACTCGATTTCAATAGCCTCTCCGCCAACAGAAGCTGAAGAAAGTAAGCAATCTTTGGTGAAACTCTTGTTGACACCGATTGCCATGATTGTGTTTACTGGTTTGACCGCCTTCTTTTCAAAAGGCGGTGGGATGGTCCTGATGATGATGGGGATGTCTGTCATTACCATCGGAACCTCCATTCACTCTTATTTTGCGGATAAGAAGAAACACCGTGAAACGGAAGTGCAGAAGATTTCAGACTACCTGTCTTATCTGGATGGCAAATACGAGGAGTTGGCCAGCAGTAAGGGAGAACAAGAGACAGCTCTGCTTTACCATTACCCAGCGACAACCGATTTGCTAGAAATGGCAGCAACCATTGACCGCCGTATCTATGAGAAGACCCCATATCACTTTGACTTCTTGACTTACCGTTTGGGGCTCGGTCAAATCAAGGCGAGCTTTAGCGTTGATTACTCTGACTCAGAGGTGACCAAGTACAATGAGGAGGCCAATCAAAAGGTCCAGGAACTCTTGGCTTACTATCGTCACTTGGACCAAATGCCTCTGCAGAATCAGCTTGGGTCGCCCATTGGTTACATCGGCTCTCGCCGAGTGGTGATTGAGCAAGTGCAACAACTCATGATGCAGGTGGCGACCTTCCAAAGTTATCATGATGTGCAGTTTGTGCCAATCTTCCGTGAGGAAGAGCTGCCGCTTTGGAATTGGAGCCGTTGGTTGCCGCATACTCAGTTGAAAGTGTTTAATAGCCGTGGGTTTGTCTACAGCCAGCGAACACGTGACCAGCTCTTGACCTCGCTCTACCAAATCATCAAGGAGCGAAAGCTGGACAGTGAGCAGGAGAAATCCAGTGAGAAGCAGTATGCCCCACGTTATGTTCTGTTGATTACTGATTTGAGCTTAATGCTTGATCACAACATCATGGAGTACATCAATGAAGATTTGTCTCATTTGGGCATTCACTATGTCTTTGTGGAAGAGGTGATTGAGAGCCTGCCTGAACACGTCAAGACCGTTGTGGACTATTGTGGGGATAAGAAGGCAACCCTGATTTTGCAGGAAGATACCTACCTCAATCAGGCTTTTGTCCCTCTGCCAGTGATTTCTCTTGAGGACAAGGAGACCTTTGCCAGAAACATGGCAGGGATTACCCATGTTCAGACCATGCGGAACTCTATCCCTGATAGCATCACCTTCCTTGAAATGTATGGAGTGAGCAAGGTTGAGGAGCTAGACCTCTTGACCCGTTGGAAGGAGAACGAGACCTATCAGACCATGTCGGTGCCTCTTGGTGTTCGTGGTCGTGATGATATCCTTTACCTCAACCTGCACGAGAAGGCACATGGTCCTCACGGTTTGATTGCAGGGACGACAGGTTCTGGTAAGTCAGAGTTGGTGCAGTCTTATATTCTGTCTCTGGCAGTTAATTACCACCCTTACGAAGTGGCTTTCTTGCTCATTGACTACAAGGGTGGTGGGATGGCTAACCTCTTTGCCAAACTTCCTCATGTTGTGGGAACCATTACCAACTTGGATGGCAACCAGGCCAACCGAGCCCTGGTATCTATCAAGGCTGAACTCAAGAAGCGTCAGCGTATTTTCCGAGAAAATAATGTCAACCACATCAACCAGTACACCAAGCTCTTCAAGGAGGGCAAGGTGTCAGAGCCTCTGCCACATCTACTTATCATTAGCGATGAGTTCGCAGAGCTTAAGGCCAACCAGCCTGACTTTATGGACGAGTTGGTGTCAACGGCCCGTATCGGTCGTTCGTTGGGGGTCAAGTTAATCCTTGCGACTCAAAAGCCGAGTGGTGTGGTTAATGACCAGATTTGGTCTAACTCTAAGTTCAAGATTGCCCTTAAGGTGCAGGATGTGGCTGACTCTCGTGAGGTCATCAAGACCCCTGATGCGGCTGAGATTACCCAGACTGGTCGGGCCTACCTTCAAGTTGGTAACAATGAAATCTACGAGCTCTTCCAGTCAGCCTGGTCTGGTGCGGATTACAACCCAGACGGCAAGGCTGGTGTTCAGCGTGAGACGACGGTTTATGACATCACCGATAGCGGTCAGTATCGGGCCATTAACAAGGACCTGAGTGGTCTGTCCAAGCAGAAGGATGTCAAGAGCTTGCCGACGGAGCTGGATGCCATTGTGGAACAGGCTCATGAGATTTTTGAGAACCTCCATATTCCTAAGGTTGCTAGTCCTTGGTTACCACCTTTGGCTGACCGAGTCTTATCACAAGACTTGCAGGAAACGGACTTTAGGACTTACTGGAAAGAGTCATCTGGTCTTAAGCCACTCTTGGTGGGTTATCAAGATATTCCGGAGAAGCAGGAGCAGTCGCCACTTTACTTTGACATGGAACAGACAGGTCACATCCTTCTAGTGTCTAGTCCAGGCTTTGGTAAGTCGACCTTTTTGCAGACCTTGGCAGTTGATGCCATGCGTAAGCACACGCCAGAACATGTGCACTTCTACCTCTATGACTTCGGAACTAGTGGTTTGATTTCCCTGTCCGATTTTCCTCATGTGGCGGATTACTTCGCCTTGGATGAGACAGAGAAGATTCTCAAGTCCATGCGTCGCCTCAAGCAGATGGTTAAAGAGCGTAAGAAGGCCTTGTCCAAGCTCAAGGCGACTAACCTTCGTCAATATAACCAGCTGTCTGAGACTAGCTTCCCAACCCTCTTTGTTATGATTGATGGCTTTGATAGTGTCATGGACGCTCCATTCTCAGATGCTTTTTATGATGTGCTTAACGTCATCGCTCGTGACGGGGCTTCACTGGGTATTTATCTGGTGACGACCCTGTCCCGCCTCAATGCCATGCGACTCCAGCTCCAGTCTAACTTCAAGACTAAGATTTCCCTCTTCTTGTTTGATAATAGTGACCTGTCAGGTGTTGTTGGTCGTTCCAACATTCCTTTGGATGAAATCAAGGGTCGGGCCATCACTAAGCTGGATGAGATTGTCCAGTTCCAGGTGACCTTGCCTTACACCAGTGAAGCCTATGCGGACTACATCATCGAAGTGGGGAATGAAGTAGAAGCTATGAAAGCAGCCTATTCAGGTGATTTACCAAGTGGTATCCCGATGTTGCCTGAGAAGGTGAAAGCCGAAAATGTTGACCTGTCAGCCAAGGACTTTGTTTTTGGATTGGATAGGGAGTGGGTGCTTCCAGCAGGATTTAGCTTTGAGAAGTCGATTTTGATGGCATCGGATAGTCCAATTTTTGTGAACAATTACTATAAGATTTTAGACTTTCATCTCAAACGACTTCAGGGTCAATACAATGCGGTGATTTTAGATTCTAGTCAGCGTATTGGGACAGGCTTATTTGAAGGTGTCCAACGCTTTGATAAGTCCTTGGAAGTTGAAAATGTGATGAAGACCATTCTTGAGGATTTGAAGAAGAGAATGGCTGATTCTGGTCAATCTTATGCTAAGTGGTTACTCATTATCCCTGATGTAGCGGAATTAGCTAGAGTGTCTAATATAAGTGAGGCTGATTTTAAGCTCTTAATCTCAGAAGGTGCGACCTACGGCGTGGTTCCTGTTTTTGTGGGTACAGTTCAAGACTTGGTTAACAATACTTATGACAATTACGTTAAGATGATTGTCCACTTGGTGGGGCAAGTGTTCTTAGGTCAACGGATTAGTGATCAGAACCATACTCGTTACCCTTATATTAACAATGAACCGTCACTGAAATCAAATCAAGGCTATTTACTTTACCCAGATGGCTATGAATTTGTCCAGTTGCTGGAAGTATAGAAAGGAAAATCTATGTCTATTTTTGGTTGGTTTGGTGGTGGAACACCTACAGAACAAAAAAGAGACCAGTATCAACGCCTTTATAATAAGCTGTTGTCCTTGTCTCAAGACTTTGATAGCAAAGAGAAACAGTTAAGTCAGCGTGTTGATACTTACTTATCGAATCGCCCTAATATGGAAGCGAGCTATATCCCAGAGGATGTCTTTTCAGATAGTGAATCAACTGCGAGGTCTAAGGTTGTGCTTCTCAAGTCACATCAGACGAGTGATGGGGCCAAATTAGCTGAGGCGGTATCTGCGGCTTACAGTAGGTATCAGTATTACCATCGTTTAGCGATTCAGGAAGCTGAGGAGCGTAGACGAGAAGCAGAGCGTCGCCGTCGTGAGGCTGAAGAAGCAGCGAAAAAGAATCGGGGGTAATTCATGGCAGAATTAAAAATAACTTATTCGGAACTCGAAACAGCTTTGCAATTATCTAAAGATATCAATAAAGAGCTAGCTTCTTCCTATCAAACGGTTGGTGAACTGCGCTCTTATTTGGAAGGAGCTGCGTGGAGCGGGCAAACGAAAAATGCCTTTATGACTTATTTGAACCTTATCTACCAGTATCACAATGATTTGATTGGTATCATGAAAGAACATGAAACAGCGGTAACGAGTTTGAAGCAATCCATTGATGATTATAACAGTTCATCGGAAGTTGCCTCAATTAGGGGGTAGGCTATGGCAGGAACAGATTATTTTTCAATCTATGAGCTTTATTATCTCATTGGAGCCTTTGATGGCGATACCTTGCTTGGTCTGCCAGGCTTAGAGGAGCTTTCCCTCCCGTCAGAAGCCGTTTGGGAGATAGCACACGACTCATTAAAAGCTAAAGGTCTTGTTGGAGAGGATGATGATCTAACTAAGGCTGGATTTGTGGTTGTGGAGACCTTGAAGGATTATTGCACAGGTTATTCTCTAACTGTTGTTAATAATGCTTATGTTATGCTTACAGGCAATCACGGGGAATCGGTTATCTTAATTGATGGCCAAGAGGGGTATCAGTTACTACGGATTGGTCCACTTGCTCGGTTAGCTTTCTTTCAAGAAAAATTACCGTCTCTTCTACTGAGAGAGCCTAAGGCGGATGAAGGTGATTTCTTAACCAAGGAAGAGGCTCTCTCTCCAGAAATCGAGGAGGCACTAGCTGGTGATGACACTGTTGTTATCCAGCACTATCCGCTTCGTCAGATGCTTGAGTCAAAGCATCGGGACGATTTGGTCGTGTCTTGGTTATTCCGAGAGATTGATGGGCAGTTGTATGGGGTTGAAACGTCTAAACAAGTGTTACAACGGTTTAGTCAATACTATTTTCTAGAACGGTGCTACACTTGGTTAGGAATTCCCTTTAGAGAGGAGGATTTTGCCTGATGGGTAAAGAATCAATTCATCATGATGGCGGTGGTGCATCCAGTCAACAGATTGTTATGAATGTCGATGAGATGCATGAGATTATGCGTTATCTGACCACCATAGAGCTATCCTTTCAACAGCGTCTGGCTCCGAAACTCCAAGCCTTGTCCCAGACTAAATACTATGAGGGCGGCGAGGCTTCTAAGGCGATGGAACATTACGCTAAGATGCTTAACAAGGTCAATGAGGTTGGTGATTTGTACAGTCGAGCCAATAGTGAGGTTTTCTACCTGATGAATCAATGGCTGGAACAAGATGAGGTTCTGGCACAGAACTTCCGAGATAGTTTGCAGGGCGGTGGACAATTGGCTGATAATTTGAGGCAGTTGTTCCCACCAGAGGAAGGAGGAAGCTAATGACTAAAAATGTTGAGCTTCATCTTCACAAGTGGAGCAAAATGAAGGGTGCTTTAGGATCTGTTACTGAGACTGGCTCCGGTGGTGATTTTAGTGGTGGCAGTTACAGCAGCTGGGGCGGTCCAGCCATGTCCTCCTATAGTGGTATTGGTGGTAGTGGTAGTCAGGGCTTTGCGAATCGGATCAAGTCCCTGGTTGAGATTACGGAGAAGGCCAAGCGGACCATCAATGAGCTGGATGTGGATGGGGCTATTGGCAATCTTCACTTCCATGATGACCATGTGACGGCGATTAGCTTGCAGTCCAAACTGACCGCTCTAGAAACCTATGCCGGTAAGGTGCAACAGTACCTGAAGGATAAGATTGACCAGCCTTTCTACGAAAAACTGGACAAGGTTGGGGATCGGCTAGAGGCTCTGAACATCAGTGATTATAAAACCAGCAACCAGATTGGGTTTAAGAAAACTGAGGTCATCTATAGCGAAGCTGGCCAGTACATGGGTACTCGGGAAGTCTTGGCCAAAGAAGTTGGTCTCAAGGAACTGTATCAGGTTGACAATCCTTATAAGACCCGCCTCCAAGTCATGTATAAGACCTACAAGTCTAGTGATGACTATAAAGAGAGCAAGCTGACCGAAGAGGATTACTTGTTTGCCAGCCATCAGACCCGAGCCTTTACTTATCATTCCCTCAATGATGAGAAGGCCGCTTTTGAGGGGAAACGAGACCTTCTTTTAGCTGCAGGTGTTGTCATTCTGACCATTTTTTGTCCTCCCGCAGGAGCTGTGGCAGGTGTTGCTTTGGCGGCAGCGGACATGTATTCAGCTGCTTCAGGTAAGGACTGGATGACTGGTCGTGAGCTTGATGATGGTGAGCGCTTGATGCGAGGAGCCTTTGCCTTGTTTGACCTTGTGCCAGGTGTTGGTTACCTCAATGATTTGGCCAAGACAGGCAAGGTAGCAGGCTTGGCAGGCATCAAGGCAAGTTTGAAAACCAGCTTCAAGGAAGGTATGGAGCAGGCGGCTAAGAATGTGGATAATTTCAAGGTTGTTCTTAAGAACGTGGACGATTTCCGAAAACAACTCATTACAAAAGTTGATGATTGGGGTAGACAGACAACAGATTTACTTCGTTCTGTTCGAGATGATGCCTACCAGTTGGCTGATGGTATATTTAATCCTGACTTCGGTAAACATAATGCAACAGTCATTATGCCAGGCTCACAGATTGATGAGGGATTGGAAGCTAGTAAACGATTTACGTTGAATGGTGGGGGAGGGAGTTCAGAAATTGATAAGATCTTACCTAACCCTACCGAAGAGTTAAATATACTTCGGAAAAAGTGGGGCGTACCAGAAACTGATACTATTGCAATTGGTAAAACAGATGTTCCTGGACTTGAAGGTATAATTTTTGAAGGAGGTTCTCCAAAGGTTCGAAAAGAAGCTGGTTTGCCTGATCTGGATGAGGTGATGCCAGACAGGGAAATAAAAAGTTCTGGTAAAGTACCGTCAGCCACTCGGCATGCTGAGGAGGATATCGCTAATAAATTTGTGGAGGCTGTGAATAAACTAGGCTTAAATCCCGAAGATATTGAAGGGACATTGAGGTTACATCAGTCTAATCCTAAAGGTGTCTGTCCGACATGCTTGAGTGGATTAGGGAACCCAGATAAATCTTCAGGCGTAATCAAACAGCTTAGTGAAATGTATCCCAAGTTAGAAATTAAAGTAACTTCAGAAGTTATTGATGGTGTTAAACCGAATGGAAGAGCAGAATTTATTGTAAAAAATGGTATCTATGTTAATTAGGAGGAATGATGGAAACGAATAAAGATTTAGCTTTTTTTCTTCAAATTTTAACCGAAAATATTGTAAGTCTTTTATGCAAAGAAGAATATGTTCAGTTTGTTTTTAAAACTCTAGAAATGACCAATAATTTTTTACTGGGTAAACATACAGACCCTGATACGTTATATGGTAGATTGGAGAATTTAGATGAACAAGACATCTTAACTTATTTTGATTTAGATTCGGTTAGTAATCCAGCAGTTTGGAGCTGCATTGCTAATGCAGTGGCTTATATTTGTTTAGTATGCTATGTAGAAAATGGTGAGAAATACTTACCAGAAACCATTGAAGCAGTTGATATTGAAACATTGAATAGTTTTTTTGAAAATTATAAAGTTCTTATTAAAGATTTTGAGAATATCCTTTTTTTAAGAGAAAAAATGATTGCTGATGAGAGGGTAAATTTAGATAATCCCGAAGTAAAAAAATACTACCAAATTTTATTCTCATGATGTGGGTCAAAGGTAATAACAGTTCTTCGTATTCCCAATATAGATAGATTAAAATTTTATATTAAAAGAGATATTTGATTTGGAAGAAGTAAAAAATAAATTGTTAATGTCATTACAAAAAGTAGGGATTAATAAAATTGGTTCATTTGAGTATTTTTTTCCTATCGGACTGATGTTGCTTATTCTGATGATAGAACAATATTTTTTGAGGATGGGAAGTACCATGTATTAAATACAGATAGAGGAAAATTGATTCAAGAAGAAGTTTTTGGAACTAAGGATACTCTGAATTATTATTTATTAGACACTTATATTGTTTCTAAAGCGAGTGAGATAGTTGCTAAAGAAATTGGCAATTCATACCATCTTTATCAAGATAAATTTTTTGAAAAGCAAATTGCTCTTTTTGATAAAGTTTCTCCTCTTTATGGTAAGTGGAAGCAGGAGGAGTTGAAGAGACTAATGTCGGAAAATTCAATTAAATAATCCTCCGTTTCATGCCGAGTTTTCCTATTAGAACAGCTTTAAACTATTGCTTAAGATAACTATAATTAATTTCTCAGTTTCGGGAATCAGTTATGAAGGTAGCAGAGCTTGTTTTTCAGCTCTGCTATTTTCCAAAAGACCACAATAGAGCTATCTTTTCAACAGCGTCTGGCTCCGAAACTCCAAGCCTTGTCCCAGACTAAATACTATGAGGGTGGCGAGGCTTCTAAGGCGATGGAACATTACGCTAAGATGCTAAACAAGGTCAATGAGGTTGGTGATTTGTACAGTCGAGCCAATAGTGAGGTTTTCTACCTGATGAATCAATGGCTGGAACAAGATGAGGTTCTGGCACAGAACTTCCGAGATAGTTTGCAGGGCGGTGGACAATTGGCTGATAATTTGAGGCAGTTGTTCCCACCAGAGGAAGGAGGAAGCTAATGACTAAAAATGTTGAGCTTCATCTTCACAAGTGGAGCAAAATGAAGGGTGCTTTAGGATCTGTTACTGAGACTGGCTCCGGTGGTGATTTTAGTGGTGGCAGTTACAGCAGCTGGGGCGGTCCAGCCTTGTCCTCCTATAGTGGCATTGGCGGTAGTGGTAGTCAGGGCTTTGCAAATCGGATCAAGTCTCTGGTTGAGATTACGGAGAAGGCCAAGCGGACCATCAATGAGCTGGATGTGGATGGGGCTATTGGCAATCTTCACTTCCATGATGACCATGTGACGGCGATTAGCTTGCAGTCTAAACTGACCGCTTTAGAAACCTATGCCGGTAAGGTGCAACAGTACCTGAAGGATAAGATTGACCAGCCTTTTTACGAAAAGCTGGACAAGGTTGGGGATCGGCTAGAGGCTCTGAACATCAGTGATTATAAAACCAGTAACCAGATTGGGTTCAAGAAGACGGAGGTCATCTATAGTGATGCTGGTCAGTACATGGGTACTCGGGAAGTCTTGGCCAAAGAAGTTGGTCTCAAGGAACTTTATCAGGTTGACAATCCCTATAAGAAACGGCTTCAGGCCATGTATGACTCCTACAAGTCTAGCGATGACTACAAAGAGAGCAAGTTGACCGAAGAGGATTACCTCTTTGCCAGTCATCAGACCCGAGCTTTTACTTATCATTCCCTCAATGATGAGAAGGCCGCTTTTGAGGGGAAACGAGACCTTCTTTTAGCGGCTGGTATTGTCATTTTGAGCATTTTCTGTCCTCCTGCAGGAGCTGTGGCAGGTGTTGCCTTAGCGGCAGCGGATATGTATTCAGCTGCTTCAGGTAAGGACTGGATAACCGGTCGTGAGCTTGATGATGGTGAGCGCTTGATGCGAGGAGCCTTTGCCTTGTTTGACCTTGTGCCAGGTGTTGGTTACCTCAATGACTTGGCCAAGACAGGCAAGGTAGCAGGCTTGGCAGGCATCAAGGCAAGCCTTAAAACCAGCTTCAAGGAAGGTATGGAGCAGGCGGCTAAGAATGTCGATAATTTCAAAGTTGTTCTTAAGAACGTGGATGGCTTTGGGAAGCGAGTTGTCACTAAAATTGATGATTTTGGGAAACAACTTGACAATCTAGTGGCTGATAAGGTATCATCACTAGCTGACGACGTTGCTGGTAAACTTCGTCATGCGGATGAGACACTCAGTACTGCAGCACAGAATTTTAGTCTTAATAACATTGGATTTGAGCCCCAGCTAGTCAGCGGAGCTATCCCAACACCTCCACCGGGTCGTTTATCTGGAGTAGCCGATAACCTCCAAGCCTTTGCGAAGAATTTGAGTGGTAGTGTGGAAGAGGTGGCGAAAGCTTCTGATGCTTTGAAAGAAGTGCCGTATGGAGAACATATTATTAAAGGGTCACATGGTAAAAAACTGCTTGCTCCTAATGTAATATATGTTAGTGAAGAAGGTTATGAATATACAACAGATTCTCTTGGACGGATATCATCAGTTAATGCAGACAATTTAGTGCTAGAAACGGCAGATAGAAATCTATATAGTCAACGAACAGTTGGAGGCATTGACCGCTTACCTGAAGATGATGGTGGGCACTTGATTGCATCCATGTTTAAAGGGTCGGGTGATATTGATAACTTAGTAGCGATGCATAAGTACGTTAACCGCAGTGGTGGTGAATGGTACACGATGGAACAATCTTGGAAAGAAGCACTTGAACAAGGAAGAAAAGTATCTGATATTGAGATAAAGCCTATTTATTCTGGAAATTCATTAAGACCAGACAAATTTTCCATCAGTTATACGATAGAAGGCAAATTGCCGTTCAAAATATCAATTCAAAATAGTATTTAAAGAGAGGTGTCGAGAAGTGACAGCAGAACAAGAAATTCAAAATAAAATTCGTGAATTAATAAATCATGTAAATCAAACCATCCCAGTTGACTGGGATGAATTATATATCAATTGTGAGATGTCTGAAACCGGTGGGATGATTTATTTCTTTTTTAAGTTGAAAAATGAGAAAAACTTGCATTACAGTTTACTGATTCCAAAGGATTTTCAGGTCAATAAAGATATCTTTGAAAATTTAGATAATAAAACTTACGATATTGCCAGAGAACTTTGGAATATTTTCAAAGATAATGGCATGGAAGCTTGGAGAAATTTTTCTTTGATTTATAAAGATAAAAAACTTCAGACATCTTTTGATTATATTGATTGGAATTGTTCTAAGTTCAGCCCAAATGATAGACTTGAATTTTTCTTGTACAAATATGCAAATATTTTGCCAATAGATGATGAACAAGCCCATCTTTTTAAAACTATGATAAACTATCAAGAAGAATATGGTCAAGGTAATTAGAAAATGATATTTGATGATACCTAAGCGAAGCTGGCCAGTACATGGGTACTCGGGAAGTCTTGGCCAAAGAAGTTGGTCTCAAGGAACTTTATCAGGTTGACAATCCCTATAAGAAACGGCTTCAGGCCATGTATGACTCCTACAAGTCTAGCGATGACTACAAAGAGAGCAAGTTGACCGAAGAGGATTACCTCTTTGCCAGTCATCAGACCCGAGCTTTTACTTATCATTCCCTCAATGATGAGAAGGCCGCTTTTGAGGGGAAACGAGACCTTCTTTTAGCTGCAGGTGTTGTCATTCTGACCATTTTCTGTCCTCCTGCAGGAGCTGTGGCAGGCGTTGCTTTGGCGGCAGCGGACATGTATTCAGCTGCTTCAGGTAAGGACTGGATGACCGGTCGTGAGCTTGATGATGGTGAGCGCTTGATGCGTGGAGCCTTTGCCTTGTTTGACCTTGTGCCAGGTGTTGGTTACCTCAATGATTTGGCCAAGACAGGCAAGGTAGCAGGCTTGGCAGGTATCAAGGCAAGCCTTAAAACCAGCTTCAAGGAAGGTATGGAGCAGGCGGCTAAGAATGTCGATAATTTCAAGGTTGTGCTAAAGAATGTGGATGACTTTGGGAAGCGAGTTGTCACTAAAATTGATGATTTTGGGAAAGACATCCATGATGGCTCCGCCCTCACCCACAGAATAATGAAAACGAACATAAAGCCCTCACTAGGTGTATAATCTTAGTGAGGGCTTTGTGGTTGACGAGTTAATGATGTTAGTCATCGC
>NZ_JAMWEM010000013.1 GCF_024509525.1 Streptococcus suis
TGAGGAAAACGAAGTTTTCTACATTGCCCAGCTGAGCTAAGTTCCATCCATTGGGAGTTTAGCTCAGCTGGGAGAGCATCTGCCTTACAAGCAGAGGGTCAGCGGTTCGATCCCGTTAACTCCCATAGGTCCCGTAGTGTAGCGGTTATCACGTCGCCCTGTCACGGCGAAGATCGCGGGTTCGATTCCCGTCGGGACCGTTCAAAATGTGTGTGAGACATTTTGAAGTTGGAAATAGAGCAACCACAGTTTGCATCATATTTACGACTCGTTAGCTCAGTTGGTAGAGCAATTGACTTTTAATCAATGGGTCGCTGGTTCGAGCCCAGCACGAGTCATATGCGGGTTTGGCGGAATTGGCAGACGCACCAGATTTAGGATCTGGCGCTTTCGGGCGTGGGGGTTCAAGTCCCTTAACCCGCATAAAAGAAATAATCAGCCGGCTTAGCTCAGTTGGTAGAGCATCTGATTTGTAATCAGAGGGTCGCGTGTTCAAGTCATGTAGCCGGCATTGAAAAAGAAATTGCGAACGTAGTTCAGTGGTAGAACACCACCTTGCCAAGGTGGGGGTCGCGGGTTCGAATCCCGTCGTTCGCTTAGAGAGGCCGGGGTGGCGGAACAGGCAGACGCACAGGACTTAAAATCCTGCGATGGTAACATCGTACCGGTTCGATTCCGGTCCTCGGCATAACTGAGCACCCTTAGCTCAATTGGATAGAGTACCTGACTACGAATCAGGCGGTTAGAGGTTCGACTCCTCTAGGGTGCATGACTCGCTTAATGTATATACATTAGGGGAGGTTTATTTTTATGATATCGGGAAGTAGCTCAGCTTGGTAGAGTACTTGGTTTGGGACCAAGGTGTCGCAGGTTCGAATCCTGTCTTCCCGATGTTTTGGCGGTGTAGCTCAGCTGGCTAGAGCGTCCGGTTCATACCCGGGAGGTCGGGGGTTCGATCCCCTTCGCCGCTATATTTTTATTTGTGCTGGACCTTTAGCTCAGCTGGTTAGAGCTCTCGGCTCATAACCGAGCGGTCGTAGGTTCAAGTCCTACAAGGTCCATTCTTTTCAGATGGAGGATTACCCAAGTCCGGCTGAAGGGAACGGTCTTGAAAACCGTCAGGCGTGTAAAAGCGTGCGTGGGTTCGAATCCCACATCCTCCTTACAAATTTTAATAACGCGGGATGGAGCAGCTAGGTAGCTCGTCGGGCTCATAACCCGAAGGTCGTAGGTTCAAATCCTGCTCCCGCAATTCCTTTTTTGGATTTGGCTCGGTAGCTCAGTTGGTAGAGCAATGGATTGAAGCTCCATGTGTCGGCGGTTCGATTCCGTCTCGCGCCATTGGAAATAAAACCAAGTATATTTTACTTGGGCGCGTAGCTCAGATGGTTAGAGCGCACGCCTGATAAGCGTGAGGTCGGTGGTTCGATTCCACTCGTGCCCATATCATATATAGTGGAGAATTACTCAAGAGGCTGAAGAGGACGGTTTGCTAAATCGTTAGGTCGGGTAACTGGCGCAAGGGTTCGAATCCCTTATTCTCCGTAGCAAGAAACGAGATTATCTAAGGATATTCTCGTTTTATTGTATAAATTTCTTGGAAGGGTCTATCATGGATAAATTTTCTCGCTTGATTGTAGTAAGTTCTATATTTGTAGTTGTTTCTTTATCATTACTTTTTATAACTGTTCAAAATGGTGTACAGATTCCTGTTATTTCAGATGGAATTAATTCAACAATTTCCACTATTAATGGTATTTTTGCGAAGCCAGTACAGTTTTTTTCAGCTCAAAAAGATGGTATTATCGAGTTGCTGGATGCTTATAACGAAAATAAGGAATTAAAACAAACTATTGCTAGCTTAGAAACTCAGGTCGCTGAAGTGGAGACGTTGCAAAAAGAAAATGATAGCCTCAGGCAAAATTTAGGAATTTCTCAGCAATTTACTGACAAAACAATAGTTTCTGCCTTGGTTTCAGTGAGAACACCTGTTTCCTGGGATAATCAATTGACTATTTCTGTAGGGTCGAATCAGGGGATTGTTTCAGATATGTTAGTAATGTCTGATGGGGGTCTTATTGGAATTATTACAGATGTATATCCGAATGCTGCTGATGTTAAATTGTTATCAAAATCAGATAATTTTACTAAGATTCCTGTTCGGCTATCAGTAAATGATGAGGCTATTTATGGAATACTAAGTGGATATGATACGGATACAAATAGCTTCATTGTTAGCCAGTTAAATAGTACAGCGGATATTCCAGAAGGAAGCAATGTGGTGACTAGTGATTTGGCTGGGACAATTCCTTCTAATCTTCAAGTTGGAAAAGTTACTTCAGTAAAAACGAGTAGCGGAACAACAAACAAAGAAATATTTGTGACACCAACAGCGAATTTTTCAAATATTTACTCAGTTTTAATAGTGGGGAATGTAGGATGAAAAGATATTTTAACTACCTGTCCCCTATGGTATTATTTATAGCTTTTTTATTAGATGCTCAGTTATCTACTTTGTTGAGTAATCTGGCTCCTGGTACAGTGTCGATTACCAGCTATTTATTATTTATTACTGGTATGTATATAGTAGATAAGATAAATTTAACCTATAGCCTCATTTTGTTTGCTATTTTAGGTGTGATTTATGATATCTATTATTTAGATATTTTAGGGATATCTACTACTTTGTTTCCATTAATTATCTACATTGTATATTATTTTACTACCAAAATACACTTAAATAGATGGATAAGTTTAATGATATTGGTTGTAATGATTTTTAGCTTTGAATTTACAAGTTTTGCATTGGCACGCTTGTTTCAATTGACAAATTTATCTATGTTTATATTTGTTGTCTATAATTTGTTACCAAGTTTACTATATAACTTATTCTTCCTCTTTATTTTCTATCCGTTGTTCAAAAAAAGTTTTGTAATTACAGATAAGACATAAAAATGTAATAAATGCGTAATATATCTACGCATTTTTTTTGATAAAATGGAATGGTCAGAAAGAATAGAGGAGTCAGGAGTCACACTAAGTTATGAAGAAAAAAGTTTTGGCAACACTGTTGTTAAGTACCGTTGTATTGACTAGTACAAGTAGTTTAACCCTGGTCTATGCAGACGATACAGATAGCCAAATTGCTGCAAAAAATAGTCAGTTAACAGAGATTGCAAATCAACAAGAAGCTGCTCAAGCAGAAGTAGATAAAATTCAAGCGGAAGTAGATGCTATTCAGGCTGAACAAGCAGCTTTGCAGGCAGAAAATGATAAATTAGAGGCAGAATCGAAAACTCTTGGTGAAGAGATTCAGAAATTATCTGCCGATATTGTATCGCGTGATGAAGTGTTGAAAGAGCAAGCTCGTAGTGCTCAAACGGATGGTTCTGCAACTAGTTATATCAATACTATTTTAGATTCTAAAAACCTTGTAGATGCTGTTTCTCGTGTGAATGCTATGCGTGAAATCGTATCAGCTAACAACCGTATGTTGGAGCAACAAAAAGCTGATAAGGAAACAATTGTTGAGAAGCAGAAAGCAAACCAAGAGGCTATCAACACAGTTGAAGCCAATTGGAAAACTTTAGATTCTAAAGCACAGGAGTTAGCAACTAAGCAAGCTGATTTGAAAGTTGCTCAAATTAACCTAGCTGCTCAGAAATCAACGGTTGAAAGTGAAAAGAATACTCTTTTAGAACAAAAAGCAGCTGCAGAGGCAGAGGCGAAGGCAGCTGCTGCAGCGCAAGCAGCTTACCAGGCACAACAACAACAATTGGCGCAACAACAAGCACAGGTAGTTACACCTGTCGTAGCACCTAGCACAGATACAAATACTGGGACCAATACAGGTGGAAGTTCTTCCTATACACCACCAGCTGTATCACAGAACAACACCTATCCAGTTGGTCAATGTACTTGGGGTGCTAAACAGGCAGCTCCTTGGGTTGGAAATTATTGGGGAAATGCTAACCAATGGATTGCAAGTGCGCAAGCTGCTGGTCATTCCGTTGGAAGTACTCCTGTAGTTGGAGCAGTAGCTGTTTGGCCAAACGATCCATACTCAGGTGGATATGGACATGTGGCAGTTGTAACAGCTGTTCAATCTGTTTCTAACATCCAAGTAGTAGAATCAAACTATCTTGGTCACCAATATGTAGGAAACTTCCGTGGTTGGTTTAACCCTAATAGCACTAGTACAGTTTACTATATTTATCCATAAAATTAATCCTTGGCTTTGCTAAGGTCAGATTGAAGAAAAAGTCCATTTTGGACAATTTTCTTCAATCTTTTTTCTTAATGTTGAAAATTAAAAACTCTTAGAAACACCGAAATATCAACATTTCTAAGAGTTTAATGATTTGTTATCTTTCGCAAACTTTTTCTATTTTTTAGGATTTTTAGGAGTTTGTCTACGTTCTGAATGATTGCGTGAGCAATCGTTTTTTCTTTATGGCTTCGAGCCAGTTTTTCTCGTAGAGAAAAACAAAAGAAAACCACCAGCTATGCTGGTGGCTGACAAGGCTTCGAGCGTCCATTTCTTTTTCCTGTTATAATTTCTTGTTCAGGTTAGATAAGGAGGAGTAAACTAGTCCAGTGGACTAGTTTAGCATGGCTAAAACCCGTTACAGTTTATCACATACCAAATGGATGTACTCTATCACATAGTTTTCACACCTAAGTACCGTAGAAAATCTATTTACTACAAAATAAGGCAGGACTTCATTGCTATTTTCCGTCATCTATGTCGATACAAAGGCGTGGAAATCATTGAGGGACACATGATGCCAGACCATGTTCATATGCTTGTCTTGATACCCCCGAAACTTTCGATTTCCGATTTTATGGGATAGTTGAAAAGCAAAAGTGCTCTAATGATATTTGATAAACACGCTAATTTGAAATATAAGTACGGGAATCGATCTTTTGGGCCAGAGGCTACTATGTTAGTACCGTTGGACTGAACGAAAAGATAGTTGCGAAATACATTCGCGAGTAAACAACTAATCTGGGAGATTAGTTGTTCAATGACATTGCACTTGATTCTTGAGTGTCAAAGAGTATGAAGATCCATTTTTAGATGGCAGTTTTAGAACAAGATAACAGCCCGTTTTTACGGGTGGTTATAGCTATCAGATTACTTTGAAACTTCTTTCATTTTTGTTTGAAAATTGGTTCAAAAAGCGTTAAAATAGTTAAGTAGAAAAATTTAGGAGGCTATCATGGCGTTTACCGACTTAAAGTTGTTTGCTCTTTCATCTAATAAGCAGTTAGCTGAAAAAGTAGCAAAAAAAATTGGTATTCCTTTGGGGAAATCAAGTGTTCGTCAATTTTCAGATGGTGAGATTCAGGTCAATATTGAAGAATCTATTCGTGGAAGTCACGTCTTTATCCTTCAATCAACCAGCTCGCCTGTCAATGATAACTTAATGGAAATTTTGATTATGGTAGATGCTTTAAAACGGGCTTCTGCCGAGTCGATAAATGTTGTCGTACCGTATTATGGATATGCACGTCAGGATCGTAAAGCTCGTGCACGTGAGCCAATTACGTCAAAATTGGTGGCCAATATGTTGGAAACAGCAGGAGTTAATCGTTTGTTAACCATTGACTTACATGCTGCACAAATTCAAGGTTTCTTTGATATTCCTGTGGATCATTTGATGGGGGCTCCACTCATTGCAGATTATTTTGAGCGTCGTGGGATGACAGGCGATGGTTATGTGGTGGTTTCACCAGATCATGGCGGTGTGACGCGGGCTCGTAAGTTGGCTCAATTCTTGAAAACTCCAATTGCGATTATTGACAAACGTCGGAGTGTTGATAAAATGAATACTTCAGAGGTTATGAATATCATCGGAAATATTGAGGGGAAGACTTGTATCCTTATTGATGATATGATTGACACAGCTGGAACCATTTGTCATGCAGCAGACGCTTTGGCGGAGGCTGGTGCTACAGCAGTCTATGCCTCTTGTACCCATCCAGTTTTGTCAGGTCCAGCCATGGACAACATTACTAAATCTGCCATTAAAAAATTAGTTGTCTTGGATACAATTGAAATTCCTGAGGACCGTTTGATTGATAAGATTGAACATATTTCAACGGCGGACTTATTGGCGGATGCTATCATTCGTATCCATGAAAAACGTCCGCTATCACCTTTGTTTGAAACTAGAATTTCGAAATAAAGTGTTAGAAGAGTCGCAAGGCTCTTCTTTTTGGTATAATGTTTTTATATCAGTAATGAGAACGTTAAAAAAGCGTGTGATTTTGGAAATCTGCGTGGAAGTCGGTAGGACTTCAAGGGGATTTATAGTCGAATGAATTAGCTTTTAGACAAGGAACTGAGGTGCAGGCAGTACTGAAGTACGGCAAGCCGAAAGTGACGATGTATCAAAGTTAATTCAGATGACTATATCTAAATCACTTGCTTTTTAGTTCACATACAATTATGAGTTTTAGGGGGCTTGCTATGAAGTTACATGACCGTTTTAATAAGAATTTAGACCGTATCGAGGTTTCGATGATTCGTCAGTTTGATCAGTCCATTTCAGATGTGCCTGGGATTTTAAAACTGACCTTGGGAGAGCCTGATTTTACAACGCCTGACCATGTAAAAGAAGCGGCCAAGGCCGCCATTGATGCCAACAAGAGCTATTATACGGGTATGGCAGGTCTTTTGGAGTTGCGCCAGGCTGCAGCTGAGTTTGTGGCTGAAAAATATAACTTGCACTACAATCCAGATACGGAAATTTTATCGACCATTGGTGCGACGGAGGCTCTATCAGCAAGCTTAGTTGCTGTTTTAGAGGCTGGGGATACAGTTCTTCTGCCTGCTCCTGCCTATCCTGGCTATGAGCCGATTGTCAATATGGTGGGAGCAGACATAGTTGAAATCGATACGACGGCAAATGATTTTGTGTTGACACCTGAGATGTTGGAAGAGGCGATTATTAAGCAGGGGGATAAGCTAAAAGCTGTCATTCTCAACTATCCTGCCAATCCAACAGGTGTGACCTACTCACGTGAGCAGATTCAGGCTTTTGCGGATGTCTTGCGTAAGTATCCTGTCTTTGTCCTATCAGATGAGGTCTATGCGGAGTTGACCTATACTGGTCAGCCTCATACTTCGATTGCGGAGTTTTTGCCAGAACAGACCATTTTGATTCAGGGATTGTCCAAGTCCCATGCCATGACAGGTTGGCGGATTGGCTTGATTATGAGTCAGGCTCCCATCATCGCTCAAATCATCAAGAGCCACCAATATCTCGTGACTGCAGCGTCAACTGCTATGCAGTATGGTGCGGTTGAAGCCTTGAAAAATGGTAAGGATGACGCTCTTCCGATGCGGGCAGAGTATATCAAGCGTCGGGATTACATCATCGAGAAGATGACGGACCTGGGCTTCAAAATTATCAAGCCAGACGGTGCTTTCTATATCTTTGCAAAAATACCTGCGGGTTACAATCAAGATTCCTTTAGTTTCTTGCAGGACTTTGCGAGAAAGAAAGCGGTGGCCTTTATTCCAGGTGCAGCCTTTGGTCAATATGGTGAAGGCTATGTGCGGATTTCCTATGCAGCCAGCATGGAAACCATTCAGACCGCTATGGCTCGTTTGAAAGAGTATCTAGAAGAAAATGGAACGAATTGAAACTAGAGGCTTAGTCCTTTACAATCGGAATTTTCGAGAAGATGACAAGCTGGTCAAGATTTTTACGGAGAAGGCTGGCAAGCGGATGTTTTTCGTGAAACATGCTTCCAAGTCCAAGTTGGTAGCTTCTATTCAGCCTTTGACTTATGCGGATTTTATGGTTAAAATCAATGATGATGGGCTTTCCTATATTGAAGATTTTCATCAGGTACAGCCATTTAAGAATATTAACGGTGATATTTTCAAGCTTAGCTATGCTACCTACATCTTGGCCTTGGCAGATGCGGCCTTGCAGGACAAGGTTTATGATCCAGCCCTCTTTGCTTTTTTGGTCAAGACCTTGGACTTGATGGAGTCGGGCTTGGACTATGAAATTTTGACCAATATCTTTGAAATTCAGCTACTGGGTCGATTTGGGATCAGTCTGAATTTTCATGAGTGTGCTTTTTGTCACCGAGTAGGTCTGCCTTTCGATTATTCCTACAAGTACAGCGGGGTCTTGTGTCCGCAACACTATCAGGAAGATGAGCGACGGGCCTATCTGGATCCCAATGTTCCCTATCTACTTGATCAATTTCAGGCTATTTCCTTTGATGAGCTGGAAACCATTTCCATCAAGCCTAAGATGAAGCGAAAATTACGGCTTTTTATTGACCAGCTGTATGAGGAATATGTAGGCGTCCACTTGAAATCCAAGAAATTTATAGATGATTTGTCTTCTTGGGGGCAGATTATGAAACTAGAAGAATAAGAACAGCCTTCTCAATGGAGAGGGCTGTTTTGTAGATATTCCCTTAATTCTGCTCTAGCTTGGTCTGGTGTCAGGACAGCTAGGAAGGAGAGGTGGCTACGGAAGCAGACTTGGTAGTCAGGCTCTTCATCAATCAAGATGAGCTGTCCAGTATCATCTCGCTGGCGAATGGATTTTGCTACCTTCATTCCATCCCAGAATATGTTTTGAGGGGTATTTATGATAAAATAGTAGTTAATTTGATGGGCGACGGGAAAATCTTCCTTGTGTTTGACTTGGAAGGATCGCCCAAGTTGGTTTAAAATCCTTTCTATCGTGTTTGGATAGAAGAATGGTTTTAGGATATAGATCATGTAGGCTTCTTTCCTTTCTTTGATATATCTTAGTATAGGAGATTTTAGAGTAAATAGGGTGGAGCTGTCATGAACAGTCTTTATTTTGTCATGAATGGGGGATGAGATGTTACGGATTTTTATCTTGGAAGATGATTTTATGCAACAAGCTAGGTTGGAGCAGGCGATTGAGGAAGTTGTAAAAACGAGTGACGTTGCCTATAAGACCTTAGAAGTGTTTGGTAAACCTCAGCAGTTATTGGAGGCTGTGACGGAGACTGGAAACCATCAGCTTTTTTTCCTAGATATTGAGATTAGGGGTGAGGAGAAGAAGGGAATGGAGATTGCGCGTGAGATTCGGGCGCGTGATCCGCATGCTGTAATTGTCTTTGTGACGACGCATTCGGAGTTTATGCCCTTGACCTATAAGTACCGTGTGTCAGCTCTTGATTTTATTGATAAGGGGCTGGAAGAAATTGCATTTAAAGAGGCGGTGGCGGATGTTCTCCAACATGCTTACGATCATATCAGCCAGACAGTGAGTGATGATTCTTTTGTTTTCAAGAGTGAGTTTTCTCAGATTCAAGTGCCGTTTTCAGATATTTTGTATTTTGAAACTTCTTCAACGCCTCATAAGGTCGTCTTGACAACCAAGTCAGGTCATACAGAGTTTTATGGCAAGGTGTCGGATATTGCTAAAACGGATGAACGTTTGTACCAGAGCCATCGGGCTTATGTGGTCAATCCTGCTAATATTCTTCGTGTGGATGCTGTGGAGCGGATGGTGTATTTTGAACAGGAGGAATCTTGCTTGGTCTCTCGAATGAAACTGAAAGGTTTGCTAGAGAGGGTTGGGAAATGATGGCTATTGGTTTAGTATTTCTAGTGTCCTTCATCGACTGGTTTATCAAGCTTGGAGTTTTTAATCAGTTGAGTCAGCTGAGCTTGAAATGGTGGCGATTGCTTGCTTTCTCAGGTCTATTCTCGGGATTATTCCTCCTTTTTCCAGACAGTGTTCCTTACCTTGAACCCTTTTATTTCTTGGTCTATCTTTTGATATTTCAACGGTCTTGGACTTGGTCTCAATCATTGTTCTACGGTTTGGCACCTTTTGTCTTAGTTGATTTATTTCAGCGAACCTTTGGGATTTACCAGCTTAAGTGGACAACCTTTCAACTATGGCAGACACGTCTGGAATGGCTTGATATTCTCTTTGTGGTAGTGGTCCTTTTGCTCTTTATTCCTTTTTATCGGACCTTTATCCGTTTGCTGGGAATGGACATTCAACACATGAAGAAAGTTTTTGTCTATCCAAAGTTTAAAAAGAGTCTGAGGAATCTGATATATTCGATGGTTTTCTATGTTGTGGTAGTGCATACATTCCTCATTTTGGGGCAATCAGTAGGCGAAATGGACTTTTCGGTAGCTATTGGCATAGGGGACAGTCAGGTTTATCTAGATTTTATTAAGATTTATTTTGCTTACTTTATCGGTAGTCTCTTTTTCCTCAACACCAAGCTAAAAGAGCTGTTGACTGAGGAATTGCAGGAAGCAAAGGATGCTCAATTATCTTCCTTAGAAGACTACAGTCAGCATGTGGAAAGCCTGTATAAGGACATTAGAAGTTTTCGACATGATTATACCAATATCTTAGTCAGTCTCAATGAAGCTATCAAGCAGGAAGATGTCAGTGAAATCAGGGCTATCTATCAAACGGTTTTAGTAGGGACAGACCAGAAATTTTATCAAGATGCCTATGATATTGGAAATCTAGCACATCTGGATAATACTGCGATGAAAAGTATTTTATCTGCTAAGCTGATGGAGGCTCAAAGTCGGGGGATTCAGCTGACCGTTGAGATAGAAGAAGCCAGCACCGCTCCAGTAGGAATCGAATTGCTGGATATGGTGACCATCTTATCAATCTTTTTAGACAATGCCATAGAGGCAGCTAGTTTGTCAGCTGAGAAGAGTCTGCTTGTGGCTTATTTTGAAGACCAAGGTGAAAAAATCCTTATCATCGAAAATAGCACAGCGGAAGAACGGATTCAAACAAAATCTATCTTTTCTTATGGAAAATCCAGTAAGGGAGAGGGGCGAGGGATTGGTTTGGCCAATGTGCAGAAAATCCTGTCACACTATCCATCTATTAGACTGGTGACGACTAGTCAGGCTTTTCGATTCCGTCAAGAACTACATGTGCCACATACGGTTAAAACATAATATTTACCGTTCATGACAAATAAACGACCATTCATTAGAGTGGTCATTTTTTATTGCTCTTTTGGGGTATACTCTTCTTGTAAAACAAATCAAGTCCTAAGGAGTTAAATTATGAATCTGTTTCCTTCAGTATTTCAATCCGTTTTTAAAAGACGTGATGTGAATATTCTTTTAGCCTTTACTTTCTTGCCCTTACTAGTATCTAGCTTGGCTGGTATAGGAGCTCAAATCAACACAGATGTGGTAAGTAGTTGGCTTTCCTTTATCGTGTCGGCTTTGGAGTTGCAATTCCAGCTGGTCTTACCTGCCTTAATCATGGGCTTTATCGTATCGTCGGTCTTTCGTGATGAGATTGGTTCAGGAATCCTGTTTCTTTACAAGGATATCAAGAAATCCAGCATTCTTCATGCCAAGTTGCTCAGTCTCTTTGCTGTCTATGTGATTTACTTCTTGGGGACGGTTCTTATCGCTAGTCTGACCTATGTCGTTACCATTGCTCCCCAGTATGGTTTCCACTGGCTTCCTGCTCATCAAGCTGCTTATAGTTGGCTCTATATCTTGACGATGATTGGCTTAAATCTGATTTTGCTTAGTCTGGTAGCGGCAGTATCTATCAAGCGAACAACCATAATGGCTGTCTTGACTGGGGTACTTTTTAACCTCTTTGCTCAAGTTGCTCCGCTATTAAATGGTTTTCGTTATGCTTTTCCACAGACCTATGCGAGCAAGCTGGCTGGACGGTTTCCATTTGGACTTGCCTTTGCTATTAGTCTAGGTTTACTTTTGCTATATTTTGGATTTGCCTATCGTTCGGCACGCAAGAATTTTGAAAAAATTGAATATTAAAAGATACCTAAGAAAGAGAGAATAACAATGCTTACAATCAAGAACCTATCAAAACAATTTGCTGGCAATGACTTTTATTCATTAAAAGATGTGAGTTTGGAGATTAAAAAGGGTGAAATCGTCGGCCTGATCGGTAAAAACGGTGCTGGGAAATCGACCTTGATGAAATTAATGGCTAAATCCCTCAAGCCGACAACAGGAACCATTACCTATAATGGTGTGGATATTCATACAGCAGATAACTTGCTCAAGGATTTTGGGATTATGATTGACCCTGTTTTCTATCCAGAGATGTCGGTTATTGATAATTTGAAGTTTTACCTGACCTTGCATGGTAGGACAGAGATGTTTCCAAATATTGAAAAGACTCTCAAGCTTCTAGACTTGTGGGAGGCTCGCAACCGTAAGCCAAAAGGCTTCTCATTTGGTATGAAACAGCGGACGGCCTTGGCTATCGCGATGGTAGCAGAGCCAGACTTTCTCATCTTGGATGAGCCTTTTGTGGGCTTGGACCCTGTCGGTGTTCAACAGTTGATCGATATTCTCAAATCTTGGTCACAGGAACGCAATATCTCTATGCTGATTTCCAGTCACCAGCTTGGTGAGTTGGAGGCTCTCTGTGAGCGTTATGTCTATATCGAAAAAGGTCAGTTGGCAGATGAGTTTGCTGGGCAGTCAGCTCCAAGCGTCTTGGTAGAGGTTGATAGCAGAGCAGATAAGGAAGCTCTCTCAGCCTATCTGACAGAAGCGATTACTCTGGATGGGGATATCCTAGAGATTTCCACTCAGGCAAGCAGTGGAGAACTCAATGCTGTCCTAGCCTACCTAGCTAGTCAAAACTTGATCAGCAAGCTCCATGTAAAAGAAAACCACTTGAAAGAAATTTTTAGTCGAGGTGAATAGTATGTTAGCAATTTTTAAACCTGTTTTTGCCAGTGTTTGGAAGAGGAAGGAAACCAAGATTTTCCTTGCCTTTGCCTTCCTCTTTCCGACCCTTTTTCTGGCTACAACCTTTTTACCAAAAGGTTCCAACTTCATGGTGCCTAGTGTAAGCGACGGCTATCTTTATTCATTTGTAGCTTTGACTAGTAGTTTATTTAAGTCTTCAATTGCCTTTACTCTACCTATCCTTGCCCTTTTCTATCTAACCTATACGGTCTTCAAGGGTGAGGCTGATAGTCATACTATGTTTCTCTATAAGGACATCAAGCGTCAGGACATCTTTTGGGCCAAGGTCTTGAGTCTGGTGACGATTGTCCTTATTTATACAGGAATCTTTCTATTGGTGATGGTGCCATATTACTACACACGTATTGGTCATTTGGACTATGCGACCCTGACTTTCTGGGATCACTTGTATGTGATGGAAAATGCAGCGTTTGCTCAAAGTATCCTTGGTAGTATGCTAGATATGTTGGTCTGTGTCTTACTGGCTGCTTGTGTTTCCTTGTACTCAGGGGTCGGAGCGACCATGGCAGTTGCCTTTGGTTACTCACTTGGGTCAAGTATTTTAGCAGTATTTGGTTTGGCTAGCTTATTTCCAACTGGTAATATTAATGCCTTGTATGAAGGAGCAAGTCTGTTTTCAACATTAGGAACATCTGTTTTGGTTACTTTGGTTTATTCGACGGTATTAGCTTATCTTACCTTGAAATATTTTAAAGAGATGGAATTTTAAGGTATTATGCCCTTTCTAGTGATTAGAGAGGGTATTTGTTTTGTGTAACCACCACAGTCTGTTGGAGATAGTACTGAAAGTATACGAAAAGCCTCTACCCAACAGATATTGGAGTAGAGGCTTGAATGGATTGGTTTATTTTTTCTCTCTAAATGCTATTATAACATATTTTATTTTAAAATAACAGACTTGAAATGGTATAAAAAAAAGAGTATACTAAAAATGTGAAAGACATGTCTGACAATTGTATTAGTCTTTTTTAGAAGGAGGCAGTGTTATGAAACTTATGCGAAAGATTGCTTTGTTTAGCTCTTGTTTACTGCTTTTTGGGAATAGCGTTGTACCAGCTACAGTGGTTTTTGCGAATGAAAACGAGGTTGCTGTTTCCAGTGAGTACAACTCACAGTCTTTGAGCATTGATTCTCCATTTGAAAAACTTGTAGAAGATGGCTATTTACTTTTAGATGAGGAAAGCCAAACAGTAACGATAACTGAGAAATATAAACAAGAAGCTCTGGAAAGTATTGACACAAATCTTTATACGGTTGCATTTACCGATAATTCTATTGAAGTTCGTCAAAAGTATTCATTTAGAGCTTTCACAGGAGTGAGCAAAATTGTCTACACGTGGAAGGGTGTGGATTTATATTTAGATAATGTTCGAGCGAACAAATTAGGAGCTGCTTTAGCCATAGGAGCAGGAATTGCCGCTGTTACCGCTGGAGGAGCTGCTTTGGCGGGCTTAGTTCCCGTATCGGCAGTAGCTGGAATAATTGGTGGATTATTTGCTATTGGTTCGGGTTTGGTGTATTATAACAACGCTGCTGGAAGAGGAATCATTATTGGCTGTATTGGGCAATTGCCGAACATAACACCGCATTGGATTACTTCACAATGATTCAAGCGCAATTTCTACCTCTTATCCTTTGTTTTATAATCATTTCAAACCTATCCATAATGATTGCAACGAATAATAAAAAAATACCTAGAACGCTTAAAAGATTTACTATTTTAGTATCTATGGCTGTCGCGGCAATATCTGTTTTACTCCTCATGCTTTATATTTTTGACTAAGTATAAACTAAGACTTTAAGGTAGCTTATCAACTTGATTTATTCCCAAGTATTTTTCTTATGAACTACTTGGGAATTTTTGTTTTCAGGGATTCGTTTAATCTTACTATTTTCAAGAATAGGAAAAAAGTTGAAATCGTGCTATAATATCTCTAAGACTAAAGTGAAGGAAATAGATAAATGAAACGTATTGCAGTAGATGCTATGGGTGGGGACCACGCCCCTCAGGCAGTGGTAGAAGGTGTCAATCAAGCCTTGGCTGCCTTTCCAGACATTGACATTCAATTATATGGTGATGAGGCCAAAATCAAGCAGTATTTGACAGCGACAGAGCGTGTCAGCATCGTCCATACGACGGAGAAAATCAATTCAGATGATGAGCCTGTCAAGGCGATTCGTCGTAAGAAAGAAGCTTCTATGGTCCTAGCGACCAAGGCTGTCAAGGATGGTCAGGCAGATGCGGTCTTGTCAGCTGGGAATACAGGAGCTCTGTTGGCAGCGGGTGTCTTTGTGGTTGGTCGTATCAAGCATATCGACCGTCCAGGTCTTATGTCCACTCTTCCTACTATGGACGGTAAGGGATTTGACATGATGGATTTGGGGGCAAATGCTGAAAATACAGCTCATCACCTCTATCAGTATGGTATTCTTGGCTCATTTTACGCGGAGCACGTGCGTGGTGTCAAACAACCTCGTGTGGGACTTTTGAACAACGGTACGGAAGATACCAAGGGCACGCCAGTTCACCAAGAAGCCTATAAACTCTTGGCGGAAGACAAGTCGATCAACTTTATTGGCAATGTGGAGGCGCGTGAGTTGCTCAACAGTGTGGCGGATGTGGTTGTGACGGATGGTTTCACGGGAAACGCTGTGCTGAAAACCATTGAGGGAACTGCAAAATCCATCGTTGGCCAGTTGACGGGCTCTATCAAAAATGGCGGTCTGCGTGCTAAATTGGGTGGTTTGTTAGTCAAGCCAACTCTTAAAAAGGCATTGGGGGCTATGGATTATAAAACAGCAGGTGGTGCTGTTTTGCTTGGTCTGAAAGCACCTGTCATCAAGGCGCACGGATCCAGCGATGCCCAGGCGATTTTCTATACCATCAAGCAGACGCGTTCTATCTTGGAGGCTGGCATTGTTGAAAAATCGGTGGAGAAATTTTCAGTAGTGGAGGAGAGTCATGACTAGAGAGCAGGTCTATCAGCGGGTTGTTGAATTGATTCAAGATGAAAAGGGTGAGGATTTTAAAGTTCAACCTGAGTCGACTTTGGCTGATAATATTGCAGCGGATTCGGTGGAAATTATGGAATTCGTTTTGACTTTGGAAGATGAGTTTGGTGTCGATATTCCAGATGCCGCGATTGAGCGCTTTGAAACCCTGTCTGATATTGTGGATTTTATTTATGAAGAATTACAGAAACGTTCGTAGTTTACGGGCGTTTTTCTTTATTTTTTTATAAAATACCGTTAAATGCTTTTTTACACGAATGTTATGTGATAAAATAAACGAAAAGACTAGAATATTTTATGAAAGGCGAACATTCTCATGAAAACAGACCTTCTCTATTCAGGAAAAGCCAAAGACATTTACGCTACGGCTGACAGCGACCAGATTGTTGCGGTTTATAAGGATCAGGCAACAGCTTTTAATGGTGGTAAGAAAGAACAGATTGTGGGCAAGGGCCGGCTCAATAATCTGATTTCGTCCTTAATTTTTGAAAAGTTGAATGAAGCTGGCGTCAAGACGCATTTTATCAAGCGTTTGTCGGATACGGAGCAGTTGAATAAGAAGGTGGAGATTATTCCTCTCGAGGTGGTTTTGCGAAATGTGACAGCTGGGTCTTTCTCAAAACGCTTTGGGGTGGAAGAAGGGATTGTATTAGCTACTCCAATCGTGGAATTTTACTATAAAAAAGATGAGTTGGACGATCCTTTTATCAACGATGAACATATTGCCTTTCTAGAACTGGCTAGTCAGGACCAAATCGCCTATATCAAGGAAGAAACAAGACGAATCAATGGGTTCTTGAAGGACTTGTTTACTCAGATTGGGCTGACTTTGGTGGACTTCAAGCTAGAATTTGGGGTTGACTCGTCTGGTCAGATTTTATTGGCGGATGAGTTTTCTCCTGATAATTGTCGTTTGTGGGATGCGGATGGCAACCATCTCGACAAGGATGTTTTCCGTCGGGGTCTCGGGGAGTTGACCGAGGTTTACGAGGTCGTATTGGCAAAGTTACAAGAAGTGAAATAAGGATTGGAAAAAATGGCGAAGCGGATTTTTGTTGAGAAGAAGGCGGATTTTCAGATTAAGGCGGAGGCTCTTCGTAAGGAGTTGACTCATAATTTACAGTTGGCAAGTTTGACGAGTGTACGTCTGGTGCAGGTTTATGATGTCTTCCATCTGGAGGATGACTTGCTGGAGCAAGCTATTAAGCATATCTTTACCGAGCAGGTGACGGACAAGGTCTTGTCGGAAGCTGAGCTTGATTTGGAGGAGGTTGCTTATTTTGCGATTGAGGCTCTTCCTGGGCAGTTTGACCAGCGGGCTGCCAGCAGTCAGGAGGCCCTTCTCTTATTGGGCAGTCGTCAGGAGGTGCGTGTCAATACTGGTCAGCTCTATATCTTGAACGGAAATGTCAGCACAGAAGAATTAGCTACCATCAAGAATTATTTGCTGAATCCTGTGGATTCGCGATTTAAGGATATGGATGCTCCTTTGGTGGCTCAGGAGTTTTCGGTTTCGGATGCGACCATTCCGACCTTGGACTTTTTTGCAAGCTATGGGGCAGAGGAATTTGCGTCTTACAAGCGTGAGGCTGGTTTGGCTATGGAAGTGGAAGACCTGCTCTTTATTCAGGATTATTTCAAGTCAATTGGTCGAGTGCCAACTGAGACAGAACTCAAGGTCTTAGATACTTACTGGAGTGACCACTGCCGTCATACGACTTTTGAAACGGAACTCAAGTCTATTGACTTTTCAGCTTCAAAATTCCACAAGCAATTGCAGGCGACTTATGACAAGTATTTGGCTATGCGAACAGAGTTGGGTCGGACAGACAAGCCACAGACGCTTATGGATATGGCAACCATTTTTGGTCGCTATGAGCGGGCCAACGGTCGTTTGGATGATATGGAAGTGTCGGATGAAATCAATGCCTGCTCGGTGGAAATTGAAGTGGATGTGGACGGCGTGAAAGAGCCATGGCTCCTCATGTTCAAGAATGAAACCCATAACCACCCTACAGAAATCGAGCCTTTTGGTGGTGCCGCAACCTGTATCGGTGGAGCCATTCGTGATCCTTTGTCAGGTCGTTCCTATGTTTATCAGGCCATGCGAATTTCAGGTGCGGGTGATATTACCCAGCCTCTGACGGCTACTCGTCCAGGGAAATTGCCACAGCAAATCATTTCAAAAACAGCGGCACATGGTTATTCTTCATACGGAAACCAAATCGGTTTGGCAACCACCTATGTGCGTGAATATTTCCACCCAGGCTTTGTCGCAAAACGTATGGAATTAGGTGCCGTGGTTGGTGCTGCTCCTAAGGAAAATGTGGTTCGTGAAAAACCAGTCGCAGGAGATGTGGTCATCTTACTGGGAGGCAAAACAGGTCGAGATGGTATCGGTGGGGCAACAGGCTCGTCTAAAGTACAGACAGTTGAGTCTGTCGAAACGGCTGGTGCGGAAGTCCAAAAAGGAAATGCTATTGAAGAACGTAAAATCCAACGCTTGTTCCGTAATGGTGACGTGACTCGCTTGATTAAAAAATCCAATGACTTTGGTGCAGGTGGTGTCTGCGTAGCTATTGGTGAGCTGGCAGACGGTCTTGAAATCGATTTGGATAAAGTTCCACTCAAGTATGCAGGCTTGAACGGAACGGAAATTGCCATTTCTGAATCACAAGAGCGGATGAGCGTCGTTGTCCGTCCTCAAGATGTCGATACCTTCATCGCAGCCTGCCGTCAGGAAAATATCCATGCGGTTGTTGTAGCCAAAGTGACTGAAAAACCAAATCTAGTCATGACTTGGAATGGCCAAACGATTGTTGATTTGGAACGTTCTTTCCTTGATACAAATGGTGTTCGTGTAGTAGTTGATGCAAAAGTAGTTGACAATGCTGTCAACTTGCCGGAAACACGTACAACATCTGCTGAAACGCTACAAGAGGACTTGAAAGACCTTCTATCAGACCTCAACCATGCTAGTCAAAAAGGTTTGCAGACCATTTTCGACTCATCTGTTGGTCGTTCAACCGTCAATCACCCTCTCGGAGGTCGTCACCAATTGACACCGACAGAAAGTTCGGTGCAGAAACTACCTGTCCAACACGGTGTGACGACGACGGCTTCTGTCATGGCTCAGGGCTATCATCCTTACCTAGCAGACTGGTCACCTTACCACGGAGCTGCCTATGCGGTCATTGAAGCGACAGCTCGCTTGGTGGCAACAGGGGCTAACTGGTCCAAGGCTCGCTTTTCTTATCAGGAATATTTTCAGCGAATGGACAAGCAAGCAGAGCGTTTTGGTCAGCCAGTAGCGGCTCTGCTTGGTTCTATCGAGGCTCAGATTCAGCTTGGTTTGCCGTCTATCGGTGGCAAGGATTCCATGTCAGGTACCTTTGAGGACTTGACTGTTCCGCCGACCCTGGTTGCCTTTGGTGTGACAACGGCAGACAGTCGCAAGGTTCTATCACCTGAGTTCAAGGCGGCTGGCGAGCATATTTACTACTTACCAGGTCAGATTTTGTCAGAAGACATTGATTTTGCCTTGATCAAGTCTAATTTTGAGACTTTTGAAAAATGGCAGAGCGATTATGTGATTACGGCTGCTAGTGCAGTCAAGTACGGAGGTGTTCTAGAAAGTCTAGCCCTCATGTCCTTTGGTAACCAGTTTGGTGCAGAAGTCGAGTTGGCGGAGCTTGAAACTAGCCTAACAGGCCAGCTAGGTGGCTTTGTCTTCACATCGAAAGAAGACATTCCAGATGCTGTGAAAATCGGTCAAACCACTACAGACTTTACACTGGTTGTCAATGGTGTCAACCTTGCTGGACAGGACTTGCAAGTAGCTTTTGAGGGCAAACTAGAAGAAGTTTACCCAACAGAATTTGAACAGGCTACAGACTTACAGGATGTTCCTGCAATTACCAGTTCAGCAGTTATACAAGACAAGGAAAGAGTTGAAGTACCTGTGGTTTACATTCCAGTTTTTCCAGGTACCAACTCAGAATATGATTCTGCCAAGGCCTTTGAACAGGCTGGTGCCAAGGTTAATCTGGTGCCATTCGTGACCTTGGATGCAGAGAGCATTGAAAACTCGGTTGAAACTATGGTTGACAATATTACCAAGGCCAATATTCTTTTCTTCGCAGGTGGATTTTCAGCTGCGGATGAGCCAGACGGGTCTGCCAAGTTTATCGTGACCATCTTACGAAACGCCAAGGTCCGCTCTGCTATTGACAGCTTCATCGAAAAAGGTGGCCTCATCATCGGTATCTGTAATGGCTTCCAGGCCCTTGTCAAATCGGGCTTGCTGCCGTATGGAAACTTTGAGGAGGCAGGGGAAAACAGTCCGACCCTCTTCTACAACGATGCCAACCAACACGTTGCTAAAATGGTGGAAACGCGGATTGCCAATGTCAACTCACCGTGGTTGGCAGGTGTCCAAGTCGGTGACATTCACGCTATTCCAGTTTCACACGGGGAAGGAAAATTTGTCGTGACGGATGAAGAATTCGCTGTCTTACGGGATAATGGTCAGATTTTCAGTCAGTACGTTGACTTTACAGGCCAGCCAAGTATGGATTCTAAGTACAATCCAAATGGTTCTAGCCATGCCATTGAGGGGATTACCAGTCGCAACGGTCAGATTATCGGGAAAATGGGGCATTCGGAGCGTTACGAGGACGGTCTTTTCCAAAACATTCCAGGTAAGAAAGACCAAGAGCTCTTTGTTTCAGCGGTTCGCTATTTTACAGGAAAATAAATATGACATACGAAGTTAAATCACTCAATGAAGAATGTGGTGTTTTCGGTATTTGGGGACACCCACAAGCTGCTCAGGTTACCTATTTTGGTCTGCACAGTTTGCAGCACCGTGGACAAGAAGGGGCAGGGATTTTAGCCAACGATGGTGGGCATTTACGTCGCCATCGCGGAACAGGCCTGATTGCAGAAGTCTTTAAAAATCCAGCGGATTTAGAGGTTCTGAAAGGAAATGCTGCCATTGGCCATGTCCGCTATGCAACTTCTGGCTCTGCTTCTATCAATAATATCCAGCCCTTCCTATTTGATTTTGCAGATATGCAGGTGGGTTTGGCACACAATGGGAATTTGACCAACGCGGTCAGTTTGAAGGCTGAACTTGAAAAAAATGGTTCCATTTTCTCTTCTTCTTCCGATACAGAAATCCTCATGCATTTGATTCGCCGTAGTCACAATCCGGATTTCATAGGAAAAATTAAGGAAGCTCTTAACACTGTCAAGGGTGGCTTTGCATACTTGATTATGTTGGAAGACAAATTGGTTGCAGCTCTGGATCCAAATGGCTTCCGCCCCTTATCGATTGGTCGGATGAAAAATGGAGCTTGGGTAGTGGCTAGCGAAACCTGTGCTTTTGAAGTAGTGGGGGCTGAATGGGTCCGCGATGTCTTACCTGGAGAACTAGTAATCATCGATGATGCCGGAGTACACTACGATACCTACACAACGGATACGCAGCTGGCAGTTTGCTCCATGGAGTATGTTTACTTTGCTCGCCCAGATTCGGTTATTCATGGTATCAATGTCCATACAGCTAGAAAAAATATGGGTCGTCGATTGGCACAGGAGTTCAAACATGAGGCAGACATTGTGGTTGGTGTGCCAAACTCCTCTCTCTCCGCAGCCAGTGGATTCTCAGAAGAATCCGGTCTGCCCAATGAAATGGGGTTGATAAAAAATCAGTATACCCAGCGGACATTTATCCAACCGACTCAGGAGCTTCGCGAACAAGGTGTTCGGATGAAATTGTCAGCCGTTTCTAGCATTGTAAAGGGTAAACGAGTAGTTATGGTTGATGATTCCATTGTTCGTGGCACGACCAGCCGTCGCATCGTTCAGCTATTGAGAGAAGCAGGAGCAGCGGAAGTTCATGTAGCTATTGGAAGTCCTGAACTCAAGTACCCTTGTTTCTATGGTATTGACATTCAGACCCGTCGAGAGCTGATTTCAGCCAATCATACGGTTGAAGAAGTCTGTGAGATTATCGGAGCTGACAGTCTGACCTACCTTTCTCTTGAAGGGATGATTGAGGCCATTGGTATCGACACCGATGCTCCAAAAGGCGGACTCTGTGTGGCCTATTTTGACGGCGAATACCCAACCCCTCTCTATGATTACGAGGATGAATATCTCCGTAGTTTAGAAGAGAAAACGAGTTTTTATATCGACAATGTCAAGTGATGACAGACCTGTAAATGTTTGAAAGGAAAAACAATGACAAATAAAAATGCTTATGCCCAATCAGGTGTTGACGTCGAAGCAGGATATGAAGTTGTTGAGCGGATTAAGAAACACGTAGCTCGGACAGAACGCTTGGGTGTTATGGGAGCTCTCGGTGGTTTTGGCGGTATGTTTGACCTGACCAAACTGGATGTCAAAGAGCCAGTTTTGGTATCGGGGACAGACGGCGTCGGTACCAAGCTTATGTTGGCCATTCAGTATGACAAGCACGATACAATCGGGCAGGATTGCGTAGCTATGTGTGTCAACGACATCATCGCTGCGGGTGCGGAGCCACTTTACTTCCTAGACTACATCGCGACAGGAAAAAATGAGCCAGCCAAGCTAGAGCAGGTTGTGGCCGGTGTGGCAGAAGGTTGTGTCCAAGCTGGTTGTGGATTGATTGGCGGTGAAACAGCTGAGATGCCTGGCATGTACGGAGAGGATGACTATGATCTAGCTGGCTTTGCCGTCGGTATTGCGGAGAAGTCTCAGATTATTGACGGCAGTAAGGTCCAGGAAGGCGACATTCTTCTTGGTTTGGCCTCAAGCGGTATCCACTCCAACGGTTATTCCCTTGTCCGTCGTGTTTTTGCAGATGTTTCTGGCGACGCTCTGTTGCCAGAGCTCAATGGCAGAGCTCTGAAGGATGTTCTCTTAGAGCCGACCCGTATCTATGTCCAGCAGGTATTGCCTCTGGTAAAAGCAGGCCTGGTCAACGGCATTGCCCATATCACAGGCGGCGGTTTCATCGAAAATGTACCTCGTATGTTTGCGGACAACCTTGCAGCTGAAATTGAAGAAGATAAGATTCCTGTCCTTCCAATATTTACGGCCCTTGAAAAATACGGCCAAATCAAACACGAAGAAATGTTTGAAATCTTCAATATGGGTATCGGTTTGGTATTGGCTGTCAGTCCAGACAAGGTTGACAGTGCCTGTCAACTAGTTGACGAGGAAGTTTACACTATTGGTCGCATCATCGCCAAGGAAGACAAGAGTGTGGTCATCAAATGAAACGAATAGCAGTGTTTGCATCAGGCAACGGCTCCAATTTCCAAGTCATCGCAGAGCAGTTTGAAGTAGCATTCGTCTTTTCAGACCACAGAAACGCCTATGTCCTGGAACGGGCTGAAAAACTTGGTGTGCCAGCCTTTACTTTTGAATTAAAAGAGTTCGCCGATAAGCAGGCTTACGAAGAAGCCCTCATCCAACTCTTAGATCAGCACCAGATTGATTTGGTGGTATTGGCAGGCTATATGAAGATTGTAGGACCAACTCTGCTGGCTCAGTACGAAGGTCGTATCATTAATATCCACCCAGCCTATTTGCCGGAATTTCCAGGTGCTCACGGGATTGAAGACGCTTGGAATGCAGGTGTGGCAGAAAGTGGCGTGACAGTCCACTGGGTGGATAGTGGTATTGACACAGGACAAATTATTCAGCAAGTTCGAGTGCCTAGACTAGCCGATGACACCTTGGAAACCTTTGAAGCAAGAATACATGAAGCGGAGTACCAACTCTATCCAGCAGTTTTGGAGGAGTTGGGGGTAGTGAGGAGATAGAGATGGGATTATTTGATTTTTTCAAGAAAAAAAGCAACCAGGACAATGATAGCTCTTCTGATGTAGAAGATAACAGTATCGAACTAGAAAATGACGATAGTGCTCTAGGTTGGGATGCTATCACAGAAGAGTTTGAACGTATCTACCCAGAGCAACAAGATCCTAAGCATTATGGAACGCTGATTAAATACTTCATGGGAGGTCCGAATCCCCTAGATGGTATTAGTGTCTATGATGCCGGAGAGTTTTGGCATTTTATCAGTTATGGCTTAACGGAGCTATATGCCAAAGAGAGCGAAGATTTGGAGTATAGCGGCTTTGGCTTTGAGTTTACGTTCAAGTTGAAAAAATCTGATGGAGATGACGAAGAAGAAATTTTGTCTGTTTGTGGTAATTTACAGAAATTAGCTAGGTATGTTTTTGAGTCGGGAAATGTTATCGGGCCAACGGAATATATCTATACGCGTCAAGAGGAAGGGATAGATGCTAAGCAAATGTCTAAGTTGACAGGTTTTATTACAGCAAGTGACGACCTTGTTTCTACAATCTCTACCCCCTACGGTCAAGTTTCGTTCATCACTCTAATCGGAGCTACAGATGCAGAATTAAAAGCAATCTATGAAAGTGACAATAGTAGAGAGCTGATAAAGGAACTTCAAATGAAACTAGGGAGTCAGCTAACAGACTATCACCGCGAGTCACTCATTTAGAATAAGTATAGTTAAATGATAGGAGAGATCATGACAAAACGTGCGTTAATTAGCGTATCAGATAAAGCAGGCATCGTAGAATTTGCCCAAGAATTGACCAAGCTTGGTTGGGAGATTATCTCGACAGGAGGCACAAAAGTTGCCTTGGATCAGGCTGGAGTGACTACTATTGCCATTGATGATGTGACCGGTTTTCCTGAGATGATGGACGGCCGTGTCAAGACCCTGCACCCCAAAATTCACGGAGGCTTGTTGGCTCGTCGGGATTTGGACAGTCACCTGCAAGCAGCTAAGGACCACGAAATTGGCTTGATTGACTTGGTAGTGGTCAACCTCTATCCCTTCAAAGAGACCATTTTGCGTCCAGATGTGACCTATGACTTGGCGGTGGAGAACATCGACATAGGCGGACCGTCTATGCTTCGTTCAGCAGCTAAAAACCACGCCAGTGTAACGGTTGTGGTAGACCCGGAAGATTATCCGACGGTTTTAGGGGAAATAGCAGAGCAGGGGGAAACTAGCTATGCAACACGTCAGCGATTGGCTGCAAAGGTATTCCGTCATACTGCAGCCTACGACGCCCTTATTGCAGCCTACTTTACCAAGCAAGTCGGCGAAGATAAGCCTGAAAAATTAACTATTACTTATGACCTCAATCAACCTATGCGCTATGGAGAAAATCCACAACAGAATGCGGATTTCTATCAAAATGCCCTTCCGACAGATTATTCGATTGCAGCTGCTAAACAGCTAAACGGTAAGGAATTGTCCTTCAATAATATTCGAGATGCGGATGCGGCTATCCGTATTATTCGTGATTTCAAGGACCGTCCAACTGTTGTGGCTCTCAAACACATGAACCCTTGTGGTATCGGGCAGGCAGAGACTATTGAGCAGGCTTGGGATTATGCTTATGAGGCTGATCCAGTATCGATTTTCGGAGGCATCGTCGTGCTGAACAGGGAAGTGGATGCTGCGACGGCTGAAAAGATGCACCCGATTTTCTTAGAAATCATCATCGCACCGAGTTACTCGGCAGAAGCGTTAGCTATTTTGATCAATAAAAAGAAAAATCTTCGGATTTTGGAATTGGCCTTTGACGCACAGGATGCAAGCGAAGTGGAAAAAGAGTTCACAGGCGTTGTCGGCGGGCTCTTGGTGCAGGATCAGGACGTGGTGGTGGAAAGCCCAGCGGACTGGCAGGTAGTGACCGAGCGTCAACCGTCCGAGCAAGAGTGGGCGGCCATGGAGTTCGCTTGGAAGTCCTCCAAGTATGTCAAGTCCAACGGCATTATCATCACCAATGACAAGATGACCTTGGGCGTGGGGCCGGGACAAACCAACCGTGTGGCGTCCGTCCGCATCGCTATTGAGCAAGCCAAGGATCGTTTAGAGGGAGCCGTTTTGGCGTCGGATGCCTTCTTCCCATTTGCTGATAACGTGGAAGAAATTGCAGCGGCAGGAATCAAGGCCATTATCCAACCAGGAGGATCCGTCCGGGACCAAGACTCCATTGACATGGCCAACAAGTACGGCTTGACCATGGTCTTTACGGGAGTAAGACATTTTAGACATTAATACAGATGAAAACCCCAGCAACAATGCTGAGGTTTTTCTTAATTGGGATAGATATAAGCAACAGAGCCACCCCAAGTTGCTGATAGAGGATTGAACCAATCACGGAAGTTTGCGACATACATATTTCCAGAATAGTTGGATTCTTTAACTTGAATACGTGTTGTGCTTTCGATAGCAGTCACAACAGCTACATGGCCATATCCCCGGCCATCATAGGGCCATACGGCGATTGCACCAACTCTAGGAGTCGTTCCTATTTTAAAGCCTGCCGCCTTGGCAGATGTCAGCCATTGACTAGCATTTCCCCAGTAGTTCTGTACCCATGGAGCCAGCTCCTTTGCACCCCAAGTACATTGACCAGTTGGATAAGTATTTGGCTCCTTGTACCGTTGGCTAGCAGTCACCTGAAAACTAAAGGCCCCAAGCCCTTTTCCGGATTGGTAGATATGGAGATGATACTTACCAGTTCCTTTGTGGTTAGATAAAGGAATATCACCTGAGATGTTTCGAGGATTTGTTTGACTAGCTGTATACCAGACTAAATCATCTTGTCCATTTTCTTCTGACCAAACGGCGTAGGTGACGGGAGTTGTATCGTAGATATTTTGAGCCGTTAACTGGAAGAGACCTGTTTTTTGGAAAGAAATTTGAGTTGAAATTGGTAAGCGGGCCTTAGTTAAGTCGACCGATTTTGCTACATAGCCTACTCGACTACCATCTGTGTAGGTAATATAAACGTGATTTTGATAGATACCAGTGTGGTTTTGGTGTTCTGTAAAACTGATGGCAGTTCGCCAAACTCCATTTTGTAAACTAGCCGTTCGCCACTTCAAGTTGCTCTTATCGCTGGTTGACCAGGTTGCAACATCAACGCTTTTAATAGCTTTACTGGTAGCGGTTTCTTGAACCGAAACCTGATAACTTCCTTTTAAATTATTGATATTATCAATGGATAAGGTTGCAGCTGTTGAGCTAGGTAAATGCTGAGGAAGTACTGTAATATCTGATTTGGCTGTAACGCTCGCTGCAGTTCCAGCTCCTTCATAGGCATAAAGATGAATAGAATAAGTACCGAGTGCAAATTGATGTTGTTTGAGAGGGACTTGAAGTGTATAACTTCCATCGCCAGCTGCAGTTGCACTGTACCAGACTAAATCATCCTGTCCATTTGTTTGAGACCAAACTGGAATTCGAACGTCTGTAATCGTTGAGGGAAGATTGTGCGCCACAATATTGATAAATCCTGGGGTCGTTATACTACTGGTAATGGTGGGCTTTAATGGGCTAATGGATGTACTTCCTTCTTCTAAAAATTGCAATTTTCTGTCAATCGTTGCATAGGCATGAATAGTATAAGATCCGGATTTTCCAAGTTGATGAATTGGAACATCTGTCTGAGAACCTTTAGCGACAATCCACTGTAAATCGTCTTGTCCATTTTCGTCTGACCAAATGGCATAGTGAATTTGATCATATTGCTCGATTTTATCGAAAAAAATAGAGAGTGTGGCGCCTGTTTGTTGGGTAGATAGCCTTTGAATGGGATTAGTAGAACGATTTTCATCCAAGACTGAGGCACTGGCTTGTACTTCCTCTGTAGTAGCTTGAACCTTGGATAGGGTTAGTAGACTAGCAGTGACTAAAATAGATGAAAACAACAAAGTAGAATATTTTTTCATTTTTACCTCCTACATACATTATTCGAGAAAAATTAAAAATAGAAAAAATTGTGTGATGAGAGATGAGAGAAAAACGTCAATTTATTGTAGGCTTCATCATCTCCGAACGTTGTTTTGTTTTTTCTATTAAAATCCGTCTGTTTTTGCTATACTGTTTATAGAAAATCCGTTTTTGAGGTGTGAAAAATGAAACTTTTGGTTGTCGGGTCTGGTGGTCGTGAACATGCTATTGCAAAGAAATTGTTAGATTCTGAGCAGGTAGAGCAGGTTTTTGTAGCTCCCGGTAATGACGGAATGACCTTGGATGGTATCAAGTTAGTCAATATCGGGATTTCCGAACATTCTGCTCTCATCAATTTTGCCAAGGAAAATGACATTGCATGGACTTTTGTTGGTCCAGATGATGCCTTAGCAGCAGGTATCGTTGATGATTTTGAACAGGCGGGACTTAAAGCTTTTGGCCCTAGTCGTCTAGCCGCGGAGCTGGAGTGGTCAAAAGACTTTGCTAAACAAATCATGGTCAAATACGGCATTCCAACAGCAGCCTTTGGCACATTTTCCAACTTCAAAGAAGCCAAGGCCTACATCGAAGAGCAGGGGGCACCGATCGTGGTCAAGGCGGATGGCTTGGCACTGGGCAAGGGCGTGGTCGTGGCGGAAACCGTCGAGCAGGCGGTCGAAGCGGCACGGGAGATGCTCTTGGACAACAAGTTCGGCGACTCGGGTGCCCGCGTGGTCATCGAGGAGTTCTTGGCGGGTGAGGAGTTTTCCCTCTTTGCCCTGGTCAACGGCGACCAATTTTACATTCTGCCGACAGCCCAAGACCACAAGCGTGCCTTTGATGGCGACCAAGGTCCCAACACAGGCGGCATGGGGGCTTACGCTCCTGTTCTCCACCTGCCTCAAAGCGTGGTGGATACAGCGGTTGACACCATTGTCAAGCCCATTCTGGACGGCATGATTGCGGAAGGGCGGTCTTATCTGGGCGTGCTCTATGCTGGCTTGATTCTGACCGACCAAGGTCCTAAGGTCATCGAGTTCAACGCCCGTTTTGGCGACCCAGAAACCCAGATTATCCTGCCTCGCCTGACCTCTGATTTTGCTCAGAACATCGACGACATCCTCCACAAACGCCCGACACAGCTGACTTGGCTGGAAAACGGCGTGACGCTGGGCGTAGTTGTGGCATCAAATGGCTACCCTCTGGATTATGAAAAAGGTGTGACCTTGCCGTCTAAGACCGAGGGTGATATCATCACTTACTATGCAGGGGCTCGTTTTGCGGAAAATAGCAGAGCACTGCTTTCAAACGGCGGTCGGGTCTATATGTTAGTCACCACAGCAGACACCGTACAAGAAGCCCAGGAAAAAATTTACTCGGAGCTGAAGAAACAAGATACAACAGGCCTCTTTTATCGGACAGATATTGGAAGTAAAGCTGTTAAATAATTTGGCATAAGAAAAGGAAGTGCAAATATGAACATTCCAATTTCCATCATTATGGGTTCTAGTTCTGACTGGAAAACCATGAAAAAAGCAGCCGAAGTGCTGGACAAATTTGGCGTAGCCTATGAAAAGAAAGTGGTCTCTGCCCACCGCACACCAGACCTCATGTTCCGTCACGCCGAAGAGGCGCGTGGTCGTGGTATTAAGGTCATCATCGCAGGAGCGGGTGGTGCGGCTCATTTGCCGGGTATGGTGGCAGCTAAGACGACCCTGCCTGTTATCGGTGTTCCAGTCCAATCTCGTGCCCTCAGCGGTGTGGATTCCCTCTATTCTATCGTGCAGATGCCGGGCGGCGTCCCTGTTGCGACTATGGCGATTGGCGAAGCTGGTGCTACCAACGCAGCCCTGACAGCTCTTCGCATTCTCTCCATTGAAGATCAAACCATTGCGTCCCAGCTGGCAGATTTTGCCAAGGAACAAGAAAAAATTGCGGAGGCGATGACAGATGACCTCATCTAAGACAATCGGAATTATCGGCGGCGGTCAGCTGGGGCAGATGATGGCTATTTCTGCTATTTACATGGGCCACAAGGTCATCACGTTGGATCCTGCGGCGGACTGCCCAGCCTCCAAGGTTAGCGAGGTCATCGTCGCTCCCTATCACGATGTGGCGGCCCTCAAACAGCTGGCGGAGCGGTGCCATGTCCTGACCTACGAGTTTGAAAATGTCGATGCCGACGGACTGGACGCGGTCATCAAGGACGGTCAGCTCCCTCAAGGGACAGACCTCCTCCGCATTTCCCAGAACCGCATTTTTGAGAAGGATTTTTTGGCAAAAAAAGCTGGCGTGCAAGTCGCCCCCTACAAAGTCGTCACTTCTAGCCTGGACCTAGAAGGCCTGGACCTCAGCAAAAACTATGTCTTAAAGACAGCGACTGGGGGCTATGACGGACATGGGCAGAAGGTCATTCGAGAAGAGGCGGACTTGGTAGAGGCTAGTCAGTTAGCTAACTCTGCCGAGTGTGTTTTGGAAGAGTTTGTGAATTTCGACCTGGAAATCTCCGTCCTTGTGTCTGGCAATGGCTCCGACTACACCGTCTTTCCTGTACAGGAAAATATCCACCGCAATAATATTCTTTACAAAACCATCGTGCCTGCCCGTATTTCAGACGAACTAGCTGAAAAAGCCAAAACCATGGCCCTGCAAATCGCAGACAAGCTCCATTTAGCAGGCACCCTCTGTGTTGAAATGTTTGTGGCAGGTCAGGACATTCTGGTCAACGAGATCGCCCCTCGTCCTCATAATTCAGGGCATTATTCGATTGAAGCCTGTGATTTTTCACAGTTTGATACTCATATTCGAGGCATTCTAGGTGAGCCTCTCCCCCCTATCCGCCTGCTTTCACCAGCAGTTATGATTAACGTTTTGGGACAAGACATGGAAACAGTCCAAACCTTTCTTCAAGAAAACCCTACCGCCCATCCCCACTTTTATGGTAAACTAGAAGCGAAGCACAACCGCAAAATGGGACACGTGACGGTGTTTAGTGGTGAGGCGGATGAGGTGAGAGAGTTTGGGGAAGGGGTGGATTTTTAGGAGGTTGCTTTGGAAATTTTTATTAATTATATTGTACCCATCTTAGAGTTAATAATGTCGGCTATCGGAGTTGTTTTTCTCTTTAAACCATCTACTCCATCGGTGAGTATTGATGTAGGCGATAAATACTATTTTACTCAGAATATTAAAGAAAGTACTAATTCAAACTCTACAAATCAGAATGACTACAGTCCTGCAATTATAGTCAGTTTAATATTTTTTGGGATCTATCTTTTCTACTCATTGGTAGGAAAGTTAATGATTTTTATCATAATGGTAATTTCTTTAATAAAAATTCTAAGATATAAGCACTTAGGTATTGATTACAAGATTGAACTAATTCCTCCAATAATAAGTACTGTAGCTTTTTATGCATTAAATTTTTTACCGAATAATGTAAAAGAATTTTGGGAAACAAATACAAAAGTTGATTTTGGTAAATTTTCTGGTTTACAGTCAACTATTGAATCAATCTTAGCTCCATTTCCAGAGTTTTTAAAATTATTTACAAATTTTGAAATTAACAAAACAAGAAATATTTCAATTTTTGCTATCTTGTTGATGACTTTGTTGGTTTTATTTTTCGAAGGCATCTCTATCTTTCAGAAAAAAGAAAATTTAAAGGTTTCGTCTAAAGGTAGGGTATCTTCTTATTGTATATTTCTATTGGTATTACTGGGATATGCGTTTTACCATGTTGAACAAAATCCTGTTAGATTTGTAACAGAAATGGTTATTAAATATTTCAATAATTGAATTGCATATAGTGTTGCTCTATTTAATCGTTTTAATATATTAAAAACAAAAGAAAAAGGGAGTACCTTTAATTGCCCATAAATAATAGAAATTTATATACTAATCGGAGAACAAACATGAAAACAATCGGTCTTATCGGCGGAATGAGCTGGGAGAGTACGACTTCCTATTATCAGCTCATCAACGAGACAATCAAAAATGAGCTTGGCGGGCTGCATTCGGCCAAAATTCTGCTTTACAGTGTTGACTTTGCAGAGATTGAGCACTATCAGGCAAGCGGCGACTGGGCTAAGAGTGCGGAAGTGCTGAGCAAAATTGCCCAGAAGCTCGAGCAGGCTGGTGCCGACTTTGTTGTCATCTGCACCAACACCATGCACAAGGTGGCTCCGCAGATTCAAGAAAAAATCACCATTCCTATTTTGCACATTGCACAGGCAACTGCTGAGTCTCTTCTTGAAAATGGCATTCAAAAGGTTGGTCTCTTGGGCACCAAGTACACCATGACTCAAGATTTTTACAAGGACAAACTGCTTGAAGCGGGATTAGAAGTGCTGATTCCAGACCAAGCTGGCATTGCCGAGGTCAACCGAATCATCTATGATGAGCTCTGTTTGGGAGACATCAAAGACAACTCCAAGCAAACCTACCTTGCCATCATTGATGATTTGAAAAATGCTGGTGCCCAAGCCGTTATCCTAGGCTGCACAGAGATTGGCCTCTTGGTCAAACAAGCAGACACAGACCTTCCCCTCTATGACACAACAGCTATCCACGCGGAGAAAGCAGCGCAATTAGCGGTGAATGAATAGATTAGAAAGAGACAGATGACTATTTTGGCAGAAGATGCTGCAGTGGTAGGTTAGGTATTAGGAGGTTAACATATAGAACTCTTCTTCTCAAAAGTCGTTAGCAGCCTTTTAGAATAGTATTGTTTGCTCCAATTCCCTTTATCTATTGGCTTAGCAAAGGCAGAAATAACGCTCATTTTCTAAGTTGGCTGGGATTTAAGAAAGTTAGTAAACGTGATCTTATAATATCTTTTCAGGCCGATGTGCTGCGTTTATGCTAATTTAGTATCAAATTAGTCGTTAAAATAGGAGCGAACTTATGGTAAAATCTAATAGGAAAGCAAGTTTTTCTTATCCCATTGATAAGGTATGGGAACTTGTCACTGATTTATCCAATCAAACTTGGAGAAGTGATCTTGGTCATTTTGAAAAGATAGACAAGAAACATTTTATTGAATACACTCAAACTGGTATTCAGACAAATTTTAAGGTGATCAAAGTCGATTTGTACAAGCTCTGGGAACTTAAGTTTGAAAATAAAAATCTCCAAGGCACTTGGCTAGGACAGTTTGATTATCATGATGGGCAAACTGTCCTAGATTTTACAGAAAATGTCACTGTTAAAAATGTTCTCTTGACACCATTTGTCTGGCTTTATTTAAGAAAGCAGCAAAAGCAGTATTTCCGAGATTTAGAAAAAGTGCTGGAAGTTAAATAGTAAAAAATAAAATCGCCCATTAGGGCAAAGAAAAATAGAAAGGAACAAGGGTAGCCGTATTCTCTAAATTGAATACGGGCACTCTTAATTCTCTATCAAAAAATTGTAAAACAGAAAGGAATGGGTTACAAGTTAGCACAACTGAACCCGGGCGGAAAGCTCGGAATTTAGATAAACCGCCTAGGACGCAAGCGTCCGTCGTTGGTTTCCTAAAATTCAGTCGCTTTCTTGTCGCCCTTGGTGTCTTAAACATGATCAATCGTTATTCCCGCCCGGAGATGGCGGCTATTTGGAGTGAAGAGAACAAGTACAAGGCTTGGTTGGAGGTGGAAATCCTCGCAGATGAGGCTTGGGCTGAGTTGGGTGAGATTCCCAAAGAAGATGTGGCCTTGATTCGTGAGAAGGCGACTTTTGACATCGACCGCATTTTAGAGATTGAAGAGGAAACCCGTCATGATGTGGTGGCTTTCACGCGTGCGGTTTCGGAAAGTCTTGGTGAGGAACGCAAGTGGGTACACTACGGTCTGACATCGACCGATGTGGTGGATACGGCTTACGGCTACCTCTACAAGCAGGCCAACGATATCATCCGTCGTGACCTTGAAAACTTTACCACTATCATCGCCGACAAGGCACGTGAGCACAAGTACACTATCATGATGGGGCGGACCCACGGTGTCCATGCGGAGCCAACGACCTTCGGTTTGAAACTGGCGACTTGGTATAGCGAAATGAAACGCAACATGGAGCGTTTTGATGTGGCAGCTAAGGGTGTTGAGGCTGGTAAAATTTCAGGTGCGGTTGGAAACTTTGCTAATATTCCTCCATTTGTGGAAGAGTATGTTTGTGGCAAATTGGGCATTCGTCCGCAGGAAATTTCGACTCAGGTTCTTCCTCGTGACCTTCACGCAGAATATTTCTCAGCCCTAGCCTTGATTGCAACGTCTATCGAGCGTATGGCGACAGAAATCCGTGGACTACAAAAATCTGAACAAAGAGAAGTCGAAGAGTATTTCGCCAAAGGCCAAAAGGGCAGCTCTGCTATGCCCCATAAACGCAACCCTATCGGCTCTGAAAATATGACCGGTCTGGCTCGCGTGGTGCGTGGTCACTTGGTGACAGCTTTTGAGAATGTGGCTCTCTGGCATGAACGCGATATTTCCCACTCGTCAGCGGAGCGGATCATTACGCCGGATACGACCATTCTTATCAACTATATGCTCAATCGTTTTGGCAATATCGTCAAGAACTTGACGGTCTTCCCTGAAAATATGAAACGCAATATGGAGTCGACTTTTGGCTTGATTTACAGCCAGCGTGTCATGCTCAGCTTGATTGAAAAAGGCATGACCCGTGAGGAAGCCTATGACTTGGTGCAACCAAAAACTGCGCAGTCATGGGATAATCAAGTGGACTTCAAGCCCCTTCTCGAAGCGGATGAGCGCGTGACAGCCAAACTCAGCCAGGATGAAATCGATGAACTCTTCAACCCAGACTACTATGCTAAGCGGGTGGATGACATCTTTGAACGACTTGGGTTATAAAAAAATCAAAATTCTTTGGATTTTCCAGAGAATTTTTTAGTTTCCCTTAAGCTTGGCGAGTTATACTATATCCAAGCTAGAAATAGCCCATCACTTTCAGTATCGTCATCCGTAAGAGCTAAAGCTCAAACGGCTGGCATATCTTTTCACCTAAAGGTGTCCCTAGCTCTAAGTCGCAAGCGACAAGAGCTAGGTATCATATAATCTCCTGAGAATACTGGACTCATTGAGTCTGGTATTTTCTTTTTGTGCTATAATGGTTTCATGACTAGAATTTTAGATATGGAACAAATGCAGGACGAGGAGTACGTTGAGCGTACCCTGCGTCCGCAGAAATTAAATGAATACATCGGTCAGGACAAGGTTAAGGACCAGCTGAAAATCTTTATCGAAGCAGCCAAGCTCCGTGATGAAGCCTTGGACCATACCCTTCTGTTTGGACCTCCAGGTTTGGGGAAGACCACCATGGCCTTTGTCATCGCCAACGAACTGGGCGTTAATATCAAGCAGACCAGTGGTCCTGTTATTGAAAAAGCAGGTGACTTGGTGGCCCTTCTCAACGACTTGGAGCCTGGCGACGTCCTCTTTATCGATGAAATCCACCGTATGCCTATGGCGGTCGAGGAAATTCTCTACTCTGCTATGGAGGATTTCTACATCGACATTATGATTGGGGCTGGGGAGGCCAGCCGGTCCGTGCATTTGGAGTTGCCACCTTTTACCCTGATTGGAGCGACCACTCGTGCGGGTATGCTGTCCAATCCTCTGCGGGCTCGTTTTGGGATTACCGGGCACATGGAGTACTATGAACTGGCTGATTTGACGGAGATTGTCGAGCGGACGGCGGATATCTTTGATATGGAGATTACTCATGAAGCCGCTATCGAGCTGGCTCGTCGGTCTCGTGGAACTCCCCGTATCGCCAACCGTCTGCTCAAGCGGGTGCGGGATTTTGCACAGATTATGGGCGACGGTCTGATTGATGACACCATTACGGATAAGGCCTTGACTATGCTGGATGTGGACCGCGAGGGGCTGGACTATGTGGACCAGAAGATTCTCCGTACCATGATTGAGATGTATGGCGGTGGTCCTGTCGGCCTCAACACCCTGTCGGTCAATATTGCCGAGGAGCGTGAGACGGTGGAGGACATGTACGAGCCTTACCTGATTCAGCAAGGTTTTCTTATGCGGACACGGACAGGGCGGGTCGCGACAGCCAAGGCCTACGAGCACATGGGTTATCCCTATACGGAAAAATAATGGCAGAGCAGATGAGACAAGTAGCTCGTTTATTTGGAGACTGGCCTGAGACGATTATCTGGACCTGTTTAGAAGGTACCATGGGAGACATTTATGTTGATGATAGTCAATTGCCCCAGTCAGCTCTAGCTCTCTATGGACGGCAGAGCTTCTTTGGTTTTTTAGCTGGCCAGCCACATCGAGACTTGCTAAAAATGTGCGAGGGTAAGGATATGATTCCAGTCCCTTAAAACCAAGCCTGGTCAGACTTGATAGAAGAAGCTTACGGAGACGGGATTCGGTCCTTTACCCGCTATGCTACGAAAAAGGACGCTGAATTTGACCTTGGGCATTTACAGAAACTGGTTGATGACTTGCCTGAAAGCTTTGATATGAAACTGATTGACTGTAATCTGTACGAGGCTTGTCTGGTAGAGGAATGGTCACGGGATTTGGTAGGAAATTATATAGATGTGGAACAATTTTTGGACTTGGGTCTGGGCTATGTCATCTTGTATAAGGGGCAGGTGGTCTCAGGGGCTTCATCCTATGCCAGATATTCAGCTGGGATTGAGATAGAAGTGGATACTAGGGAAGACTATCGGGGTCTGGGTTTGGCAAAAGCCTGTGCGGCTCAGTTAATTTTAGCTTGTTTAGACCGTGGACTCTATCCAAGCTGGGATGCCCACACCTTGACATCCTTGAAACTAGCTGAAAAGCTGGGCTACCAACTGGACAGACCCTATCAGGCTTACGAATGGAGATAAGATGATACCGACATTTATTTGGGATTTGGATGGAACGCTTTTGGATTCCTATGAAGCGATTTTGGCAGGGATTCAAGAAACCTATGAGCAGTATAATCTTCCTTTTGACCGTGAGGAAGTCAAACAATTTATACTGCGCTATTCTGTCAAGGATTTGCTGGTGCGTGATGCGGACAAGTACGGTCTGGATAGCGATGAGCTCAATCATGTGCGTGCGACTTCCTTGAAGGAGAAAAATACGCAGATTCCCTTGATGGCTGGTGCGCGTGAAATTCTGGACTGGACAGCAGAGAAAGGAATTCAAAATTTCGTTTACACACACAAGAGTGACAATGCTTTTCAGGTTTTGGAGGATTTGGGTGTCCGCCACCATTTCACAGAAATCTTGACCAGCGATTCTGGTTTTGCCCGTAAACCAAGTCCAGAAGCTCTGCTATTTCTCATCAAAAAATACGGACTGGACAAGGAAAGCACCTACTATATCGGCGATCGTCTGCTGGATGTCGAAACGGCTGTCAATGCAGGGATTCAGAGCATCAACCTCCAGATTGACGGCGTGGAGAAAAATCGGAAGATTGCGGATTTGTGGGAAATCGAGCAATTATTCAAGTGTTAAGGAAACTTTAAGCTAGGGAGCTTATACTGTAAACATCTTTTTCATATAATCTCCTAGAAAGCCCAGCCACCGTGCTGGGTTTTCTGTTATAATAAGCCTATGAAAAACCAGTCAGACCTTGAACAAGCCTTGTTGGCGGACAAGGATATGAAAAGAATCCTAGAAATTGTTGCTTCCTTGGAAGTGGAGGACGCTTGGCTCTGTGCGGGGACCTTGCGGAATTTTTTGTGGAATGGCGGAGTCTTCGATTTAGGAACGGATGTAGATGTGATTTTTCAAGATGCAGCTGTTTCCTATGAAGAAACGCTAGCGATTGAGAAGTATTTGCGTCAGACTTATCCGAGTTACCAATGGGAAGTCAAAAATCAGGTCTATATGCACCAGCATAGTCCGCATACCCAGCCCTACACCTCTTCCAAAGATGCCATGAGCAAGTATCCCGAACGGTGTACGGCAATTGGTGCTCGTCTGTTAGTGGATGGGCAAGTGGAAATTTATTGTCCTTATGGTCTGGAGGAGATTCTCCGCTATCGTGTGCGGCCTACACCGCATTTCCAAGAGAATCCAGAACGTATGTCCCTCTACCGCTCCCGCTTGACCAAGAAAAATTGGCAACAGAAATGGCCTAACCTGCAAATCGAGCTCTAAGGTCACTGGAAAAATGAAAATCTACTATAAAATAGTGAATAAATAGTGCTACGGCACATCATAAATTTTCAAACCTGACAAAAATGTCCTTTTTAACTCCATTTATTTTGTATAGACTAATTCATATAAAACCAAAGGAGTAAAGTTCATGAGATTTGAAGAGATGTATGGTAAGGTAAAAGGTATCGTGCACAAAGC
>NZ_JAMWEM010000014.1 GCF_024509525.1 Streptococcus suis
TTTTTAGCACAGAAAAAGACTACTAGGGACGAGCTAGTAGCCTAAATACAAAAATTTTTTCGCTTTGATTCTATCATAGGGAGGGAGTTTTTGCATTCTTTTGAGTTTTCGTATAAGAACTCGACCAGTTTAAAAAGAGTTCGTCTTCCCACCCCCGCACAGTTGATTAGGTCAGATTTGGAGTGTAAAACACGAACAAATCTGCCAATCAACCACTGCGCTGAGATGTTGACACGAACTCTGAGAAGAGGTGCTGGGCTTTCTGCCCAGCCTCTGGCATTTTATTATTCCTCTCCATAGACTAAGAATGGTAGGAAGGAGTTTCACAACATGATAGGATAGAGCAATGTAACAAGAAATATGACAAATGATACTCCATACAAAAAGAGACCGGGTTTCCCCAGTCTCAGGATACTTAAAGCCTATCAACTATAGAACAGTTTATAATTAACGAAAATCAAATCCGTCTGTAACAATCACTGAGTTACCTCGCTCTCCCGTTTCTAGGCTCGGGCTGAAACAGTCACTTAGACTTCCCTCGCTCTCTTATTTCTAAGCTCGGGCTGAAAAACTCCACTGGAGTTTTTCACTCATCTTCATCACTTGTTAATAGACTATTGACATGAACTAGGTTGTTTGTACCAAATTCCACATAGTCTACGGCTTCACCGAGCAAGACGCCATTCAAGAAACCAATGACCATCGGCATATTCATACCAGCATACATGTCAAATTCTTTTCCTTCTAGAAGCACACGCGAAACTACGTTGGCCGGTGTTCCACCTAATAGGTCTGCAAAGACAACGAAGTCATCTAACGAGGCAATAGTCGTTTCAAACTTTTTCTTGAAGTCATCTGGGCCTTCTTCTGGCAAGAGTGCTACTGTATGGATGTCCTCCTGGGGCCCCATAATCATCTCAGTAGATTTTTTTAATTCTTCACAGAAGAGGCCGTGACTTACTAAGACCAGACTTTTAACCATATTATACCATACCGAATAAGAAATGACCCATAGCAGAAAGTCCTAAAGCAAGTAAGATGATGATTAAAATAGCTTTAGTTGAGGTCATTCCTTTACGTCCCAATAACCAGAAGACAAAGCCGGTAAAGATTGCTGGAACCAAGCGAGGGAAGATGGTATTAAGCAAGTCTTGGATATCAATCACTTTCTCACCAATCTGAGGAGCCCAAGTCACTTCAAAATTAATCATAGTCGCAATCAAGGCACCCATCATGAAGACACCCATTACAGAGGCTGCATCCACAAGAGCAGTCAACTTATCACGCATGGTAGTAATCAACTTAGTACCTTCCTTGTAAGCAACTTCTAGCTGCTTCCAACGGAAAATATCATAAGCAACTGCTACGGCAACCCAAAGGAAAATACCAACCGGAGAACCTTCTTTCCCCATAGTCGCTGCCACGGTACCCATGATTGCTGGAACTAAGGATCCAAAGATGGAGTCCCCAATCGGAGCAAATGGTCCCATCAAACCAGTTTTAATACCGTTCACCGCATCTTTCGAAGCTACGCCATCACTTTCTTCAAGCGCCAAATCAATACCGGTGATAATCGTATGGAAGAATGGTGAAGTATTGAAGAACTGGGTATGTAGTTTCATCATTTCCTTCAACTCAGGAGTACCATCACCATACATTTTACGTAATTGTGGCAAAATCATATAGAGGTAACCTGAAGCTTGCATACGTTCGTAGTTCCAACCAAGTTGGAAAGTGAATAAACTACGTTTGTTGATTTGATTAAAATCTTCTTTTGTTAATTTGTAATTAGATTTCGTCATCTTCAATTTCCCCACTTTCTGAATGTGATGGAGCAACCACAGTTACTTTTTGGCTATTTTTGAAGTGAAGTACTGAAAGGAATGCACCCACAATAGCGATACCGATCATTGACAAACCTTTGAAGTTATTGACAAAGCTTACGCCTGCATCTTCAGGAAGAGTGCCAACGATACCAGCAACTGCACCACCCAAAGCTGATACGTTACCGTAAAGAACAGTCAACATAGCTGTAAGGGCAAAACCAACTGCCAAGTAGTGAAGGTTACGTTTAAGTGGAAGGTAGTGAAGTAAGATTGCAAATCCGAGACCTGGAAGCATACGAGCTGCAAGAGTTAAGCCTGCTGCAATCCATTTGTATTCTGGTAATTCAATTGTTGTTACAAGAGTTTCGACAAGTCCTCCACCAAATTGTAATGCAAGAAAAACTGGAAGTGCACGAGAAAGTGCCCACGGAATTGCACCAAGAAGGTAGTTGCGTTCAATACCAGCATAGTCAAAACGTTCGATTGCTGCATCTACACGGTGAGCAAAGAAAGTAGTGGTAAAACGTCCTAAGATATCAGTATAAACTAACAGACCTGCAACTGGTACACCAATAGTAGAAATCGCAATTTCTGGATCTAAACCTTGCGAAACAGAAAAGGCTGTCGCAAGAACTGCTCCTGAGGTTGCATCAATCCGAGAAGCACCTCCGAAGGTTCCCACCCCTAAAACTACGAGTTGCAAACTTGCACCAATTAATAAGCCCACTTCCATATCACCCATGATCAAACCTGTAATGAAGCCGGCAAAGATTGGTGAGCCTGCTGACGATACGATGGTCAGCTCATCACAAATCTGATAAGCAGAATAGAGCGTTAGAAGTAATATTTGCCACCATTGCATAATAGTGTTCCTCCTTTAAAATTTTTCAAAAATATCCGAATATTATCTAACTTTATCCAAGAGTGGCATAAAGTCTTTTGGTGTGTCACCTGGTACCATTTGAGCAATCAATTTCACACCCTTCACTACCAAGGCGTCAAAATCAGCAATATCTTTATCTACAACATTTATAGAACGAGTCACGGAGCGTGTTTCTGGTGATTGAGACATATTTCCTACGTTTAATTCAGGAATATCTACACCATATTCAACCAAGCGAAGGAAGTTTTCTGGACGACGCGCAACAATTAAGAGACGTTGGCTATCATATTTACCATCTTTTATATTATTGGCTGCTTTTTCAATAGGCAGGATGGATAACTTCACCCCTGGTGGACAAGCTAATTTAAGACCTTGCTTCTCAATGTCATTTTGAGCAACAGCATCATCAATCACCATGATACGACTGATATTCAATTTCGTTGTCCATAAATTCGCTACTTGACCGTGAATTAAACGACCATCAATACGTGTTGCAATAATTGCCATAAGTATCTCCTTTACTTCATAAATCTTTATCTGAATAACTCAAGAGGTGGAAAACAGTTCTTTTTAATTTCCTACCTCTATCACTCTCCCAGATTGTTAGAGCCAATCAACTACTGCACTGAGGTGTTGACGCTAAGCTTGAGGAGTGGAGTTAGGCTTGAACCCAGCCTCTTCCATCAGATTCTATTTTTTATAAACGTGTTCCTGTGAAAATACCAAACTTTCTCTGAATCTGCCTTCCGTTTCGAAGACGATGATTTCATTCACTCCTTTCTTTAAGTATCCTTTTGGTAAATAGAGAGAAAGATACGGTCCCTTTTCCCAGAAACGTCCGATATTTACATTGTTTACAAAGACGACACCCTTCCCAAAACCTGTCATATCCAGATAGGTGTCAGCTCGGTCTTCTAGCTCAAATTGGTAGCGATAAAAGGCTGGTTGCCCCTCCTTCCAATCGCCTGTGAAATCCAAACCAGATACATCATCAAGCGGTAACGGATAAGTTGTCCATTGCCCGATGAAATGCAGGTCTGCCATAGCTCCACGGCCCATCCCCTTGGACTGAGTTGGCGCTGTCAGCTTGTGCCCATAATTGACACGGCCCATGTTCTCTACCAAAATACCTAGCTCAACCATTTTGTCAGTCTGGTCCAGCTCGATGTCTTCTCCAATCTCCTCTTGGTATTGGGTAATAAGCTTGTCACCATTGACAAATACTTGAATGCGGTCTCGGGCATCAATCACTCGGAAACGCTCAGCCTCTTCCTTATCCTTCTCAAGCTCTGTCCGATAGTAAATGTAACCCGTGGACTGCTCTACTTCCTCCATAGTCGGCGGGTAGAAGGAATTTAAGGAATCGCTTACATTTTCAAGTGTAGCAAATAGACTAACCTTGTCTGTTAAACCAACCGACTCATAGACCCTTGCCTCTTTTATCAGCGGATCGGCGTAAGCCAAGTCTGGATAAGCTTCTTTCATCAAGGCTTGTAAGGCATAAAACTTCTTGGTTGGATTGCCCGCTTCGTCTAAAATCGCATCATAGTCATAAGATGTTACCTGTGGCAAATCAATTTGACCTCTGGCCGAACAGCCATTCATAAAACCAAAGTTGGTTCCTCCATGAAACATATAGAGGTTGATGGACCCCAACTCAATACAGTCCATGACTGCCTGAGCCAGCTCATCTGGATCCCTGCGCACAACCTCGTCTCCCCAGCGATTGAACCAACCATCCCAGAACTCCATGCACATGAGTGGCCATTTCTTGTTGTATTCATCAAAGAAATCCTGCATCTGTTCAAAATTTTCTTTTGCCTTAGAGCCAAAATTTCCAGTGACTAAAACATCCTCTTCTATTAAAGTTCCAGCTCGCAGACAAGCTCGCCACGGACCATCAGATGTGAAGAAGGGAGCGGTCAGTCCGTATTTTCTCATCAAATTGCTAACGGCTCTTAAGTAATCTTTTTCCTCGCCATAAGAACCATATTCATTCTCAATCTGAAACATGAGAATATTTCCACCACTGGACAGCTGGTGCTTGGCTAACTTGGGGAGGAGGAAGGCATAGTAATCCTCTAAATGCTTCAAGTAGCTCGAATCACTCGAACGTACTCGAAGTTTCTCCTTCATCAGCCAAGCTGGCAAACCACCCCACTCCCATTCCGCACAAATATAAGGGGAAGGCCGAACAATTGCATAGAGGCCAATCTCTTGTGCCTGCTCTAGGAATGCTTCAATATCCAATATCCCATCAAATCGGAACTGGCCTTTTTGGGGCTCATGCATATTCCAGGGAACGTAGGTCTCAACCGTATTGAAGCCTAGAGCTTTTAGGTTGTACAAAGAATGATACCAGTCATCAGGGTGAACTCGAAAGTAATGAATAGCACCTGATAGAATTTTGAAAGGCTGACTATCTAAATAAAATTCTTCCTTTATTTGAAAGTCTTTCATCGCCTACTCCTGTAACCGTTTTCTTTATCTATCTATATATTAACACATATAGCTGGTTATGTCCAGAATATTTTTTAATTTTTTAAAAAAATCTTTCAATTTTTGATAAATATTTTTAAATTAAAAAAATATTTAGTATAATGAAATTAAGAGAAATATGAACCACACTAGAAAGGAATTCCTATGAAAGTACCAAAGTACCAACTTATTCAGAACGACCTACGCCAACAAATTATCTCTGGAAAATTTGAAAATGGTGATAAGTTTTACACAGAAGCTGAACTGACAAAAATGTTCAACGTCAGCTCTATTACAGTTATCCGAGCTGTAAACGAACTCGTTAAAGACGGCTATTTGGTTCGCCAACAAGGTAAAGGAACCTTTGTATCACGATCACGCAAGGGGAAACTAGTAGAATTTTCAGATATTGAAGTTTTTTCATTGGACAATGATGAAGTAACCGTCCTCTCCTGCGAACAAGGAAACGATACGGAGATTCTTGAAAAACTAGAGTTGGATAAGAATGACAGCTATTTCAAAATTACTCGCGTTCGTACGGCAGATGGTCAACCCTATATCTATCACCAATCTTATATCCCAAAACGCTACATCCAAAATAGTCAGGCAGACTTAGACCATTTCAAATCCATCTATCAACGCTTCAAATTAGATTTCAACATACACATGTCTGAAGAACCTTACGTAGAAACCAATGAAGTAGCTCTTCCTGTTCCTAAGGAAGTTGCTCAGCACTTGAAACTCAACAAAACAGAACCTGCTATTCTGCAAGTCAAAACAACTCGAAAAAATGGCAGTGAAGAAGTCTTAGAGTACGTTGAAACCTACAAGCATTGGAAGTTTTTCAAATTTGAAATCGCTGCCAATAAACGCTAAAACGATTGACCTCAAATCGTCTAGCTTAAAGACAAACTCCAACTAGGTAGTTTGTCTTTTTATTTGTATAAAAAACACTTGAACATCAATAAACAAGCTCTCAATTATATTATTGATTGACTTGACCAACTACTCTGAGTAAATGAAAAGAATAGGCTGTTTCTTTAAGAAATAAATACTACACTCCTAGTTGCCACTTGCAAAAATCTCTGACAACTTCCAGCTTACCATTTTAATGCTATCTTGTGGAAAACTTATTTTCTATAGTTCCACTTGCATTTTTACGATTTTCATTAAAATATTAGGAGACCTCCTTAGGAAGTCTCCCCACGTTGATGGCTAATTTTATAACGAAATTGATCTGCTCGAGCTATACTAAAAGTATATTCAATGAGCATATTTTTATCATTATAGGTTTTCCGAAGAAGGTGCAAAACAGGACTATTAGACTTTATACCGAGCAGTTTCGCCTCATTATCTAAAGCCAAACTAGCATAGAATTCCTCTTCGGCCAAGCGAATAATCTGTCCATAGTCATCGCCGAAAATTTCATATAAGGGTTTCTGATTGAGCCGTTCTTCTGTTAAATCAGGAACTAGATGGGCTGGGATATAGGTACGCTCCAACATCATAGGTATCCCATCTGCCAACCTCAAACGTTCTAACTCAACTACTTCTTGCCCCACCTGTAACTGAAGATTCCTGGCAATATAATCATTAGCAGCCATTGTCCTCAACAAAAGAATAATTGTCTTAGGAACCTTATCCATTTTCTTCATTTGTTCTGTAAAGCTATAAGCAGCTGATAAATCTACCGCTGGTTCTCGTATTTCGGACACGTAGGTTCCTTTCCCATGTTTCTTATAGACAAGGCCACGTTTCTCTAGCTCCTGCAAAGCCAAACGTACTGTAATCCGACTAACGCCATAGACTTGTGTCAATTCTCGTTCCGAAAACAACTTTTCATTTGGGGCCATTGTTTCTCTGATTTTCACTTCTAAAACATCCACCAGCTGCAAATAAAGCGGTTTTTCATTGGACAAATCAAACATGTCCAGACCTCCTCTATTGGTTATAACCACTTTTAGTATATTATTTTTATCAGATAAAAGCAAGAAAAGATAGAAAATTATCTGCCTTTTTTTACTAATTTAACAACCGCCTCAACTGATATAATATTGTCCAAACTAATTTCTAAGTCTTCATCAATGATTGGAAGCTTGAAATGAATGGCTTTTACCCAACGTCCTGCCTCATTTTTTTCATCATAAATCTCGACTTTTTCAATCAACATCTGACACAATCGCTTCTTGTCGATATCTTTCATGACATCCATAAATGATGCAAAATTGACCAATATTTTATAAATATTATCAGCGGTCATTTTATCCTTTAGGATTACCTCTCGTTTAGATTCACTTGTCTCAATTAGCATTTCTACATCTGCTAATTTATCATAAATAGTATTTAACCTCATATCTAAATCAATTGACTTCTGCTGAAAATGAGGATCTTCAAAATTTAAGGTGTCAATCTGTTGGATTAAATTCAATTTGGTTGCATTGAGTTGGCGAAAGAGACTCTTATATTGTTCAATTTCACTGTCTATCCTACTTGTATCAACTTGAATATTAATTTTCTCCTGCAGTTTTCTTGCAAAACCAGATCTTGAAACTAACTTACTAATGATTGATAATACTTCATGGTCTAAATTTCCAGTTTTAAGTTGCTTATTGAATGTGCATTTATGACCATCTACATGCTTTCTGTGTTTACAAGCATAGTAGTAATAGTTTTTATAGTATTCATCTTTCTTATTTTTATTTCGCTTGATACTTTTATTTCCATAAAGTCCAGCATTGCATAATGGACATTTTATCAACCCCGAAAGTACATAAATAGAATCGCCCTTACTTGGGTTCTCACGTTTATACTTATGGGCATTAGCTTCTCGTTTTTTCCTCACTTTATTCCAAATCTCATCGTCAATAATGGCTTCATGTATTCCGTCTGTTAGAATATAATTGTCAGACTGTTTGACTTTCGTTTCACCAGAAACTTTATCTCGAGTGCTTTCACGCCGTCCAAAAGCAATTTTTCCATTGTAAACTGGATTATCTAAGATTCTTGCAATGCCACTTGATGAAAAATATGGAAGCGTGCTATTGTGTCGAATTGGCTTCTTTATATCTAGGTTAGCTAAATGCTTGGCAATAGCTATAGTGCCCATATCACTGTTGGCAAATAAATCAAAAATCATTTTTACTGATTCAGCTTCTTCTTGATTTACTTGCAATTGACCATTAACAAGTGAATATCCTACAGGCGCAAATCCACCATTCCATTGACCAGCTCTCGCTTTTTGTCTGCGACCTTCCATGGCTTGAGAAATAATATTCTCTCTTTCCATTTCAGCAACTGCCGACAAGATCGTAATAACTAACTTTCCTGAATCCTTTGAACTATCCAGTCCATCATCAACACAAATCAGATTCACACCATGAGATTCCATAATAGCTAGAGATTTTAAAGTGTCCGCTGCATTTCGACCAAAACGTGATAATTTGAATACAAGTACATAGTCCACTTTATCTTTTTCTGCTTCGATATCTGATATCATGGTCATAAATTCCGTTCGTCCTAGCATGGTTTTACCAGATTTCCCAGCGTCCTGATAGGTTTTCACAATTTCAATATCAAAAGCATTGGCATACTGATGAATTCTTGTTTCTTGAGCGTCTAATGAAAATCCTTCAACTTGCATATTTGTAGATACCCTTGTATAGATATAGGCTTTCTTTCGCTTCATTTTATTTCTCCTTGAAAAAGTTTGACCCAAAAATACCCTTATAATCTTAAGGGTATTTTAACTCTTTTTAAAAAAGAATACAAGCAACTACTCATCAGAATACAGGTTTTCTTCCTTGATTGGTAAATTTGAGCAATCAAGGTTATCTCCGTATTTCAGAAGCATTTCTTCCAAAAATCTCACTAGTTCATCCATAGATGATCTCCAAGTGAAATTATTTGACTCAGATTACTCATTACAAAAGGCAGAAGTAGTTGCTTGTAGAAATGTAAATCATGTACAATCATGATAAACTCCTTCTATAACTCAACTACATTCTGCCATTTTTTGGAAATAATAAAAAACTGTTTCACTTGACATGTATTCACCATCCAAGTAGGATGCCTCAGTTAGTTTATTATTCAAATATGTTACTAACTAAGCCTTAGGATTTTTCGTAAAGAATAAAGTTCTTCTCGTAATAAATTCAAGAAGAACTTTTTGATTGTAAGCACTTATCTATTAGCTAAGAATTATTATCATCTTTAATTAATAGACTAGGAGTATCATTATAGTGAGCGCGGTGACATCTTTTAACTCGAATATATAGATCTTTTAATAGATTAATACTTGTCAAGACTGCCTCACCTGTGTTCAATTTCTTAATCTGACCAATTTGGTTTTCAGACAAGTGGTTTTGTATCGCTTTAAGTTCATCTGGAGAAGTGAGTCTATGAATCAGCAATGTTCCTATTTGTCCTAACAAAATTTTATCCACATCATTTGGACTTTGAGTTGTTAAGAAGAGGAAGACTCCTTTCTTTCTACCCTCTCGAGCAATACTATTTAAACCTGTATAAAAGGAAATCCCATCTTTAGTTACACTTCTTGTATAACGATGAATTTCATCTACAAATATTATGAATGGATTTATTTTATCCTTCTCAACATTGATTATATAATTCGTTATTAAATCTATAATCATACCACCTATTTCATCAGTTGTCCCAATTTGGGAAACGTCAATGTACAATGATTTTCTAGTATCACTTGTTACCCAACTATCTACAATTTTTAGCAGTCCTTGACCACTTGAGTTAAAGAAATTTAGGAAATTTGTATTTGATAATTTATAGTCTATTTTTTGAACTAAATACTGATTAGAGTTAAAATTGAAATCGTCATAAATAAAGTATGAAAATTTCCCCCTTTTTTCTCTTTTAATAGCTTCATTTGATACCTGTTCTGATAAGAGCTTAATATCAAATTCTTTATCACTTGGAGATAAGGAACCTATATTTTGAGTTACTTCATCTACTCTTTCTTCAAATTTTACATATACACCAGATAGTTTGTTCTTGTTTTGATACCTTAGTGAACTAATTGCAGAGGCTAAAACTGCTGGCTGTGTTCCATCATTAGTTTCAAACAATATTGACCATTGTTGCATGGATAAAGCTGAAACTGAAATAAAAGTATCCTTCCCCAAAATATACTTATCTACCTCTTCATCTGTAAACGAATCAGAATATTCCCCTGTCGGATCTATTATTAGCGTTCTTATGCCATCATTAACCAGTTTATCCAAAATACTAAGGGCTGATGTAGATTTACCACTATTAGTAGTTCCAACAGTCATTAAATGCCTATTGAATAGAGTCTTGGGTTGCATTTCTATAGGATAATTTTGTGAGCTAAAAGCTAAATTTGCAAATGTTGATAGCTGGTTTTCACTATCTGGATTGACTTCTATTGATTTGATGAAGAGTTCTACAACTTTTTCATTGGCGATATATACTTTATCAGTGATACCAACTGTATTGGTTCCATTTAGCTTAAAATAATTTTCACCTAAAGGTATAAAACCTATAATATCTAAATTTATTTCTGGAAAAATTTTCTCTTGTAGCCCATTTGTCATCATTTCGTGAACACTGTCTGAATTTGGCACTTTAGACTGAAATATTTCTCCAAAGAATAGACCGTTACTTGAATCAATCAAAACGTAATAATTTATCGTATTCGGAGCAAGGACATCCGTTCTCAATTTTCTGTATGAAAATAGTGAAAGATTTTCTATTTGAATTGTTGCATATGAACGATTCACTTGAGATATCATCCCAAGGTAATAGTTACTCTTGTCAGCTACTTTATAAAAACTATCAATTTTCGTCATTTAAATACCTTCCACTCAAGTAGTCAACTAAATCACTATTCATAGTAGCCTTTAAAAATGAAATAGGATAGCCTTCGTCCATCAAACGTACAAGCTCAGCCCAATTTTTGTTATATCCGGAATCCCACTCTTCAATTTCAGTATATTGTTTTTTATCCTCATTCCACACTCTATTCGGATCAATATTATAGTCTGTAACTAATAACTTAAGACTTGAGTTATTCTTCAGAGCTTGCGTAACCATTTTAGAAATATGATCATCAGCAAAACTAAATCCAGATGAAATCAACAAGGTATTAGGACGCTTTATTAATTCTTGAAATTTTGTAAACAGCTCAAAATACGGTTCTTGGTAACTTTGTGCAAACTTGTCCGAGCTAGGAAAAACCATTACCATTTTATCTGTTTTGGTAATACTGTCTTTATTTTTTCTTACGATATCACCGTTATCTTGTTTTTCCCAAGTAAGTGATCCATGGATTTTAACCAAATTGAATGTCTTTTCTTTATATTCAACTTCTCTGGTATTGACATTCTGGACCTCTTTCACAAGATTCCATTCAAACATATTGCTATCAAATTTTGGTAGCGGAGTAAAGTTAAATCCATCAAAAATAACAAAATTATTTTCTGCACCAGCTTCCTCGATTAAAACATCATAATTTGTTGTAATAACGGAAAATTTATTCCCATCTTTTCCTGACAGTCCTGATAAAAAATTTAATAATGCTCCGTGCTTCAAAACTTTACTATCATATGAATAATTTGTATTATCCTTAATCAGTTGTAAAATTTTATCAATAGTTTCATTAAACTTCACTTTATCATTATTTGGAACATACGGTCGATAATGGAATAATGTTGATAAGAAATCTTCTAGATTAAAATCATCTGCCAATTTAGATGAAGCTGTTGATTCATATTCATTTTTAGCTAGTATGTTCCCATCCTTGTATCTACATTGCGCTGACAATTCTTCTAATGTAAATAGATCTTCGGCAGATTTATGAAGCTCTTCAAATACATTATCAGCAATCATATTTACTGTTTTCCCATAATTTGGGTTTCCTCCTACCACTGAGGCTCCAGCACCTGCTAGAAAAACAATATTTGAGTATTTCTCCCCATAAATAGTTTTACGAATTTTTTCGCTAATCAAACGTTTGAAATCAATCTCTTGAAATTCATTTTGAAAACCATCTTTTGACTCTTGTTTTTCGAGTTTCCCATTGGAATCAAAAAACTCCTTGTCATTAATTTTATCTACACCGTATGAGATAGCATTCGATAAATAATGCAATTCAATCTCTTGATCGTTAGTCTCATTCTCACCTTCAAAGAAGAAGAAAAACATATAACTCACTCCTCCACTTCAAATTTAGGCAGACTGTTAATTAAATCTACTGTCTGCATTGATACATTGATAATTCTAAGCAAAAGATTAAAGATATACTTTTCATCTGTGCTGTAATCGTTAGGATCATCAGTAATCCCAGACTTCTTATCTGTTTTAACTTGATACTGGTCCATAATCCACTCAATGGCTGAGCGACCATTAACAGCATATTGGTAGGCTTTTTCTGGAATATTGCTGATAGTAATATCATTATTATAAATAATAGTTGAACGGTCATTGACTAATTTCCCATTTTCATCACGGGTCTTGGCAAACTTCATCTTAGTTACCTTGTAAGATGGCTGAGCGGATAACTGAATATCCACATCATCATAAACAGGAACTTCTTCATAGTTGAGGTGCAAGTCCATCAAGGCTTTTCCGACTTCAACATACTTGTCTTTCTGCCTCACAATCGGAATCCTTGCCAAATCTTTCTTCAAATCATTAGCATATTTTTCCTGATACTCACGTGAATTAAGTAGCCCATATACATAAGCAAAGGTATCATCTAAACTTAACCCAAGTTTGTCCGCAAAAGCCTGATTCATGTTGTCATTCGATTGGAAAAGTGCTGTTTCGTCCACTTCAGTGTCGTAACGCATGAAACTTTGAACCTTTTCCAGACTGTCCATATTAGGTATTAAATTCGTTATCAATGGAGAAAAATCACGAGATACTCCTCTACCAGTTGTTAAAATAACAAGATTTCTTTCACCGAATTTCTTATACCATTGACCAGGACGTTCTATTACATCATTATCATAATAGAGACTTTTCTTTGTGAATGGACGGTATAACGATTTAATGATTTTATCCTTATCAAACTGAATTTCTTTAGATTTTTGAATTGAATCTTCTAGTTTCACTGACCATTTAATAAAATTATCATTTCTATTCAAGAGAGATTTTCGTTCATCAATCTGTACCGTTTTTAATCTCTCTAATTCAAAATTATAATTAGAGATTAGCTTATGACTATTTTGTTCTACATTTTGTTTTGAAAAATTATATACCCAACTATCACGATTAGTTGAAACTCCTATGATATTTTGAATAAACACTGATTCCTGCTCTCCTGCCATAACAGGATACTTCTGATAATTCGGGTCGCGCTGGTTAAGCCAATCGTTGTTATCATCAGGTGTGATTTCTTGCCAATCAATTGCCGAAATGTCACCAAAATCAGAAATAATATTGAGCTTGTCCTTTTGTGATAGGTAATCACCAATATCATGATAATGGATCTCATGACTATCGGAACCATCTTTGACAAGGATGGAAACGGCAACAGATGTTCTAGTTCCTGCACCAAAGACATTCCCACCTTCTTTTTTACGTATTTCTCCCAGCCCAAGTGCATTTCCTCTCATATTAAAAATATAAATATGATTGAACTCTTCAAATAATCCAGCACGAAGTCCATCTGTAGAATTTGAATTCAAATAGCCACCATTAGTCACAAAGCCAATGACACCGTTCTCCTTGAGACGGTCAGACGCCCAACGGAAAGCTTTAACATAAGAATCGTAAAGCCCTTTAGTTAAGCCTGCATTAGATTTTGCCACATAAGTATCCGACAAGCGTTTATCTAATTTAGGATAAGAAATATTTTGGTTATTATCATTTTGACTACCTTGACCGATAGAATAAGGCGGATTACCAATAATAGCTGTAATTGGTTTTGCCTGCTGACGTTTTAGACGTTTATCATTGGTCCCAAAGAAGGAGTCATCCAGTGTATCTTCTGACTCTGTTGATTCAAATGTATCCGTCAAAACAATCCCTTCAAATGGAAGGTAATCTTCCTCACCATTTATGTCATCAAAGACCGCTTCAATATTGATAGCAGCGATATAGTAACTGAGCAGGACGATTTCATTAGCATGAAGTTCTTGCGTGTACTTTCTCACCAAGTCAGCGTAGCTCATTTCTCCCTTATCCATAAGAGATTTGAGATAGTGAAGAGTACGAGTGATAAAGGTACCAGTTCCAGTAAATGGATCTAGGATATGAACATTCTCGCTAGCTAAGGTCTTACCAAAATGTTTCCTCAAGACAACATCCACTGACTTAACGATAAAATCTACAACTTCAACAGGAGTAAAGACGATACCAAGGCGCTCTGTCGTAGACTTGAATCCAGTGGAGAAGAATTTGTCATAGAGTGTAATGATGATTTTCTGCTTGGCTTGGGCATTATCAATCCCTTCCGCACGCAGACGAACAGAGTTATAGAAGGGCTCAAGTTCTTTTTGTTCCTTATCAAATCCATATTGAGACAGTTCTGCCACGATTTGTTCCATAGCAGAGCTGACAGGATTATTTTTTATAAAACCGTACTCGCCAAAAAGGGCATCAAAGATTGGTAAAGTAATCAAGTGCTGAGCCAACATCTCAATAGCTTGATTTTGATCAATTGACTCATTGATATTATGTTGCAAGCTATGCAAAAATCTCTTAAAAGCCTTTTTGCTCTCAGGATTTGATTCCAATACTATGTTGATTCCTTGAATATGCCGGCGGGCAATATCAGCGACATCCTTAGACCAGTCTTCTAGATAACGGCGGTCCCCAACCTTTTGAACAATCTTTCCGTAAATTGCTCCTTCGACGGCTTCCCATTCAAGTTCAAGCTCGGTTTGATAAGGTGCCTGCGGTTCATTGATATAGGTACCATCTCCAGTATTGATGGAAGGATCATCTGGAGCACCACCTACACCAATAATTTGGATATTCTTTGGCTTCTTTTTATTCAATTCTAGTTTATTGATTGTCGCTTCAAATCGTTCATCAACTGAACGCAGGGCATTCAAAACCTGCCAAACGACATCATAAGACTTGTTATTATCTAAAATTGTTTCAGGAGTTTCACCAGCAGGAATGACAATTGGAAGAATGATGTAGCCGTAGTCTTTCCCTTCAAACTTACGAATAATTCGACCGACTGCTTGGACGATATCAACTTGTGACTTACGTGAAGAGAGAAAGATGATGGCATCCAAGTTCGGTACATCAATCCCTTCGGTCAAGAAGCGGACATTGGACAGGATTCGAGCAGAATCCTCTGGAATATCATCACTAGCAAGCCAATCCAAAGCTTCATTCTTTTCCAAGGCATTCATATTCCCATCTACATGACGGACATTTACCGAATAACCTTCCTCAGAGTTAAGATAATCATTGACGACATTTTCAAATTGAGCAGATAGACGTTTACTATCGTCAATGGTTCTTGAGAATGCAATGGCACGTTTCATAGGCTCACCAGATACTTTATCCGTGAAACTTTCCCGTTTTATCATACCATTCCAAACACCGATGATTCTACCAACGTCATCAATATTCAATCCATTTTCAGGGTCTGACAGGGACTTTTGCATATCTTTTTGAACCACTGTTTCATCAACTGCTAAAACCATTAACTTATAGTCTGTTAGAATATCATGACTGATGGCATCACCGAAGCCTAGACGGTAAAAGACTTTACCATAGAGTTCCTCGTCATCCATACTTGAAATGACAATAGAGTTATCCTGTGCTTTCTTTTTAGCATCCAGACCATAGAGTTTTGGTGTCGCTGTTTGATAGAGTCGCTTAAGCCCTTTAACATTCAAGTTACTATGAACTTTTGTGAATGAAGAATCTTCCTCACCTAAAGCTTTAGCACCAGTTGTACGGTGAGCTTCATCAGCGATGATAAGGTCAAAATCAGGGAATCCATTTTTTTGAGCCTTTCCTAAGACCTCAATTGATTGATAAGTACCAAAGACAACGAGCAATTCTTTCTTTGGTTGGGTCATCAACTCTTCATAATTTTCAACAACTTTCTTAGCTGATGTTGTCGCAGGAAAACCGATATCGCTGGCTTTAATTTGGATGTATGTCTCCTCATCCTTATCTTTTTCCTTAATACTTCCACGACTAGCGTTTCGATCACTGGTAACAGCCATTGAAGACATGGACATATCTGTATCATTATTCCAACCACGCAAGGTCTGAGTCAGCAGTTGGATACTTGGGACAAGATAGAGAACAACATACTGTTCCTTTCCAGCTTCCTTTGCCATTGCCTCAGCAACTTTTAAACTTGTAAATGTCTTTCCTGTACCAGGAGCCATGATCAACTGTCCACGATCATGCTCTTTGAAATATTCTAATGCAGATGTGATGACGTTATTCTGATAATAACGTGGTTGCTTTTTAGCTTTTACGGTTACAACTTCAGGACGATCAAAAGAAAATTTTGACCAATCAATTCGTGAATTTCGCAGTTCTGAAAGCCCAATCCGAACAACATCACTTCGATCAGCAAGTGCTTTCTCTGCATTAGCTCCCCATTTATCAGTTGATGCAACAATAATTCCTGATTCATAATAATCTTTTCCAAGCTCGCCAAGAAATGAATCAATATCTTTCTTTTGGATAGCATGATTATAGAACTTTGCTTGAATAGCTACCAATTCACCAGTGTGCTTTTCTGCCACTAAATCGACTCCGATATCAGCTTTTGGAATACCAAATTCCGCTGGAACATCCGACAACATCCAAACGTTTTTAAATTCATTCTTATAAGTTGGTTCATTTTGAAAATAGGCTCGGGCTAGATATTCAAAATAGGTTCCACGATCACGCTGTGTTTCCGATGCTGTATTGATTTGTGCGACTAAATGATCAAAACTCATATCACTTCTCCATAAAATTCTAAATTATTCTCAAATTAGCTTATCAAAATTACGTTTGCTATAAAGAATCCGACGGATTTCCATAGTGTTTTCAATTAGCACGTAAAATATCGTAAAGTTTCTAACTTTGATTGTGTAATAATCATGAGGACGTTTTTTGAGTGTAGGAAATGGTGCGTAGCCAGAGGGATTCTTTAACCTTTCAAAAATAGCCTTTTCTACTTCATCAACTAGATTCAAAGCTGCTTGGGGACTATTTAAAGTATTTGTAATATAATCTACAGCTTCATTAAGATCTTGTTCAAAGAGTGGTAGAAAAGTAAGTTCAAAGTGTTTATTCTCCATCAATCCTATTTCTCACTCTTCCAAAAATTTCTTCGGCTGTGTATCGTTTTGAACTTATGGTTGCTTGCTGATCTGCTTCATCCAATGCTTTCTCCCTTGTGTCCGTTAAGAGTGAATATTGCTCTAAACTCATTACAACCATAGAACCATACCCATTTTTTGTCAAAAATACTGGTTCACCATTTTCTATAACGTCTGATTCTATTTCACTGAATCGATTTCTTAAATCTGAGACTGGTCTAATATTAAGCATTTCTGCACCTCCTGTTTTTGATAAAATTATATCAAAATTTTATCAAAAATAACAGTGGAGAATGAGAATTCCTTGCGATTCTTGGACATTGTCTTTTCGTCCTTAGGGACGAATGTGCCGTCTGCAAGACCCCTCGGAGAGCGTTTGTAGTTTTGATGAACCGTAGGGTTGTCAAAACTACAAAAACGTTACTTTTTGACAAAAAGTAACAAAAACCTATGTTACTTGCTTCTCAAATTTTTTTAAGGAGAATCATTGAGTCTAATTTATTTGGCGAGGAATAGCGGAGCGCCTCGCCGTTGCTCGCTATTCGAGCAATCATAACACAAAATTTTCAGATATTGAGAATTTAGAAATTAGCATACCAATCTTAAAAAATCACTTTTCTACTAAAATAATGGGTTCATTTATCTATCCATTTTTTACAGTCATAATGGGTAACTTTATAAGACCATTAACTGTTAAAGAATGGCTTACTTTATTGGTCCGCTGTTTTTGAAAACATGGACTTCTTTATTTACCCATTTTTTAGAGAATATGGTCTCCTTTATCTACCCATTATTTTAGAGAACGTCGTCTTCTTTATCCACCCATTCTTTTAGAAAATATGGACTTCTTTATTTACCCATTATTTTAGAAAATGTGGACTTCTTTATCTATCCATTATTTTAGAAAATGTGGTCTTCTTTATCTATCCATTATTTTAGAAAATGTGGACTTCTTTATCTATCCATTATTTTAGAAAATGTGGACTTCTTTATCTATCCATTATTTCAGAAAATGTGGACTTCTTTATCTATCCATTATTTTAGAAAATGTGGACTTCTTTATTTACCCTTTATTTTTGAGAACGTGGTCCTTTTTATTTATCCAAAATTACGTCTAAAATAGTTAACTATACAAAACCATTATTTGTTTACATATGGATTACTTAAATAATCCACACAATTTTCAACTCTAGACTTATTCATTAGCCAATGCCATATCATTTATTCCCACAAATTTCTATGCTCAATAATATGACATTAATAATTAATTACATGATTCTAGAATAATCATCAACAAATTAATGCTTGAATTTTTTAAATTTGGTTTTTTGGCAAACTTATAGTAAATAAATAATAAGGAGCAATAGGAATGCCTAGCTTAACTATTTCATTTAAAACAAATCCGAGATTGACAAACATTCGACATAATAATCGAGATTTAACAGAAAAAGAATGGAAGAGTCCAGAACATTCACACATACTTAGAGATAAAAGTCACCAAAATATTGTAGTGAAACAATTAGATATTCGAGAGCTATATGAAAAGGAATTTGGACCTGCTTTGAAGGAATATAATGAAAAGCAGAAAAGAAAAGATCGAGAAATTAAGGATTATTATAAACATGTTGGTAAACTTGATACGTTAGATCAACAGAGAGAGTTTATCATTGGTATTGGATCAAAAGCGGATTGGGATGAATTACCAGAAGGATATAAACTCAACATTGGGTCATATTTAGCTAAATATGCGCAAGATTTCGAAAAACGTCATCCACATTTTCGTGTTTATAATGCAGTAGTGCATCTTGATGAAAAAGGTGCTCCGCATTTACATCTAAATGTAGTTCCTGTCGCAACTGGTTACAAAAATGGTCTTTCTAAACAGCCCAGCTTTTCAAAAGCATTGAAGCAAGAGGGATTTACGGAAAAAGGAAAATTTCAGCTGATGGCTTTTCGCAACAACGAAATTAAAGTCTTAGAGGGCTTGTTGAAAGAAATGGCAGTTGAACGTAAGCAAGTAGGTACGAATAATATTAAAGATATGCGTGAGTACAAAGAAATGATGGCTAAACTTGAAGCAGAAAAAGAAAAGAAATTGAAAGAGATTAAAGCTGAAATCACTTCTGAGGTCTCAAACGTAGAAAAAGAATTAGCAAAAAAGAAAGAGAAGTTGAATATACTTGATCAGGAGATTAATAGAAAAGAACAGTCAATTGAACAATTTGATAACACCATTCATTTAAAGCAAGAGTCGGTTAATAAGTTAGATAAGATGTTTGAAGCAAAAGTTGGAAAAGTTGAATTGTTATTGGCACAGGAAGAAGCTGTAAATGCTATCAACGAACAATTATTAAAGGATATTGGAATTAAAGAGGATAAGAATTACCTATTTACAAAAGATTTTAAAGTGGAAGAACGTGGACTAATTGGAAAAAAAGAAAAATTCGCTGTTGTACCTTTGAAAATTTTTGAAAAAATGTTATATCAAGTAAATACTAAACCTATGAAACAAATTTTAGATGATTTTATTGATAAAGTCTTTAACAATAGTATAGTCAAAGGATTGAAACAGAAAATTAGCCAGTTGACAGGCGAATTAAAAAGAGCCAGGGAGCAGCTTCAACATGAGAGGTCAGTACGAATTGCTGAACAAAAAGAAGCTAAGAAAAAAATGGATTCACTATTGAAAGAAGTCCAACCTGCAATAAATCTTTACGACGATTTTCAAAAATATCTCACAGAAAATGATAAGAAAAAAGTATTTGAACGCATCGATAAACACAAAAAGTTACAACGAGAACAAATAAGTAAAAATCGCAATACAAATGATTATGAACGTTAAAAAGTGCAGAGAACTGTATTCTGCACTTTTTAATTTATTTAATTACTCAATCATTCCAAACCAACTTAACGCATCGATGATAGCTTGTTCTTTTTTGGGTGGACAATTTGGAACTCTTTGATTTTCTTTCTTAGAGTGATTATAGTTCTCTCGCTCAGTTATCCCAAGTTTCCTTTTAACTTGTGCAATGTTAAGGGTAGATACTTTTAATTCAAATTTTCTAAAGACATAATCTTTGATTTCTGAATATGTAGCTTCCTTCTTGACTGAAATATCTTTGAGGTCGTCTTCATTGATTTCAAGTTCAATATGATGGTTGATATCTCGTTTGGACAATTTCACAACCGCCTCAGTCCGTGCCGTATGAGGAAACATATCAACCGACTGGATATAGTGCACATCATAGACCTTGACCAAGCTCACCAAGTCGCGTGCCAGGGTTGAAACATTGCAGGATACATAGACCATTTTCTCTGGCTGGTAGTGCAAAATGGTTTCTAACAAAGCATCGTCCAAGCCAGTCCGAGGAGGATCGACCACCAAGGCATCTGCCCGATAGCCCTCCTGGTACCACCTAGGGATGAGCTCCTCCGCCTTCCCAGCTTCATAGTAAGTATTGTCCAAACCCAGTCGCACAGCATTCTTTTTGGCATCTTCAATCGCCTCAGGAATGATGTCCATGCCTCGCACCGACGCCACGCGACGAGCAAAGGCGAAACCAATAGTGCCCACCCCGCAGTAAGCATCAATCAAGGCCTCATCGCCTCGCAAATCCATAGCCTTGACCGCCTCACTGTAAAGCACCTCAGTCTGCTCAGGGTTTAATTGGTAAAATGCCCGAGGTGACAGAGAGAACTCATAGTCCAAAACAGCCTCATCAATGGCTTCTTGGCCCCAGATAATCTCCGTCTTCTCTCCGTAGATGTCACTGGTCTTTTGACGATTCCAGTTGATCGCAACCGTCACAATCTCTGGGAAATGTTCTACCAATTCCTGAACCAGTCTTGCCAGATTGACTTGACAGGACACCACAAAAATCAGCTGAACCTGACCAGTTTTCCGAGCCCGACGGACCATCACCGTCCGAACACCTTGTATCTTCCGCTCATCATAAATCGGAATACGGTGCTTGGTCAGCAGGTCTGCCACTTTATTGACCACAGCCTGCGTCACCTGATCCTGTACCAAACAGTCCTGAATAGCAATCAAACGGTGGGAATTTTCTGCATACAAGCCAGCCTGCACCTGCCCCTTAAACTGTCGCGTCTGAAACTGCAACTTAGCTCTGTAGTGCGTTGCATCTTCCATACCCAAGGTCCTACGAATCTCAAACTGCTCGTAGCCAGCAGGCTGGAACTTCTTCAAAGCCTGCTTGAGCAAGTCAGTCTTAAAGTCCAACTGCTGCTCATACCGCAGATGCATGAGCTGGCACCCCCCGCAAGCCTCATAAATAGAGCAGGCCGGCTCCACACGAAACTTAGAGGACTTATTGATTTTCAACAACCGAGCCTCGACAAAGTTTCGCTTCACAGCTGTTACTTGGCAATACACTTCTTCACCCTTCAAGGCACCTGGCACAAAAACAAGGGTCTTTTGGTAGAAACCAATCCCCTCTCCATTGATACCCATACGCTTTATTTTCAGCGGAATCCGCTGCTTCACTTGTAATTTCATACTACTATTTTACCTGAATTTCCTGTATAATGGAAGAATGAAAATCACAAAGATTGAAAAGAAAAAACGCCTCTACCTGCTGGAGCTAGACCAAACTGAAACTCTCTACATCACCGAAGATACCATTGTCCGCTTCATGCTCAGTAAGGACAAGGAGATTTCCCCACAAGAATTGACTGAGATAAAAACCTTCGCCCAGCTTTCCTACGGGAAAAACCTAGCCCTCTATCACATCAGCTTCAAACGTCGGACCCGCAAGGAAGTCCAAGACTACCTAACCAAGCACGAGATCGATCCCACTATCATTCCTACCATCTTGGACCAACTGGAAGCTGAAAAATGGATTGATGACCAGGCCTATATCCAGCAAATTCTCTACCAAAATGCCAACTCTGGCGACAAGGGACCCCAAGTCCTCCGACAAAAACTGGCTCAAAAAGGCCTCTCCAAATCCCTAATTGAACAGGAATTTGCTATGGAGGATTTTGAAGAAATAGCAGAGCGACTAGCCAAAAAACTCCTGAAAAAATACCAGGAAAAGCTCCCTCAGCGTGCCTTGAAAGACAAGCTAGCCCAATCACTCATTGCTAAAGGATTTGAATACGGACTTGCCAAACAAGCCATTACCAATTTGGCGATAGAAGCCGACTCTGAACGCGAAGAAGAATTAATCTACCAAGAGTTAGACAAACAACACCGCAAATACAGCAAAAAATATGAAGGATACGAGCTGAAACAACGCCTCCTCCAAGCTCTTGCCCGCAAAGGCTATGACTATGACCAAAGTAAATCCGCGCTCCGCCATTACTTAGAATAAAAAATTCCCACTTAAAAGAAAAATGTGCTATAATAGAGAAGATTAAACTGAAATTGTAGAAAGTTGGTAAACAAGTGAAATTACCAAAAGAAGGCGACTTTATTACAATTCAAAGTTATAAACACAATGGAGAGCTCCACCGTGCGTGGAAGGATACCATGGTACTCAAAACGACAGAAAATGCTATCATCGGCGTCAATAACCATACTTTGGTAACGGAAAATGATGGTAGACGATGGGTGACCAGAGAACCTGCTATTGTTTATTTTCATAAGAAATATTGGTTCAATATTATCGCCATGATTCGCGAAAATGGCGTATCATACTACTGTAATCTTGCAAGTCCTTATGTGCTCGATAGCGAGGCACTCAAGTACATCGATTACGATCTTGATGTTAAAGTCTTTTCAGATGGAGAAAAACGTCTACTTGATGTGGAAGAGTATGAGCGTCATCGCAAACTCATGAATTACCCCACAGATATTGATTATATTCTTAAAGAGAATGTTAAAATTCTAGTAGACTGGATAAACAATCAACGTGGTCCCTTCTCTCAAGCCTATGTCAACATTTGGTACAAAAGATATTTAGAACTGCGAAACCGATAAAGTCATGAAAGAAAAACCTGTTCTCAGGCTTTTTTCTTTAGAAAGGAAAACCATGGCATTTACAAATACAAAGGGACGCTATGCTAGTTTTGGCATTGTAACCTCCATACCTGGAGAACTAATTGATAGTATTTGGTACTTTATTGACAACTATCTTAAGCATGTCATACCACTTAAGCATATCATTCGCTTTTCCATTAAAAATCGCTCTGGAAAGATTACATTAGTTTTCTCTCAAGAAAATTTCAAACACAGCTTAGCAGTTGATTTTAACCTCCCCTTTGATCCCTACTATCCTCGAACTATCCTAGTTATAGATAGAAACGGCAAAGAGACTGTGACTTTACCAGATGAAGTGAATTTAATCTAAACCAATAAAATTGCTCTATAAGACTGTAGTGGGTAAATCCACTGTAGAGATTATAGAGCCTTTTTGAGTATATACAAAAAGTCCCATATGACCTATAATGAAAAGCGACTAAACAACTCATTAGAAAGACTCATATGGAACTACTTCATCATACCACAGAACTAATCGGAATCAAAGACAAAAATATTATTATCACAAATGAATACGATATGGGAACGCACAAAGAACTTCATGGTTACTTGGATTACGAGCCTCCTAAATGTCCTGCCTGCAAGGGACAGATGGGCAAATACGACTACCAGAAAGCTTCTAAAATCCCTTATCTGGAGTGTGCTGGCTACCAAACTCTCATTCGCCTGAAAAAGCGCCGTTTCAAGTGTAAGGAGTGCGGAAAAATGGCTGTCGCGGAAACTTCTCTGGTCAAGAAGAACCACCAAATCGCAAACATCGTTCGCCAGAAAATCGTTCAACTTCTCATTGAAAAACAGTCTATGACCGATATCACTAAGCGCCTTGCCGTTTCTACCTCAACCGTCATTCGCAAGCTAAATGAGTTCCAATTTAAAACCGACTGGAATTGGTTGCCTGAGAATATAAGCTGGGATGAGTACGGCTTCAAGAAGGGAAAAATGAGTTTCATCGCTCAGGATTTCGACTCGCTAAAAGTCATCACTATCCTCGATGGACGCACGCAAGCCACGATTAGAAACCACTTCCTACGCTATTCCAGACAGGCTAGAAACCGCGTTAAAGTCATCACTATGTCCATACTACCAATTGGCTAAACAGCATGCCAAAATCGTCCTTGATCGCTTTCACATTGTGCAGTACCTTAGCCGTGCTATGAACCGCGTTCGTATTCAAATTATGAACCAATTCGATAGAAAATCCCACGAATACAAGGTCTTGAAACGCTACTGGAAACTGATACAACAAGATAGTCGTAAAATCAATGATAAACGATTTTATCGCCCTATGTTTCGAATGCATTTGACTAACAAGGAAATCTTAGAAAAACTACTGTCTTTTTCAGAGGAACTACGACAACACTATCAACTCTATCAGCTTCTCTTATTTCATTTCCAAGAGAAAAACTCAGATTATTTCTTTGACCTTATCAAACAGGAAATAGCCAATGTTAATCCTATTTTCCAGACGGTATTTAAGATATTTCTAAAGGATAAAGACAAGGTATTGAATGCCCTAGAATTGCCCTATTCCAACGCCAAACTGGAAACTACTAACAATCTCATCAAAGTCATTAAGAGAAATGCCTTTGGTTTCAGGAACTTTGAAAACTTTAAAAAACGGATTTTGATTGCTTTGAACATAAAGAAAGAGAGAACGAAGTTCGTACTCTCTAGGTGTTAGCTTTTCATCTACCCACTACAGTTGACAAAGAGCCATAATGAAAAGCAACCAAACTCACATTAGAAAGACTCATATGGAACTATTTCATCATACCACAGAACTAATTGGAATCAAAGACAAAAACATCAAAATTCTCTTTGTTTTGAAACATCAGACCCATCTAGAAATCAGGGCAAAGCTAGATTACGACAGTTCTCGTTGTCCTCATTGCCAAGGAAAGTGTATCAAATACGACTTTCAAAAGTCATCAAAGATTCCGATTTTGGATTGTCAGGTTTTTCCGACTCTCCTCCTGCTTAAGAAACGGCGGTTTCAATACAAATCTTGCCAAAAAGTGACCGTAGCTGAGACAACTCTAGTCAAGAAAAACTGTCAGATATCCCAACCTATTTGGGAGAAAGTGACACAACTCCATACAGAAAACATGACCAATATAGCCATCGCTAGGAGACTACATATCTCCGTGTCGGTCGTCCAGAGGAAACTGGCTCAGTTTCAATTTGAGCATGATTTTATGAAATTGTCAAAAGTCTTGAGCTGGGATGAATTTAGTCGGAACAAAGGAAAACTCGCCTTTATTGCTCAGGATTTTGAGACAAGATCGATTGTGACCATTCTTGACAACAACCGCCAAACCACCATCAAGAACTATTTCTACAAGTATCCTAGGGCGATCAGAGAGACTGTCAAGGTCGTGACCATGCTATGTTTAGACCATACTTCAAATTGGCTAGCCCCTTCGCTCTCCTATCTCTAGGCTCAGGCTGAAACAGTCTATTCCCAGACTGTTTCACTCCCAAAAGCTAAAATTGTCCTTGATAGATTTCACATTATCCAACACCTGAGCCGTGCTATGATGACGACTAGAATTGATATTATGAAGACTTTCGTACCTTATCGATCCATGAAAAATCACTGGCGTATTCTCCAAAAAGAGAGTCGGAAACTGTCGCTGAATCGCTTCTATTCCCGCACTTTTGGGCAAACAGTAACACCGAGAGAGGTTGTCCAGAAGACATTGGATTTCTCAGACGCTAAACTGGAAGCGGCCAATAAACTCATCAAAGACATCAAGAGACAAGCGTTCGACTTTAGGAACTTTACAAACTTTAAAACAAAGATATATATTACGTTAAACATCAAAAATGAGAGAACGAAACTTGTCCTCTCAGGCTATATTCCCTATCACTTCAATCACTGTTAAAAGGATAGTTAAAACTAATTTCAATCGGGAAGACAGGATTCGAACCTGCGACACCTTGGTCCCAAACCAAGTACTCTACCAAGCTGAGCTACTTCCCGATATCATAAAAATAAACCTCCCCTAATGTATATACATTAAGCGAGTCATGCA
>NZ_JAMWEM010000015.1 GCF_024509525.1 Streptococcus suis
TAATACTATCAAGTAAATGAGCTTTAATCTGATCTAGCATGACTTTTCCCCTTTTATTTTTAGTGTACCATAGAAAAAACTAACCTACCACAAAACGTGATAGGTTAGTTAACTTAATGACATTGGGACAGCCGCTAACCTTCTTTTTTCGGGAAGTAAATGCAGGAATTTGGAACAGAAGAAAGACAGAATTTCAAGGAGAATGAGGTAAGGAATGAAAGAAATCCAGTATGAGATTGTAAAGGAAATCGCCGTATTGTCTGCGAGTGACAGCGGCTACACAAAGGAAATCAATCTTATTTCATGGAACGGGAGAGAGCCGAAATATGACATCCGCAGCTTTTCCCCGAACCGTGAGAAGTGCGGAAAGGGTATCACGTTGAACGCTGATGAAGCAGCGGCACTCCTTGAAGCATTACAGAAAGAAGTAAACAGCGGGGATTGATGGTATCTGATTGACAGGGCGGGGCGTTTCCAGACGTTCTCCTGCCCTGTCTGGAAAGGAAGATTTAAGTATGGGCGAGGATAGGAAAACAACTGGAAGAAGAAAGCGTATTGTGCCAAAAGGGCAAGTACAAATGATTATCAGTCGAGAATATATCGGCACACAGACCGTTGCAGAAGCGTTTGTCCCGATTATCTCCGAGGATATTCGGAAGAAGATTGCCGAGGGCGACACCTTCGACAATGAGGGGCTGTCCGCTTAGAATGTACGCAATGGAACATGAAAACGTTAGGACAGATATGGAGGTTTTACAGTATGGCAGGAATAAGAACGGAGAACAAGATTTATGAAGTCGGCATTTACTGCCGCTTATCAAAGGACGATGGCACGGATAACGAGAGTGCGAGCATTGCGACACAAAAATCCATCCTCACGGATTATGTGAAAAGGCAGGGATGGCATTTAGCAAAAACGTATGTTGACGATGGCTACTCTGGAACAAATTTCCAAAGACCAAGTTTCCAGAATATGATTAAGGACATTGAAAACGGGCTGATAAACTGCGTGATTACAAAAGATTTATCCCGTCTGGGGAGGAACTATCTTGATTGTGGGTTATATCTGGAAGTCTTTTTCCCAGAGCATAACGTGAGGTATATAGCGGTCAATGACGGCGTGGACACCTTAAACAAATCCGCTATGGACATCACGCCTTTCCGCAACATCCTAAACGAAATGTATTCTGCCGATGTGTCAGTCAAGATAAAATCGGCGTACCGTGCGAGGTTTCAGCAGGGGAAATTCATGGGAACAACAGCCCCTTATGGCTATGTCAAAGACCCTGCCGACCACAACCATCTGCTGATAGATGACAAAGTTGCCCATGTGGTAAGGGAGATATTCGAACTCTTGATTATAGCTTTTCAAAGCGTGAAATCACTGGACAGCTGGAACTTATCATCACAACTCGTGAGTATGATTTTCCAAACTTAGATGAGGTGACGAAGGCAGAATACCTTGATTTGGTTGCCCAACTTGATGAACTTGACCAGGAACAGGCTGACTATTATCGCAAGCAATTAACCTAGAAAGAGGTGCAAGATGTTGGAGCAAATTCTACAAAGCCTTTTGATTATCGTAGCAATAGGACTGATGTTGTTTGTCCTTTATCGGATTGTGAAAGTTTCAGGTGCTTTGTTTCTTATCGGACTCATCAGTGGATTAGTCTTTATCGAAATCTATGGAGTTTACCTCTTCTTTACTGAGAGATACCTTTATACAGAAGATTTAGCAACTAATGGAGTTTGGAGTTTTACAGGATTTTTTATTGCTTTGAATCTATTTCTTGTTTTTAGCATTATTATGAAGTGGTGGAGAAATAGAACAGTTTAACACGGAGGATTACCAATGGGTAGTCCTTTTTCTTGTGATAAAATCTCCAAGCTAATCTTGATATGATGAGGCTATCACTAATAAAGGAGTAAGCCATGTTAAATAAAGTGAAGGCTCGATTTCTGATTGGAATCGGAGGTTTAATCGCAGTCAGTTTTATGGTCATGATTGGCTACACGATTGGCTCACAATCCGTTTCAAAACAAACAGAGAACCAAATACGAGCAGAAGCCAATAAACTTGTGTCAAAGAAAAAGCAGGAGGAAAGAGCGACAGTCCTATCAGATGAGCTTGTCAAAGAATTTCTCACTCAATATTTCACCAAGGTCCAGTTGGGTGAAAATAACGCTCGTATCAAGCCCTACATGACGGATTCGGCATTTTCAGAAGAGGAAGCAAATCAGAATAAAGCGATCAATCAAGTTTATAAAGATTATATGCTTGACTACCGATTCGAATCAGCCAGTATCTATGTCAACACAGAAAGCAATGTTGCAATTGCGGAAGTTACCTATCAAGTGACCTATGTTTCTGATTTGAGTGAGCAACAACAGCGAACCACTCAGACAGAAACCAAGACGGTTATGTTATCCTACTCCAAAGTTTCCGACAAGCTCCTGGTTAATCAGTTGACCATTTGGAATGGGAAACTGGAGGTCGTGAAAGAAGCAACAGATGGAGCCAATTCCAGCATACCAACGATCCAAGGAACTACAACAAGTGAGAACAACTAGCAGGAGACAGTCTTCTGCTTTTTTTGATAGGGAGACAAGATGACACGAATTAAAGCAGTAAAACAAAAGGCTATTTTAGATGTGGCTGAAAGTCTGGGTTATTCATTCAGACGTTTATCAGGACAAATTTTTGAACACCCAGACCATGATTCCTTTCGGATTTTTGCCGATACCAATACTTTCAAATGGTTTTCAAGAGATATACAAGGGGATGTGATTGACTTTGTTCAATTAGTGGCAGGTGTTACTTTCAAAGAGGCTGTATCCTATCTTGAAACTGGAGATTTTGAACAGGCTACGGTGATAGAAGAAACTTATCAACCGTTTCAATATTATTTGCATGAAGAACCGTTTCAGCAAGCACGTACTTACTTGAAAGACATCCGTGGACTAAGTAATCAGACTATCAATTCCTTTGGCAGACAAGGATTGCTTGCTCAAGCTATTTATCAAGCGGAGTCGGTCTTAGTGTTTAAAAGCTATGACCATAATGGGATCTTACAGGCCGCAAGCCTTCAAGGTCTCGTCAAAAATGAAGAAAAACACGATCGAGGTTATCTCAAAAAAATCATGAAAGGATCTCATGGCCATATCGGTACTAGTTTCGATATTGGGAATCCTAAGCGACTCATTTTTTGTGAATCAGTTATCGATATGATGAGTTATTATCAACTTCACCAAAAGCAGCTATCAGATGTTCGCTTGATTTCAATGGAAGGCCTAAAACTTTCAGTGATTGCTTATCAGACTTTGCGTCTAGCAGCAGAGGAACAGGGGAAATTGGCATTTCTAGATACAGTAAAACCAAGTAGACTTAGCCATTATCTTCAGGCAATACAAGAGACGACAACCTTTTTTCAAACTCATTCAAACGTCATAACAATGGCTGTTGATAACGATGAAGCAGGAAGAGAATTTTATAAGAAACTGTCAAATAAAGGACTTCCGATTTTTCAAGATTTACCACCATTGCAAAGACTTGAAACAAAGTCAGATTGGAATGATATTGTGAAACAGCATAGTGAACTATCTTTAAGTGATTTTATCCAAACAGCCCAAGCACAAGTCAATAAGAATCATCCTCCACCTAAATGGAAACATGCATTGGAATTGTGATAACAAAATCAAGTCCGCTATCATAATCTAGAAAGTGACAAGGAGGACACCCTATGAGTGTGATTGAACGTCTGGCTGAAAAAGTAGCTAGACAAGAAGAAAAAGTCTCACGTGAGACAGAGAAATTGGAACACTATCGAGACCAACTACAAACAGCTATGTACAGTACCTTTATCAAACGGCAACAATCTAGTCGGTTGTCATTTCATGAAGCACTAGAGCAAGCCTTTGGTAAAGAAACCACACTACAACCAAATTACAGAAATGAGGATACAGAATGAGTAAAACATGGAATTTTGATCAGCCACTAGATGATGTGAAACCAACATCATCCCATGACGAACGAGCAAAAATTGCAGCACTCTTCCATAAACAGGAAGAAAAACCAATTGAAGAAGTAGACTATGTGGCTGCTTTTGAACAGCAACAAAAGGAGTCAGAATCTAAAGATGTACAAACGCTCGCATCAACCGTTAAACAAAGTCAGCCGAAGAAGGTAAATATCACAAGTGACTATAAACAACACTTGGCTGATACCATTGCACAAAACAACAAGGATATTTCCGCCTGTCAGAAGCAAATTGAAGAACTTCATCAATTGATTGATGAAAAGAAAATCCAAAATAAAAAGTTGCAGGCTATTTCAGTAGCCATTGATGATTTATAAGTCAGGTAGTCCTATGCGGGCTACCTTTTTACAATGTAAGGAGAAGATAATGAAATTCTTTCAAAAGAAAACCCAGAATCAGGATCAATTTAAACGACTGATTCATAGACTATCAGAGATGTCAGATAGTAAGCTAACCAAAGTAGAGCAACTCCTAGATGTGGTCTTTGATTCTAGTTTCAAGTCTAGTGAGAGAGTGGAAATATCTAGGGACATTATAACCGATGAGGAAGAAAGTCTTGATAAGTCAATTCAAGAAGCGAAAAATAAACTGAATACTGAGCAGTTGGAAAAAAACATTGAGAGATTTAGACAAGGTAGGCGAGAGAGCAATAATAACAAATAACAGACCAATTATTTTGGCCTGTTTTTTGAAATATGTGTCATCGTTGAATCAAACGAAGTAAAAATATTTCTTGCTTAGTAGGAGGTGTTGTGGTATAATTTAGTTAGATTAGAAGTCATCGAAGGTACAGCAATGTATAACTAGGTGGCCTTTTTTCATATTGCGGAGAGATATTTTATGCCTAATAATGTATTTGAATTAATAAATTTTAAGGACTATTTGCCGTTAGATTTAGATATTACTGATAAAACTAGGTTGGTTTATAGACCAGTATTAGCACCAACTCAATTAAAATGTTCTCTTGAGCCGGCTTTAACTGAAGAACAGTTATATGTCCATATGAAAGAAAACTCTAACTGGTCTTTCAAATACAATGGGAATGATGATTTTTATAAACAGGATTGTATTGACTTTTTAAGAGATATAGACTTCCAATCATTCTCTCAATATGGGAAGTTGGTGGACAGAAAATACATAGAAGCAAAAAGAGTTTACTTATTTGATAGCTACTTTAGAAATTTTCTTCAAGAGATATTGGAGCGTATCGAAGTTTTTTTGAAGAAGAGTACAGCTGATGCTCTGACGATTGGATACAATAAAACTTCTTATATTTTTGAAGATGATACTCTCTATTATTCAGAACAATCTAAATACCGAAAAGAAAATCCTAAGAGGCTGGATATTGTTTTGAAAACAAAATATCATTTGTCACGATTGATTTTGGAAAAACAAGATGATGCCACAATCAAGAATCAGATTAACCAATATGGGGTCGTGTTACCTTGGACCGTTTTTCGTTTAATGACATTTGGAAATATAGCGTCCTTCCTCGTTGCCCTACAACCAGAATATCGAAATAAGGTTGCTGCCTATATTAGTCTTCCCTTGGACAAGGATGATAACATTCCAGCTAAAATCTTATTGTCTTGGTGTAACGCTCTTCGTTATCTTAGGAATATTTGCTCACACAATGGCAGATTATATGGTCGCTTACACCATACACTGCCAGCTTTTCATCATTCTGACAGAGAGTTGCTAGTGACAGACTCAGAGAATGATAGCAAGACACTATTTATCTATTTTATAGCAATGAGACATCTTATCTTGTCAATGTCCATAGAAACTAAGAATTTTTGGAATAAAAAATTACAAAAGCTTCTGGAAGAAAGTAATCAAGAACAAGTGGATTTGAGACACTATGGTTTTCCAAAAAATTGGATGGATTTATTGGCAATAAAGATATGATAAGTGCTTAGATGGACACGGACTAAAAAATAGATTAGAACGGAGGTAAAGTATTGAATCTTATTTCAATCAAAGAATTTGTCGAATTGACTATCAATAATAATCCAGACATCAATCCCAAAGAGCTTGAAGAAACCTTGCGTGCAGTACTTGAAGAAAAAGAAGGAGGGGCAAGGTGTATGAATTGTGGATCTCCTATTTGGGTAGCAGGGAGTGCACTGGTAGGGAGCTACATGTGCTTCACGTGTCTAACAGGTGAAGCCGATGGTAGTGATGATTTTGAAGTTTTAGGTTAAGCTATTTCATTTCAGAAATTTTTCGAGAGCCAAATGGCTCTTTTTCTTTTCCTGTGATAATTTTTTCAGCTCTCTCTTGTTACACTCTATCTAGTTTTAGAAAATCAACCCTTGACTTTTTCTTGGGGGTTTGGGGGCGAAGCCACCATGTTTTCTTATCGTCGGCTGACCAACCTGTAAGGTTTGGGTTCAGCTGGCGATTAGATTTTAGGTTATTGTGGACACAATAACTGAGCTCGCAAAAGCCGAAAAGCGAAGCGATGAGGCTTTTAGGAAGCACCCGTATCCCATACGGTATCGGGGCTGACCCGATAGAGGCAACTAGAGAAGGAGTATAACGAGATGACAGACCACTATCGCATTATCCGTAAGGAAATCAATCTGACACCAGAGGAACTGGAGCAGATTCAGGAGCTGATGAGGCAAGAACACGCAGAGCAATTCTCCCCCTTTGTCCGTCAAAAGCTGATGGACTTGGTTGAGAGGAAGCAGGCAGCAACGGATTGGTTTGCCTTCTGGCAGTCCCAGAAGATTGAACAAATCAGTCGAGACATTTTACAAGTGACGATCATGGCCGAACAGACCCAGCATGTCACGGCAGAGCACTTGCGAATTATCCTAACTTGTGTGCAGGAGCTGATGGCAGAAGTAGAGAAGTTTATTCCACTCAGTACAGATTTTCGTGACAAGTACATGGGAGGTTAGATATGGAAAATCGCTATCGTACCAACCTCAAAAAAGTCTTTCTGACGGACCAGGAGTTGGCAACTTTGAACGATCGTATCGGACAGAGTGGCTGTAAAAATTTCTCTGCTTATGCCAGAAAGGTTCTGCTCAATCCCAACATGACCTTCTTGACCATTGATACCAGTAACTATGAGGAACTGGTCTTTGAACTGAAACGTATCGGAAACAACCTCAATCAAATCGCACGGACCGTCAACCAGACTCACATCTTAACACCAAGCGACCGTGAATTTTTGGTGCAAGGCATTGGCCAACTCATAAAGGAAGTGGAGAAGGACTTTAACATCAAGTGCCAGCAGCTGAAGGAGTTTTATGGTCGTCACTAAGCACTTTGCGGTGCATAGCACCAAGTACCGCAAGAGCCTCATCAAGTACATCCTAAATCCAGAAAAGACGAAGCAGCTGAAGCTGGTCTCTGATTTTGGCATGAGCAACTACCTAGACTTTCCCAGCTATGGAGAGCTGGTGGAGATGTATCAGGCCAACTTGACCAACAATGATCGGCTCTATGATTCAAGAAACGACCGCCAGCAAATCAAGCAGACCAAAATTCATGCTCATCACTTGATTCAGTCCTTTTCTCCTGAAGATAATCTGACACCTGAAGAGATTAACCGCATTGGTTATGAGACCATCAAGGAATTGACAGGAGGCAATTTTCGTTTCATCGTCACAACTCACACAGACAAGGATCATATCCATAATCATATCCTGATAAATGCCATTGACCTCAATTCTGACAAGAAGCTCAAGTGGGACTATGCCCAGGAGAGGAATCTTCGCATGATTTCTGATCGCTTGGCCAAGGAAGCAGGAGCAAAGATTATTCCGCCCAAGCGCTATTCGCATGAGCAGTTTGAAACCTACCGCAAGACCAATCACAAGTTTGAACTCAAGCAACGGCTCTATTTTCTCCTGGAGAACAGTAAGAACTTTGAGGACTTTGTGGCCAAGGCTTCAGATCTCAATGTAGAGATGGATTTCTCTCGCAAGCACGCCAGATTTTTCATGACCGACCGAGACATGAAGCAGGTCATTCGCGGGCATCAGCTGGATAAGCGACAGCCCTACACCGAGGACTATTTCAGAGAGCAATTTGCCAAACGAGCTATTGAGCAGCGACTGGAGTTTCTCTTGCCTAGAGCACGTGACCTCGCTCATCTTTTGGAAATGGCAGAACAGGTAAACCTGACAATCTCTCCGAAGAAAAAGCATGTGACCTTTACCTTGGTCGAGGACGACCGAACCATTTCCATTGAGAATAAAAAGGTCAGCACCAAACACCTCTACGATGTTCAGTTTTTTGAAGACTATTTTGACAAAAGAGAAATCACACCAGAACTTGACTGGGCTAACCTATTCTCAGATTTTAAGAATTATCAAGAAGAGCAGGACCAGAATAAACTTCCTAGTGAGGAACTCTTGGCAGCCTACAAAGAATTCAAGGAGAAGCGAGATAAGATACAGGAGTTTGAAGTTGTACTAGCAGATCATCAAATTGATAAGCTGGTCAAGGACGGTATCTTTATCAGGATGACTTATGGCATCAAAAAAGACGGCATGGTCTTTATCCCAAACCGTAACTTGGATATTCATGAGAGCGAGCAGGGCAAGGCCTACCATGTCTTTATCCGAGAGACTGCTCAATTTTTCATCTACAATAAAGAGAACTCTGATTTCAACCGCTATATGCGAGGACGTGAACTAATTCGTCAACTCACTCAAGACAGCAAGCATCTCCCTAAACGCAGACGGCCAACCATGGCCAGTCTCAAAGAGAAAATAGCAGAGCTTAATCTTCTTATTGAATTAGACATCAACAACAAATCTTACCAGGAAGTCAAAGATGAGTTAATCAAGGACATCGCCCAGTTGGATTTGACCATTACGGATTTACAGGATAAGGTCGCTCATCTCAACAAGGTCGCAGAAGTCCTGCTCAATCTCAACAACTCCGATCCAGAAAACAGACGGCTTGCCAGATATGACTATGGCAAGATGAATCTGACACCAGCCATTAAACTGAAGCAGGTGGAGAAAGAAATTGAAGAAAATCAAAATTCCCTAACAAAATGGATAGATGATTACGACTATAAGGCTAGGAGATTAGAGAATTTTGTAAGCATACTTGATAATACAAGAAATCAAAATATCACTAAATTAAAACAGGAAATAAAATTAATCTAGTTGTTTGAGATTTCATGGGAAAATTGTAAGGCTGACAGTATTAATCTAACTATCAGCCTTACAGGCTATTTAATGTTTAAGTAGCACTCCAATATCAAGATAAACTAAACAGCATCTAGTTCCTTCAAATAATTCTCTATCTTCATCAGCATTAAAGGATTGTTATAAATCTTGCATAGCTCTCTTGCTTCTATATAATAATTTTTGACTTGTTCTTTACCAAGGAATTGTGTTCCACAATTTCCAGCGAGAACGAGCAGGGGAGCTAGTTGGTAACTTGTTTGCCTCTCTTTACAGAGTTCGATAGTCTCAAGGGCTTCTTGCATGGCTTCGTTGTATTTTTCTTTTGAGACTAAATAGTGAGCATAGTTGTAACGAACTCTGATATAACCAAACAAAAACTCTTGATGGTCCAAATTTTTTGTCTGATACAACTCTATTAAATGAGAGTAGTTTGCTTCATAATCTTCTTCACGACCAACAAGGGAATAGAAGTTAGACAGTGTGTTTAATACCTTTAAGTAAATCAGAGTATTTGAGGATATTTTTGATAATATATTTTCTAAGTAAGAAATGGCCTCATGCTTACGGTCATATTGGTAAAAGTCAATAATAGCTTTAATCCACTCAAGGTACATCCTGTCTTCTAATGTAAGAAAGGTGCTTCGCTCCAACTCTATCTTATAAAGATATTCTAAATCGTCATAATTTCTATCATCCAATAGACGAGCAGATAAATGCTTGAAATTAGAGAGGTTAGATTTAACTTCAATTTGTTCATTGAAAAAGTAATCTAATGGAACTTCAAGTCGTTGAGAAAGCTTGAACAAAAGATCTGCGGAAGGCATGAAATGCCCCCTCTCAATTTTACTAATCTGGCTTTGTTCACAAATTCCTTCAGCAAGAGTTTTTTGTGAGAGACCCAACTCTTTTCTTTTTAATCTGAATTTCTCGGAGAGTGTATTCATAAAAGATAATAGTCCTTTCTATTTATTCAACTTAATTATATTTCTTTTAGTTCAAAATAGCAAGTTACAAGAACAAAAAATTACTTAATGTAATAATAAAAAAAAAAAGTTCAAAAAACTATAAAATAACTTGACTAAATAAAATATATCTGTTAGAATAAAGGCAAGAAAAAAGAAAGGGGTTTCATTCTATGAGGAGAAAACGTGGAATTAATAAATTGGTTACATTTGCATTACTAGGTATTCTTACATTTAGTAATACAATCCCCTACCAACAGTTTATTCAAAAGAATAAATTGTTGGAGATTCAAGTACAAAAAAAGTCTAATGGTCTTGATGTTGGGAAGGCTGATTAGTATTTAATCAAAAATTGGTATATACAATATATAAGTAAAGGAGGTCTGTTAATGAATTATTGCAATAATTTTAGGTATAAGAACGAAGATATGTTAAACTCTCGATGATATTTGAATTAATTGAATAGTTTAATCTGGTCAAAAGAGCTAAATGTTGATATTTTAGGAAAAGATTTAAACAATATAAAATTAGAAGATGTACTAAAAATTAAGAGCAACTTATTTTTTTCAAGCAGCATGAAGCTTTATTTTTCGGGTGAAATATCTGATAAGTCTATTAAGGATACGTTGGATGACTTATTATTAAATCGAGAGGGCATCGATGAAAATCCTATTGTTGTTCAGAATAACTTAGTTGATTATTTTAATATAGGATACTCTGATAAGGTTCTTGATAGTAACCCAGGAGTTATGGTCTCGTTGTCTTATCTTTTTGATGAAGTTTTGTGTGAAAAAGAATCATTGATTTTATCTCTTTTGTGTTTACTAATGGTCAATGGGACGAGTGGTTTCCTATTTGATAACTTAAGGAAAAAATTGGCAGATTTATATTTTATAGTTGCTCGATCTTACTATTATTTTGATACACCTATTTTTGAAGTACAGTATATAGATTCAAAGGAAAACCTAGAGAATATTTCGGAAATAAATGAGTTTATATTGGATGTTTTTAGATCATCTGAATTTATCGGATATATAAAATTGCATTTAGAAACCTGTAAAACGGAGCTTACTAATATAATTAATTGCCAAGTTAATTCTGGAAGTATGAAAATGTTTTTTATTTATTTGGCTAAAGAGCATCAAATTGGTCGGAGGCAGATAGTATTAGAATCTACGTTGAATTTGCTGGATAGTATAACATCAGAAGATATTTCACACTTTTTGGATAAAATATCAAGTAGAAAATTTTCAATAGTTATTCTTAAATAAAATAGGGAGGTTTTATGTTTATTAAGGTCAATAATTTAGGCTATTCTTATAATGGTAAAAGTATCTTATCCAATATAACATTCGGTATTGATAGAGGGGAAGTTGTTGCAATTGTAGGAAAAAATGGTTCTGGTAAAACTACACTTTTTAATTGTCTACAAGGAATATACACAGATTACAGTGGAGAAAGTATTGTTCTCAACAGTAATTCTAAAGATAGAGCATCAGACTTATTGAAGAAAATAGGGGTTCAATTTCAAACGAACAAATTTTTTAACAAGATAAAAATTTGTGAGCTCTTTGAATTTATAGGTGCTTTATATAATATTTCGTTGTCAAAAAAAGAGATTTGTGAGCTTTTAGAAAAAGTAAGCTTGAAGGAGGCTTATGATAGTTACATTTCTGATTTATCAGGTGGACAGCAACAGAGGATTGCTTTAGCGTTAAGTATGATAAATGACCCTGAAATTATCTTTTTTGATGAGCCTACCTTAGGATTAGATATTCAAACTCGAAAGGAACTTTGGAACATTATAAAAGGATATAAAAAGAATGGGAAAACAATTTTATTAACGACACATTATATAAATGAAATTATTGATGTGTGTGATAGATTAATAATAATTTATCAAGGGAAAATTGCTTATGATGATTCAGTCGAGAACGCATTTAATAGTTTGCCGTATTCACATAAGATAGTATTTGATTACAGTTTGGCTGGAATAGATAAAGATTTTCTTCAATCTAATATATCTAAATATTTTAGTGAAAACGAATTTCGTTTTATGGATGAAGAGTTACTGATTTTTTTTAATGATTACGAAAAAACTCTTACGACGTTATCGCGATTATGTGATAAGGAAAAGATAGAGTTGAGGGGTGTTACTATTTCGGAAATGGATTTGGAGGATATGTTTTTAATTATAACCGGAGGTAATATACATGCGTAGTATCATGAAATTTATTAAATCATTTTTTTTAATGGAAATCCGAAATAGACAAGCAGTGATTACAGGAACTCTTTTGCCGATATTAATGCTTATTTTGATGGGAACGGCTGGTTCTTCGGAGAGCAGGGAGGGAATGTCCTACATGACATATATCCTTCCCGGTATCTTAGGTATGTCGTATGCTTCAACAGGTTTGATAGCATTTCCGATTATGTTATCGAGTTATAGAGAAAATGGATTTTTGAAATTTATAAAAGTAACTCCCGTCAAAATTTCAAAGATAATTTTTTCTTTAATCATAACTCAAATAATTTTGATGTTTTTGCAAACGTTACTGGTATTAGTTTTTTGTAATTATATTTTAAAATTAGGCCTAAAATATAGTTTTCCCAATATAATCTGGCTTTCTATAGTTCTTGTACTGAGTGCGATTTCTCTAGTATTGATAGGTTTGATTATAAGTATCCTATCTAAGAATGTAAAAAATACTTCGGTTTTTGGAAATTTAGGTAATCTACTTTCAACATTTTTAGGAGGAGCATTTTTTCCGACGGATGTCTGGCCACAATTTTTACAGCCATTAGTTAAAGTTAATCCTCTAACACATATGATTGCGATGTTAAGAAGTAGTTTAATTTATAATGATTTTGTGTTATCTGATATTTGGAACTATACGTTTTATCTAGTTCTTATGATTGTAGTATGCTTTGTTATTTCATTTAGATATTTTACTTATGAAGCTTAAGTAATTATGTATTTGTTTTTGACTCTTAGATAAAACAATGGCCTAGATATATAATAGATTTTTTATAAAAGAATTGTAGCAAGTTCGAAAGAACTTGCTTTTTTATTTATAGCATATGTCCTTGCTAAGATATCCTATCTTTAATGACAATGGGTATAACTGATTAGAAAAGTATTTTTTAATTGGTGAAACTATGATTAGCGGTGAGTACACCAATATATAATTGTTAATTGATTGTCTGAAATTTTGAAACAAAATCACTATATTTTCACTCTTATTAGTGAGGAGAAATTCTTGAGCTGAAAAATAAGTGAGAAATAGCTATGGTTGAGATAAGAAGCCCTCCATTTATGATACTTAAAAATAAATATAAGTGGAGGAATTAATGAAATATTGCATATTTGTTAGAGGTAAGAAGGTATCTGTTAGCGAGGAAGTGTATAAAGGTTATTGGAAACTTGTTAATCATCAAAAGTACTTGAATAGAAAAGATAGAAAATTCGGTGTATTGCCTTTTTCATCACTTGAAGTAGATGGGTTGCCACTAGCAAATGTACTGCCAGATACAACTATTGATATTGAACGTTTGGTAGAAAACAAGCTCGTTATAGAACAACTAAATGAGGCTTTATTAACCTTATCTGATAAAGAATTTGAAATTATTGATGCTTTATATTTCAGAGAACATACCATTAGAGAAGTAACAATAGAGCAAAAGATGTCTGCGACTAGCCTATTTCGGGTGAGAAATACAATTTTGGACAACCTACGAAAATTTTTTGAAAAATAACGAAACAGGGGACTAAAAAATTCACTCTTAATAGTGAGAGGAATTTTTAGTCTCTTTTTGCCCTTTGACAACTGAATAGACTGAAGTGGGACTTTAATCATTTGTGGAGCAATTTAGCCTGGTACGCCGTGAGATGAGCGAGAATTATCGGCTATAAAATAGGTTGGTTACCTATCTGCCATGAGACAAATGAGGATAATGATACTTCTGAACGTTCAGGCTGCCATCGAGAAAGGACAGCGGGTGAAACTCCCATGAAGAACTTAACCAGTTCTACCTACAGAGGTCAAAATTTTAAGTAAAGGAAAAACGTTTATGGAAAAAATACAAACAGGTGCGGAATTACCGCAGATTGTGATTGAGGGATATAAGGTTACAGTACAAGTAAGTGATCAGCCACTAAGTCTTACAGACGTTTTAGATGATTTGCTGGGGCGACAGCTTGAAAAAATTTGAGTTTTTAGCGGACAAGTCTTGGTAGATTATGTAAAATAGAATAGTAGAACCTCAATCCTTAATCGGTAAGCACCTAAACACTGATTAAGGAGATAAACATGACACAAGCCTGTATTTATTTACGCCTGTCACGAGATGATGGGGATAATGTGGAAAGCAATTCCATCATCAACCAACGCTCACTTTTGAGAGATTATGCCAGAAATCATGATTTCACGATTTTAGAAGAATTTATGGATGATGGTATTAGTGGCTTAACCTTTAACCGCCCTGACTTTAACCGTATGATGGCAATGGTAAATGATAAGACAATTGATACTATTATTGTTAAGGACTTGTCACGCTTCGGTCGTGACTATATTGAGACGGGGAAATACCTTCAGCGAATTTTTCCTGCTATGGGAGTTAGGTTTATCTCGGTTAATGATCACTATGACAGTATGACTGCTGAAACAAATGAAACACACTTGGTTATGCCCATTAAAAGTCTAATTAACGATAGCTACTGTCGAGACATTTCAACCAAAGTTCGAAGCACTCAAAAAGCTAAACGACAAAAGGGCGAGTTTATTGGAGCTTTTGCCCCTTATGGCTACCGCAAAGATGAAAAGCAACGGAATCATCTAGTGGTTGATGAGAATGTACGCCCTGCCATTGAGAAAATCTTTGCTCTTAAATTAGAGGGATATTCGTCAAACGCTATTGCAGGCTTTCTTAACCAGGCAGGGATAGAAACTCCCTTGCAAAGTAAGAAAGCCTGTCAGGAAAAGATTAAAGGCTTTTGTGGGCATAGATATAAGTGGGACACGAAAATGGTCAATCGTATTTTGACCAATCGTGTCTATACTGGTAGTTTGGAACAGGGGAAGCAAACCAAACTTAATTACAAGTCTCAAAAGTCTGTAGCTGTCAGTCCAGAAGATTGGGTCCGAGTTGACGATACGCATGAGGCTATTATCTCAGAAAGTACGTTTGAGCTTGCTAATAATCTCTTACTCAGAGATGTCAAACATGGGAAGAAACTGCCTGACCTATTTGCAGGATTATTATTTTGCTGCGACTGTCAGGCTCAACTTGTACAACGAAAACTCCGCTACAAGGATAAAGAGACTGTTCAATATATTTGTAGCACCTACAATAACGGAAGAGGATGTAGTCGCCATGCAATTAAACAAGAGAGATTACTAGACTTAGTATCGACCTTTATTCATCAACATCTTGACTGGAAGTCTTATCTGATTAAAGCAGTTCCTGATTATGTTAATCAAGAACAGTTTTTGGAAGTCGATTTTACTTCTCTACTTGAGAATCGCAAGAAGTACGAACAGTTGCTCCAGTCCTTGTATTTGGATTTAGACGACGGTTTGATCAATGATACAGAATACCAAGAGTTTCAGCGATGCTATCGCCAAAAGCTAAAACAGATTGAGGACACCATCATTCAAAAGAAAGCACTAGCTCAAACCCTGTATGACAAACTTCAGGATAAGGAACGGTGGTTAAATCAGTTGAGTGAAATCCAAAAAGATAAAGAACTCAATCGTCTCACTTTAGTGACCTTACTTGACCGGATTGTCATTCATGAGAATCAGGAGTTGACCTTGGTTTTTCATGATGTGGCAGAACTAGAACTCCTCCAGCAGTTTTCTCATCGAGAGACGGAGGTGGTCTAATGGCACGTACCAAGAACCGCTACCGTAAGGAAACGATAGATGAGGCACTACTTCAAACTTATCGTACGGGCATTTACATTCGCCTATCCAAAGAACGTACTGAAACCTGGAGAAACAAGTCGCAGTCCTTAGAGACGCAAGAAAGTCTTGCTAGAGCTTTTGCCAAGGAGAAAGGGTTAACTGTAACCAAGTGTTACATCGACTATGAGTATTCTGGGACAAACTTTAATCGACCTGCCTACCAGGACATGATGGAAGACCTCAAAAAAGGGATTATCAACTGTATCTTGATTCGGGACTTATCCCGTCTGGGTCGTAACTACATTGAGATGGGACGACTGATTGATAAAGTATTCCCTTTTATGGGGGTTCGCTTTATCTCAATCAATGATAACCTAGACACTCTCAATGGATTGGAAGATAAAAAATCTTTTGAGGTGGAAATTAAGAATTTGGTCAATGACCTTTATTCTAAGGATATTTCAAAGAAAGTCACCGCTAGTCATATTCAGAAAGCAAAGCAAGGTTATTTCATCGCTGGCTTTGCTCCCTATGGGTATAAGTTAGAAAGAAGAGAGGGAGGTAATCGTTTAGTCATTGATGCGATAGTTCAATCTGTTATGGTAGATGTCTTTGAAAAGTTAATGGCAGGCCAATCTATCAACCAGGTGACAAAATACCTTAATCAGCAGAAAGTTGTTACGCCAATGGCTTATCGCCAAACAGGAGAAAGGTATAGAACAGAGAATGATACACGACAATGGCAAAGTGCGAACCTTCAGCGGCTTGTTCAAAATCCTGCGTTTTATGGCAGTCTCATTCAACGTCGGCATAATAAAACCTTAACTGAGAAAGATTTTATTCAAGTAGATGATTGTCATGAAGCTTATATTACTAAAGAAGAGCATCAAACACTTCAAAAACTAATCAGCGAACGTCGTTCCATAAGAAAACAGACTCAACCTCGTACTACTAATCGTTATAAGGGGCTTATCTATGTCAAGGGGCAATCAACTCAAATGCGAAGGTACTGTAAGCATTTCTCAAATTCCAAATCAGAGTATGATTACTATTACTTTATGGAATATCTTCATGGTTCAGCACCTTCAGAGAAACAAACTGTCTATATCAGTGAAAAAGCCTTAGATAAGATTGTGTTGAGCTTGGTTCAGGCAGAGATGAATCGGCTTGGCACGGTTAAAAACTTATTGCCCAAATTAGAAATGAAGAGGGATGAATGTCTTAGAGACTGCCAAAAGAGAACAAAAAATCTTCAAAGGACCTTGGCTAGTCTACAAGCTGAGCAAGGCGAGCTTTATCTGAATTATCGCCTTGAGGCTCAGGAACGAGAGACTTATTTGTCTCAAAAGGCGACGATTACCTCAAAAATTGAAACCCTCTCAACAGAAATAGCCCATTATGAGGCTTTAGCGATGAAAATTGAGGAGAAACACAGTCAGCAGGTCAGTTGGGTTAAACATCTTGCTAAATGCCAAAATCAATCAGTTTTAACGGCAGAACTGCTTAATGAAGTGATAGAACGGATAGATGTTGAAGTGGATAAGTCTGTGATAGTAACTTTTACCTGCCTGATGGGAGGTGATGACCATGTCTAAAATGGCTTTATACCTTCGTCTTTCCGTCGATGAGGACGGGACAGACGAAAGTAACTCCATTACCAACCAACGCTATCTTTTGAATCAGTACCTTGATCAGTCATCAGACTTTAATCATTGGGAACGCTTGGAGTTTGTGGACGATGGTTTTTCAGGAACAAGTCTTAATCGGCCTGCTTTCCAACGCTTAATGGCTGATGTAAAGTCGGGAATTATCCGTCATATCATTGTTAAGGATTTGTCTCGTTTTATGCGTGATTATCTGGAACTAGGGAATTATTTAGAAAATATTTTCCCTTTTCTCGGAGTTCGCTTCATAGCTATAAATGACCAATATGATAGTTTGACATCTGAACAAAATGGACTGGATATTGATGTTCCATTTAGAAACCTCCTCAATGATTTCTATGCCAAGGATGTTTCTGAAAAGGTTAAGAGTGCGATGAACAGCATGAAACGCTCTGGAAAAAACATGAGTTGGTTGCCACCATTTGGCTACATCAAGGATCCAGAAGACCGATTCAAGATTATCATTGATGAGGCAGTTGCACCAATTGTCAGACGTATTTTTACCTTGTACCTTGAAGGTAATAGTTACCAAACGATTGCGCGCATCTTGAATAAAGAACAAGTCATTACCCCAGCAGAGCGAAAAATGCAAATTAGTCAGGCACGTTACGAAAAGTCTCTCCGACTAACAAGAGAGCAAGAGAGAAATGTGTGGAGCGTAATAAATGTTGCTCAAATTTTGAAGAATGAAGCCTATAAGGGAACTTATCTCTATAATACTCGAACCTACATAAGGGGGAAGCATGTTTCTCTACCAGAATCAGAGTGGGAGCGAATTGAGAATAATCACGAAGCGATTATTTCGGCAGAACTATTTGAACAAGTTGCTCGATTAAAAGCTAAGAAGGTTATCCAGAAAAAACACTCTCATCCTCCGAAAATTCCTAGCATTTTAACAGGACTGATTCGTTGTGAGCATTGTGACCATTCTTTGATTGGTTCATATAACCATCAAGGTTATCAGTATTTTTCCTGTCGCTATTGTAAAGGACAGGGAGAAAAAATGAAGTCATGCCGAGCAGACAAGATTGAGCAAGCAATCAAGGAGAAACTTGGGTATGAGGAGGATAAGTCCCGCCCAAAAGCTTCTAAGACTAGAGTTCTTAGAGAGATTGAGCGATTAAAGAGACAAAAACTATCCTTTTTCCAAGACTACAAGGATAGCCTGATGACTAGGGAGGATTACATTACTAAGAAAATGGTAATAGACAAAACTGTTAGGAATTTAGAAGAACAGCTGAAAGAAGTTAATACATTTCAGTTGTTGAGTAATGATAGGTTAACAAAAGAAATAGTTAGCACTCACATTGAAAAAGTAGTTGTTGACTGCCTCGGATTTTTTACAGTTATCTATAAATAGTTGAAGAGGAGACTTGAATCGTATCAAGTCTCTTTCTTGATAGGTTGATTTGTGATACAATTAGTGTGAAATCTAGTAAATAAATAGTGTCAGTTACTTGACATAAGAGGGACATATTGAAGAAGGTGAGAACTTCCATGATTCTGTGGTCCGAGAGGTTCAAGAAGAAACTGGTCTGACCATTCATAAGGCTCATTTAGTTGGCATCAAGCACTGGCCCGACCAGGACGGTCATCGCTACATGGTCTTGCTCTATAAGGCGACTGACTTTTCTGGGGAAATTCGCTCCTCTGAAGAAGGAGAGGTTTTGTGGGTAAACAAGGCAGAGCTGGCTAGTATGAACCTAGCCTATGACCTGCTTGAAGTTCTCAAAGTCATGGATAGCCCGGACTTGTTTGAGTTCTTTTATACCCAGAAAGATGCAGGAGGAGAGTGGGATAAGAATTACCGTTAAGGGAGTGGGACAAAAATCGGTAACCCGTAGGGTTCGATGAGTTGTTAGCCCACCCCCGCACAGTTGAGTAGGGCTGTAAAAGCTGATTAAATCAGCTAATTAGAGCCCACTCAACCACTGCGTCAAGTTTAACTATTGAAAAAAACTAAGGAGGCCAGGGCTTTTGTCCCAATGTCATTAAGTTAAGCATTTAAAACTATTCCCGTCCGAGCAATTGATGACCAAACGGGAATAGTTTTTGTATTTAGGGCGCACAAAAAGGAGGTTTTTTAACCCTATTTTTCAACTATTATGTT
>NZ_JAMWEM010000016.1 GCF_024509525.1 Streptococcus suis
CTCTTTGCTACGCGCCATTAAATCGGGGTCGTTGGTAGTTAATGCTAAGCCCTCTACAGCCTTTAAAAATAGGTCGTATATGTCCTGCCCCTGCTGTAAGCCGTGGTTAATGTCAGCTACTATACTTGTCGTTAGTCTTTTGTTTACTTGATACTCTTTTAACACGTCCGCGCTTATTGCTAGCTGTTGTTTTCTATGGTCTGCTTTTCTCTGTAAGCTCTGCGCCTCTGGTTTGCTTTCTGCGGGCTTTTTAGACGCTCTGGGTAGTTCGCTATAGTCTGTTGTTATAGACGTGTCTGCGGGTTTCTTAGGGGTTCCTATGCTGTCTATTTTGCTAAAATCTAACTCCATGTAAGCACGCTCCTACTCGCTCTCTTTTCGCCTTATCTCTACTAGGTCGCTACCTTCTACGGGTATAACTTCGTACTCTTCAGTGATTGCTTGATGTTTGTCTGTCTCGCTATCGCTTTCCGCTTGTATATACTTTGGCGCGTCGTTTTCGACAAAATAATTAAACATAGGGTAAAATTCAAACGGCACTTTATCCCCTGTTTTTCCGTTACGGTTTTTCAGGATCACTAATTCAATCTCGCGGGGGCTTTTGCTTTTTGCCTCTGTTGCGTCAAAATCTTTCTGCCCTGCTCCTTTGAGCTGTAGCCCTATAAGTATGTCGCTAGAGTATTCTATAGCCCCGCTTTCTTTAAAGGCTTGCATGCTAACAGTGTTATTGTAATTGTCGCGGTTAAAACTAGAGATACCTATAACGGGCGTTTTAAAGTCCCTGCTTATTCGTTTTAACTCCATGACTGCCTTGTCTGTGTTTTGTTTGTCTGTCGCTCTCTCGTTCGCGGGTGCTAGTATTTGTAAATAGTCTACGATAACTAAGGGGGTGTTACCTGTATAACGCGTATGCTTTTCTACTGTCGCTCTGATCTGATTTACTCCTAAATCTCCTACGCCCTCTGTTATGTAGATGTGTTTGGCGTAACCGCTGTAAGTCTGCACAGCGTTCTTAATAAGCTCTCTTTCTGTGTTGCTGTATTTTTCGTACCTATTCCCCGCTGTGATACCTCTGACTGTTTTAGCGTTCTTCATTTCCCCGCCTGTTTGCAATACTTCCATAACAGTATGACGGCTAATACTTTTAGCCATAATTTCAGATCTGGCCATTTCTAAGCTAAAAATAAGTACGTCATGCCCTCTACTTGCTACTTGGTCTGCTATCTGGGTAACTAGGGTAGTTTTACCTAAAGATGAAATAGCCCCCACAATATAAAGCCCTTCATAAAAACCGCCGTCTAAACATTTATCCAGAATAGGAAAGCCTGTAGAAATGCTAGGGGTGTTTACGCTGTCTGCAATACCGTTTAGAAAGTCCTGTATATAGTTGTCCGTTGATGTCTCTAAATACTTCTCTTTGTCGTCTCTAGCATTCTTAATAGCGTCTTCAACACGCGCCGTAAAGGCTTCTTTATTCTTTACAAGCATTTCATTAGGATCTTTTACTGCGCCTTCTGTAAGCACCGCTACAGTGTATGGTGTCTTTTGTGCCTGTAAAAGCCCCTCTAGCTCCGCTTGTGTCCTCTTGCCTCTGCTGTCGTTGTCTAGCGCTAGAATTAAAGGGCGCTCTAGTTGCTTATCTCTAACCATTCCTGCTAGCTTCTTAGCGTTGCTGGTGCTCCCTAACGCTACAGCTACCCCGCCTACTTCCATAATGCTAAGCGCGTCTATTTCTCCCTCTACGATAAAAATAGGCTTATCCAGATCATCTATAAAAGCCCTGCCGTTAAAAATATCGCTCCCGCCTACCTTTGTTTTTGCGTATTGTTTTTGGTAGTCTGGTATATTGTCGCGGGTGTCTCTCGCTAAGTAGCTTGTCTGCGTTACGGGAATAATTAAACGGGGGCTACCTGTTACGTTTTCTGGGGCGTTGGGGTGTTTCCAATTCTCTACGTAGCCAATTTTAAAGCGGTCTAAAATCGCCTTGCTTAACCCTCGTTTTTCGGGGTAGTTAGTAGCCTGTATGTTGTCATTAGCTTGTTTGTAAAATGCAAGATAGTTCCCGCTTGTCGGTGTGTGTATACTGTTATGTGTATCTGTATTTTGTGCGGTTTTGTCTTGGTTTTGGTACTCTCTAGCGGGTGCGTCTATAGTCATGTTAAATAACTCTCCTGCTCGTGTAAGTTTGCTATTATAGTCGTCTATACCCTCTACGTAGCCTATTAGGTCTAGTGTGTCTCCGCCTTTGTCGCATGCAAAGCATTTCCAGCTATTGCCGTCTGGGGTTATTGTAAAAGCTCCTGTAGCATTTCTTCCTGTACCGCTACCACAAAGCGGGCAAACATAGGCTTTTTTATTCCCTTTCCTGCTATGATCTGTAACGCTTTCTACGTACTCTGTTAAGCGCTCTTTTACTGCTTCTGTTGCTGTCTGTCTATCCATGTTTTACCCCTCATCATCTAGCGGGTTGTTGCTAGGTTTGAAAATATCGCTATAAATACCGTCTACGTCTAATACTTTTATTAGTTTTTTTATATTAGGCTGTAAGGTGTTATTATTGTAATACGGTATGCCTATCTGGTTTAATACCCTTAATAGGTTTGCTATGGTCGTCTCTGCGTTCGCTAGCGACTGTATCAGCGTTTCTGGGTCTGCTTTCCCCTCTGCTAACGCTAGCTCTGCCCTGTGTTCAGAATAACGGATAAAAAACGCCTCACTAGCTTTAATGTATTCTTCATTCGTCATAACTTTTAGCTCCTTTGTGCTTTTTAGCCTTTAAAAAGATAGGCACCCCCGCCCCGCCTCTTTTTACTGGTTTTATTATAGCATTCGCCCGCTCGCTAGAGTTGCGGGCGTGTGCTCTTAATAGTCTTAATAGTTTTAATAGTATTGAAAATTTTGACCCCTTAGAAAGTCAGTAATATCAAGGGTTTACAAAATCGCTTGCTGTTCGCATTATACGCTTTTGCTGTTCGCATTATACGCTTTTGCTGTTCGCATTATACGCTTTTGCTGTTCGCATTATACGCTTTTTTATAAAAATCGGGCTAAAATCTTCGCGATAATAGCCCCTGTTTTTTAGTGGCTTAACCACTTTTTCCTTGTTTTCCTGCGTCTTTACTATACCTGATTTTTCTTTATACTTGGTTTCTTTTTTTAGCCTAGACTATCCCCAACGGTTGCCCGTTACAGTCTTGTCAGGTTTCCCTGTGGTCTTACAATACTGCGCCAAACGAATAGCCTAACTGTGTGTAATTTTCCCGTGTTAGCCTAACTTTCAGTTAGTGGCGGTGCGTCCCTCGGTACTTTTCTGCGTGATGTAGCTTGCTGTGTTTTTCTTGTGTGTGTCTACTAGCCCGCGTAAAGCGTAAATAGATACTGCTATAGGCGCGTGATTGCTGTAGTCTTGGTTTTCCTCTAATACTTGTAAAACCTCGTTTATTTGGTTTACAAGCGCTTCATAGTCTACTAAGACGTCATAATAGCTAATACTCATAGAGTGCCCTCCAGCTCTTTCGCGTCGTTGTTGTTAAGCAATATAAAGGCTACCCTATCTAATTCGTCGTGTAGTCTCTGGTTTTGTGCGTGCGCTATATCTATGTACTTCATAAAAAGCCATTGGTTGATAGCGTTGTCTACCCTCTCTGTAACTTCAATAGCTTCTAAGGCTAGGTTACTCATTTCTACAACTTTCATAATGTCGGTTAGCTTGTTGCCTAGTTCTTCTAACTGTTTTACGGTTAGTAGCGTGTCTATTGGTTTTTCCATGTTATGCCCCCTTTAGTACGTCAATAAGTTTCAAAATAGCTTCTAAGGTGCTTATTTTGCCCTCTAGCGTGTCTTTTTCTATTGCCCTATATAAAAGCTCGTTTATATACTCTAAATCGCTTATAGGCTCTCTGGGGGCGTCTAGTAGGGTGTTTATGTTGATGTGTTGCCCTTCTAACTGTTCTGCCTGCTCTTTAATTAGTTTTCCTTTGGCGTAGTAGCCTTTCTGCCTGATGTCCTTTAAAATAGCTTTAACCTGTGTTTTAAACTGCTTAGCAATAGGTTTACGTGACTGCATAAGCACTTCGTAAAGTCCTTCCTCGGTTAATAGCCATGCTTCTTGGTTACCCCCTAGGGTCGGAACAATGTTCCGTACCTTCTCGCTACGGTCAACACTGTTAAGCATTTTATTTATACTGCCCTTATCGTACTCTAGCACCTTAGCAATATCTTTAGCTAGAAATAGCGGTCTATCATTCGTGCCATATACTGCTAACGTCGTTTCTAATACCTGTGTATCTGTTAAATGTTTAATAGCCCCTGTTTTTAAAGGCTTGTTTTCGTCTTCTATCAGCAAGGCTAGGCGGGTTGCTATGTGTTCTGGGATAGCCCCTTTTCCCATGCTGTACTTTTTAGCGGTATCTTGGGCGACGTCTAACAATGTTGCTACCTGCGCCCACGTTAAGCCGTTACGTGCCTTGTATGTTCGTAAAGCGTTTCTAAGTTCTTTTTGAGTTTGTGCCATATAAAAAGCTCCTTTGTTGTGTGACAAAGAAAGCCGTTTCTGATAGAATAGATTTCAGAAAAGGTTTCTTTTCGTGTGTGCCTTGTCCTTTGTTTTCCAGACGTCGGGACGGGCTTTTTTATTTTTCAGTACCTAAAAGGCGTATCCCTTTTAAAACTAAGTCAGTTTTAGCTAACCCCGTTTCTTTTGCTTTGTCGTCTATTTCTTTGCATTCGCCCTCTGTTAGGCGGATAGATAGACGCCTATTTCTAGGGTTTTCTACCTTTGGTCTACCTCGTTCAGCCATTTCTTCACCTCTTTTCTATTATTTGGCTTCACAATTATATTATATAATGTCTTCACAATAATTTCAACCCCTTTTTTATAAAATTTTACAAAAAATACCCCCCTAATAATGTCTGAAAATGTCCATTTTCGGCTCTCTGCGCGTGTTTTTGTGTATTCTGGTATAAATAGGTGTACCGCTCGTAAAACGCCCTACAGCGCTTATTTTGGGGGCTACAGCTACTATATTCTACTGTACTTTACTGTATTTTAGCTTGATACAATAAAAAACGCCCTTTTTTAAGGCGTTTACTTTTTCTTAAATAGTCTAATGTAGTCTTGTTTGCTATGGATAATATCAGAAACAAACACGGCTTTTTTATCCTCTAAAATGTGATAGAAAGCTAGGTAGTCCCCTAAAACAATGCAACGGGTATTATAGGGCGGGTAAATGGTCTCCCCTACTCTTTCATCTGCGTTAAATCCTGCTTCTGGGAAAAGCTCCAGACGCTCTAAACCGTAAAGGATATTATTAACGGTGTTAGCCCCTGCCTGTTCTGAAAAGTAAGTAGTTTCAATATAGTTTTTTATCGCCTTTAGTTGCTCTTGTACGGTTTCAGGAATAATAAGGCTATAGTTTTTGTTGTCAGATACCAAGGTTAGCCCTCACTTCACTAGCGCTATATACTCGCCCATTTTCTAAATCGTCAAAGCTCTTAGCAATTTCAGCCCGTAAGCCTGCAAGTAATTCAGCCCGTTCTTTATCGGTGTCAGTCTCAAATGGTAGGGCTTTATTTTCTACGATATTTTCTAAAAACAAATTAAAGCTAGCGGTCATATCAAGGTTTTGGGCTGTGATAATCGCTTTAGCTTTCTCTAATAGTTCGCTGTTGGTTTTAAAGTTAACCTGCGTATTTTTTTCTAAAACGTGCATAGTAGCACCTCCTTTCTGATATTATACCACTTAAAAATATATCTGTATAGTCGCATATAGTCACGCGCATTATTGTATATCTTGTATATGTGTATACTGATAAATGTATATCCAATAAAAAAGGGTAGCTGTTAGGCTACTCCTCTTTTTTTGTATCTGTCTTTTTCGCTTTCCTACGTGCTGTAGTTTTGGCTTTTTTAGCTTCAATCCGCTGTGTTGGATCTGGTGCGCCTAGTATATCAAACTTTATGTATAGCTTGCTAAATGTTTCATAGTCTGCCATGTCTAGCTGTTTCTCTGTCAGCGGTACGCCTTTACTGTTGCTGTATTCCCAACTAATAACCCCTTCTATAGCGTCTAAAGCCTTCTCTAAAGCGCTTTTAATACGTCTGCCCCATGCTCTATCAGTTCCCATAACTTCGGTTATTGTTGGTATTTCTGGGGCACTTTCAAGCAACTTAGCAACGCTTATAATATTAGATGTCCCTTTTTTGTGGTTATTGTCTATGCTGTGATGTAGCGCTAATTTACGGGCTATAGGGTAAGCGTTAGGGTTACGCTCGCTAATAGCTAGTAGGTCTAGCGGGTACTGCATAATGTAAGACTGGTTTAAATAGTGAGCCATGCTAGTAGTAAATGTAAATGACGCTACGCCTCGTTTTATTCCCTGTGCTTCACAAATTCGCATTTTAGCATAGTCTTCCACTTTATCCCTGCTCTTTTCTTTCCACTCTAAAGAAATGCTGTAAAGCGTGTCTAATTCAGCTTTTAAACGTCTTCTTACTTGATCGCGGGTATTCTTACTATCTGGGTTAGCTACCCCTAAATACCCCATATAATCATCTATAGAGAATGTAACGGTATTTTGCAAGTTTGTTATGTCTTTGTCCCTGTAGTGGTTGTTTTTGGCCAAACCTACCGCTAAAAAGTCTAATAGCTTCACTACCCCAACTTTAAGGCTTTTCTTGTTTGAGTATTTCTCTATAAATACTTTAAAGTCCCCGTTTTCTATAGTTGCTTCATTGTCAGCAAGCGGGTTAATTCTGGTAGGCTCTGCATTACGCCCAATTATAGCAAGGGTATTAGTAGCTGTGCCGTTAAGCATAGGGGCAAAACTAGGGGTTTCTATCTCTTCAACGCGTAGCCCTGTTGTGATGTCTAATCGGGGGTCTATGCTACGTGTTAGTAAATCAAACGTTTTAGGGGTTTCTTTTTTATTCATTGCCTACCCCCTCTATCAGTTCTCCTATGATTTCTAAATCTGGGTGTTTTCTGTTATCAAATGCTTCTAAGTCATTAGCTAAAATACTATTTAACGCTGTTATTCTATCTTCTGGTATTTTCAATTTATCAAGGTCAATAGGTTTCAAACAGCCATTAAAAAGCTCTAGTTTAGCTTCTAGGTTATCCGTCCACGTAACAGGACTTTGATTTTGCAAAAACTCTTTAAAGGCTTCTAAAGTTCCATTAACTGCGTTGATTAACTCTATAGTCCCTCGCTCTTGCTCTTTGAGTTTTACAAAGTCTTTTATATTAAGGTTGTTAGCTAAAACGTCTACAACGGTATTAAAAGCTAATAAGCAGATATAGGCGTCTTTAATCTGTTTTCGTTGGTAGTTTAAAATAGCCTGCTTTTCTTTATCTGCTATAAGGTTTTCTAGGTCGTCGTTTTCAGCGATATGATCCATAAACCCAACTTTGAGAAAGTCCCTGAAAATAGGCTTATGTTTTTCTGACTTTATCAAAACCCCAAACTTGCTTATGTCGTGGTCTACCATGCTAGCCCCTTCTGCGGTTTTTTTAAAACCAACCAAGTCTATTTTATAGGCTTTTTCTGCGCTAATAACAGTTTCGCTAAAATCTTTAAAATCGCTAATTTTAGGTATTTCTTCCCCTATCTTAGATAATGCTACCTCTATAATACCGTCATAGTGTTTTTTTAGGAATTTTTTGTCACGGGCTTTTATCTCTTTGTCCTCTAAATTGTCAGTAACCCACAAATCAAAAGCGTAAGGAAAGAAAAAACCATCTTCTAAGCCGTCTTTGATTAAGTCAGCAAGTGTTGTGCCTTCGCTATATTCTTCTTCCCCTAAAAGCTGGTTAAAGTGTTTTATAATCTCTTCTGGTGCGTGTATTTTCGCCAATTTATCCAACTCTTTTTTAAAGGCTGTTTGTTTTTTTGGGTGTTTTTTATATTCAGAATAAAAGCGTTCTAAAGCGCTGTCTATTAGCTCTCCTAAAGTTAAATCGCCATGCCTTTTTAAAAAGTCAGCTAAAGCGTCCGATACTTCTTTATCGTATTCTTCCTGCGTCATGACCAAGGGGCGGGCGTTTACGTCTGCTAGGTATTGTTCTGCTGTAAAGCTTGCTTTAATAGGCAACATATAGCCACGTACAGCAGACTGAAAAGAATAGTAGTAGCCTGTAGCCCTAACCCCTTCTTTTTCTAACCATTGCCCTAAAGCAATATAGCGGTTAAATATAGATATGCTATGTGAGCCTTCTATTTCGCTTACCATGTTATCAAGGCTAGCCTGTGAAAAAAGGGGTTTAGGGTCTTTTTCCCCCGCCAAGGCTCTAGCGTAGATATGTATAACGTTGGATAGGACTAACCGCCCAACCTCTGCCCCTGTCAGTTTTTTATTTCTGATAAGGTTATCTAGTCTATTTACCATTTTTATCCTCTCATATTCAGCGTTGCCCTTAACTCGTCTAACTGCGCCTGCAACTCTACAGCGTCAAATGCTTTCAATAGGTTTGCTAGTATGGTGCTTTCTCTATTAGCCTGTTCTTGTGATACTTCCCCACGTTGTACGCGCTCTAGCAAGCTCCCTAGCGCTTTTAAAATGTCTTGCGCGGTCACTTGTTCGCTAAAATCTGCTACAGCGCTAGTATGCACGTATTCAGCTTTTAAAGCCTCGGTATATTTTAATTTAAAGTCTAGCAACTTCTCTAAAGGCACTTCTGCAAGGTCTGCCTGATCCAATGTATTATCTATTCTGTCTAGTATGTCTCCTAGCTTCTTAATGCGGGCTTCTTTAGTCATGTAGTACGTGTCGTATAACTCGTTTAATTGCTCCTGCTTTAAGTCTGCTATAGCTGTCTTTAATTCTTTTTCCCACGCGCTACAAGTTGACTTACTAATGTTTAGCTCTTTAGCTATGTGTTCAAACGTTTTTCCCTGCGCTCGTAGGGCTATAAACTCTGTTTTAGTCTCTGGGCTCTTCAAATGTTTTTACCTCCTGTTTTAGTCTGTTTCTACTTCCGCTAATACTAATTTCCAGAAATAGAAATATTTCAGCTAGCTAGTTATAAATGCTTTTACCTAGCCTTTTTTCTTTGTGCCGTGTTCTATAAAGTCTTGTAAATTTGTTTCGCTTACTCGCCAATACTTACCCATTTTTACGGCTTTTAAGTCCCCGTTTTTTATGTAGTTGTAAATTGTCCTGCGTGTAACTTTTAAAATGCCTTCTACTTCTTCTAGGGTGTATGTGTTTAAATTTGCCATTTCTTACTTCCTGTTCTTTAGTTCGTGATATTTTGAAAGGAACCATACAACTAACATAGTAATAGGTATTATCGACGCCAAGAAAAGCGCTAAATTAAACGGCATATGCATTACATAAAACGCAAACAAAAACATAGCAAATGCAGAAATACCGCCGATTATCAAAAACGTTTTTAAATTTTCCATTATTTCACTGCCTCCTCTAGTAATTCGTGTATCAAGTTATTTACGCTAGTTCCTTCTTCTACTGCGCGTGTTTTCAGTAGATCATATAGACTAGGTTGCATTAGCAACTGTAACCGCCTGCTTTTCTTTTCTATGTACGCGGGGTTTACTTTATAACCCTCTGGGGCTGTCTCTTTCTTAGGGTCTTGTTTTTCTGGGCTACTGATAAATTGTAAAGCGGGGTTAGCTATGCTTGAAAAGTCTTTCTTAGCCATGCGGTTATACTCCTTTAAAAAATAATGTCTGTTTCTATTTCTTCTACTAACGCTGTATAATCTTTGCTAGCGTTGCTCTTTGGTGCGTATGTGTAAAGATTTTGCTTGACTGCCTGCGCTTCTTTAACGGCTATATTTTCGCGTATACGGGTTTTAAACACTTTTGTATCTAATTGCCCTGCTGTGTTCTCTAATAGGTCTGTAAGTTCTTTAGTGAGCGTTGAGCGTGCGTTATATCTAGTTAACACGATACCTAGCACTTTTAAAGCTGGGTTAGTGTACTTTTGCACCACTTGGATAGTGCTGTTAAGCTGTGAAATACCCTGTAAGCTGTATATGTCAGCTTGTGCGGGTATAATAGCAAAGTCGCTAGCGGTTAAAGCGTTGATAGTCAATATTCCTAACGCTGGCGGGGTGTCTATGACTATATAATCATAATTATTAGACTTGCTAACAAACTCTAGCGCCTCTTTCAGTTTATACTCTTTTCCTGTTGACGTTAAAATACTGTCTGCCCCACTTAGTGCGGGTGTACTTGGTATAATGTCCCCTAGCTCTGTGTGTTGTATCTCCTGCGGGGCTGTTTCTGGCCTCTGTAAAATGCCTAGCGTGTTATAGCCGTCTGTATTCCCGTTAAGTGTGTAACTAATATTCCCTTGTGCGTCCAGATCAATAAACAGCACGCTATACTTTTTAGCTTGTAAGCCATGCCCTAAAGCTAGGGCGGTTGTGCTTTTACCTACCCCGCCTTTTTGATTGATAACAGTTATAACTTTCATTGTTAACCCCTTTTATATTGTGTATGTGTTTATGTGTATAGCAATATCTGTATATTTAAAATATAGCGCTTGAAATAGCGTCGCTACAGCCGTTTTTAGCTTGATCTAGTGCGTGGTTATAAATCATAGTTGTATTTAAATTAGCGTGCCTAGCAAACTGTTGCACCTCTGTTATTTCACGCCCTGCAAGTAAAGCTAGTGTTATTGCTGTGTGCCGTAGGCTGTGAGCTGTTAACCTCGTGCTGTCATACCCTGCGTTTCTTAGGGCGGTTTTTACCACCCCGCTAACAGTACGTGTAGTAATTCGCTTGCCTTTGCTGTTATTGCTAGTGCTTGTAAACAATGGTTGCCCCTCTTCTACGTTCTCACGCGCTTTCAGGTATGATCTAATAGCTTTTTCTACTGGTGCGCTAATCTTGATATACTCGGTTTTTTCCTCGCGCCCTTTACCTTGGATATATAATACAGTGCTTTCCCCTACTGTTCTTAGGTCTTCTACGTCAGCTCGTGATACTTCTATAGTGCGTAGCCCCCCTGTAACCATTAAAGAAAGTATAGCGTAGTTTCTTAACCCTTCCTCGCTATCTGTTTGCACTCCTGCTAGCACCTCTTTAGCCTGCCTGCTTGTTAGGTAGTCTTTTTTGTGGTTTTTGTCTAACTTAGCCCCTTTAACATGTTCAGCAATGTTTGGGTATAGTCCTTCTTGTGCTGTCCATTTAAAGAATATTCTGGTAGCTGTGATGTAGTTTTGTACGGTCGTAGGTTTTAACCCGCTAGCCTTTAAGTCGTCCCTAAAGGCTAATACGTCTTCCCTCTGCGGTTTTCTAATACCATGTACGCCTATATAGTTAAAAAACTGCCTTAGGGCTTTTGTGTATGTCTCTATTGTCTTGGGGCTAGCGTCTAAATAGCTAATAAATCTTTCAAATGTATCATAGGTTATAACGGTTGTAACAGCTAACTCTTGCCCCCTATATCCTACTGCTTGTAATTCGTTCATAGCTTTTTACCCTTCTATGTGTATACTGTTGTGTGTATATACTTATCTGTATCTATTATACCGCCTTTTTCTTCTCTTATCAAGTGTTTATTTTCATATATGAGTATATCATAAAAACATAATACTACACAATAAAAGCACCCATTTTACTAGGTGCTTCTGTAATGATCTATAGGCTGTCTAGGCGCTTCTGGTGCGCTTGTATCGCTCTTTTTAGCCTTAACTGGTCTGATATATCGCTAGCCTCTTCCAAGCTCTCTATGAGCCGTTTTAGGCGTTTCTGCGTCTCTTGTTTCTCTATCTCTACTGCGCGTGGTTTCCTAAGTCCTACGCCGTAAACTGACTGTATAGCCTCTTTGCTACGCGCCATTAAATCGGGGTCGTTGGTAGTTAATGCTAAGCCCTCTACAGCCTTTAAAAATAGGTCGTATATGTCCTGCCCCTGCTGTAAGCCGTGGTTAATGTCAGCTACTATACTT
>NZ_JAMWEM010000017.1 GCF_024509525.1 Streptococcus suis
GCTAAGCGACTCCCTTATCTCACAGGGGGCAACCCCCAACTACTTCAGGCGTGCTAGGGCTTAACTGCTGTGTTCGGCATGGGTACAGGTGTATCTCCTAGGCTATCGTCACTTAACTACTGAGTCTTGTCAACTCAAAATTGAATATCTATATTCTAACAAGAAACCGTTCGCTTGTCAATATTGACTCGTGAGTAATTGTACTCAGGCTAAATTCTTAGTGAAAAAGATAAACTTCCTAGAGTCTATTGACTCTGCGTCAGTTTCCTATTTTCATACAGAATTTGTAACGCCTTCGTTACTTATCTTGGATAAGTCCTCGAGCGATTAGTATTGGTCCGCTACATGTGTCACCACACTTCCACTTCCAACCTATCTACCTGATCATCTCTCAGGGCTCTTACTAACATAAAGTTATGGGAAATCTCATCTTGAGGTGGGTTTCACACTTAGATGCTTTCAGCGTTTATCCCTTCCCTACATAGCTACCCAGCGATGCCTCTGGCGAGACAACTGGTACACCAGCGGTAAGTCCACTCTGGTCCTCTCGTACTAGGAGCAGATCCTCTCAAATTTCCTACGCCCGCGACGGATAGGGACCGAACTGTCTCACGACGTTCTGAACCCAGCTCGCGTGCCGCTTTAATGGGCGAACAGCCCAACCCTTGGGACCGACTACAGCCCCAGGATGCGACGAGCCGACATCGAGGTGCCAAACCTCCCCGTCGATGTGAACTCTTGGGGGAGATAAGCCTGTTATCCCCAGGGTAGCTTTTATCCGTTGAGCGATGGCCCTTCCATACGGAACCACCGGATCACTAAGCCCGACTTTCGTCCCTGCTCGAGTTGTAGCTCTCGCAGTCAAGCTCCCTTATACCTTTACACTCTGCGAATGATTTCCAACCATTCTGAGGGAACCTTTGGGCGCCTCCGTTACCTTTTAGGAGGCGACCGCCCCAGTCAAACTGCCCGTCAGACACTGTCTCCGATAGGGATAACCTATCCGGGTTAGAGTAGCCATAACACAAGGGTAGTATCCCAACAACGCCTCGGTCGAAACTGGCGTCCCGACTTCATAGGCTCCTACCTATCCTGTACATGTGGTACAGATACTCAATATCAAACTGCAGTAAAGCTCCATGGGGTCTTTCCGTCCTGTCGCGGGTAACCTGCATCTTCACAGGTACTAAAATTTCACCGAGTCTCTCGTTGAGACAGTGCCCAAATCATTACGCCTTTCGTGCGGGTCGGAACTTACCCGACAAGGAATTTCGCTACCTTAGGACCGTTATAGTTACGGCCGCCGTTTACTGGGGCTTCAATTCAGATCTTCGCTTGCGCTAAACCCTCCTCTTAACCTTCCAGCACCGGGCAGGCGTCACCCCCTATACATCATCTTACGATTTAGCAGAGAGCTGTGTTTTTGATAAACAGTTGCTTGGGCCTATTCACTGCGGCTCAGTCTAGCTGAGCACCCCTTCTCCCGAAGTTACGGGGTCATTTTGCCGAGTTCCTTAACGAGAGTTCTCTCGCTCACCTGAGGCTACTCGCCTCGACTACCTGTGTCGGTTTGCGGTACGGGTAGAGTATGATACATCGCTAGAAGATTTTCTCGGCAGTGTGACGTCACTAACTTCGCTACTAAACTTCGCTCCCCATCACAGCTCAATGTTACAGATACAAGCATTTGACTCATATCACACCTCACTGCTTAGACGGGCACTTCCAATCGCCCGCTTTAGTTAGCCTACTGCGTCCCTCCATCACTTCATACTCTAGTACAGGAATATCAACCTGTTGTCCATCGGATACACCCTTCGGTCTCTCCTTAGGTCCCGACTAACCCAGGGCGGACGAGCCTTCCCCTGGAAACCTTAGTCTTACGGTGGATGGGATTCTCACCCATCTTGCGCTACTCATACCGGCATTCTCACTTCTATGCGTTCCAGCACTCCTCACGGTATACCTTCTTCACACATAGAACGCTCTCCTACCATAACACCTAAGTGTTATCCACAGCTTCGGTAAATTGTTTTAGCCCCGGTACATTTTCGGCGCAGGGTCACTCGACTAGTGAGCTATTACGCACTCTTTGAATGAATAGCTGCTTCTAAGCTAACATCCTAGTTGTCTGTGCAACCCCACATCCTTTTCCACTTAACAATTATTTTGGGACCTTAGCTGGTGGTCTGGGCTGTTTCCCTTTCGACTACGGATCTTAGCACTCGCAGTCTGACTGCCGATCATGAATCATTGGCATTCGGAGTTTATCTGAAATCAGTAAACCGAGATGGCCCCCTCATCCAAACAGTGCTCTACCTCCAAGATTCTTACATATCGACGCTAGCCCTAAAGCTATTTCGGAGAGAACCAGCTATCTCCAAGTTCGTTTGGAATTTCTCCGCTACCCACAAGTCATCCAAGCACTTTTCAACGTGCCCTGGTTCGGTCCTCCAGTGCGTCTTACCGCACCTTCAACCTGCTCATGGGTAGGTCACATGGTTTCGGGTCTACGACATAATACTAATCCGCCCTATTAAGACTCGGTTTCCCTACGGCTCCGTCTCTTCAACTTAACCTCGCATCATATCGTAACTCGCCGGTTCATTCTACAAAAGGCACGCTCTCACCCATTAACGGGCTCGAACTTGTTGTAGGCACACGGTTTCAGGTTCTATTTCACTCCCCTTCCGGGGTACTTTTCACCTTTCCCTCACGGTACTGGTTCACTATCGGTCACTAGAGAGTATTTAGGGTTGGGAGATGGTCCTCCCAGATTCCGACGAGATTTCACGTGTCTCGCCGTACTCAGGATACTGCTAGGTATAAAGACTATTTCGAATACGAGGCTGTTACTCTCTTTGGCCTACCTTCCCAGGTAGTTCTTCTATACTCTTTAAGTCCACATTGCAGTCCTACAACCCCGAAGAGTAAACTCTTCGGTTTGCCCTCCTGCCGTTTCGCTCGCCGCTACTAAGGCAATCGCTTTTGCTTTCTCTTCCTGCAGCTACTTAGATGTTTCAGTTCACTGCGTCTTCCTCTTCACTACCTTAACAGTAGTGAGTGACAGGCATTACCTGCCGGGTTCCCCCATTCGGACATCCCTGGATCATTGCTTACTTACAGCTCCCCAAGGCATTTCGTCGTTAGTCACGTCCTTCTTCGGCTTCTAGTGCCAAGGCATCCACCGTGCGCCCTTATTAACTTAACCTTATTTTTCGGTCTTAAGACCTAAACTCATTAAATATTCACAGCGTTTTCGGTTTATTTTCTTGTTACTATTTCTTAATGTATCCTTTCAGATACATCAGGAATGTTTGATAGATATTCAATTTTCAATGGACAAGTTCTAAGATATTAAGAACCGATGCGACTTGTCGCAAAACTTTCGTAGAATAAGGAGATAACCAACGACGTGTCTTTGAACACTAGGTGGTTTTGACTTATTCCTAGGAAGTTTAGGTTCGTATTCAGTTATCTTAGTTATCTAGGTTACTCTGTATCCTAGATAATGGAGCCTAGCGGGATCGAACCGCTGACCTCCTGCGTGCAAAGCAGGCGCTCTCCCAGCTGAGCTAAGGCCCCACATATATGGTTTCTTCTTTACAAAACCTCTCAAAATTAAAGAAGACTAACGTACAGGTTCCATTTCCTTAGAAAGGAGGTGATCCAGCCGCACCTTCCGATACGGCTACCTTGTTACGACTTCACCCCAATCATCTATCCCACCTTAGGCGGCTGGCTCCTAAAAGGTTACCTCACCGACTTCGGGTGTTACAAACTCTCGTGGTGTGACGGGCGGTGTGTACAAGGCCCGGGAACGTATTCACCGCGGCGTGCTGATCCGCGATTACTAGCGATTCCGACTTCATGTAGGCGAGTTGCAGCCTACAATCCGAACTGAGACTGGCTTTAAGAGATTAGCTTGCCGTCACCGACTTGCGACTCGTTGTACCAGCCATTGTAGCACGTGTGTAGCCCAGGTCATAAGGGGCATGATGATTTGACGTCATCCCCACCTTCCTCCGGTTTATTACCGGCAGTCTCGCTAGAGTGCCCAACTGAATGATGGCAACTAACAATAGGGGTTGCGCTCGTTGCGGGACTTAACCCAACATCTCACGACACGAGCTGACGACAACCATGCACCACCTGTCACCAGTGTTCCGAAGAAAAATCCTATCTCTAGGACGGTCACTGGGATGTCAAGACCTGGTAAGGTTCTTCGCGTTGCTTCGAATTAAACCACATGCTCCACCGCTTGTGCGGGCCCCCGTCAATTCCTTTGAGTTTCAACCTTGCGGTCGTACTCCCCAGGCGGAGTGCTTAATGCGTTAGCTGCGGCACTGAGTCCCGGAAAGGACCCAACACCTAGCACTCATCGTTTACGGCGTGGACTACCAGGGTATCTAATCCTGTTCGCTCCCCACGCTTTCGAGCCTCAGCGTCAGTTACAGACCAGAGAGCCGCTTTCGCCACCGGTGTTCCTCCATATATCTACGCATTTCACCGCTACACATGGAATTCCACTCTCCCCTTCTGCACTCAAGTTTGACAGTTTCCAAAGCGTACTATGGTTAAGCCACAGCCTTTTACTTCAGACTTATCAAACCGCCTGCGCTCGCTTTACGCCCAATAAATCCGGACAACGCTCGGGACCTACGTATTACCGCGGCTGCTGGCACGTAGTTAGCCGTCCCTTTCTGGTAAGTTACCGTCAAGTGAGAAACTTTCCACTCTTCTCACAGTTCTTCTCTTACAACAGAGCTTTACGATCCGAAAACCTTCTTCACTCACGCGGCGTTGCTCGGTCAGGGTTGCCCCCATTGCCGAAGATTCCCTACTGCTGCCTCCCGTAGGAGTCTGGGCCGTGTCTCAGTCCCAGTGTGGCCGATCACCCTCTCAGGTCGGCTATGTATCGAAGCCTTGGTGGGCCGTTACCCCACCAACTAGCTAATACAACGCAGGTCCATCTCATAGTGAAGCAGTTGCTCCTTTCAAGCATCTACCATGCGGTAAATACTGTTATGCGGTATTAGCTATCGTTTCCAATAGTTATCCCCCGCTATGA
>NZ_JAMWEM010000018.1 GCF_024509525.1 Streptococcus suis
GCTAAATTCCCAAAGTAAGTTCTAGTCTGTCTTAAAAACTGGAAATTAGACTGAGACAAAGAAATAAGGTAGAACTTACTATGGGACAAGTTGGTAACTGACAATGAAAAACAAACACTTAACCCTCTCTGATCGCAATGATATTCAAATAGGAATTGAACAACTTAAGCCCTTCTCAGCTATCGCTGCTAAGCTAGGAAAAGACCCATCCACAATCTCAAAAGAAGTTCGGAGAAATCGAGTGATAAAAGAGAACTCTACTACTTCCAATTGTGAGGCCTGCCCTCTACTCAAAAAGGCTCCATACGTTTGTAATGCCTGTCCGAAAAAGAGAATCAATTGTGGATACCAGAAACAGTTCTACTACGCAAAAAGAGCTCAGCTTGATTATGAAGCTAAGCTCTCAGACTCGAGAACAGGTGTTGCACTAAACAAGGAAGAATTCTATCGCATGGATGAGATTGTTTCTGCTGCCATCCAAAAGGGACAACACCTCAACCACATCATCGCCTCAAACGAACTTTCGGCATCCAGAGCTTCTATCTACCGATACCTTGAAAAAGGCTATCTGTCCACAAAGCCCATTGATTTCCCCCGTGTCGTGAAATTCAGAAAGCGGAGAACCAGAAACCTACAACCCATTCCTAAAACTGCCAAAGAAGGACGGTCTTACGAGGACTTCCAACGCTTTCTCACAGAGAAAGGAATCAGCTATTGGCTGGAAATGGACACCGTTACTGGACGGATCGGTGGAAAGGTACTTCTCACCTTTAACCTCTCCTTCTGTAACTTTATCTTCGCTCGATTACTTGATAATAAAACAGCTAATGAGGTCGCTAAACATCTCTACGCTATCAAGAATGACCTACATCAGAAAGAGATGGACTTCTGCGAACTATTCCCTGTCATTCTGACCGATAATGGTGGTGAATTCGCTAGAGTGGACGACATCGAAATGGATGTTCGTGGAGAATCTAAGCTATTCTTCTGTGACCCCAATCGTTCGGACCAGAAAGGGAGAATTGAGAAGAATCACACACTTATCAGAGACATTCTTCCTAAAGGAAGTTCTTTTGATAACTTGACTCAGGAGGACATCAACCTGGTTTGTTCGCATGTCAACAGCGTCAGACGAGCTTCTTTCAACGGAAAATCCGCCTATGAACTCTTTACATTTACCTACGGTGAGGAATTGGCAACACTTTTGGGAATCTCTAAAATTGACCCTGAGAACGTCATTCAATCACCTCGATTACTAGATAAGTAATTGCTAGTTTTTATTAAAAAATAATTTCAAAATAGAAAGGAACTTGTCCCATCCAAAATTCCAGATAGCTAGAACTTACTTTGAGACGTCTCAGAGCCAGTAACTTTAGTGTACTCTTTTTTTCAACATTTTCAACCCTAAAACTTACTATTATCAACATTTTTAGTCAAAAACAGTACTTAGTCTGAGACTAAATTCTGTTGATGTTATGCAGTTTTCTCAAAGTAACTTCTGGAAGGACGGGAACTAGAACTTACTTTGAGAATTTACC
>NZ_JAMWEM010000019.1 GCF_024509525.1 Streptococcus suis
CAATGTCATTAAGTTAAGCATTTAAAACTATTCCCGTCCGAGCAATTGATGACCAAACGGGAATAGTTTTTGTATTTAGGGCGCACAAAAAGGAGGTTTTTTAACCCTATTTTTCAACTATTATGTTACTCTATAAGTGAAGCTTACAGGTGCCTTGCTTTTTATCTTTCTTTGGAACGTTCGATTGGGTCGGATGATGGATAAATGTTTGGCAATGTAGGTTTCCAATTGGAAGGAAGTGAGTTTGTCTCTAAGAAATTTTCGACAGGCATAAACAGCGTCTGAAAAACAAATTTTATAAGCCTGTTTTAACTTTGATGTTTTAATAGCAACGTGTGAGGTTAGCCATTTACAAACATTAAAATTGATAAAGCGAGCGTAGATTTCTTGGAGAATCCCTTCCTTCTTTTTTGCATGAAAATGAGTTAGACCGATACTATATTTTAGGTCACGAAAACTGGTCTCTATGCCCCATCTGTAGGCATAGAGATCTTTTAATTTTTCTGGAGAATAATCGGTATTTGTCACCAAAGTTTCAAAGAAACCTGGCTTGATTTCGAGACGCACCATTCGAAAATGAAGTTCGTAAAACTGGAGTGGGTCGCTTTTTCGGCTAGAGCTTGGTAAAAAGTCAAAGGGTGTGTGATTAGGTAAACAGCGATAGTGATTAGGAAAATTTTGATACTGTTGTTTCATCTCATTGGTCTGTTTCCGACAGATGTTTAGGTCAAATTTTTCATCAAAACAAGGGGTGTCAGGGAGGTTAAATCCTGATTTCATAGAATGATTCCCGTCACGAATACGAATAATATAGGACCAATTTCTTTCTTGGCAGTGAGCCATGACATTGTAGGATTCATACCCCCTATCCATTATTACCAAAGCTTGTTTGAAAGAAGAGTTCTTCATCATATCAATAAAAGCCGCACGTTCATCAATCTCTCGATTATCTTGGATCCGTAAATCATGATACATTTCTTGTTCAAGATTGTAAAGAGCATTGATATGAATAAGATTGTAAGGAGTGTTATGTGGTCCAGTTTGAAAAGAGGTCGTTTTATCAAAACGATTTCTTGGTAGAATCACATCACTGCCATCAACAGCCAGGATAGGGAGATTATCAGAGATTGGAATTTTAGAAGTAATATCCCTAAAAAGTGTTTTAAAAGCTTGGTGTTTAATCTGATACCGTCGTTGAACAAAGGCAGATTGAGAGACAGGCAAATCTAAATCAAGTAGCTCTTTGGCTAAGGTATTACCACCCATGGTCAGTATAGTTTGAATCATGGTTTTCATCGTTAGCTGACTTTGCCGACTAAAATTTTTTTCAGGATGAAGCACAAACTGATTGGCACTAGAAACGATGTTGTTAATACTATCAAGTAAATGAGCTTTAATCTGATCTAGCATGACTTTTCCCCTTTTATTTTTAGTGTACCATAGAAAAAACTAACCTACCACAAAACGTGATAGGTTAGTTAACTTAATGACATTGG
>NZ_JAMWEM010000002.1 GCF_024509525.1 Streptococcus suis
TTACTATTATCAACATTTTTAGTCAAAAACAGTACTTAGTCTGAGACTAAATTCTGTTGATGTTATGCAGTTTTCTCAAAGTAACTTCTGGAAGGACGGGAACTAGAACTTACTTTGAGAATTTACCCCCTTATATGTAACAATCATACCGGCTTCCTAACGTTCAGAATGGTTTCTACTGTCTGCTGCGGTGTTTGGTTGGAATTGTCCAGCCAAAAGCCGATCCGTGGTGTTGTCTGCATTTTACTAAATACAAATTCAATGTATACAGAAAGAAATATATAAGGAGTGGGAGGGATTCCGCCGTAGTCGGCATTGTAGGAAAATCCAAAAGTTTAGATTTTCTCAAAATGCTTATCTTTTGGTCTTTGGTTCGGAATAGTGTAGTGCTGGCGGTCTATCTATTGTTTTCGGTTGCTTGCTTCTTTACCGTACATGAGCATTTGCTCCAGGGTTATCATTACCATATCCCTCCATAAGGTTAATAACACCCCATGCTCCAAGACCAGCACCTACTGCCATTACCAAAATCTTTAATACATTAAGATGTATCGAATCCCTTATCTATTAGAATATCAATTAAATCTTCATCAATTTCTACCGCACTTAATTTTGTCTCTCTATCGATTAAATCCATACAGGCTTCTAAAAGAGAGCCTGACCCTGCAGCAGGATCGAGAATCTCATCATACGTCCTTCCTTGAAAAAACAAGGCCATTAATCTTGAAATATTACTTGGCGTAAATACCTGTCCTAACTCTTTCTTTAAAGTATATGTCATATCGTTTTACTTTTTAACCTCCTCAAATAAACTTTCTATTAATTCTGATACATCACACTGTAAGTACAAAGAAATTTTCAGCAAAGTATCCGTTGTAACACTCTCATTCTTTATTAATTTGGAGTAAGTACTGGAAGCTAGTTTGACGGATTCTCTCAATTCAGTTCTTGTAATATTCTTTTCTTCTAGTTTTTTCCATAGCGGACCGTAACTTATACTCATAACAACTCCTTGAGATTTTATATATAATTTTACCATAAAGTACCGAAATCCGTACAACTAATAAAATCATTGCATTTTTTGTTATTTTTGGATATAATTTAGTTGTTTTATAAAACAACATAGGAGTATTATACCATGTTTTCTGGATTACGTCTCAAAGAAAGAAGAGAAAAGCAAAACTTATCTCAGGTCGAAATCGCAAACATACTTGAAATTAATCGTTCATCTTACAATAGCTGGGAATCTGGAAGAGCAAAACCAAATCAAAAAAACCTTACTGCTCTAGCTGCTATTCTTGATGTTCCAGTGACGTACTTCGAATCTGAGTACAACATTGTCAACAACTTCCTGCAGCTTAATGACTTCAACAAAGTTTTAGCTGAGGAATATATGGAGGACTTACTTCAAACTCAACGTGAGGCTGAGCGTAAGGTCATTCAGCTTTTTCCTATCGAGGTTCTGGACGATATTTCGCTATCTGCTGGTCCTGGTCAAAGTTTTGCGGACGAATACGAAACTTGTACCGTTTACTCTGACGAAGAACAATATGGTTACGACTTTGCCACTTGGATCAAAGGAACTTCTATGTCTCCTAAATACTTGGATGGTGAGGTGGCTCTTATTCGTGAAACTGGTTTTGACTACGATGGAGCTATCTATGCCTTGGTCTGGAATGACCAAACCTACATCAAAAAACTATACAAAGTTGAAGATGGTTTCCGAATGGTGTCCATCAATGAGGTAGGTAACCCAGAACGCTTTATTTCCAAAGATGATGATTTCCGAATTGTTGGTCTAGTTGTGGGACACTTCATGCCTGTAGAGGGGGTATAGTCATGAAGCTAAAGGATATTTTAGAACTTGGGACGTATGGTTTCAATCCGAACTGTAAAGTTGAAATATTCTGTATGGACAACTTTGAAGAGCGGCTAGAGAATGAAGGATTCGATGAAATTCTTATTCCTCAAAATGATGATGCAAAAATCTATCCTTACGCTTTTTTGATAGAGGATTCTATTTTGATTGCTATGACCGAGGAGGATGACAATACCAATGAATGTTAAAGAAATGATTTACATCAAAGACGAACGTATTATCTTCACCCCTGACAAATTTGAATACGACATCACAGATTACATCGGTGAACTTATCGAAGAGCTAGAAAAACTTAAAAGGAGATAATCCTATGGGCTATATCGACTATTCTTTTGAACCTCAAAGTGACATAGCCTTCCTCGATATGAAGTCCTTCTACGCTTCGGTAGAATGTGTGGATAGAGGTTTGCATCCGCTCTACACATCACTGTGTGTCATGAGCCGTGCAGACAACTCGGCAGGATTGATTCTCGCTTCTTCTCCTATGTTTAAGAAAGTCTTCGGTAAAGCAAATGTAGGTCGTTCCTACGACTTGCCATTTGATATCAACACTCGAAAATTCAGCTATCAAAATGCATGGAAGCAGGGAATTGAGGTAACACCAAAGTATAAATCGTTTATTGAACACTGGGCAAAACGTACACTCATCGTTCCTCCTCGAATGGACAGATATATTGAGAAGAATCTAGAGATTCAGCATATCTTTCAAGACTATGCTGCTCCTGATGATATTCTGCCCTATTCAATCGATGAAGGCTTTATTGACCTTACTAGCTCACTCTCTTACTTTATTTCTGATAAGTCAATGTCAAGGAAAGATAAGTTAGATAATGTTTCGGCTATGATTCAGAGAGATATTTACCGTAAAACAGGTATTATCTCAACTGTTGGAATGAGTAATTCCAATCCTCTTCTAGCTAAACTAGCTCTAGATAATGAAGCTAAGAAAACTGCTACAATGAGAGCTAACTGGTCATACGAAGATGTAGAAACCAAGGTATGGGCCATTCCAAAATTAACAGACTTTTGGGGGATCGGTAGTAAAACCGAGATTCATTTACAAAAACTTGGTATTCATTCAATCAAAGTACTAGCCAATTTCAATCCTGATATTCTCAAAAAAGAATTCGGTAAAGTCGGTGTTCAACTTTGGTTTCACGCCAATGGAGTTGACGAGAGCAACGTCCATGAACCCTATAAACCAAAATCACGAGGATTGGGTAACTCACAAGTACTTCCTAGAGATTACAGAACCCAAAGAGAAATTGAAATCGTATTAGCTGAAATGGCTGATCAGGTTGCTAATCGACTGCGTTCAGCCCATAAGAAAGCTACTATCGTTTCTATTCATATTGGATATTCTAGGACTGAAATGAAAAAATCTATAAATGCTCAGAAAAAAATTGACCCCGCAAATCTCCCAAAAACAATGGTAAGCCATGTACTTGAATTATTCCGAAAGAAATACACCTCTGGTGCAGTGAGACAAATTGGTGTCTCTTATAGTGGCTTCGTAGATGAAAACTATACCCTACTATCACTATTTGATGATGTAGAACAAATTGAAAAAGAAAATAGACTTCAGACAGCTATTGATGTTGTCAGAGAACAGTTTGGCTTTTTAGCTATTCAAAAAGGAACCGTCCTAACTGAAGGTTCCAGAAATATTGAACGCAGTAAACTTATCGGCGGTCATTCCGCTGGTGGATTGGAGGGATTAAAATGATTGACCGTTCATACTTACCATTTCAGTCAGCAAGAGAGTACCAGGATACGAAGATGCAAAAATGGATGGGATTTTTCCTATCTGAGCATACATCAGCACTTACTGACGATGCAAACAAAGTAACGTTTATGTCAGATTTGTCACTAGAGAAGAAACTGTTACTCCTCAGTCAAGTATACGCTGGACAATTGAACACGCGCATCTATGTAGTTGAAAAAAACAAGCGTGTTTCCTACACTGGTACAATACCAAGTCTGACCAAAGATTTCATTTTGATAAAAACTCCAACAGGTCACATCAATTTGAAATTGAAAGACATAATTAGTATTGAACTTGTAGAGGAGGTGCTCTATGAATCAGCTTGAGTTTCAGCGTAATCACCTACAGATGGACTATTTCAGCGAGAGCTACCAAGATTTTGAACGTGACTTCTACCGCTACTCCAACATGAATATTCCATTGACATTCCTGACTGATGATATCCTAAAAACAATGGCGACTTCTCGCAAGAATTACTTTGTCCTAAATAAGGAAAAGGCTAGAGATAACCGTGATCACTACTTTATTTTCAAAGTGGAACCAATTGAAAGCAATAAGCTCATCAGAAAATATGTCTACCTAAAGACTGTCACTACTATAAACTAAATTAGAGATTAAGGGAAGATTCTATAGACTTCTTCATATAATTAACGAGTTCAGTCACCTCAGACTCCATTCCTTTCCACTTATCAATATACTCTCCCAGATAAGCCTTGCTTGCTTTGTCAAGTAAAATGGCATACTCAAAGGGTAATTGAGGTATTGCCCATTCAGCTGCCAGATCTTTTGATCTGATTTCACCAGTAGATGCTGTCAGCCACATTCTGGCTAAAGTTAAAATCACATTGCGTTCATCACCTTTAATGCTAGCTATCAACCCAGGCAAAGATTCTTTAATTGCTTTTCGAATATCTGTCATTGGCACAGGCTCAATTACTTCTGTTGCCTTTGGTCCCAAAAGGTTAATACTATTTTTTCTTAGTTGTGCTAAAAGTATTGCTAAATCCGGATCATAAGTCGGCTCAGGAATTTCTCCCTTTTCAAACTGCTCTCTAAGCCACTCGCCGTACATAAATTCATATTTGGGAGGAAAATGCCAAGGAATAATATCTTTTTGATTAATGACTGTAACTTCAAGAGGTCTCATATCTTTTGTGTTTCCTATTTTTCCAGATATAAGCATTAGTCTGTCTGTAAGATCTCTTCGAGTTCTTTCAGATAAACTACGATTTATTACAACCAAAATATCTACATCGCTATTAATGCGTAATCCTCCCATAACAGCAGAACCGTACAAATATATACCCACTAATATACTATCGAGTAGCTCCTCTATAATTTTCGATGCTTGAATTGCTTCTTTCGGTATTTCTTTGTTATTCATATTCTCGAATGCGAGCTCCTTTCGCGCAAACTTTCTGGGCATCCCGACACATATCTCGAGACCTTTATGGATGTAATTGGGGATGATTCCTTGGGCTTATCCCGTACATTTAAATTCCCGTACATTTAAATTAAAACTGGTTTATTTTAGAAGATTTTACTGCTTTCAAAAAATCCTCAGGTGCTTCTGCAAATTGCAGCTTTTCAAAATCTTTTTGCGGCATATGTTCTTTTAGAATGGTTAAACATTCCTCCAAATCATTTTTTCTATATCCGATTATTGGGTCTGTTAAAAAAGCAAATCCAAAATCAGAATACAATTTTATTGCTCGAAAGCTGGATGGTTGTGTATGAAGAAATACCGGATAGTCATTCTCTTTAATACTTCTCATAACAATGGAAAGTAAAGCTCTACCAATGCCTAATCCTTCATAGTTTTTCCGGACTTTAAACCAATGTATTGTAGAAATTTTTTCATATGCCTGCCACGCAAAGCACGTCCCTATAGGAGTATCATTTTTATCACAAACAAATAAACACTTCTGAAAAAATAAATCTTCTTTACTTCCGTATACATCATTAAAGTATTCCGTCATAAACCCATTATATTCTTTGGCAGATTTCACATCGTCAAACGGCATCTCTTTCCATATATCCAGTTCATCTCTTCTACATGTTCTAACATGATACTCATCTGACAACTCAGAAATGGCATTGAAATTTAATGCTTTGCACATCATAAAAAGATTTTTCTCAGGAATCCCATTTTCTAAATTCAAACTAGCTCGTTCCATGATTTTCTGTATTATGGACGTTTTGGCGTCCGCATAGTGTTGAACATGCCTCCATTTATTCTTTGCCAAGTTTCGCTTAACTTGTGCATATTTGTCTCGATCAGCATCATTAGTCCGCAACCAATCTCGAAAACGGAACATTCTATCAATCTCTGATGTGCCCGAACTGAACACATGCAGATTGATGTCGGTATCGGGTCCTTTGAACAGGCGGTGTTCGAACCACTCGGGTTCCCGAATCCGCAATATATAGCCAGCTGATTCCAATGCCGGAACATAGGATAGCTCGTCGGCAGAGTCCTTCACAACCAGCAGCATATCAATTATTGGTTTGGCACAAAGCCCCGGTACCGAGGTCGAGCCTACATGTTCAATCTGCAAGGCTTTGTTGCCGAGTACTGAACGAATCCGGTTCGCTTCCTGTTCAAACAAATCAGACCAACTTGGATCGTATTCGACAAGAGTAATCGGTGCATTGTGCGGCTTAAGTTCAGCAACCATGTTTTTTTGCAGCTCTTCATCACTCCTTGGTGTGGAGTTATTTTCAGATAGCATCATATCGCACTCCTTTGCTGTTTATGTTGCGGGTGTTTCAATTTTATCTTTTCTCTTTTTTGTTGGCCGATACAATCAGCATCATGGGACGGCGCATTTCATCCTGCATCCCCGGAATATCCATCATGTTTTCCGGAGGCTGCGGCTCCACAATATGATTTATTATAAAACCATTTGAAAGCAGTGTATTTAGATATGTGGTCAGTGTTCTATGATATTTTGTAACCTTTTCTCCCAAAAACACAGCTGTCCGTTTGCCCTCATAATAATAATTATCCACCGGAAAATGCAGTATTTCTCCTTTTTCGTTATAATGCCAGTCTTGTGTTCCATAGGCAGTAAAAACAGGATGTTCAACCGTAAAAACTAGCTTACCACCAGACTTCAGTATTCTATATATCTTTTTTACTAACTCAACTTTCGCAGCATGAAATGGGCAAACAGGCCTTGATGTAGCTGGGTAAAGTTGCAATCCATTGCTGGAGTTGACGTTGAATCAGAGCCGAAAGCTTTTTTCCTGCTTTCGTAGCGATTTCGTTGATCAGATCGAGCAGTTGCTGCAAGGCGATGGCCCAGTCCAATGTGCCAACTTCGTCGCACAACACATAAAACAGACCGCCGAACGAGCGAGCATCCGTACTTTGCCGATGCTGCCAGGCCAGCAAAATATAGCGGGAGAATACAATCGTCGTATGGCTGATCAGTAAATCATAGGAGCGGCCTTGAAACTCCTTCTGCAAACGAAGCAGCGACTTGGTGCACTTGAAGAAGACCTCGATGTCCCAGCGGATCCCGTAAATACGGATCACGTCCTCCACGGAGAGGGAAAGATCCGTCGTCAGCACCGCGAGCCATTCGTTCTTCTTCGTGCGATGACGGACGAATACCACGTGAACCGGTATGCCGGAGGCAAGCTCGGTTCGAATCGAACGAAGGATGCCTCGTTTCTTGCTTTGCACCGGAGACGCTGCGGTGTATAGTTCTTTGAGCGACAGCTTCCGGCCTTGAACAAGGAAACGCTTATTGTCGTTCTTGACCATGCCGATCACGTCGAGCCCGCGGGAGGCGATCTCGCCAATGAGGGGCGCGTGCGTGAACCAACTGTCCATCAAGACATAGGAGGCCGTGGCTCCGGCGGCAAGCGCGCGATCCAACATCGATACAATCACCTGCGGAGCCGACAGGAGTGCTTCTTGTCTTTTATTAGGTTCAATGTGTTTTGAGATGAGGGGATAGCTGTCAAAAATTAGTCACTTGAACATTATTGTCTTTGAGGGAAGATATCCACTGAGGGCTTGCGTATGTGGGAACATATCCATAGACTTCGCTGTTTTTTGAAAACCGAGGTATACTGTTAATTCTTAGTAACCAATGCTCTAAATAACGTTACTCTTCTATTCACTAATGTAATTCAACAATCTTTCTAAAATATCATGTGTAACTTTTAAGTTGTATTGTTCAAGAAGGTGACTTCGCAAATCTATAACTAACAGTAAGGAATTTTTATAGGCTTCAAATAATTCTACCTTATCTAATCGAGCAGTGGTCTTTGCAAACTTTTTATAATTTTCAAGGCTAATTTCTTTTTCAAGGTTCTTACTCATATTTAGCCAATTATCCGCATTTTTTTCTACCATACGTATAAGTTGTAGTGTATTTTTTTGAAGTTGTGATAAGAGTTCTAATGAACGAGCATATTCTCCTCTTTTTAGAACGTTGATTCCCATCAACCATAGATTAGAGAAATTACACAACAAAAAATTAGCATTTTCTTCAGTAAGTCTATTTGGTCTTGCACCACTTATCTCTGATAAATAATTTTCTAATTGCCCTGTTTCATCGTAAATAAGCATAGCCTTCGTATCAGGAATATAACCTGAATCTTTAAACGAGGGGATTATGTTCATATCTTTTTCAGAAAGGAAATGAAATTCCCCACGTATAAGATTATCAAAAATAACTACCTCTGTTCCGTACTCATTTTTATAAAGCATCAAGTACGGAGCTACGTCAAACAACCAGTTGGATGAATCAAAGTTCGAGGTTATACTATCTTTCAAAAATATATAGAACTCTATATCAGAGTATTGGTCACCTTCTCCTTTGGTAAACGATCCATACATCATACAAGCTGTAATTCGTTCATCTGACTCAGTAAGATTCTTAACGTTTGCAATTAATTCTTTTTGTTTTAACATTTCTTCACCCTTTCATGTAAATATCTTTTAGTTATTGTGGCAACTCAAAATCTCTACAAACCTAAATTAATATTTTTCGTACAAATGTTATTGCAAAAAGCATCATCATGCTCCACAAACAATAGTGTAGGACAATATTCCAAAATCATTTTTTCAATTTGGATACGTGAAAAAATATCAATATAGTTCAATGGCTCATCCCATATATACAAATGTGCACTTTCACAAAGGCTTTTAGCAATTAGTACTTTCTTTTTCTGACCAGCACTAAAATCCACCATGTTCTTATCAAACTGCTCTCTATTAAAATCCAGTTTACGAAGAATCGTTTTAAATAGAGTTTCATCGATCTTATTATTATAGGCAAATTCAGATAGATTACCTTTTAAATATGAAGTATCTTGCGAAATATAAGAAATTTTTAGTCCACTTGCTAGCATAAAATTTCCGGTAAATTTAATATCATCTCCATTAATCAATTTTAGGATACTAGACTTACCACTCCCATTTTTTCCGATAATGGCAACTCTATCACCAATATTGACTCTGAAATTAAGATTACTGCATACTTCTTTATCTCCATAAGACAATGATAAATCATTCGCTTCTATTAAGCACTCTTTGTGAAATTCAAGTGGTGAAATTTTTAAGTCATCATATTGTTCAATGTTGTGGAGCAGTTCTGATTTTTGTAAAACGGCTTCCTGATGTCTTGACTCAATATTTTTGGCACGTTTCATCGCTTTTGCAGCCTTATGTCCAACATAACCCTTATCCAGTTTTGAACCAGAATTTGTTGTTCCATATTTACTTTTTTCTACTTTATTTGACCAGTTTGAACTACGTTTTGCTGCATAAGACAACCTTCCTATTTCTTTAAGGAGTTTCTTGTTTTCTGCCAGTTCAAAATTATCTTGTAACGTTTTGTTCTCCCACCAAGAAGTAAAATTTCCCTTTTGGATTTCGATATTCGTTTTATTGATAGATAGTATATGGTCAACACATTGATCAAGTAGACTCCTATCATGAGATACCAAAATAAACCCCTTCTTGCGTTTCAAATAGTTTTGCACTACATTACGTGCATCGAGGTCAAGATGGTTTGTAGGTTCATCAATAAGCAGGAAACAACTCGTTGTAAGGAATAAAGCTGCAAGAAGGACCTTCGTTTGCTCACCATTTGACAATGTATTAAACGGACGATATAAAGCATCTTCTTGAACATCAAGCAATGATATTTCACGAAAAATCTCCCAATCCATACATTCCGTACAAATACTCTTCATTACTTCAATTGTATATAGACTCTTATCTTCCACATCATAAGGAAAATACTCAAACTTAACTGTAGAACTTATATTGCCGGAATACGCATATTTGCCAAGCAGTAAATTTAAGAAAGTAGTTTTACCGCGTCCGTTTCTTCCAATAAAACCGAGTTTCCAATCTGTATCTATCTGAAAACTTACATTTTCAAAAATATTGTCATAACTTCCTTCATATGAAAAAGTTAGATTTGAAACATTTATTAAGGACATATATTTCTTCCTCCTTTACATTATAAAAATTTTATAAGCAAAGTTGGTTTTCGGCATTAATTACTCTATAATGTTATCCAACTCTGCAAGGATTTTGTCATGAATGACATAGTATCATTGTCTATCACGTTTATCTTCCTTTCTTTTACAAATATTAAAAGCCGCAAGAAAGTAAATTCTTACGGCTCAAAAACAAATACTATTATTACCTTTTGTTATACATAACATAAGGTTACTGTAATGTATTATTGAGTGTAGAATACTTAACTTTCTTGCAATTTGCATAACAAAACAAACGGTTCTATAGCCGTTTCTTTAAATATCTTATTATGCATCATATAATTAGCAAGAAAAGTTATACATTCTTCCACCTCCAAGTCGTTTTATTATATCATATTATCTTCAAAAATCCAATATAATTTTTCTGCTTTTGTGATTTTTCTGTTTTTTTCTAAAGATTACAACTCTATATCAATTCTGACTTTTGACTTGAATTTATCGTGAGTTTATCTTCATATTATCACAACTTTTTCATATTTCCATTTCGATGCCAGATTTAAAGGCTATGACGAAGTGTTCTTCATAGACTGTAACGCTCTGGATTATCTTCCTTAGTAGCAAGCGATTAGCTTTCACAAAATCTTCTGTTTGTAGTTTTAAAAATTCATCAGGATTTTCTAACTCAACCTCAAAATATTTCATTTTACATTCCCTCATTTCATTTATTGATAAATTGAGTTTACAAAAAAGAGTGGACAATTTTTGTCTACTCTTAACCTTTAAAATAGTTTTTTTTAATCGATTTGAAGTTGCCTAAATTATTACTTATTCGGTAAAATGAAGTATTGCTTTCAACAGATTTCCTTCAACTACACTTCACTTGATTCAAACAAGGTGGGTACGTTTCTATTCCCACAAACTCCTTGTCAATGGAAATAAACACGTACCCACAGGGTAAATGGAAATAGATTTTGATAATTTCTTGCTATCACTTCTACTCACTCCAAAAAATTTCTCACTCTAATACTTCCCCCCATACGACAAAAAGCCTTGCAATCAAGGCTTTTCATTATCCCTTTCGTTCAAAGGTTTCTAGGCTTTTACGAGCAGTGCGACACACTCGACGTGATGAGTACTCGGAAAAAGATCCACCGGCCGTACTTTTGTTAGTTTATAGCCCAATTCTTCGTAGAGCTTGATATCACGCGCCGTGGTTGCCGCATTACAAGAGATGTAGACGATTTTATCTGGCTCTACAGAACTGCTTGCCTTGATAAAGCTATCAGTCAAGCCTTTTCTCGGCGGGTCGACAAAAATCACAGTTGGTTTGATGCCGTCTGCCACCCATTTTTGCATGGCAGACTCAGCACTATCACAGACGTAGGTCACATTGTCAATCCCATTTCGAGCAGCATTTTTCTGGCTATCAAGGACAGCTTTTTCAACGACTTCTACACCATAAACATGCTTAACTTGTTTTGCAAAGGACAGACCAATTGTCCCAATGCCTGAATAAGCATCAATGACAACATCATCCTTCGACAATTCTGCAAAATCGATAGCTGTCTGATACAGTTTTTCAGCCATTTCAGTATTAACTTGATAGAATGACGGAGCTGAAATCTCAAATTCATTGCCCAACATCGTGTCGACAATGGTTTCACTACCATACAACAGACGGAAGTCTTGACCAAAAATCACATTGGTATTCTGGTCATTGATGTTCTGGATGATGGAAACTAGATTTGGAAACTGACTTGTCAACCTTTCTATCAAGGTTTCAACACGGAAAATTTTGGGGCGAGTTGTAACCAAAACCAGCATCAACTGACCTGAATAATGACCACGACGAACGACGATATTTCGGATCAGTCCTGTCTGCTCTTTTTCATCATAAGGCTTGAGATCCAGTTTGCGTAGCTGGTCACGGGTAAAAGCGATGACCTGGTCAATCTCTGGGTGCTGGATATAAAAATCTTCAATCGGAACCAAATCGTGTGAATTCTTACGGAAAAAACCAGTTTCCAATTGACTATTAACTCGACGAACAGGAACTGCCGCCTTGTTTCGATAGGCAAGAGGACTGTCCATTCCAAGAGTATTTTCTACTTCTATTTCTGAAATACCCGCAATCTTGCGTAGACTATTTTCAACTTGCTTTTTCTTAAAATCAAGCTGGGCTGAATAATTCAAATGGCCCAAGTCTGCAATGCCCGTTCTCAGATAGGTCAAATCCAGGTCCTGATTACGGTCTGGAGAGAAGCTCTGCCATTCTTCCACCTTACCAAAACCAATATTTTTCTTGAGCTTCAAAATTCGCATGGAAATTTTCTCGCCTGGAAGTGCATTATCAACAAAAAAGACAAAACCATCCAACTTGGCAACACCTTGTCCCTCATGGGTCAGGTCAACAATTTCTACTTCAACAATATCATTCTTCTTTAACATAGTACTACTTTCTAATTTGGGCACTAAAAAAGTGACCGAGGTCACTTTCTAGTATATCACATTTCTTAGCGTAAGCCCAATTCAGCTAAGCGTTGCTTGTATTTTTCAAAATCAATTTTTAGACCTGAACCACCATAGACATCATACTCATCAATCCAGTCTCCATTTTCTGGAACAGTAGTACGTTCAACACCATTTGCACCGTCCATCGCTATAAAAATCCCTTTCGTTATCAAGAAACTACCAGGAACATTGGTAGAGGTAAGAGCATAGACCTTACCTGCCGCTTCTGATCCTGTAAAAAGCTTGGTTGGATCTTTAATTTGTGCGAAAATCGCTGCCATAACTTGTTGTTGCCGCTTCGTACGACCATAATCCCCTTCATCATCCTTACGAAAACGAGCATAATTTAATAGAGTGCGACCGTCCATTTGTTGCTGGCCAACAGAGATTGTCTGATTTGGCACGATTCCATTTTCCATATTTAAGTCATCTGGAACCTCAACGGAACTAACTGGCATTCCATCTATCGTAGAGAATTGAGCATCAATGGTTACACCATTTGGAAAGAGAGTATCAATCGCTGTTGCAAATGTAGAGAAATCAATCATTGCATAATACTGAATATCTATGTCGAAATTCTCCTTCAAGACCTGACGGACATTTTCAGCACCTCGACCATTATTCTGCTCCCCGAAAGTATAAGCTGTATTCAGTTTATAATCATAACCATCAATGTCAATCAACGTGTCGCGCATAAAGCTAACCATTTTGACCTTGTTATCACTATTGTTCACGTTTAAAACCATAATAGAGTCTGTTCGAGTCATATCAGAAGTTTCCCCAACTCGACCATCTGTTCCCAGAATTAAAATATTAACACCATCTGAAGATGCTTCTCCATTAAATAATTCTGATTGCGGATGATCTGAAACACTAGAATATCCCTTATAGAACATGAAGCCAAGTGAACCAACAAAAAGTAGGATGGCAATTAACAGCATCCAGAATATTCGTTTAACAGTCCTAAAACGCTTCTTGGGTTTCTTTGGTTTGACCTTCGGTACAGAGGAAGTCTTAGCAGTTTGCTGCCTCTGTTTTTTTCGTCTCCTATTTTCCTTAGGATAAGGAGGCAAGAGTAAATTTTCCTCCTCGACTTGATCAATCTCATTCTCAAAATAACTATGCTCTGGCTCACCTGAAGTGTGAGCAAAATCTGCTACACTGCTTACAGATCCTGACTTATATTCTAAAAATTCTAATTCTCTTTTTTCCTTATCATTCAAATAATGAATGTTCTTTCGGAGATAATCTAAACGTAATTCCTCATGGTGATTGAGGTTACCACTATTTCGCGTCATAATTTTTTCCTTACCTTACTCAGCTATGTAGACCAAGTAGTCCCCTAAAATTTTATAAGAAATTCCTAGACTTGTCAATTCTTTTAGGGCATAGCTGAGCAAATCAGCCTGTTGGTTTTCCGCATCGATGATGAAGAAATACTCACCTAGTGCCGTTTTCAATGGCCGACTTTCTATCTTGGTCAGGTCAATCCCACGCCAAGCAAAAACGGACATGGCCTTGTAAAGAGCACCTGGCAAGTTATCTGGCAAAGTCAGTGCCAAGGATACCTTCCTCTCCTGCTCCTGCAAGTCAAGATTAGCCTCCTGATGCCCCAGGAGCCAAAAACGTGTAAAATTCTGGCTGATTTCCTGAATATCCTGAGCTACCACTTCCAAACCATACTCATCAGCTGCTGCATGAGGAGCGATGGCTGCGAAGGGTTGCTCGGGATGCTCCGCTACAAATCGTGCCGCGTAGGCGGTGCTGGCTGTTATCTCTAATCTTGCCTGCGGATAATGCTCCTGAACGTATTTCTTGCCTTGGGCTATGGCCTGCGGGTGCGAGTAGACAACCTCAATCGGCTTGTCTACACTGGTGGCCAAGAGTTGCTGGGCGATAGGCTGTACAACTTCTGCAACCGCATGAATTTCCGCCTGATGAAAGAGGTAGTCAATGGTCTCATGGACGCTACCTTCGATGGAGTTTTCTACTGGTACCACGGCGTAGTCCACCTGACCAGCTTCATAGGCCTTGATGACTTCTGTGATAGTTGAAAAATCCAGCAAGTCACTATTTGGAAAAGCCTGCTGGGCAACGTGGTGGGTAAAGGACCCGCGTGGGCCTAAGTAAGCTATATGCATTCGATAATCCTTGCTATTTCTTTTGGACTTCTGTGATCCGTATTGATAATCAAGTCAGATAGTCCCTCATAGAGTTCCATACGGCGATCGTAGATACCGTGGAAGTCCTCTTTAGAGTTATTGAGAAAGAGTGGTCGTTGAAAGACCTTATCGTTTTGAATCCGCTCATAAAGCACCTCAAAAGAAGCTGCCAAAAGAACATTGTACTTGCGATTGGCCCGCAAGAGTTCTCTATTCTTTTCTGAAATAACGACACCGCCACCTGTTGAGATGACAATATCACCTTCTAAGGCCAAGAGTTCTTCCAAGGTTTCCGATTCTAACTTCCGAAAGGCTGGCTCTCCCTCTTTAGCAAAATATTCTGAAATGGACATACCGATTTTTTCCTCGATAATGGTGTCCATATCGTAAAGTGGCTTGTTGAGGCAACTAGCTACCGTTGTCTTACCAGCCCCCATAAATCCTAATAAAATAATAGCCATAACTTTTTACTCCTCTATCAAACGATTCAAATGGTCAAAGAAGGCTGGATAGCTGGTGTTAATCGCCTCAGCCCGTTCCAAGACAACCTTGCCACTCTCTGCCAAGAGGGCAGCAATGGCTGTCATCATACCAATCCGGTGGTCACCAAAGGTATTGACAGTCGCACCATGTAAGCTAGTTTTTCCATGGATAATCATACCGTCTGCGGTCGGCTCAATGTTCGCTCCCATGCTATTGAGGGCGTCTGCCACCACTTGAATACGGTCTGTTTCCTTTACTTTCAGCTCCTCCGCATCTCGAATGACCGTTGTCCCATTGGCCTGAGTTGCTAGGAGGGCGATGATTGGCAGCTCATCAATCAAGCGTGGAATCAAATCACCTGCAATCTCGGTCCCTTGCAAGTCTGACGTTTCTACCCTAATGGTCGCAGATTTAGCGAGATCATCCACATTGGACAGGCTAATCTTTCCTCCCATAGCTTTGACCACATCCAAAATCCCCGTTCGCGTTTCATTGATACCGACATTTTCCAGAACGATCTTGGAGTTTGGCACCACCAGACCAGCTACCAGCCAAAAGGCCGCACTGGAAATATCGCCCGGCACCGTAATCTCCTGGGCTGTAAATTCCTGCCCACCTCGGATACGGATTTCCTTGCCATTGACCGTCAACTCACCGCCAAACTGGACAATCATATCTTCCGTGTGGTTGCGGGTCAACTCTTTTTCTACGATGACACTTTCCCCTTCAGCCTGTAGGGCTGCAAATAGCAGAGCAGACTTGACTTGGGCTGATGCGACAGGCAGTTGGTAATGGATTGCTTGTAAGTTTTTGCTGCCCTTGATGACCAGAGGCGGCAAATCACGCTCGGTCTGTCCAGCGATTTCGACACCCATTTGTTGTAGCGGAATGGTCACTCGGTCCATAGGTCGCTTAGAAAGGGAATCGTCCCCAAACATGGTCGCTTCAAAATCCTGACCTGCCAAAACGCCAGAAATCAAGCGAATAGAGGTACCTGAGTTGCCCATATCCAAGTGATTTTTGGGAGCTTGTAATCCCTCAAAACCAACACCATGGACCTCTACCACATCGCCCTTATCTTCGATAGTGACACCCAGATCACGAAAGACCTGCATGGTGGACAAGACATCCTCCCCCCGCAAGATATCATGGACACGGGTCACCCCCTTGGCCAAGGAACCAAAAATAATGGAACGGTGACTGATCGACTTGTCACCTGGAACGCGAATGGTCCCTGTTAAAGCTTTTACATTTGTTCTTAATTGCATTATCCTTACCTCAAAACAGTTTTGCTACTATTTTACCATATTTTCAAGGAATTTTCTGATTTTTATGACAATTCCTGATAGAAACAAGACTTATTTCATGAAATAGTCAGAATTTACTGTAAATTTGCCCAAAAAGCTCATCTGACAGTTTCAATCTTGCTAGAATCATGATATAATTGAAGGAATTATGAAGAAATAAGGAGATTTTCCCGTGTTTACACCCATTAGTGAAAAAATTGATATCAATCAAGTCAGAGAACATTCAAAACTGTCCCCTGAAACCCTTGCTAAAAAGGAAGCCCGTGACCGTGAGCTTGAAGCGATTTTGAAAGGTGAAGACGATCGCCTTCTTTTGGTGATTGGACCATGTTCATCAGATAATGAAGAAGCTGTCCTGGACTATGCTCACCGCTTGGCCAAGCTCCAAGAGGAAGTCAAAGACAAGATTTTCATGGTCATGCGGGTCTACACCGCCAAGCCTCGTACCAATGGTGACGGATACAAGGGGCTCATGCACCAACCAGATACTGATGCTGCTCCAAGCTTGATTAACGGTATCAAGGCTGTACGTAATTTGCACTACCGCGTCATTACGGAAACTGGCTTGACGACTGCAGACGAAATGCTCTATCCAGAAAATCTGCCATTGGTTGATGATTTGGTATCCTATATTGCAGTGGGTGCCCGTTCTGTTGAAAACCAGCAGCATCGCTTTGTAGCTTCTGGCATTGATGTTCCAACAGGCTTGAAAAACCCAACTTCAGGCAACCTAAAAGTCATGTTCAACGGTATTTTCGCCGCTCAGAAGAAACAGTCCTTCCTCTTTAACAATACAGAAGTTGAAACTTCAGGCAACCCATTGGCTCACGTTATCCTACGTGGTGCTGTCAATGAAAACGGGAAGTATTTGCCAAACTACTACTATGATAATCTCTTGGAAACCATTGACCTCTATGATCAATTTGGCTTGAAAAATCCATTTATCATCATTGATACCAACCATGATAACTCTGGTAAAAACTATATGGAACAAATCCGCATCGTTCGCCAAACCTTGATTAACCGCGATTGGAATGAATCGATCCGTAAGTATGTTCGCGGATTTATGATTGAATCCTACATCGAAGACGGTCGTCAAGATAATCCCGATATTTATGGAAAATCCATTACAGACCCTTGCTTGGGTTGGGAAAAAACGCAAGAACTCATCCGAGAAATGTACAACAGATAGGACAAGATTATGGGAATTCACAAACGAAGCACCAGTTTAGACATCGATAAAGTAAAAGAACTCTCTAAGCTAGAAGGAGAGTTTCTAGCCGCAAAAAACCAGCGTGATGAAGAATTGAAAGGCATTATTCGAGGTGAAGATGACCGACTACTCTTGGTCATCGGTCCATGTTCATCCGACAATGAAGAAGCTGTTTTGGAATACGCAAACCGTTTGTCCAAACTTCAAGAAGAAGTCAAAGACAAAATCTTCATGGTCATGCGGGTTTATACCGCCAAACCACGCACCAACGGAGAAGGCTATAAGGGCCTGGTTCATCAGCCAGATACTTCTAAATTACCAGACCTTATCAACGGCATTGCTGCTGTTCGCAATCTGCACTACCGTGTCATTACAGAAACTGGCTTGACCACCGCAGATGAAATGCTCTACTCTGCCAACTACCCTCTGGTAGAAGATTTGGTATCCTACCACGCTATCGGAGCCCGTTCTGTTGAAGATCAAGAACACCGTTTCGTTGCCTCTGGTATTGATATGCCGACGGGAATGAAAAACCCTACTTCAGGCAACCTGACTGTCATGTTCAACGCTATCTACGCTGCACAAAACAAGCAGAACTTTATCTACCGCGATGCCGAGGTGGATACAGACGGAAATCCACTTGCTCACGCAATCCTTCGTGGTGCCAATACGGAACAAGGTACTTACGAGCCCAACTACTACTACGATATTCTCTTGAAAACCATCAAGCAATACGAACAGTTTGGACTCAAAAATCCATTTATCGTCATCGATACCAACCATGATAATTCTGGAAAAAACTATCTGGAACAAATCCGCATTGTCCGTCAAACCCTTATCAATCGTGATTGGAACGAATCCATTCGCAAATACGTTCGTGGCTTCATGATTGAATCCTACTTGGAAGACGGTCGTCAAGATAGCCCAGAGGTATTTGGTAAATCCATCACCGATCCCTGCTTGGGCTGGGAAAAAACAGAAGCCCTTATCCGCGAAATCCATCAGACCCTATAAAACTGCTCAGCAAATCAAAGAAGATAAGAATTGGAGGAAGTAAATGAATATTGACGGACATACCCGCCTTGCTGCCGTAGTCGCTAAGCCTATTAAACATTCTATTTCCCCCTTCATCCATAATCTAGCCTTTGAAGAAACAGGGGTAAATGGTGTCTATCTAGCTTGGGAAATTCCTGAGGAAGATCTGGCTGTCACACTTGAGAATGTCAAACGCTACGATATGTTTGGAATCAATCTCTCCATGCCCTACAAACAAGCCGTCATTCCCTACCTTGATGAACTAACACCATCAGCTCGCCTGATTGGAGCAGTCAATACAGTTATTCATAAAGAGGGAAAACTGATCGGGCACAACACCGATGGAATTGGATTTTTCAAGAGTTTGGAAGCACTAAAAGGATTCCAAGTAAAAAACAAGAGACTAACTATTTTGGGCGGTGGCGGGGCCTCTACTGCCATTATAGCTCAGGCTGCCCTAGATGGTGCTAAAGAGATGACCATTTTCTGCCGCCGACAAAGTTTGGAACGAACACAAGCCAGCATTGAGCCCATCGCTCAAGCAACTGGAGTTCCTATGCAGGTGCTAGCCAACGAGGATAGTCAGTTATTACAAAAAGAAATTGCCAAGTCCGACTTATTGGTCAATGGAACCAGCTTAGGAATGGACGGTGAAACCCTACCTGTCCCAGCTAGCCTAGAATTTCCAGAAAAGTTACTGGTTGCTGACGTCATTTACCAACCATTTGTAACACCTTTATTGAAACTAGCCCAGTTACAAGGCAACCCAACCATCAATGGACTAGGCATGCTCCTATTTCAAGCAGCGGAGGCCTTCCAAGCCTGGACAGGAAAAGAAATGCCAACTGACTTAATTTGGGACCAATTAGTTCAAAAATACGACATCAAATAGAGAGGAAATCAGATGAAACTTACCGTCAATCTGCCCCACAATCCCTACGATATCCTCATCGAAAGAGGAAGTTTAGCACAGACAGGTTCTTGGGTCAAGGGACTTTGGCAACCTCAAAAGATCGCCATCATTACAGATGACCATGTCGGCTCACTCTATGCTAAAACAGTCCAATCTAGTTTGGAAGAGGCTGGTTTTGAAACCATCGTTTTTGAATTTCCAGAAGGCGAAGCCTCAAAAAATCTGGATACTGTCAACCAGGCCTATGAATTCCTGGTGAAAAATGGTATGACCCGAAGTGACGGTATTATTGCCCTCGGTGGTGGGGTGGTAGGAGATTTGGCTGGTTTTGTAGCATCCACCTATATGCGTGGCATCCACTTCCTCCAAGTTCCTACCAGCCTCACAGCCCAGGTCGATTCTTCTATCGGTGGCAAAACTGGCGTGAACACTCCATTTGCCAAAAACATGGTAGGTACCTTCTGTCAACCAGACGGAGTACTTATTGACCCCAACACACTCACAACCCTTGGCAAACGAGAGCTGATTGAAGGAATGGGCGAGGTTGTTAAATACGGTCTCATTGATGATGTTGAACTCTGGGAAAAACTAGACCAACTGGATGGTTCTGTCGAGAGCATTTTAGAGAATGCCGACTACATTATCTATCACTCCTGTGAAGTCAAACGCAAAGTCGTTGTCGAGGATGAGTTGGATAACGGAGTCCGCCTCTATCTCAACTTCGGCCACACAATCGGTCATGCCATTGAAGCGACTGCTGGCTACGGTCGGGTCATGCACGGTGAGGCTGTAGCAATCGGTATGGTTCAGATTTCCCGTGTTGCGGAGAAGAAAGGTCTGATGCCAACTGGAATAACGGACAAGATTGTTGCAATGTGTGAAAAATTCGGACTACCTACGACTCATCAGCCTTGGAATAAAGACGAACTCTATACTGCCCTGACTCATGACAAGAAAGCACGATGCAAGACCATCAAACTTGTTATCGTCCCTAAATTAGGACAGGCTGCTATCCACCAAATCCCAATGGAAGAAATGCTAGAATTTTTAGAACCATAAGAAAAAAGACTACTGAATTACAATCATCAGTAGTCTTATTTTTATAGAATCATCTCGTCGTCGATGAGTTTTTCACCGCTGTTTTTATGGAAAAGATCCATCAAGTCTTGCACCGTCAGATTTTTCTTTTCTTCTCCACGGACATCAACTACGATTTGTCCACGGTGGAGCATGACCAAACGGTTGCCATACTGGATAGCATTTTCCATATTGTGTGTAATCATCAGAGCAGTCAACTGGTGACTTTCGACGATTTTCTTAGTTAGTTCCATGACCATGTCACTGGTTTTAGGGTCAAGAGCCGCTGTATGCTCGTCCAAGAGGAGCACCTTTGGTTTGACCAAGGAAGCCATGAGCAAGGTCAAGGCTTGGCGTTGTCCTCCCGATAGGAACTGGGTATCCACCTTCATCCGATTTTCAAGGCCCAGCCCAAGCTCTTTCAAGGATTCTTGGAAAATCTTGCGTTCGCTATCCTTAACACCCCAGCCTAAGCCACGTGAAAGACCACGACGGTAGGCAATGGCCATATTTTCTTCAATACTCAAGCGTGAGGCAGTCCCCATTTTAGGATCTTGGAAAACTCGGCTGATGTACTTGGCACGCTTGGCTGCTGGTACAGACTTAATGGACTTACCTTCCAATAAAATGTCTCCCTGATCGACAGTCAAAGTACCTGCCAAGGTATTCATCAAGGTTGATTTTCCGGCACCATTTCCTCCGATGATGGAAATGAAGTCACCTTCTGCAACATCTAAGTTCATGCCACGCAAGACATGGTTTTCATTGATTGTCCCAGCCTCAAAGGTCTTATGGACATCTTTTATAGATAAAATACTTGTCATCTTGTCCTCCTCCTAGGCTGCGTCCGTTAACTTGGGACGGCGAATATGTAATTTCTTCTGCAATTCAGGTACAAAGAGTACAACCGCCAAGAGAATCGCTGAGAAGAGCTTCACAAGGTCGGCATCCATACCTGGAATTTCCAAAATAGTCAGAATAATCAAGCGGTAGATGACCGCACCAAGTACCACTGAAGCCAATCGTTGTCCAATTTTCAAGTTTCGCAGGATAACCTCTGCAATGATAACAGATGCCAAACCGATAACAATGGTTCCTGTACCTGAGTTGAGGTCCGCATAGCCGTTGTTCTGAGTCAAGAGAGCTCCACAAAGAGCAATCAAGCCATTTGACAACATGTAACCGTAGATTTTCATATTGTCTACATTGATACCATTTGCTTCACTCATTGGAATATTATCCCCTGTTGAACGAAGAGCTAATCCAATCTGTGTATTGAGCAGGAGGGTTAAGAGCAGGATAACCACAATAACAAAAATGGCACCAATCACTAGAACAGCATTGGTCTTAGACAAGCCCAGATCTTGTAGTTGTGTCACCAAAGTTTCCTGTCTGAGCAAAGCAACGTTTGCTTTCCCCAATACTTTTAGGTTAATAGAATACAGACCTGTCAAGGTTACAATCCCTGTCAATAGAGCTGGTATTTTCATTTTAGTATGTAAGAGACCAGATACCAAGCCAGCTAGCATCCCTCCTACAAAGGCTAGAAGGGTTGCCAAGAATGGATTCAATCCATTTACAATTCCTGTTGCACATATTGCAGCTCCGAGGGGATAAGCCCCCTCCGCTGTCAAATCTGCAATATCTAAAATACGAAACGTGAGGTAAACCCCAATGGCCATAATAGACCAGAGCAGTCCCTGCGAAATACTTGATAAAATAAGATCCACGATTTTTCTCCTTTTGAAGTTTTAACACTTGGACTCTGGTTAAAGCTTCCAATTATTAGAATTTATTCTGAAACTTTCAAGCTTGAAACATCAATGCCTAATTTTTCAGCCATATCTGCATTGACATGTAGGTCAACTGTTTCCGGATATTCAACAGCTACTTCAGCAGGATCTGCACCCTCGATAATTTTAATAGCTATTTTAGCAGTTTGGCGTCCAAGTGCTTCATAGTTAGTACCGTAAGTCAAGAGACCACCTTGATCGACCATGTCAGTTGAGCCACCGATAACAGGAACCTTGTATTGTACGGACAATTCACCAATCATAGTCATGGTTGAAGCGACCGTATTATCCGTCGGAACAAAGACAGCATCAACATCCTTCATCAAACTGGTTGCAGCATCTTGGACTTCGTTGGTTGATGAAATACCTTTCAGGGTAACTTTGTAGCCAGCTTTTTCCAGCAATTTCTGTGCTTCTTCTACTTGCACTTCTGAGTTACGTTCGCTGGTAGTGTACAAAATACCAACTGTCTTTGCGTCTGGTACGGCTTGACCAAGGAGTTCAACCTGTTTGTCAATAGGTGCTTGGTCTGATGTTCCTGTCAATAAACCACCTGGTTTTTCAATGGATTCAACCAAGTCAGCAGACACTGGATCTGTCACTGCAGTGAAGAGAATAGGTGTTTCTGTAGAAACAGTTGCCAAACTCTGTGCAGATGGGGTCGCAATTGCAAGTACAATATCATTATCACTGACTAATTGCTCTGAAATCGTCTGTAAGTTGGCCTGATCACCTTGGGCATTTTTATAATCCAAGCTAATCTTATCGCCTTCCTTATACCCATTTTCTTCTAATTCCGCTACAAATCCCTTACGGGCTGCTGTCAAGGAATCGTGTTCCATATATTGCAAGATACCAACTTTGACAGTGCCATCTGAACTTGAACTACCAGAGGAGCAAGCCACCAAAGCAAGAACACTCATACCAACAAGGGAAATTCCAGCTAATTTTTTCATTACATTTTTATAGGAATACATATACTTCATCTCCTTTTAGTCTGCTAATGTTTTAATGGTTTCAGGGTCAATTCCAAGAGCTGCTGCCATTTCTTCATTGACAGCAATCGCTGCTGTTTTAGGTTTTTCGACTGCCAAATCACTAGCTTTTTCGCCTTTCAAGATTTTGACAGCTAGTTCACCAGCCTGTTTGCCGATTGCCTTGTAATCAACACCGTAGGTGAAGAGGGCTGCATCCAGAACGGCTTCATCGCTGGCCATTGCTGGAACTTTTGCTTCTAGGAGAATCTCTCCGATGGTTGAAGCTGTAGAGGCAACGGTATTGTCTGTCGGCAAGTAAATAGCATCGACCTGACCTGCTAGAGAGGTCATCACCTGCTGGACATCGTTGGTTGAAGTAACAGTTTTCACAACAACTTTGACACCCGCAGCTTCTAAAGCTTTTTGAGCAGTTGCTGCTTGGACTTCAGAGTTCACCTCACTTGAGTTGTAGAAAATACCAACTGTTTTAGCATCTGGTACGACCTTGAGCAACATCTTAATTTGACCTTCTACATCTGTCGCATCGATTGAGCCTGTCATGTTGCCTCCAGGGGCGTCAAGAGAATCAACCAAGCCTGCTTCAACAGGATCCGTAACTGCTGTGAACAGGGACGGAGTTTCTGCATCAACACCTAGAAGGGCCTGAGCAGCCGGAGTTGCAATCGCAAAGTTAATGTCATTACTTCCAGCTAATTGATCCACCATAGTTTGCAGATTGGCTTGATCACCTTGCGCATTTTGGTAATCTACTGTCAGATTGTCACCTTCAACGTAACCAGCATCAGCCAAAGCTTCCAAGAAACCTTCGCGTGATGCAGACAAGGCATCGTGCTCTGCGTACTGGATAATCCCCAGACGGACCGTATCGGAATCAGAAGAGCTAGAGCTACAAGCTGCCAAACCTGCAAGTGTTACGGTAGCAAGAGCTGAAAAGACGGACGCTTTTTTAAACCATTTTTTTGTAAACATATCTTTCTCCTAAATTATTATTCATTTATTACAACTTCAATACTTGAAACATCAATACCAAGAATGGTTGCCATTTCCTCATTGATAGCAATCGAAGCTTCGGCAGGTGTTTCAACTGGTAAGTCTGCTGGATCTGCACCTTTCAGAATTTGAACGGCTAAGTTTCCAGCTTGCTTACCAAGAGCATGGTAATCAACACCATAGGTAAATAGCGCGGCATCTAGAACAGCCCTATCCGATCCAATCGCTGGCACCTTCGCTTCCTTCAAGACTTCACCAATGGTGGCTACTGTTGACGAAACGGTATTGTCCGTTGGGAAGTAAACTGCATCTACTTGACCTGCCAAGGAAGTCATCACCTGTTGGACATCATTGGTAGAGGTGACTGTTTTAACAACTGGCGTGACACCCTTTTCTTCCAAGGCCTTAATGGCACGTTGGGCTTGAATTTCGGAATTGACCTCGCTTGAGTTATAGAAAATGCCGACCTTTTTGGCATCTGGTACTACTTTTAACAGCATATCAATCTGTGCGGCTGTATCCGATACATTGCTCGCTCCTGTGATATTACCACCTGGCTTCTCAAACGATTCAACAATTCCTGCTTCAACCGGTGCTGCAACTGCTGCAAAGACCGCTGGCGTTTCCGAATCAACATTGAGAAGGGACTGAACAGCCGGAGTCGCAATCGCATAGTTCAAGTCATTTTCTCCCACCAGCTGAGTTACCATGGTCTGAAGATTGGCTTGATCCCCTTGTGCATTTTGATAGTCAATCGTTAAGTTTTCCCCCTCAACGTAACCAGCTTCTGCCAAGGCTTCAATGAATCCTTCTCGTGAGGCTGTCAAAGCATCATGTTCTGCATATTGAATGATACCGATCTTGACAGAATCTGACTCGGATGAGCCTGAGCCACAAGCTGCTAATGTGACCGCCGATAAAAATGCGACGGAACCTAAAAGAATTTTCCTAAACTTCATAGTTATCTCCTTTGATATATAGATTAGAAATGATGCCATTCTCATCTATCATTTGAATAGGATTTAAGAAACAAAAACGGGACCTGTTTAGCTATATCTAAACGGGTCCCATTCCACTGTAAATTAAAAACAGAGTATCTTGTTGGCCTGTCTAGATATAACATCTATGCAGGCAATGTCAAAACAACTACAGCTACATAGATACAAACATTACGTTCCCGTGTTTGCATCCATGTCTCCCATGTCTACAAACACTATCTAAAATAGCCGTAGAAATACAAATGGTTAGCTGATTGTTTCTGACAAGTCAACAACATACTGTGTCTCCGTTTCTCATTTCTTTAAGGTTACTTAAAATAATAAAACTTTTTAATGAATTTGTCAAGAACTTTTATAAATAAATTGTCTGATTTTTTCAACTTTTTTGAAAATACTGTGATTTTTACAAAAAAGTAGCCTTTCGGCTACTGCTAAATTACAACAATTCATTTAACGGTTGGAAGATAATACGTTCCAAGTCTGCTACGTAGGTTCCTAGTTGTTGTTGCTTACTGAAGTACTCTGTCAAAAGCGGATTCCCCTGTACTTGCTTGTTGAAATCTAACATTTTCTTTTGAACATCTTCGCCTGGAATTTCACCAGCTTGCAACTGGGCTTGGATTTCTTTTTGGAAAGCCACGTAATTTTCCAAAATAGCTTTAGCTTCTGGATTGGCATCAATAGAAACTTTGACAGCCTCAACTGACTTGTATTCAGGTAAGTTGCGAATCGCGCGCTCCAATTGATTGGCAATATCGTAGATATTTGTTGACATAGCATTCTCCTATCTTATATGAAGACTGAATAGCTGGTCTTCTGGCTGATACGCTCAAAAGCCGCTAGCTGATCTTCTTTATTTTTTAACGTAATTTGTAAAATTCCGTAAATATCCTCACGGTTTTCCTCATTAATACGGACATTAACCACAGAAATGCCCCGCAGGACTTCCAGTATTCTCAAAATAGTATCTTCTTGGTCAGGTACATTGATAAAAATATCATAGAAGGAATCCACACCGGCCCGCTTATGAATTTCCATTGCCTTACGTGTCCGCCGTCCCTGGTCAAAGAAATTCCAAATAGCTTCCTCATCAGCCTCTTGCATGAGCTGGGCAACCTGGTCCAAACGGCCCTTAAACTCTTCCAACCGCTCCAGAATGGTTTCACGGTTAGTCATTAGTATACTGGTCCACATTCCAGGCTCACTCTCTGCAATCCGTGTCATATCACGAAAACCACCTGCTGCAAAGTTATTGGTCAAGGGGTAGTCCATAGCATAGCTACCAGCTTGATTCATCAGACTAGAAGCCAAGATATGAGGAAAATGAGAGACCTGACTCGTCACGCGGTCATGCTCCACCGCATCAACCTCGATAAAGCGAGCATGAAGCCCTGACAACAAATCTGTCAAGCGTGGCACAGCATCCTTCTGGGTCAATTTGCTAGGGGTGAAAATAAAGTAGGCATTCTCAAAGAGATTGACATCCGCAGCAATAGCACCGGACTTATGGCTACCAGCCATAGGGTGACTACCGATAAAATTCACCCCTTTGTCTGTCAGATACCGCTCTGCTGCAGCCACAATTTCAGCCTTGGTAGAACCCGCATCCGTCACCAAGACATTTTCCTTCAAGTCAAGCTGCGTCAACTCCTCCAGAAAGGCAATGGTCTGCTTAATCGGAACACAGAGAAAAATCACATCAGCCTGCCCTGCAAATTCTGCAAAACGATCCGTTGCCTGATCCACCATTCCCTGTTCCAGAGCAATCCGACGTGATTCCTCCCCACGATTGTAGCCTAAAATTCGATAATCTGGGTGGTCTCTTCGAATGCCCAAGGCCAAGGAAGCTCCTATCAAGCCTAGACCTGCAATATAAATGGTCTTTGTCATCTAGACTCCTAAAAATTCTTTACATAGTCACGGTGGCTGGCTACGGCTGCCTTTAATTCTTCCATATTATCAGAGGAGAATTTTTCCAGAATTTCTGTCGCAATCACTGTCGCCACAACCGATTCCATGACCACACCTGCAGCCGGTAGAGCCGTCGGGTCTGACCGTTCCACCGTTGCCTTATATGGCTCATGGGTTTCAATATCCACAGACATCAACGGTTTATAGAGGGTTGGAATTGGCTTCATGACACCACGCACCACAATCGGCTCACCGTTGGTCATACCGCCTTCAAAACCACCCAAATTATTAGTCCGACGGGTATAGCCATCTGCCTGGGACCAGATAATCTCGTCCATGACCTGACTGCCTTTGAGATAACCCGCTTGGAAACCAACTCCAAACTCGGCACCCTTAAAAGCATTAATGGACACGACTGCCTGAGCCAGTTTGGCATCTAACTTTTTATCCCATTGAACATAGGAGCCTAGACCGACTGGAACACCGCCAACAATGGTTTCGATAACGCCACCAATGGTGTCACCGTCTCGCTTGATTTGGTCAATGTAGGCTTTGATTTCTTCTTCCCGTTCCTGATTAACAATGGAAACTTCTGACTGGGCAGCACGTTGACGGATTTCTTCTACGGTCAAGCCTTCTGGTACATCGATTTCTTTTCCACCAAAGACAACAACGTGGTTGGCAATTTCAATATCCAACTCTGCTAAAATGCGTTTGGCTACTGCACCAACTGCGACCCGCATGGTTGTTTCACGAGCACTGGAACGCTCCAAGGAATTCCGCAAATCATCAAAGCGGTACTTCATGCCACCAACCAAGTCTGCATGACCTGGACGGGGGTGGGTAATCTTCCGCTTGGTTTTGAGTTTGCCATCAATGTCCTCAACTGCCATGATTTCCAACCATTTCTGATGGTCTTTGTTAGTTACGTTGAGGGTAATGGGGGCTCCTGTTGTCTTGCCATGACGGACACCTGCTGTAATCTCAACCTGGTCGGTTTCAATCTGCATCCGAGCCCCACGACCATAGCCCCCCTGGCGACGTTTGAGGTCCGCATTGATGTCTTCAGCGGTAAGGGGGAGTCCTGCTGGAATTCCCTCAATTATAGCTGTAAGACGAGGACCGTGAGACTCCCCTGCTGTCAAATATCTCATTTATTTCTCCAATATATCTAAAAACTTACGGGTATTAGCAAGCGAAATTTGTCCTGGTGCGCTAGCCTCATCAAGACTGGCAAAGGTCCAACAGGAGCCTGTCACCATACCTGCAATACGAGACAACATACCAATTTTGCCCATGGACATGGTAGCAAAGGTCTGCTCTGCGTTTAGTGTCTTAAAACCTCGTGTATAATTCATCACGTCCAGCGCATCCTGCTCGGTATTAGCCATAACTGCCATCTTAACGACCGCAGGAGATAAGCTGGTTAGCTCAGACATAATCTCCATAAAATTCTCTGGTGTCTCTTCAAAATTATGGTAGCTGAGGACCAGGTTTGGGAAGTCTAACATCTCTTCAAAAACGGATTGGTGTGAGAAGTATTCAAAATCAATATAATCTGGCTGATAAAGAGCAGCAATTTCCTTAATGAGCTTGACATACTCTTCGTCAGTTAGTTCAATTTGTCCACCTTCCTTACGGGTCCGAATGGTAAAGACAATCTCCCGACCGACGAATTTTTCAAAGACTGCTGGAGCGACTGTCAAAATATCTTCTTTAGGAAGATAATCTGCCCGCCACTCAATAATATCTGCATCTTCTAATCGCTCTAAATCGATTGAAACTACTTCTTCTATACTACGAGGCATGATTGGAACTACAATTTTCATTTTTCTACCTGTATCGTAAAGACCTTGAGGTAATTACTACTTTCATCATTTTTATTAACTACAAAATCGCTAGGCAAACGATAAGTTTCTATATAACGGTGCCTACAACCAGCAAAACCTTTTTCAATTTCCTTTTTGAATCGATCCAGTGAAAGATTGGCTGCATTAGTTGAGGCAATGATGACACCCTTGGGATTTAGTATCTCCAAAGACTGTGCAATCAATTTATGATAATCCTTTGCAACAGAAAAAGTCTGCCTTTTATTACGAGCAAAGCTAGGAGGGTCTAGAACAATCACATCATAAGTAAGACCTTTTCGTTTGGCATATTTGAAATAGTCAAAGACATCCATAACGATAAACCGATGCGAATCTGATACTACACCATTTGCTTGAAAGTGTGCTTGTGACAATTCTCGTGATCGCTTCGCCAAATCAACAGAAGTCGTCTCCCTAGCACCACCCATGGTGGCTGCAATAGAAAAAGCGGCTGTATACGAAAACATATTGAGCAAACTTTTTCCAGCGGCTAGTCCGTCAACTAGAGCTCCTCTTACTTCGTGCTGGTCTAGAAAAATCCCCGTCATCAAACCATCATTTAGAAAAATTTGATAGTCTACACCATTTTCTTTAATGGTAAACACATCAGGAGCTTCTTGACCAAATATGTGAGCTGACTCGTATTCTAATCCTTTAAAACGAATCTTTTCATAGCCGCCAACAACCTCTGGAAAGACTTGGCAAAAGGCAGCTACAATCATTGGCTTTAAAGTATAAATATAGGAATTATACCAAGAAAAAAGCGCATAATGATTATAAAGATCAATGGTCAAACCACCAAAGTCATCACCATCCTGATTGAAAACCCGATAAGCAGTTGTCAGTTCAGAATGCTGATAATAGGAACGTTTTTGCTTAGCTTTTTGAAAAAGCATTACAAAAAATATCTCATTTAACTTCTCTTTCTGTTGACTATAGCACCAGCCAATCCCTTTATTTTGTTGGGACAGATAGGCTTGCCCTAAAAACTTACCCGACTGAGAACGAAGAATGACTTCTTTATCCAAGTCCAAATGGGCTGGAAAATCTTTGCTATCAAGGAGCTGAACCCCTTTTTGTATCTTTTTCTCCGCAGAGCGATTCAAGACTAGTTGCTTCATAGAATTATTATATCAAAAATCATGCTTTATCACAAAAAAACGGCTATTCTACAAGTATATTTTGAAAATGTGATATAATGGACTGAGATTTATTGAATAGACTGTATGAGGTTTTACTTGTGAAAAAATTAAAATATTTCCTCCTAAGTAGTATCAATACAAGATTGGGATTTGTTCTATTTCTCCTTGTTAGCTACTGGTTAAAAACGATGTGGGCCTACTTGGTAGACTTCAATTTAGATACAAAGGGCTTTTACCAAAATTTTATCGTTGTTATTAACCCAATCCCCCTAGGACTTTTCTTGATTGGACTAGCTCTGTATGTAAAAAATACAAAAATTTTTTACGGAGTCGCAAATACAATCTACCTCTTATTATTTGCATGGCTTTTCTCTAATGCAATTTATTATCGAGAATTTTCAGATTATATCTCTATCTCAACCATGCTAGCTTCTTCCAGCGTATCTGCTGGTCTAGGAGAAGCTGCCCTTAAGCTCTTTCGTTTTGGAGATATCTTCTATTTCTTAGATTTCATATTCTTGATTGTTCTAATAGTCCGTAAACAATTTATTCTAGATGACAGACCATTTAACAAACGCGCTAGCTTTGCTATTTCTGCTTTATCTACTCTACTCTTTTCTGCAAATCTTTTCCTTGCAGAAATCGATCGTCCTGAACTGCTATCGCGTGGTTTTTCAAACACTTATATCGTTAGAGCATTAGGTCTACCGGCTTTTCTTGGTTACAATGCTACTCAGACCTATTCTGCCCACAAAGATCGATCTGAAGCAAATGCAACAGATTTAGTCCCAGTCCAAGAATACGTTTCTTCCCACTATGCTACCCCAAACGATCAATACTTCGGTATTGCTAAAGGACGCAATGTTATCTATATCCACTTGGAAAGTCTACAACAGTTTATCATTGACTACAAACTCCGTGTCAATAATGTAGATTATGAAGTAACCCCCTTCCTTAATTCTCTCTATCATTCTGAATCAACATTAGCCTTTTCAAATGTCTTTAACCAAGTAAAGGCTGGTAAAACATCTGATGCAGAAACGATGATAGAAACATCACTGTTCGGACTTAATCAAGGATCCTTCATGGTTCAATACGGTGGTACCAATACTCAACAAGCTGCACCTCATATTCTCTCACAAAATGGAGGATATACCTCGGCTGTTTTTCACGGCAATTCCGCAAGTTTCTGGAACCGAAACAATACCTATAAACAGTGGGGATACAACTACTTCTTCGACCAATCCTATTTCTCGAAAGCTACAGAAGAGAACTCATTCCAGTACGGTCTCAATGATAAAATCATGTTCGCAGACTCTATTCAGTATCTAGAACACCTGCAGCAACCTTTTTATGCAAAATTTATCACTGTTTCCAATCACTATCCCTACACTACTAGCCTGATTGGAGATGAGATGGGATTTCCTTTAGCTAACACAGATGACGAGACTATTAATGGCTACTTTGCTACTGCCAACTACCTTGACTCATCTGTCAAAGCCTTCTTTGATTATTTAAAAGCTACAGGCCTCTACGAAAATTCAATTATTGTTCTATACGGAGACCACTATGGTATTTCCAATTCTCGTAATCCCGACCTCGCACCACTGCTAAATAAAGATTCAGAGACTTGGTCAGATTTCGATAATGCCATGCTTCAACGCGTACCCTACATGGTCGTTGTCCCTGGGATGACCAATGGTGGTATTTTTAATACTTTTGGTGGAGAAATCGATGCTCTCCCTACACTCGAACACCTACTAGGAATTAAAGCAGATAATTATTTACAAGTAGGACAAGACCTACTCTCCCCAGAGAATAGTCAAATTGTAGCTCTTCGAACAGCTGGTAGTTTTATTACTCCGAAATATACGAGTTATGGAGGAAAACTTTACTACACTAAAACAGGCGAGGAAATTACAAATCCAGATGAATCGACCTTAGCAGAGGTTGAAGCTATTAGAGAGGCTGCTGCTGCCCAACTAGCTGCCAGCGATGCTATCCAAACAGGCGACCTGCTTCGCTTCTTTGACAATGAGCTTGCACCAGTTGATACCAGTCAGTTCTCTTATATCGATTCCTTAGCTACTGAGTTAGCAATTGAAAAGAAACTCGGTTCCAACTCAACTAGTCTTTACAACCTAAATGGCAACAAGTCAACCGTTGACCTCTTCAAAGCTCCAAGTTATCAAGACTTGCACAGTACTTCAACGTCATCTAGCTCAAAAACGACGACTAGTAGCACTTCAATGTCATCAAGTAACAAATAATTAGATAGTCAAAAAGGCTTCAAATCAGCATGCATGAACTGGTTTGAAGCCTTTTCAGTTCGAAAAGACTTCCTGCTAGAACATGTCCACATCTAGCCAAATTGCCGAACTTACTCTATCCCCTTTAGCTGTATGCACAAAAAAGACTGGAATATTGAACTGCACCCTAAAAGTTAGACAGAAAAAATCTAACATTTGGGGTGCTATTTTTATGAAATTGAGCTATGAAGACAAAATCGAAATCTATGAACTACGCCAAAGTGGTCAGTCTATCAAGAACTTGTCAAACCAATTTACTATTTCAGAATCTGTTATCCAATATATGCTTCGACTGATCGATAGGTATGGAATAAACATTGTCAAGAAAGGTAAGAACACTTATTATCCTCCAGAACTCAAGCAGGAAATGATTGATAAAGTACTTCTTCAGAAGCAGTCGAGTCTGTCAGTCTCACTTGATTACGCCTTGCCAAACCGAGGAACTCTCCCAAACTGGATAGCACAATACAAGAAAAACGGGTATACTATTCTTGAGAAAACAAGAGGGAGGCCACCAAAGATGGGGCGTAAACCAAAGAAAACCTGGGAAGAGATGACGGAGTTAGAGCGACTTCAGGAGGAAAATGAACGGCTTAGAACGGAGAATGCCTATCTAAAAAAGTTGAGAGCGCTTCGTTTAAGGGACGAAGCCAGAGAACAAGAAAGGCTCAAACAGTTAGAGAGATGGTCGCAGAAGGATTCCGACTAAATCTACTGCTGACGATTGCTCAATTAGTTCCTTCTACCTATCATTATCAAGTCAAACAACTGGATAAACCAGATAAAGATAAGGACTTAAAAGCTGAAATTCAAGCCATTTATGATGAACATAAGGGAAACTATGGCTACCGTCGCATTCACCTTGAGCTAAGAAATCGTGGATTTTCTGTCAACCACAAGAAAGTACAAGGGATGATGAAAGAGTTAGGTTTGACTGCTCGTATTCGTAGACGCAAGAGCTACAAGTCTTACAAGGGTGATGTGGGCAAGAAAGCTCCTAATCTCATTGAGAGAGACTTTGAAGGGGCTAAGCCTTTTGAGAAGTGCTATACAGATGTGACTGAGTTCGCTCTGCCAAATTGTGCTGAAAAACTCTATCTTTCTCCTGTTCTGGATGGCTATAATAGCGAAATTATTGATTTTACCTTATCCCGCTCTCCAAACCTCATACAAGTCAAGACCATGCTTGAGAAGGTCTTCCCTGAGGAAACTTACCCAAATACCATTCTCCATAGTGACCAAGGTTGGCAATACCAACATGAAGTCTATCACCGTTTTCTTGCAAGTAAAGGCATACGTCCTTCCATGTCTCGCAAGGGAACCAGCACAGATAATGGCATGATGGAATCCTTCTTTGGCGTCTTGAAAACAGAAATGTTTTACGGATTTGAGAAAAATTTCAAGTCTCTGGATCAACTGGAGCAAGCCATCACCGAGTATATTTTTTACTACAACAATAAACGCATTAAAACAAAACTAAAAGGACTTAGTCCTGTTCAGTACAGAACTAAATCCTTTCAATAATATTTTTTGTCTAACTTTTTAGGGTCAGTACATATCCAGTCTTTTTGTCTTGAAAATTTCTAAAAGATTATTTTCCAAGTTTAGCTTTAGCAGCGTCTGCAAGAGCTGTGAAAGCTGCTGCATCATTTACTGCCAAATCAGCAAGCATTTTGCGGTTTACTTCGATTTCTGCCAATTTCAAACCGTGCATCAATTGTGAGTATGACAAACCGTTCATGCGAGCAGCTGCATTGATACGAGTGATCCACAATTTACGGAAATCACGTTTTTTCTGACGGCGGTCACGGTATGCATAGTAGTAAGAGTTCATTACTTGTTCTTTCGCAGTGCGGAACAAGAGATGTTTAGCTCCATAGTAACCTTTAGCTAATTTTAAAATACGTTTACGGCGTTTACGAGAAACAACGCCACCTTTAACACGTGCCATGTATATTTCCTCCGAATAATTCTCTAATTTCTAGTAATCGACTTATTTAAGTCCTGTAAGCATTGATTTGATACGTTTGAAGTCACCAGCATGTACCATACCTGCTTTACGAAGGTGACGACGTTGTTTTTTAGTTTTACCGTGGAAACGGTGTGAAGTATATGCGCGGAAGCGTTTCAAGCCACCAGAACCTGTACGTTTGAAACGTTTAGCTGATGCGCGGTGAGTTTTTTGTTTTGGCATGATATTCTCCTTTTGCTAAATAGCTTATTTTTTGTCTGAAGCTGGGGCCAATTGCATAAACATTTGACGTCCGTCCATCTTAGCACGTTGTTCGATAATCGCAATGTCTTGCGTTGCTTCAGCGAACTCCGCTAACACTTTCGCACCAACTTCCTTGTGGGTAATCATCCGACCTTTGAAGCGAATGGATACCTTGACTTTATTTCCTTTTTCAAGGAATTTACGGGCATTCCGAAGCTTAGTCTCGAAATCCCCTTTATCAATAACTGGGCTGAGACGAACTTCTTTCACAGTGACAACACTTTGTTTTTTGCGTTGTTCTTTCTGTTTCTTCTGGTACTCAAATTTGAACTTACCGTAGTCCATAATTTTCGCAACAGGTGGTTTAGCTTGCGGTTGAATCAATACTAAATCAACGTTAGCAGCGTCAGCTAATGACTGGGCTTCGTTAAGTGGTTTGATTCCTAACTGTTCACCGTCAAGACCGATTAGACGAACTTCACGCACTCGAATTTCATCATTGATGAACAAATCTTGCTTTGCTATGGCTTTTCACCTCATTTTATTTTTTTCGAGAAAAACGAAACGGACTTGCTACACAAGTCCGCACTACATCATTAGTCTTTCCGAAGAAATCTTGAACATGTAGGGCCAGACAACGTTAGTCGCAAGGCGAGAAGCTCTCACTTCTGCTTTTCTCAATACGACTATTCTATCATGTCCCACACTATCTGTCAAGGATTTCTTTCACTTTTTCTGAAATAAATGCAACAACACCATCAATCGACACGCCTGTCGTATCAAAGGTAATAGCATCATCTGCTGCTTTCAAAGGGGAAACCGCTCGGTTGGAATCTTTATAGTCGCGAGCTGCAATCTCCTCTTTCAAGATTTCTAAATCTGTCTCAATGCCACGTTCCGTATTCTCCTTAAAACGACGAAGGGCCCGCTCCTCTACAGAGGCAATCAGGAAAATCTTAAGTTCTGCTTGAGGCAAGACGACTGTGCCGATGTCGCGCCCGTCCATGACAATCCCACCTGCCTGAGCAATCTGCTGTTGCAACTCCACCAGCTTCTCACGAACTGGAGCCAGGGCTGACACCCAAGAGACATTGTTCGTCACATCATTATCGCGGATAGCAAGGCTGACATCCCGCTGACCAAGGAATACCTGCTGCTGACCAGCCGCACTTCTTCCAAAGGAAATAGGCTCCTTCTCTAACAAGGAAAGGAGAGCATCTACATTTTTCTCTCCTAGCTTGTTTTCCAAAGCCAACAAAGTCACTGCGCGATACATAGCTCCTGTATCTAAATAGGTGTATCCAAAGTTTTTTGCAATAATTTTCGCAACTGTCGATTTTCCGCTCGAAGCAGGTCCATCAATGGCAATTTGAATCGATTTCATGTTTCTCCTTCTTACTTAATCCGGACCACATCACCAGGGTATACTAACCAAGAGCCTCCTGGCCCAACCATCTTGTCTGGATTTAGACGCTCCAACTCTTCAGCAGTAATCCCCGCTCGTGCTGCCGTTTCTACAGAACCTTCACCTTCTAGAACTACAATAGTATTCTCTTCTGAATAATCATCAGAGCTTGTATCTGTCACATCATCTGTGCTTGATGTACTAGAATCTGTGGTAGCAGCTACACTACTGGTACTCGCTTCAACAGTAGATGAACTAGAAGTATTGTAAAACTCATCATTTGAGGTTGTCTTACTACCACCATTAGATAGATAGAGCGCTAAAGCTGTGATTGCAATGATAATCAAAACAAAGATAACAACCAGCGCTGTGAAAAATTGGGAACCAGATTTGCTTGCTGCTTTTGCCCGACTCCTTCTTTTTCCCTCTCTTGATTGATAGATTTCTTCATTCCATGGCTCTTGTGACATACTACCTCTTCCCCTTGTCTTTTTATAAAATAATGTTTAAAATAGATGCATGAAAATAAAACTCTTTCCTGAAAAATGCATTGCCTGCGGACTCTGTCAAACTTTCTCAAATGAATTTGACTACGACGATGACGGGATTGTCATCTTTACCAATCATCAGCAGAATCAGGCTAATTTCCCTGAAAATAAAGATATTTTATTGGCTGCAAAATCTTGTCCAACCAAAGCTATCTTAGTGGATTGACGACCTATCTTTAGTCGTATAATATTCTTCAAAATAGTCAATTTTAACTAAATGATCCGTCAAAACAACTTCGCCTGAGAAATAAGGATTCAAGGCTAGTGCATTTATAAAATATTTCTTGGGCCATTTCCGCATATAGAAGATTTTCCCATTCGGAAAAGTCTTAGTATAAATTTGAATAGACAAATGCGTCACTTCTATTTTATCAATCGAGGCAATTTCAATCTTGCGATTGATAAAGGGATTGGCTGAGGAAATCTGTAACTGTGACTCCTCGATAACGAAATAACGATGTAAACCAATCCCAAATAAGACGATAAATACCATAAACAAGGTCAAAATCGTCATTGAAATCCTTGCTCTTTCCAATAGGAGTGACAAGCTGATGAACACTGGAGTAATGGTTATAGACCAATAAATAATGGCCCAAGACAACTCCGGTTGCCAATGATAACGGATACGACCGAATAATTTAATCATGCATCTCCTCCTTCTAAACATTTTAGCATAAAATCACTTATTTTTCTATGAAAAGAACCAGCTTTATGCGAAATTCCTATACAATAATAAAGCTCTATCAGCGAAATGAGTAGCTCCCCCAAAATTTAGATTTTTCTGTCTAACTTTTGGGGCCTTACTCAAAAAACTGATAGAGTCTTTCTTTTTAATAGAACTGAATTAAACCTGAAACTTTGTCAAAGTAACCTGTAGTATCCCAGTCAGCCGACGCTGGCAAGCCATTCAAAGTTCCTGTAAAGACAATGTGGTTTGTAACTGCACGGTCATAGGCTGCTGTATTGTTAACCAATTGACCGTCGATACGGGTCAAAATACCGTTTGCGATGTTAAAACGCGGGGTACCTGTCCAGATACGACTGGCAGTGTACTGACCATTTTGTTTCAACTTAATGGCTGCAAAGGTTGCTGTAATAGAATCACCTGACTTACGAGCTGCTCCTTCGACACGAAGATAAATATCTGAACGATTTGCCAAGGCTGCATTACGTCCTCTCACCACCTCTGTTCCATTAACATAGCCAACATAGGTACCATCATTTTCAAGTGTCAACATCAAGCGATAGGTTGTGTTGAGCTTTGCATAGTAGTTTCCACGATGGTAGCTTTGACCACCAGCATTGTTGCTAGCAATGTTTTCAATTAAGAAAGCAGTTTTTCCAGTAAATGGTGCAACTGCTGCACTGTCATACTGCAAACCAAAACTTACTGCTGAATCTGGCGTTGCCATGACTAGTTTAGCATGGTAACCTGTACCTGAACCAGTAAGAGTTACTTCTGCTTCAATCGTATGTTTTGAAGCAGTATTCGCAATCGTGCTTGTCCCTGTTGGTATGTTAGTACTGAGAGAGCTATCTGGTTGTGGTGCGTTATAATACTGTGTTTGGATTGGTTTTCCAACACGAAGGGCTTTCAATTTTACCCCCTCTTGCTGCCAACCATATTGAGGCAAGATATTGTACTCGTTTGTATCTGTGGTCCAATGATGGAGACCACGAAGTTCTCGGTTATAAACACGATAGATTTTTGCATCACCACCGGAATAGAAAACAGGGCGACCATTATTATCCATTGTCCAACCATGTTTGCTAGTCAAAACTTTAACTTCGTTGGTATCTGTTGTATAAAGATGGTTCTGTAAGCCTGCATTATATAAGCGGTAGACTGGGGTTCCTTGACCTGCATCAGGTGCATACCAAGCTTCTCCTTCGTAACCCCAACCATGATTTTTGAACAATACATCTTTCTCATTGGCATCAGTAGTGTATAAATGCTCTCCGTTCAGACGATTGTAGAGACGATAAACAGTCATTTCAGCTTGAGCGGTCACAGTTGAAAATGTTGTTAGACCAACAATCGTTGCAAGTAGAACAAAAAAATGTTTCTTTTTCACTAATATATTCCTCCTCACTTATAAGACTAGCAAAAATGGAGATATTTGTCAATATCTCCATTTATTTTTTAGATTTAAGGTTTTTGTTGAGCCTGTGTCTTGGCAGCAAAGTATTTTTGTAAACGGTCTTGGATAATCGGACTAGTTGCTTCTGGTAACGGTTGAATAAATTCTTGATCTGTTGATAACAAGAAACTATTATCGTAGAAAACAGTATCATAAGAATTATTATTTTCTTTTGGAAAGAAAAGACTAGCACCTAAGAAATAGTTTTCTTCGCTGATATCAATGTAGTCAAAAACTGTTGGAGCCATATCCAATGAATTACGTCCACTCACTTCAATCACCTGTGGCGTAACACCATTGTAATAGAAGAAAAGCGGAATTTCATCTATATCCGGATTCGCTCGTGGATAATTTGGAAAGGTTGAAACAAAATCTGCGTCCTGATAAGTTCCATGATCTGTCGTGAAAACAATGAGGGTATTATCTGCCATGTCACTTGATTTTACTTTTTCCATAAATTTTTTAAATTGGATATCAAAATTATGGAAACGATTCAGTAGATGGTTACTTGCATCTCCAAATTTTTCATCAGGAGAATCCATAGAAATATGCGTCCCAAAGGTGTACATAGCCGTAAAGTATGGCTCACCTGACTGAGCCTCCATTGTTTCATAAAGGGTCTCAAAAGCCTCTTTATCAGAAAGCGTCCCACCTGGTCCCGAATAGGTTACTTCTGGATCCATAATCAGTTGATCAAAATTCATTGCATCTAAATACGTTGTGAACTGAACATTTCGTGGCTCAGTATTCACAAAACTAGTTAAATAGCCCTGATTACGGAAGATATCCTGCATAGACACTAATGTGTTATCATCATAATTATCCAGTTGATAACCTGAATACAATTGACCAATCAAACCACGATACGTTGCAAAAGTATGATTGTAGTACCCTGAGAAAGATAATGATTCCGTCTGTAACTGACGAACATAAGGCATGATATTTCGCTCATCATCGATAATATTTTGCGATAATCCCTCAACAAAAATCACTACAACATTTGGTTTTTCTGTTAGATTAGCCGGCCTCTCTATTGCTGATGAAATATTAGGTTTGTAGAATTCAGCTGTTACATTAGGAAGTTTTGCGATTTCCTCCAGTTGACGCTGATAGTCACGGGCGTCCAGGCCAAGACGATAAACAGCAAACAGAGGTGAATAACTATTTCCATATATCATAGTCAAACTGAGCTCTGCTATAAGAATGAGTGAAAGCAACTTCCCTGTTTGAACTTTAGGTAGTTGGAATTCCTTAATCGGAAGGAATGTAAATACCAGTAGTAAGAGAGTACCGCTTACGTAAGTTAAAGCCGAACCACTCAAGGCCTCTAGCGACTCTAAATTAGTCACCATGACAAGACTGACATAGCTTCCTCCAAAGAGCATGACTAAGACTTCAACGTTTAGCAGGAACAAGAACAGATAGTTTACACCATGGGCTAACCATTTGTTGATACGTAGTAAGTAGTTTGAAACCAGCACAATTCCTGCTAGCTCCAAGAAGCTAATTGTTATATAGAAATAATCCCGGCTACTCCGATACGAAAGAATGATCAGCAATGCTGTAAACACATATTTGCTAACGAGGAAAATAGTTGATCGACGTTGTAAGAAAAACTGGATTGCCTGTACTAACCATGAAGAAAATTTTTTCTCTGTAGATAAGTCAGCCTTCCCGCTAAGTGGTACTTCTTCTTTTAGTTGTTCCATATTTCTACGTTCTGCTTGTGAAACAAAACGGCGTCTGGTGTTGGACCGACGAGAAACTCCTTGTCTTCGCGAACGAGTAACAGGACGACGGTGGGCCGTTCTATTCTTGTCTTTCATTTCTTCTGTCAAAAATACAATCCTACGTCTTTCTATTCTTGTGGTTCTTGTGTTTTAGCCGCAAAATATTTTTGCAACAATTCTTCTAGAGTTGCTTTATTCGTATCTGATAATGGCTCTATCACACCATAGTTGGTACTGAGGAGATAGGTATTATCGTAAAATACAGTATCATATGAGTTGTCATTTTCCTTGTAGTAAAACAGAGATTGTCCCAAGAAGTAGTTTGGCACATTGATATCCAAATAATCCAATACTGTCGGTACCAGACTAAGACTATTGCGTCCTTCTACATCCAATTTTTCCTGCTGTACCCCTTTATAATAAATAAAGAGTGGCATTCTGTCAACATCGGAGTTTGCACGCACGTAATCTGGATAAGCATCTGTAAAATCCTTATCCTCAAAGGTAGCATGGTCCGTTGTAAAAATCAGGATAGTATTATCAGACAAACTACTCTGATTAAACTTAGTGATAAATTCATTGAAATAATAATCAAAGTTATGGAAACGATTAAGAAGATAATTGTTCCCGTCACCAAAGGTTTTATCCGGTGAATCAAAACTCATGTGGGTCCCGTAGGTGTACATGGTGGTGAAAAATGGCTGAGCAGTCTGTGCTTGTGCTTCCATTGTTTCATACAAAAGCTCAAAAGCGGACTGGTCTGTTAAACTTCCCCGAATCCCATTACCACGAGAATTATCGTTGATAAGTGTTTGATAATTCAGACTTTCTAAGTAACTCGTAAACTGCGTATTATTCGGCTCGGTGTTGATAAAGGTTGTCTGATAACCCTTGCTTGCCAAGACATCTTGAATGCCAACCAAACTATTTGTATCCAAGTTGTCCAACTGGTAACCTGAATAAAGCTGGCCAATCAGACCACGATAGGTCGCAAAGGTATGGTTATAGTAATTAGTGAAACTCAAAGAACTATCTTGCAAGGCCTTGAAAGAAGGCATGATTGCCCGCTCATCATCGACGATATTTTGAGAAAGTCCTTCCACAAATACTAAGACAATATTAGGATTTTCTGGCAAATTAGTCGGCTTATCGCGTGCTTCTTTGATTTCATCGTGATAGAAAAAGGAAGTCACGTTGGGCTGGTCTGCAATAGCTGCCAACTTTTCCTGATGAGCTTTGGCATCTAAACCCAAACGATAAACAGCAAAGAGAGGAGAATAAGCATTTCCATATAAGAAAGTAAAAGCCAGCTCTGCTATGAGGGCAAAGGACAATACAGACATGGTATCTACCTTCTTGAAACCAATCTTAGCAACTGGTAGAAAGGTAAAAATAAGCAGTAAAATTGTTCCAGTCGTGTAGAGGAAAAAATGGCCACTCAAGGATTCCAGCGAATCAAGGTTGGTCACCATGATGAGTGTCGTATAAGAGCCTCCAAAATACATGACCAAGTTCTGTGCATTAAATAAAAACAAGAGCAAGGAGTTAAATCCATAGCCCAACCACTTATTCCACTCTAACAGCCGATTCGTTAAACTTAAAATAATGATTAATTCAAAAAAACTGACAAGTGAAAAGGCCCAGTTCTCATGTGTTTGGTAGGCTACTAGGACTAAAATAAGGGAAAAGAGATACTTAGCAATTGCAAGTACCCACTTCTTTTCTCCCAACAATTCTTTCATTGAATTCACTTCAATTTACTCCTTAATCGTTTCAAGATGTATTTAACAGCACGGGTAGGGCCGATAATAATGTATTTCAAGGCTCCCTTGATACCGCCCAAGTGGTCAAAGTTGACATAGGTGTGCGGAAGGGCATCGCCACGTTCATTGAGCAATTTGTTGTCAATAAAGGCTGTCAAATCAATTGGATTCTTAGAAATTCGGAAGTCGTACTGTTGATCCCAAGCAATGTAAACCAAGAGGCGTTCGATTGCGTGCAAGACGGAGTTCTGTGGTAAAGGCTCTGCTGGCACATCCTCGTCTGTCAAATCGAGTTCAAACAAGGGCTTCAATGCATCGTACTTAAACCAAGCATACGTTCCATAGGACATGACAAAAGTATGGAAATGATTGAAATCGATATCCTTTGTTAAGCCCATTTGTTGCCATAATTCATTCATAGCAGGGGCAATCTGGTTTTCATTGTAGGCATCCACTATCTTATTAAATCGGAAGAAGGTTGGAATATCAGCAATAACCAAGCCTAAGTCGTCCTTGGCTTCCATATTGGCCAGAATGGAATTTGCTGGTGTGACCAGCATGGCAATCAATTCTTTCCGCCAGGATTCTCCTGCCCAAAAATCTGCTTCCTTGGACTTTTTGGTGTGGAAATGACCGACGTAGTCATAGCTCTGCAAGGCTTCTTTGAGCTTCAACATCGGCAAAACATCGCGACCGATGTTCCCTGTCACCACAATCTCTGCTGCTCTGCTATTTTCCGCCAAAATCTCCTCAATCTCTGCCACCTTCTCCTTACGGTCAGTGGTGATAAAGAGGTCGTAGTCAAAGGCAAAGGCTGTAAAGGCCGTCAAAAACTCCTGCAACAAGTCCACATAGAAGACATGGAGGTGCACAGCGACTTTTTTTGTACCAGAAAATACCTGCTCAGTCAGCTGAATGTACTTTCTCGCCAGCAAATACTTGAAATCAGGGTAATTGATTTTAGACATGTGGGACACAATCAGGTCAACTGGGTAGTTGGTGGTGTCCTCAATTTCCTGCAAGATATAAGGTGTGATGTGCTGGTTGGCATCAATGGTTTTAACCTTGATAAAAGGTACCTTGTTCTTAAGGATTGCCGTTGGATTATAGTAAGAAAAGTCTGGATGCAACATGCCCGTTGTATCAGCATCAACTGTATTGAAGACTGTCTGATAGCGGTAGCCTGCATCCACCAAGTTGGTCGTTACTTGTGTTTCATAGTGGGCAATGACGTCTTGTACATTGGTGAAATTCTGAACTCCAATCCAAAAATCTTGGAAGGCTTTTGACTGCACAACCCGCTGTGAGAAGGAAAGATAGTAACTTTGAATATGTTCCTTAAACTGACTATTGGCTCTAAAGTTGGTCATTCCCCAGAAATCAACCTCTGGATTGCTTTCAAAGCGATTATAGACCTCACCCATATCCCACAAGGGACCAAAACAAGTGTCGTTCATCAGCGTTACAGAATCAAAATGTTTCAATTCTTCGAAACCTACATGGCTCATACCATCACGCCATGCCGCAAAGTCAAAACCGATATTCTCACGACGAAGAATCTGGTCTACAAGAACAGCTTGTCTGAGCTTGGCTTCATCTTGTTCGGATAAGCCACTGTTGCTAATGAAAATGATTTTTGAAAAAAGAGGTCGTAGTTGAGTCAGTTGGTATTCAACGTGCGAGCTCAGCTCTCCAAACTTATTAAAATGAACATATAAAAGCAGACGCTTCATTTGTTTCTCCTAAAGAAATTGATAATTTTTGTAGGTATGGTCCAACGGCGAGAGCCAATTACTGAGTGATACAAGTGTGTTATGTTTTCTAACTCTTTTTGTTGCTGTTCAATAATAAATCGCTGTTGTACTGTTTGTATCCGAAGACCTTCTAACTCCATCACTTTCATCTGCATATCCAATAGCTCCTGACTGAGAATCTTAGCAATGTAATCATCTGAGTGAATATTGTCTATGTCATAAGCTTGATAAGATAGGGTAAATTGGTTCCCAAATACTTTTGGAATCGAATATATAATTTGAGGGTCAGAATTCGGAAATATATAGTTATCTCCTAAGACGATGCCGTTTGTAAATTCTGGCAGTACTTCTGTATTCGTTGGTTGACAGACCAACTTTACATAGGCATAAAAGCTAGGACTCTCAGATAAATCAACGCGAATCTTTTGACAGTCTGCTGGTAGTTGCAGAGGCACTTCTGCAGCCTTTGCAAGAGGAAATTGGACAATCTGATCTTGAACAAAGCTACCATCTTCCCTCGCAAAGTAAACTGTTACCTGCTCAATACCAAATTGCGCCAACCCAAACTCTTTTTTAGTCAATTCTAATTCGTAGTGATTATTGCGCTCCAAAAGAATCTGTAACATTTTTCGCGTATCCCTTGAGGGATATTTATCCAAATAGGTTTCTTGAGTCTCAAGCAAGCGATTGAAACGGTGTTCTACTTTTGAAAATTCTTTGGGGCGTGAATCCGATCCTTGATTGACCCGATAAGCAACTGTAACTTCCGGCAAGTAAGTTAATGGTGTCCGTTGAAATAAATCGAGTTGTAAGTCAAAGGTATCATCTGCGGTAGTAATATCCATTTCCTGATTGACTTCCTGCATGAGCTGCGTCTCTACCAACCAAGTAGACGGTGCGGTAAAACCTCTTGTCGCGAGCATCTGCTCGAAATCATGGGCTTTGGGTACCAAGCCAGATTCAAAAATAGCTCGTGCAATCACCTCATCGTCTTCATTGACATAATCAATATCAGTAGATACCCATTTAGATTGCGGATTCATACGCAGGGCATCAACTTGCTTCTGTAATTTTTTCCGATCCGTCCAGTAATCGTCTCCGTCACATCGGGCTAAGTAATCAGCTGTTACTTCTTGACAAATTTTTACCCAAGTGCGAGCAATACCTTGGTTGGTGTCATTATAAAAAGCACGAATCTTGTCAGGGAAACGCTGGGCAAATTCTGCTACAATCTCCTTTGAACCATCTGTTGAACAATCATCAATCAAGAGGATATCAAATGAAAAATCTGTTTCCTGCATCAAAAAATGTTCAATCGTTTTTCGTAACCACGGTGCCTTATTATAAACCGTACAAACGATGGAGACAAGCGGGTAGGTCATAGGTTCTCCTTTTATTCAGTAATAGTCCAACTTCCATTTCGATTAATAAGTCCAGCAGCTGAATCATTGGCTGAAAAGTCATCTTGGGCGATATCTGTCCTTGTAACAAAAATCATTGGTGCATGCTCTGAAGTTGCATAAGCTAACATCTCACGATTTTTCCCCAAAATCGTTACCTGTAATTTCAATTTCACATCGTTGATAGCCGATAAGCTACATGAATAACGTAGAATTTTATGCCCCTTGGTTGTCGTCGGATAGTCATAGGTATTATCATTGTAGATCCAAATGTTTCGGTCAATATCTGTCATTGAAAAGACCGCATGAGCCTCAATATCTTCAAGAACATCATAGGAAATCTCAAATTCTACTTTTTGTTCCTGTGAAACACGTTGGGGAGATAAAAGTTTCACTTTTAAGTTATCCACTAAAACAATCGGTTCTTCTGCTTGCGCAGTTTCTTCCGACACTTCCTCACTTGATGCTTGGGAGGTTACAACAGTATTATCTAAACTATACTGATTGGCAACGTCATTCGGATCTCCCAAAGCCTTCACCAAACCATGCTCAATCAAGACGGCTTTGTTACAATACTTCTTAACCGCACCCATATCGTGTGTGACAAGAATGGTTGTTTTACCGCTTCTCTTTCTCTCCTGGAAATAATCATTACACTTCCGCTGGAAAGCTTCGTCCCCTACTGCCAATACTTCATCCAAAATCAAGACATCTCCTTGGGCCTTAATGGCAACTGAGAAAGCCAGACGCACCTGCATACCGCTGGAATAGTTTTTGAGTTTCTGGTTCATAAACTCATGTAGTTCCGCAAAATCAACGATATCACCGTACATGGCATCGATTTCTTCCCGTGAGAAACCAAGCAAGGCTCCGTTGAGATAGACATTTTCTCGACCTGTCAACTCAGGATTAAACCCAACACCCAACTCGATAAAGGAAACCAGTTTGCCATTGACGGTCACAGAGCCGTTTTCAGGCACATAGATTTGAGAAATGATTTTCAAAAGCGTTGATTTTCCAGAGCCATTTCGACCAAGAATCCCGAAAAAGTCTCCTTTTTCCACTTCAAAAGAAATATCCTTGAGAACATGTTGCTCCTTGTAACCTTTAATCCCTCTAAATCGGTTGACCATGGTCGTTCGCAAGCTTTGTGTAGCCTCTGTCGGCAATTTGAAGAACTTGCTGACATGATCTACTTTTACTGCAATATTATTTTCTGTCATTAGAGAATCTCCGCAAATTTCTTAGAATGTTTGTTGAATACCCGAACACCAATTACAAAGACAAGGACTGGAATCAGGTATGGAATTAGCACAATAGCCTTGTTGTTAATGACCTGCCATACTGGTAAATTAGCTCTGTCAATAACAAAATAGCGCATATCTTGAATAATTTGAGCCATTGGGTTAAGCATAATTAGCTTTGCAGCTAAAACGCTTTGATTCATGACAAAGGATAGAGAATAGATGATTGGCGTTGCATACATACCAGCCTGCATGATCACTTCCCAAATCTGAGCAAGGTCGCGGAAGCGAACAAAGAGCGTTGACAGGATGAAGGCCACACCTGTTGCCAACAAAAAGAGTTCCACAAAAAGAGGCAGGGCAACAATAACGGTCCACGTAAATTGCACACCGTTGAAGAGAGAGAAAATCAAGACAACAATCAAGTTAATTGAGAAGTTAATCGCCGCACCAAAAACAGCTGATAGGACAATAATCTCTTTTGAGAAATTCAATTTTCGCAATAGGTCCCCACGGGTAACAATTGAAACCATTCCCATGTTTGTTGCTTCTGAGAAGAAGGACCAGATAACGTTTCCTAGTAACAGTGCAACTGGAAAGTGTGGTACATCTCCACCCAATCTCAAGAAATGAATGAAGACCACATACATGATCGCAAAGAGCATGAGGGGCTTCAAAATCGACCATAGGTAACCGATAACAGAACCTTGGTAGCGCAATTTAAAATCTGTTTTAATCAATTCTTTCAAAAGAATTTGATTTTTGGTGGAAAATAAATCCATGTTTACTCCTTAACGTAGGCAAATTTTGTAATAATTAAGGTCGAAAAAACGAAGGTGTGAAAGGCCTTATTTTTCCGCAAACCAAACTTCTTCAAGGTTTGGTAACGTTGCAAGAGAGGCTTGTCCATAATGCTGACAAAGGCTTGGACCAAGTTCCTATCTTCCTCAGAAATAACTTGGGAAAGCAAGAGTTCTGCCTGCTTCTGACTTCTCTTAATCAGGTCCCAATAGCTTGAAAATAAGAGATGAGGACGAATCCATTTTTGAACACGTTTGGACAGGGTACGAGCTCCCAAAACATTGGCATCATGTTGACGGTACAACTCTCCAGGACTATCAATATAGACCAGTTTTCCAAGAGCCGTCGCTAACAAGGCCAGATACCAGTCATGCATGATAACATCCTCAGTCCCATCCCATAGCTCTGCCAAGGCATGGTTAACCAAAGATACACCGCCTGTCACTGTATTTTCAGTCAGTTCTTGGACCAATTCTGTATTGGCATGGTGGGACTGACTGCGAATCATGCTTTCTGCCAAGACTTCCAAGTCCTGATTGACCACTGTCAAATCTGTATAAACCATTAGAGGCTCTTGACTTGGGTATAGGTCTGCTTGATCTAGGCACATCTGCATTTTTTCAGGCAACCAAACATCATCCTGGTCACTGAAAAAGTAAAAATCCGCCGTCTCATATTTGACAAGAGCATGAAAGCTCTTTATAACACCTACATTCGTCACATCATCTGGATTGATAAAACGAATGCGGTCATCCTCTCGGACAAACTCCTCGATAATCTGACGGGTCTGATCCTTGGAACCGTCATCACGAATCAGCAAGGTCCAATCCGAAAAGGTCTGATCTTGGATAGAGCGGATCTGCTCCGCCAAAAAACGTTCACCATTATAGGTGGACAACAATATGTTAACCTTCATCTAGAAATAATTCCTCGTACTGCCCTACAATTTTCTGCCAGGTGTAGTTTTCCTGCATATGAGCCTTGGCTTGCAAACCTAACTCAACAGCTTCTTCCTGCACATCGATGCTATCGATTAACTGGCTTAGACTTCCTTTGTCTTTGCTCCAGTAATGTGCGGTTTTCAGGGCTACTTTTTTATTAAAATCAACACCTAGCACCAAGTTCTCATTGGTCTGAGCCAGTGCCTCTAACAAACTAGGGTTGGTCCCACCGACTTCATGTCCATGAATATAGGCACGGCATTGATTGCGGAGATACTTGAGCAAATTCGTATCATAGACCGTTCCGACAAACTTGATGCGCTTGTCCTGTGAAAAGTCCGTCGCTTCCTCTAGTTCTTGAAAATAGGCAGAGCCTGCATGATTGCTGACAATGACCAAATCACGTTGGGTTTGTGAAACCATGAATTCCTGAATAGCTAGAGCATAATTATTTTCTGGGACAAACCGTCCGATAATCAGATAGTAGCCCTTTTCTGTCAAGTTCCACTGACCAAAAAAGTCCAGAACAGCTTCACTTTCTGCCTGATAATCGGTCGGTGTCAAATCTGTACCATAGGCAATAAAGGTGGTCTTGGACCAAGGGTATTCTTGGCGAATATAGTCCTCGATTCCTTCATTATCTGACACCACCAAGTCAGCATACTTGGTCATAGTTTTTTCAGCGTATTTGAGATAGGCTTGGACAGGCTTGGACCACTTGGTGCGTTTCCATTCCAGTCCGTCAGGGTTAATCAGTAATCGTCCGCCCACAGAGTGAATCTTCTTAGCAAATGGAGCTATGAAGCCACCTATGGTATTGCCCAAAATATAGAAAATCGGTCGCTCAATCCCTTGTGTCTTGACCAAATCCAAGGCGTAGGAAATGGCCATCATGTCATAGGCGATGACGCGGGCTGGACCCAGCTTTGGAGGGTTAATGGTGAAGCAATCAGCTCCCTTGTATTCTGTGTGCTGGTGGTGGCTGTTGTCCGATAGACAGGCCACATGGTAGCGAATATCTAGACTTTCCTGATTGGTAACCAACTGCTCGACGAAGGTTTCAAAGCCTCCGTACTGGGCAGGTAAGCCACGGCTACCAATGATAAAGATATGTTTCATAAGACCTAACTCTCGAAAATGTAATCAGACTATTATACCATAATTCTAGCCAAAATCATAGAAAAAACGGGCTGTTCCACCCGTTCATCCTATTTTTTCTCTTGTTTGTAGAATGCTTCAAGAGCTTCTTGCCAAGTTGGAATGACAAAGCCTGTTGCCTTTGCCTTGTCCAAGCTCATGGTTGAGTTGAATGGACGTTTGGCTTTGGCTGGGAATTGGCTAGAATCCACTGGCAATACCTTGGTGTTGGTATCTTTGAGGATTTCAGTCGCAAAGTCAAACCAGGTTGTATCTTCTGTTGCATCATTTGACAAATGGTAGTAGCCAAATGCTTGTTTTGTGTCCACCAAGTATGTCATAAATTCTGCAAGGGTACGTGTCCAGGTTGGGCGACCGTGTTGGTCATTGACAACCGTCAAAGTATCGCGAGTTTCCGCAAGATTTTGCATAGTGAAAACAAAGTTTTTACCGTAGTTACCAAAGACCCAAGCTGTACGAACAGTGTAGAATTTGTCAGCAAATTTCTCAACTGCTTCCTCACCCAACCGTTTCGTGCGACCGTATTCAGATTGTGGATCTGGTTGGTCATCTACTTGCCACTCTTGGCCGACTGGCAATTCCCCATTGAAGACGTAGTCTGTTGAGATATAGACAAGGGTCGCATCGTATTTAGCGGCTGCCTTTGCAACGTTCTCAGAACCTGTTACGTTAATCTTGTAGTTGAGTTCCTTGCCTTCATCTTCTGCCATATCAACAGCTGTGTAGGCTGCACAGTGGTAAACAACGCTTGGCTTGACATCAGCAAAGAAAGCATCAACTTTTTCGCTATCTGTAATGTCCATTTCTGCAACATCAGCTGCCACGTACTCGACGCCACGCTCATCCAAGAGATAACGCAATTCCGTACCCAACTGACCATTTGCACCTGTAATTAAAATCATAATTGACTCCTTTTTGTAATCAAATCACTTTATTATACCAAAAAAACAGCAAGTTAGCTGTTTTTTCTTCTCCTTCTCGGAAATTCTGAATTAACCTTTTTGCTAGGAAGGATTCTATCCCATCCTAAACTAGCTAACAGTAAGATTTGTGGTAAAAATTGAATGAGGTACCTCGTTTTTCCTCCTTCAAAAATCATAAGAAATAATAGTCCACCAAAAACAGCCAAGCTTAGAAGAAATTCTTTATCAGAACTACCAAATCGGAAAAATTGAACCACTAAACCGATGACTAGCAAGCTATAAATCAATTGTAAATAAATTGTGCTAAAAATATACTCTTTTTCATCTGTATAAATAAAGGTCTTCCTAATAAATTGAGCAAATTGATTTTGTTCAGTTTGACTATAGAGAGGATTGATAAAGAATGCCCCTTCCTTACTAGCATCTTTATAAGTCCATCCAAATGTTCCGTCTTGGACGGTCAATTTAGCTTTCATCAATAGATGTCCAACAAAAGTTGAAAAAGTATATTCATCCAGTCGACGTTTAATATCTTTCAAAACTACTTCATTGCTATACCGGCCATCATAATTGGCATCAACCCGTGTTTCTTCTGTTACAAATGTTGACAATCCTGCTTGAAAATCAATCTGATCCGTCCCAATATAGGTTAGCCCTAAATCAATAAAGGCAAGTGCTGTCTTTCCTCGCCCTTCTATCACTTCTACTTGATTTTGAGATTTCATTAGAACGTTCGAAGCACTATAAAATAGCCCAAAACCAAGCATAAAACCGAGACAGAGAAGGAAGAATTTTCTCCAAATAGCTTGCAAAAACAAAATAATAAATAGTGCCAGAACCAATATCATCATTGTTGGTCGAATGAGCATACCAACAGCTGATATAAGAGCCAGAGCAAAAGAGAGCCACAAAACTTTTCCCGATGCCAATGATTTTAGCTGAAGTAGTTCCAGTAGCAGATACAGTTGAATAGCAATCAATGGCAGTACCATAACATCTGTATACATGGCAACAAACTGGGGAGAAAAACCAATCAATAAGCAATAAAAGAGAAAAGAGTAATCGGCAACTTGTTTAGAAAAATGCCGTTTAGCCACACCGTAAAAAATGACAATTGCAAGATTGACATAGAGAATATTTAACAATTGCATGGCCCAAATACCCTTGAATCCAAACATTTGAAAGAAAAATCGCTCATATAAAAAGAGGAACAGATTATTCGGATTCTCTGATAAGTAACGTGAAATAATTGTACTATCAACAAAATTAAAAGCCCCGTTAAAGACCATGGCAGCATCTGAACGAATCATCAGATTCGTTGAAAAGAGAATGGCCAATTGAAAAGCGAGCATGGCAATAAAAATAAGTGATTTATGTCTCAAAATAAAGTCTAAAATAATTGTTCGTCGCTTTGTTGCGACAATGAATAGAATTCCCACTAATAGAGCGACATAACCAATAGAAATCCAACCAGCTTTCTCCACTAGGTGCAACAAGACCGAATATAACCAATATGCGCTTGCTATCAACATCACACCTAATATACTACCTTTAAAAATTGTCTCTATCTTTTTCATATCTACTCCAAATTCTTCATTTTCTACTGATTATCTATTTTAGGGTATCAAAACCATCTTGATTTTTCAAGTCTTGGTATAAGGTACTACGAATAAATGGACTAGCACCTTAGTTATTCTTTTCCTTTTCTGGCTCAACCAAATACAGATAATACAAATATATATCGCTCAAAAGAAGACTGAACTAATCGACATCCTAAATCATTTAGTCGTCGATCCAAAATTGTCCTAACACACAAAAAAACTTATCATATTCAACAATCGTCGATATGATAAGTTTCTTTGATCTTATTTAATCACTTCCTGTGTCTTAGCGTAGTTGGCTTCAACAGCTTCTTTTTCAGCCTTCCACCAGTCTTGGTTATCTGTATACCACTGGATTGTTTCTTCCAAACCTTCAGAGAAGTTGGTAAACTGCGGTGTCCAGCCAAGCTCATCACGGAGTTTGCTTGCGTCAATCGCATAGCGCAAATCGTGTCCTGCACGGTCAGTCACATGATCGTAAGCGTCTTTTGGTTGACCCATTTTTTCAAGAATCAATTCAAGTACTTCTTTGTTGTTCTTCTCGCCGTCAGCACCGATTAGGTAAGTTTCACCTATACGGCCTTTTGTCAAGATTGCCCAAACACCAGTCGAGTGGTCGTTGGTATGAATCCAGTCACGGACGTTTTTACCTTCACCGTACAATTTTGGCTTGATCCCCGCCAAGATGTTGGTGATTTGACGTGGGATAAATTTCTCGATGTGTTGGTAAGGACCGTAGTTGTTTGAACAGTTGGAAATAGTTGCTTTGACACCAAATGAACGCACCCATGCTTTGACAATCAAGTCTGAAGCAGCTTTGGTTGATGAGTAAGGTGATGATGGGTTGTAGTTGGTTTCTGCAGTAAATTTCTCACCTGGACCTTCGCCATGACCTGGCAAGTCTTCACGCAAAGGAAGATCGCCATACACTTCATCTGTCGATACATGGTGGAAACGGATGTCGTATTTACGAGCCGCTTCAAGCAAAGTGTAAGTACCGATAAAGTTGGTATGGATGAATGGGCTTGGATCGTTGAGTGAGTTGTCGTTGTGGCTTTCTGCCGCATAGTGAACGATGGCATCTGCCTTAGCAGCCAATTTGTCAACCAATTCAGCATCTGCAATGTCGCCAACAACAAGCTCAACACGGTCACCAAGAATAGCTTCCAAGTTAGCCTTGTTTCCTGCATAAGTAAGTTTATCCAAAACGGTTACGTGAACATCTGGATGATTGTTATAAACATAGTGTACGAAGTTTGAACCGATGAAACCAGCTCCACCAGTTACGATAATATTTTTAAATTGAGACATTTTTTTCTCCGAAAAGTTTTTTTCTTTTTTTGATAGTTTCCTTAGGTAGTGGGGACGCCAGCACCCCTTCAGTTTCATGGCTAAATTTTGAACCTAAGGTTTCAAAATTTCCTTGCAAGATTACGGCGGAAACTATCGCTCTGGGCTCGCGATGCTCGCCCTCTTTGATTATCAGATCACTTTAAAATCTCTTTCAAGTAAGCAATCTTGGCAAAGTCTTTTTGATTGTTATTTTCTGCCCGGTAGGAATCTTTTGAAGAGGCTTGGTAGATTTTCAGGTATTGTTCAAGTGTCGGTAGGTAATAGCGAACACCTGCTGTTTCTAGTTCTTCCAAATCTTCTAGATCTACACCAGCAAATTCAGGCAGTGAATGTAGGCCTCCGAATTCAACAGATAAGCCGTCTTTATGGAATTCATGTTCATGACGGTCAAAAAGGACATAACCTAGTTGGTTCATCATAGAAATCAAGGCGTCCGCCTGATAAATCCGTTCGTCGTCTGGGGCTTCCCAGCCACGTGGATCACTTGGAACATGAATATCTAAATCTCCTGCCTGCCAGTCCCTCCCTGTGCGCCTTTCCAAACCAACTGAGCCCATTAACAAGGGAGTGATTCCTAACTTGTTCAACTGCTCTGCTATTTCCAAAAAGGCTTGAAACATTAGAGGTCCTCTTTTCTCAAAGGCTTGACGTCTTTGAGGAGTGGGTGATTTTTATCTGCTTCTGAAACTTCTGCTTCTTCTAGGTTTTCCCACTTGATGTCGAGGCTAGGGTCAGCGTAGTTGACGAAAGCATACTTAGGCTTGAGTTCCAAAGCCCAGTAGTCGTTGACCAAGTAGCTGTAAGCCACGAAGTCTGACAAGACTTGGAAACCATTGGCAACTCCGCGCGGAACGAAGATACCTTTTGAAGCATCAATAACGGTTTGGTAGGTATTACCGAAGGTTTCGCCTTCACGTAGATCGACCCAAGTTCCCAAAACCTTACCGCCGTCTGCTACTGAAATGTATTTATCCCAAGGCTCTGCGTGAAGACCACGAAGAACGTTTTTGCGGGAGAAAGAAACATTATTCTGCAATTTCCCTTCTGCAAAGAAGCTTTCAGGAAAGCCGAGCGGAAGCATTTTTTCCTTTTGGAAGTTCTCCTTAAACCAGCCACGGTTGTCGCCATGCACTGGAATGTCAAATTCTAACATTCCTGGAATGGCCTCGACTGGGCGAGCGGCTAGTGTTTTACCGAAAAAGTTTTCTGTCATTAGGCTTCTCCAATCAAACGGAGCAAGTATTGTCCGTATTCATTTTTCTTAAGTGGTTGTGCCAATTCATGTACTTGTTCTTTTGTAATGTAGCCCATGCGGTAGGCAATTTCTTCCAAGTTAGCCACTTGAACGTTTTGCAAACGTTGAACCGTTTCAATGTATTGAGCAGCTTCTAGTAGACTTTCATGTGTACCTGTATCCAACCAGGCAAATCCACGGCCCATGAGTTCCACAGACAAGTCTCCACGATCTAAGTAAGCCTTGTTGACATCTGTGATTTCAAGCTCACCACGAGGAGATGGTTTAATATTTTTCGCAATCTCCACAACATCATTGTCATAGAAGTAAAGACCAGTAACAGCAAAGTTTGATTTTGGTACCTCTGGCTTTTCTTCGATTGAGATAGCATTCATGTCTGCGTCGAATTCTACGACACCAAAACGTTCTGGATCTTTCACTTGGTAACCGAATACTGTCGCACCTTTTTCTTTGCTAGCCGCCCGTTGCAACATCTTGGTCAATCCATTTCCATGATAGATGTTATCCCCCAAAATCAAAGCCACATTGTCATCACCGATAAATTCTTCACCGATAATGAAGGCTTGTGCCAAACCATCTGGACTTGGTTGTTCAGCATAAGACAGACTAATACCAAGCTCTGAGCCATCTCCCAGCATATCCTTGAAACGAGGAAGATCCTGAGGTGTTGAAATAATCAGGATTTCTTTAATCCCAGCCAACATTAAGGTTGACAGTGGATAATAAATCATTGGTTTGTCATAGATAGGCATCAATTGTTTTGAAGCCGCTCGTGTCAGAGGATACAGACGTGTACCTGATCCACCTGCTAGAATAATACCTTTCATATAAGAGTACCTTCCCTAAAATATATTCAGTCTATTATACCATACTTTTCAAATTCATGATATAAGAAAAAGTCTGTCGAACAGACTTCCTCATTTTAACCAAGCGCTACATCCAAAACCATCATGATGATAAAACCAGCCATTAAGCCCAGAGTTGCAATATCCGTATTGCCGTTTGTCTGCGATTCTGGAATGAGCTCTTCTACGACGACAAAAATCATGGCTCCTGCCGCAAAGGATAGAGCATAGGGTAAGATTGGTGTCATCATGGTCACCGCAAACGCCCCAAGCACAGCAGCTATAGGCTCAACTATGGCAGACATAGAGCCCCAGAAAAATGCTTCCTTGCGGGATTTTCCATCCGTCCGAATGGGAATAGAAAGAGCTGCGCCTTCTGGGATATTTTGCAGACCAATTCCCAAGGCCAAACCAACGGCTCCAACAAAGGCTGCTGGAGAATAGTTAGTTGCTAAGGCTCCAAAAGTCACCCCTACAGCCAAGCCTTCAGGAATATTGTGAATTGTAATAGCTAAGAAGAGCAGGGCTGTTTTGGATAGATTTTTCCTATCCTTCTCACCACCACCTTCTGCCTTATCTTTATCATTTCCCAAATGCAAATGCGGAACCCAGGCATCTACCAAGCGTAAAAAAATACCACCTGCTGCAAAACCTACTGCTGCTGGTATCCAAGCCAGATTGCCGTATGAACTTTCAGCATACTCAATCGATGGGGCTAATAAAGACCAAAAAGAAGCCGCAATCATAACACCAGCTGCAAAGCCTAGCATGGTGTCCAACAGACGCCGACTAACCTTGCGAAAGAAAAAGACAACAGCTGACCCAACGATGGTACAAAACCATGTGAATAAACCAGCTAACAAGGCCTGCACAATAACAGACTGTTCTGTAAACCACGTCATAAGTATTTTTCTCCATTTTTTAATCTAGCATATTATATAAATTAGGATACCCTAATTTTATTCAAAAATCAAGAGTGTATAAGAAAAAAGCCACAATTTTTGTGACTTTTATAGGTGTCTAAATGGATTGGTCGAAACAGTTGAAGGAAAAATGTCCACATCCCAGCCCTCTTCTGCTTTCCAAGTTTCCAGCAAATCTGCAATTTTCTTGATAAACAAGGCTTCGATATGGTGGCCTGGGTCAATCGCCAGCAAGCCCTGGGTCAACATATCCTGCCCTGTATGGTAGTAAATATCGCCTGTGATGTACACATCTGCTCCCTTGGCAAGAGCCTCATGGTAGTAAGATCCACCACTGCCACCACAAATCGCCACACGACTGACATACTGATGAGCTTGGTGTCCATAGGTCACCAGACGGACAGCATCTAGACCAAAGACCGACTTGACTTTCAAGGCCAATTCCTCCACGGTCTGCTCTGCTATTGTCCCCACACGACCGAGCCCCTGCCCCTCGGCCGTTTCAATCAGATAAGTGGTGTCCTGAATGTCCAGAAGCTCACAGAACCAGTCGTTGAGCCCACCGTCCACCACATCGATATCCGTATGGCTGACATAGACCGCAATGTCGTGCTTGATTAAGTCCAGATAGATCTTGGTCTGAAGATTGTCGGCCACCAAGTCCTTAATCGGACGAAAAATCGGAGCATGCTTGACGATAATCAGGTCCACCTGCTTGTCAATGGCCTCCGCCACCGTCGTTTCACGAATATCCAGAGCCACCATGACTCGACAGATGTCCTTCTTGAGCGTGCCGATTTGCAGCCCCTTGACATCACCTTCCATAGCCAAAGCCGGCGGACAAAAAGCTTGATAACGCTCGATCACTTTACTTGCTAACATGAAGCACCTCCTTAATTTGTTGGATTTTTTGAGAAATGGCAGAGCGGTCAGCTTGGCGTTCAAGAGGCACTTGTGCCAAAGCGAAAGTCAACTTGTCCAGCTCCTTGAGCCACTTCTTCTGGAAGATTGTTGACTGCTCCTCCAGCAAATAAGGACCAAACCGCAACTGGTCTACTGTTAAGTCTGTACTTCCTTTTTCCGCCACCAAGATTTCATAAATCTTGTCATTTTCTTCCAAGATTTCCTCAGCAATCAACTGAAAATCATGGGCGACCAACCAACGACGGACGTCATCTTCTCGGTTATTAGGCTGCAAGACCAAGCGCTCTACAGAACCAAGCTTGTCTTTCCCAGCTTCCAAGATTTCGGCTATCAAGCGGCCACCCATTCCTGCAATGGTTACGGTGCTTACTTGGTCAGTTAGTTCAACCGCTGCCAGACCATTGGCCAGGCGGACAGCAATCTTGTCTGTTTGACCAGCCTGCTCCACATTTTGTAGGGCTGACTGGTAAGGGCCTTGAACCACTTCCCCTGCAATCGCAAATTCAATTCTGCCCTGTTCCACCAAAAAAAGAGGGAGATAAGCGTGGTCACTCCCTACATCTACTAATCGAGCCCCTTGAGGCACATAAGAGGCTACGGCCTCCAAACGTTGTGATATTTTGGTTTCCATATTACTCATTAATCTTTCCAAAGATTCATTGCATCAAGAAAGTCAGCTGATGCGGATACGTTTTGTGGGAGAGGGTTTTCTCGCTCGGCATTCTTTGCCTCTACCTGAGCTACTGTTGTAATGCCCTCTCTCCGCCAGTTACGAAGAATAGCTTGGATGTAACGCCAATTGGTCTTGTTGTTAAAGACTGCTTCTCGCAGGGCTGCTCGCACCAATTCCAAGGAAGTCTTGTCCTCCTCAACGGTCTTTTGTAGGTCTTCGATTTCAAATGGTGACAGGAAACGTCCTAGTTCCCGCTCAAAATCAGCCACCAAGGCTTTCAGATCATAGGAAATCTCGCTGGACTGCTCTGCTATTTCCCCAGAAGAGCCTAGTAAGCTATCCAACTTTTCAAGGGCTGGACTAGCATCAAAGAGCATCTCAATTTCACCTGCCAGATTAATGGTCTTATACTCTAAAAGCCCTGACTCCTGCAAGACTTCAATGGAACGATTGACAGTTGCTACAGTCTTGCCAGTCGCTTGAGCAATCTGGCTAGGCGCTAAAGCATCTAACTTACTAGTATTTTGGTAGTAGAAAAATTGCCAAATCAAGAAATCATCTGCTGACGGGAAAAGTTCCTGAAAATGAAAGAGTAAAGCTGGTGGCAAGACGAGCTGTCCTTGACCAAATTCCTTTGCGTATGTCATAATTCCTCTCTATAAGCTAGCTGAAAATGCTGAATCTTCTAAGATACTCCAGTCGTACGGTGTTTCTTGATAGACAGCGTAATTAATCCAGTTGGTAAAAAACTGGGCAGCAGGTAAGTTCCAAGATAATCTAGGACGACTTGTCGGGTCATCATTTGTAAAATAATGTTCAGGAACATGCGGATTTTTTCCGGCTACACAATCTCGTTCGTATTCTTTTGCCAAGGTATCGCGATCATATTCCAAATGCCCAAAGCTATAAACCTCACGCAAGTCTTTACTGGCTAAAATTGACAAACCAACATCCTTCCCCGCAGCTAAGATATCCAGATGTTCCAAATGTGTAATCGTCTCTTTTTTTACTTCCGTATACCGCGAATGAGGTGCTAAAAAACTATCATCAAATCCCCGCATTAATGGAGAATCTGGTTTGACTAAATCTTGCCCGTACACACCAGATAGCTTACGAGAAAGTCTTTCCTTAGGAATACCATAGCGGGCATATAGGCCTGCTTGGGCTCCCCAACAGATGTGCAGAGTCGAACAAATATGGTTCTTAGACCATTCTAATACTTCAACCAACTCCTGCCAGTAATCTACTTCCTCAAACGGTAAATTTTCAACAGGGGCACCAGTCACAATCAAACCATCGAAGTAAACATGTTTAATTTCTTCAAAAGTCTTATAAAATTGATCCAGATGCTCTGCATGGGTGTTTTTAGAAGCATGACTAGCCATGTGAAGGAACTCCACCTCTAACTGCAAAGGAGTATTAGCCAGTAAACGGAGTAATTGGGTTTCTGTTACAATCTTCTGCGGCATGAGGTTGAGTATGAGAATTCGAATAGGGCGAATGTCTTGATGACTCGCCCGAATATGGTCCATAACGAATATGTTTTCCGTCTTTAGCATCTCAACAGCCGGCAATGATTTATCTATCTTAATTGGCATAGAACTCCCTCCTCTTCACTCTATTATAAATAAGGAAACCATTCTTTTCAATTAGAAGAAAATTAGTGCCAGCTATAGCTTGAAGCTATGACAAAATTCTACATTAATAATGCATCAAGACCTTGTAGTCGTAATCTCCGATTGCTTCACGGCCTTTGAGGTCGTCCAATTCAATCAAGAAAGCACAGCCAGCAACAACGCCACCGAGTTTTTCAATCATTTCAATGGTCGCCTTCACAGTACCACCAGTCGCCAAGAGGTCGTCCACAATCAGAACACGTTGACCTGGTTTGATAGCATCTGCGTGCATGGTCAAGGTATCCACACCGTACTCTTTTTCGTAGTCCGCTGAGATCACTTCACGTGGCAATTTACCTGGCTTACGAACTGGTGCAAAACCGATTCCCAATTCAAAGGCAACTGGACAGCCAACGATGAAACCACGCGCCTCTGGCCCAACAATCATATCGATTTGCTTATCTGTCGCATACTGAACGATTTCACGTATTGCATAGCTATAAGCATTTCCATCTGCCATCAAAGGGCTAATGTCACGGAATTCGATACCTTCTTTTGGATAGTCTGGAATGGTTGCAATGTAATCTTTTAAGTTCATGATTTGTTCCTTTATAAAAATTTCGTACTCTTCATTATATCATGAAATGACCCGTTTAGTAAAAAAATCATCGATTCTTTCTACTTTTTAGTTCATTCTTTAATGACTTCCCTGCTTGTTTGACATAGTATTTCTTGCTTCTGCCCTCCCTAGCATAGATTCCTCTGGGATTGGCATAATGATAATACCAGAGCCGTGGTCAGAGGCGAAGAGGCTTACCTGCAAAATAAATTGCGGCCTGAAATCGTCCGTTTTTCCGAGCCAAAGCCTACTTACGAAAGGCCGGATCATAGAGGGAAACAGGATCTATATCTAAATCCCGATTCTCCTGATTATTGGCCCGAGCGTAATTGAAAGAGGCTCCGTTGGCTAGAGAAGGCAAACTGTCATCACCCTCGCCAATCAGGACAAAATCGCCTGTTTCCGACAGGATAAATTCCGAGTGGAAATCTACCAGGATTTTGCAATGCGTCGGCTTATGTCGGACCTGGTGCTTGTTGACCACAAAGGCCTTGTTGTGTAACCTGACCGAATTAGTTCAATCAATCCGAGAAGGCCTTAACTGAGAAAGATAGGCCAGCAAGGCCTCGCGATCGCTCCGCCCCTCACCACCAAAACACTCTCGAATCCAGTAGGCTTGCTGAATAGAAAATAGATAACGTAGTGGGTGCACGAGCTGCCAAATTTCCAAATTAGCCTGCCCTTTCAAAACCTGTCTGACCAGATCCGAAAATTCCGACCAGAAAGAGTGTTCAGGAGAGAGGTCTGGCGAAAAACATCCTAAGTAATCTTGGCGTTCTTCCACAGTCCCAGACCAGTCAGCCGAAAAGCCAATCCGCTCAAGTACCAAGTCCAGCAAGGACCTTCTTGATATGGTCTTATTCTTCAGGGCATAGGCCCATAGTTGGCAGAAGGCAGAGCCTCCCACCAAGTAGGCTGATTCGTCCAAGATAATGACTGCGTCTGGTCTTTGCCCGCTGGCAGCAAAGAGCCCTTGCAAAATAGTCTCAGCAGACCAGCCCTGCCTTGTCAGTTTTTGAAAAATCAGCCTGTAATCAGCTTGCTCTTTCTCGGAAAAACTAGTCAGGTATTCTTCCAAACTTTCAACTGCATTCGTTGGCTGTTTCTGTAACCATATCATCACTGTCAGCTAGTTACTCCTTTTTGCTAAGGTTTGCGAAGCCAATCATAGATTTCCTGAACTGTCCCCAGAGCCATGAGTTCCTGTTCTATGACCAGTTTTTTCAGGTCTTGATAGATCTGACTATCCGCAATTTCTCGTTTTTCAGCATCCGCATTGACCGTCATGACCCCGTCTGTAATGGTCACAAAGCCAAGTTCTTGGAAAATCTGAATCATTTTGACCAAGAGCGGCTGCTTGATTTTCAAGTAGTTGGCCAATTCTGCCAATTTGTAACGGACATCAAATTCCTTAAACTGATAAATGGTCTTATAGAGCTTGGCAAATTGCTCCCGACTGCCATAACCGTCTAAGTAATAGGGAGTCGCCATTTCATTCTTGAAATAAATCGCTTGAAAATCATGGTCTTGGAAAACGGGTTTGAGGTCTGACAGATGTTCTGGTAACTCAGCTAAGACAAGCGAATCCGCACCTGCTAGATTGGACAAGTCAGTCATATCCAAAACGGGCACTCCTTCTGGCAGATTGTGCTGTTTGCCACGGATATTGTAGAGCTGAATACCTTCTACACGGGCGTCAACCAGCATGAGTTGGAGGCTGGTATTGCCATTCCACCGGTTGACCGATAAGGTCACAGCCAACTCTAATTTCTTAGCCTGAGAAAATTCCAAGGCTTGACTGCCTTGACCAAAGGCAACCAGATCAAAAGCAGCATCCCCTTTGACCAAACGAAGTTTGAGGTGGGCATTTCCCTGACCCATGGTCCGTGCGGACTCAACCTGCACATCTTTGACATAGAAAATCGGCTTTTTATTGTCCATACCGTAAGGGGCTAGCTTGTCAAAGGACTTGAGCGTCTCTAAAGTCAACTCCTCCAAATCCAGCTCCTCATCCAAGACCAAGTTGGACTTACCGGCATCCTCCAGCTTGTTGTCGCGAATATAGTCTGCCAAGGTAGTAGCCAAGTCTGGTAGCTTATCCACTTCCAAGGTCATGCCAGCCGCCCCCGCGTGACCACCAAAGGCGATAAAGAGGTCCTGATGATCCTTGAGGGCATGGAAAATATCCACCGCCTCTACCGAACGGGCAGAGCCTTTAGCACGCCCGTCCTCAATGGACAAGACGATAATGGGCTGCTGCAATTCTTCCAAGAGACGACCTGCCACAATTCCTAGAACACCAGGATTCCAACCTTCTTTGGCTAAAACCTGAACAGGCTGATGTGGATCAATCATTTCCTTGGCCTGATTGTAGATGTCCTGCACAATTTCCTTGCGTTCGGTATTTTTGGCATCGATCATAAGGGCAATCTCATGAGCTTCTTCCTCGTCAAACCCCGTCAACAAATCAACCGCAGGATTGGGATCGTCCAAGCGGCCCAGGGCGTTCAAGCGTGGAGCCAGTTGGAAGCCAACGGTTTCTTCATCGAGACTAGCTACATCAATTCCTGCAACCTGCATCAACTCCTGCAAGCCTGCACGCTCCGTTTGTTTGAGAAGAGAAAGCCCGTACTTGACCATGACCCGATTTTCATCGGTCAAGCTAACCATGTCCGCAATGGTACCTATGGCCACTAAGTCCAGCAAGTCGGCATGGACGTTTTCAAGAAGGGCACAGGCCAATTTAAAAGCCACGCCACAGCCCGCCAAATGTTTGAAGGGATAATTTCCTTCTGGATGCTCTGGATGTACAATCGCATAGGCATCTGGCAGGGTTTCCTGAAGGGAATGGTGGTCTGTCACCACGACGTCGACTCCCATTTCCTTGGCATAGGCAATGGCCTCATGGCCCGCCACTCCATTATCCACGGTAACAATCAGCGAAATCCCCTGTTGTTCAATAAAATACTTATAGACAGACTGATTGGGACCGTAGCCGTCTGTAAACCGATTGGGAAGATAGACCTGCACCTCCGCTCCTAGCTCCTCCATGGTTTCCTTGAGAATAGAAGCCGAAGTCATACCGTCCGCATCATAGTCCCCATAGATTAAAATCTGCTCGTAATCCTCGATAGCACGGCGAATCCGTTCCACCGCCTTGTCCATATCATGCAGAAGATAAGGGTCATGCAAATCCTCCAAACTCGGTTGCAGAAAACTAGTCAGGGCCTCCTTGGTCTGAATTCCCCGTTCGTAAAGAAGCTTGGCTGCCAGAGGATCCAATCCCTCTTTCTTGGCCAATTTCAAAAAATCTGTATCTGAAAAACTAGGCAAAATTTCCCAGTTATAAGTCGATTTAATCACTGATTTCTCCTTTATAGACATTCAGTTTTTACTATTACTTCGGTAGTTTCTTTATTCCTACTTTAGTAAACTGATACTCAATGAAAATCAAAATCAGACTAGCTCCAAAGGTTTGGGAAACCTTTGGAGGTTGGAGATAGAGCGAACGTAGTTCGTCTCTACTTAGCAGATAGAACCCTGTTACTATTTTGTTTTAAGGTAACAGGCTGAAAGGCTCCACTGGAGCCTTTCACTCATCAAATCAAGTCAACAACGTCTGATTTTGATTTTCGAAGAGTATGAAAGCCTATATTTATAGACCTCAATTATATCATTTTTTCTTCAAAAAACGACAGGCGAAACCCGTCGATTCTCTCAATAAACAACGCTCCTTACAAAAGCGGTGCAATAATCTGTATAACAGCTCCTGCCAGTCGCTTGTACCACGGATATGTATTTTCAAAGCCGAGTAAAGTGATGCGTTGAGACTGAGCAAAGGAGTCTTCAAAGTCCTTGTGAATATCTGCCAGAACTTGCTTATGGTTATAAACATAGAGGCCGCATTCAAAGTTGAGATAGAAGGATCGGAAGTCCATATTGACAGTACCAACGGTTGCCTTTTTGTCATCGACTAAGACTACCTTAGAATGCACAAATCCTGGTGTGAACTCGTAAATTTCAATGCCTGCTTCCAGATAAGTTCTGAAATCCGTCCGAGCGACCAAGTAGGCCGACTGCTTATCGTAGATATGAGGTAATAGTACCTTGACTCGTACACCGCGCTTGGCTGCGTAGGTCAGATTGTCAATCATCTCATCGTCTAAGACTAGATAGGGAGTCATAATATAAATGTAGTCGGTTGCAGACTGAATCATATCCAGATAAACTCGTTTGGCTACTTCATCATTGTCAAAGGGACTTTCACCATAAGCTAGGAAATACCCCTCTCCTGCAACCGTATCTGATTCGGATTCCTTATGAGCTCGGAGGTAGGCGAGGTCGTCATTTTCCTTTCGCTCATCGAAATTCCACATTTGTAGGAACATATTGGTAAAGTTGGCAACAGCCTCGCCTTTGACCATAATGGCTGCGTCCTTCCAGTAACCAAATCGTTCTTTTTGGTTAATGTACTCGTCTGCGATGTTGACCCCACCTGTGAAGGCAACCTTGCCGTCAATAACAGTAATTTTACGGTGGTCACGGTTGTTCTGAACAGTTGACAGGGCTGGGATAATTTGCGAAAAGACCTTGGCCTTGATACCGTAGGAACGTAGGGTCTTGTAGTAATTATAGGGGAGCAAACTGAGGGAATTCATGCCGTCGTACAAAAACCGCACTTCCACTCCCTGCTCTGCTTTTTCCTTGAGAATGGTCAGAATAGACTCCCACATATAGCCAAAATCGACAATGAAATACTCCATAAAGATGTACTGCTCTGCCTTTTTCAACTCCTCTAAGAGTGCCTCAAACTTGGCCTCCCCCGACGGAAAATAAACCGCATCTGTATTGGTATGCAGAGGATAGCCAACGTACTCGCTCATGTAGTGAGCTAGTTTGAGCTGCTCCTTATCCACTCCTGCCAAGCCCTTCATAACCTTTTCAGAGGTGTGTCCGTACTCCAGCATAACCGCTGCCTGTCGCTTGAAAGTTCGACGATAGCGTTGGGTTTCCAGGTTGGACTGGAGGATAAAGTAAAAGAGGGCACCAAAAATCGGAATACCAATGACAAAGATAATCCAAGTCAACTTAAAACTTGCGTTCATGGGCCGGTTAATGATGGAAATGGCTACGATTATAGAAAAAAGTTGTAATACCGTTAAGATTGCTGGGACATAGACTGCTAGTGAGCCAACCACCCAAAATATCGCAAAGACTGTCAATAATAAAAGGGCAAGAACTATAAAAACCCGACTATAAATAATTTTCCACAATTTTTTCATACTACACTCTCACGATGTTTTTTCCCATTATACCAGATTATAGTCAAATATCCTACTAATTATCGCAGTAGATTTCTCGCAGTTCTTACTTGAAACAGCACCCCTATCTCCTACATCATAAAACACCGACATAGACCGGTGTTTTACTTATATATATTATCTGTCAAAATTTCTACGGTTTACCGTAACGTAAACCCATAGCATTGATAGCGACAATAACCGTCGATAGACTCATGAGCACGGCCGCCAATAAAGGATCCACCATAATGCCCATGCTTGGATAAAGGATTCCAGCAGCTAAAGGAATGGCAATGATGTTGTATCCTGCCCCAAACCAGAGATTTTGCCTCATTTTGCGGATGGTTGTCTTGGCAATGCTCAACATATCCAAGACTGCTGATGGATTGGATTGAACCAAGACCACGTCTGCAGAGTGGATGGCAACAGAAGTTCCTGCGCCAATGGCAAAGCCTAAATCTGCCGTCGCTAGAGCAGGCGAATCATTGACCCCATCGCCGATGAAAAGAACTGCCCCACGCGCCTGATAGTCCTTGACCAGTTTTGCCTTATCCTCTGGTTTAAGTTCAGCTCGGTAATCCTCTATGCCCAACTGAATGGCTACTTTTTGTGCGGTAGCTGGATTGTCACCCGTTAACATCACAGGACTAATACCCTGCGCTTTCAAGCCTTCTACAAAATCTTTAGCATCTTCTTTTATCTGGTCTCCCAAGGCTACAAATCCCAAGACTACACGATCAGCCACCAAAAAACTCAAAGTAAGTCCCAAATCAAGATAAGGTGCAATCACGTCCTGATCCACTGACAAACCTATTTCCTGCACACCTTTGTAGGACATGATTTCATAAATCCTTCCATCCAAGATGCCTCGAATCCCACTACCAGGGATATTCTCAACCCGTTCTGCTTGATAGAAAAGTGGACCTGCCGCCTCCACAATCGAAAGGGCAATTGGGTGGGTTGAAAGAATTTCTAATGCTGCCATTTTGGCCAGCGCATCCGCTCCCTCAACCAAATCTTGGCTGTGGCGAACTTGAAATTTTCCGTCGGTCAAGGTTCCGGTCTTATCCATCAAGGCAAACCGAATCTGGTTAACCTGTTCAAGAGCTGTTCGGTTCTGAACCAAAAGACCATTTTTTGAAGAAATCGTGGTCAATCGCGCCACAACAAGGGGAATGGCTAGACCAAGGGCATGCGGACAGGCAATGACAAAAACAGAAACTGCCATCATCAAGGCAAAGGCAAGATTAGCCGTCATGGTCCAATAAATAAAGGCCAAAATCCCCACAATTAAAGCTGCATAGAAGAGCCAAGAGGCTACGCGGTCAGCCATATTTTCAAGCTTGGATTTCTGGTTTTGCGCTTGACGGACCATTTCGGTCACCTGCGCCAAAAAGCTATCCTTACCAAGACTGGTCACTTCCATTTCAAAGGGCATGTTTTGATTGAGCGAACCACCGAATACCCTATCCCCCGCCTCTTTTTTGACAGCTCGAGATTCCCCAGTAATCATGGATTCATCAATATGAGCAACACTCAAAATCTTACCGTCAGCCGGAATTTTTTCATTTTCCTTGACTAAGAGGAAATCCCCAATCTGCAAGTCCTCTACCGCAACATCTGTCCCATCCTTGAGATGGGCTTTTTTCGGAATGAGAGAGGCCAAGTCTTTCAGGGCATCGCCTGCTCCCATAACCGCCTTCATCTCAATGATATGCCCAATCAGCATAATGACAATCAGCGTAGACAACTCAAACCAAAAGTTCATGCTTTCTTGTCCCAATAGCGCTAAAATTGTTGCATAAACGGAGTAAAGATAGGAAACAATAATCCCCATGGAAATCAGGGTCATCATTGCAGGTTTTTTAGCTTGCAACTCCCCTCTAGCTCCGTTAAAGAAAGGTGTTCCTGAGTAGAAGAAGATAATAGAACCTAATATCAGCTGGACAAGTTCAACACCCGGAAAACGTAAAAGAGTGAAACCTGCAATTGGAGAAATGGCAAGTAGGGGAATCATGACTGCCACTGCGACTTTGAGTTTTGTATTCATATCCCCCATGTGCATCATGTGCCCACCATGCTCCATCATGTCATGGTCATGCCCTTGGTGATGCTGATGAGCATCATGAGTATGATGAGAATGATGACTGACGTCAGAGCCCCCTACATGATGATGGTCGTGATGGACGCGATGGTCAGAATGATGATTGGCGTGAACCCCCTCTTCATGAGGATGCTCCTGCAGATGAGAATGATGGCTGGTCTGACCAACTTCCTCAGAATGCATCATATGTTGGTGTTCCTGCTTATTTTCTTTTGAATGGTTCATAAGATAACTCCTATTTCTGTCTACATTTGTAATCGATTTACAATTATAGTTTACACTTGTAGTCAAAAAATGTCAACCGATTAGATCAAAAAAACCTAGAGTGGCATTAATCCATCTAGGTCATATTATGTGTTCACTTTTCTTTATTTCAAATTAAAGACCGTACTGGCCAGATAATCAGCCAGTCTCGGAAAAAGAGTATATAGCTTATGAGCAGCTGCTAGTGACCAAGGCAGATTGATGTCTCGTTTTTTCGTCCCCATAGCCGCCACAATCTTCTTGGCAACATAGTCTGGTTGCAGCAAGAAAGCCTTGACGCTCTCTTGATAGCTTCCGTCCGGGTCAGCCTGATCGAAAAAGCCAGTCGCAATAGGCCCTGGGTTGACCGTTGTTACCGTGACACCATACTTAGCCAACTCCAAGCGAATAGTATTGGAAAAACCCATAGCTGCAAACTTGGTCGCCGAATAAACGGAGGACTTGCTTGACGCAATCAAGCCTGACATGGAAATAATATTGATAATCTGCCCACTCCGTCTTGCCTTCATTCGTTTACCTACTAAACGGCACATGGTCATCAGAGCAAAAGTATTGATGTCAAACATAGCCTGCACCTGCTGGCTGGAAAAATTCTCAAAATCATCGTAAATGGCATAGCCAGCATTATTGACTAAAATATCAATCTGCCCAAACTGACTATCCAGTTCATCGAAAAATGCCGTCAGAGCTATTTCATCTCGGATGTCTACATCAAAGACAGCCTTTTTTGCATGGTAAGCATAAAGCTGCTCAATTTTTTCGACATCACGACCTAGTAAAATCAAAAAATCATCTTTCAACAAGGGCACCATTTCCTGTACCAAGCCACCGGAGGCACCTGTGATTAGAATGGTTCTCATAGCTCAATTTCCTCTAAATCCTTGACAATATGAACCTGCTCGAAAATAGTACTTGCATCTTTCCGTAATTGACTAATATCCTTGGATAAAAATCGTGGACTGATATGATTGAGTAAGAGCTGCTTGGCTCCAGCATCCTTGGCAACCTGAGCGGCTTCCATATTGGTCGAATGCCCGTGCTTGCGAGCAATCTTCTCATCGCCTTTTCCGTAAGTCGCTTCATGCACCAGCACATCAGCATTGACAGCCAGACGAACACTGGCATGACACTTGCGCGTATCACCAAGAATGGTCACTACCTTACCAGGCCGCGGAGGTGAAACATAATCACTGGCGATAATTTCAGTCCCATCTTCTAGCGTCACGTTTTGACCATTTTTGATTTTTCCAAAGAGGGGGCCAAATGGTACACCCGCCGCGCGCAGAGCCTCTGCATCCAGGGTCCCTTCCAAATCTTTTTGGATGACACGGTAGCCGACACAGGGAATGGTATGGTCCAGCTTTTCAGCAAATACCGTGAATTTGTCCGTTTCTAGGACCTGACCAACCGTTTCCACATCAAACTCATGAAAATGAATGCGATAAGGTAAGCGTGTCCCTGATACTTTAAGACTTGCCAAAACAAATGAACGAATGCCAACAGGACCGTAAATATCAATATCCGTCTGCTCTTCACTTGATTGGAAAGAACGGCTAGACAAAAAACCTGGCAAGCCAAAAATATGGTCTCCGTGCAGGTGAGTGATGAAGATTTTTGCGACCTTACGTGGACGAATAGTCGTTTCCAAAATCCGATTCTGAGTGCCCTCACCACAGTCAAATAGCCAAACCTGATTGATTTCATCCAAGAGTTTCAAGGCCAAACTGGATACATTTCGAGCCTTGGAGGGCTGACCAGCCCCCGTACCTAAAAATTGAATTTGCATTGTTTACTTTCTAATGTTTTATATATAAAATTGCAGAGCGACCCGACCAGACATAGTAATACTGACCAACATAGCCGTCCGCCACTTCCAGTACTTCTTCCTGATTGAAGCCTGAAATCTTGACCAAACCTTTCGCTGTCGCCACTTGGGTCAAAAGGTAGTCTGTTTCAACTTCCTCTAACTCGGCGTCCTCAAAGGGATTGACTTTCATGAAAATCTTGCCCTCCTCCACAAAGATGACAAAGTGGGGAAAGACTTGGGCGATTTCAAAGAGCAAGCTATCCGTCACTTCCTCTACTCCTTCCGAAAAAACCTGGGCCAGACCGTCCGCCGACACATAGGCAAATCCGAAAGACTTACCTGATAAATTCAGGCGGACAAAGGGCTTGTCTTCTTCAAAGCTGGGTTCTTTTGGAAAAAGGCTCAGCTGCTGAGATAGAGTCAGATAGTAGTCGGTCGCCTCTTCTGCCCCTTGTTTCTGATAGATTTCCGCAAAATAGGCATTGATAACTGAAGGCGGTGGCGTGATAAAATCTAGTTTTTGTTGGTCAGTCAAATCGGCTAATTTCTTAGCCAGATAGACCTTGTCCAGACTAGTAAAGCCACCGTATTTGATTGCCAAATCAAGATAATCCGTCATAAAATTCTTCCAACTTCCATTTATTGCTGGAAGCGATATAGCCTGATACCACTTCCACATCCTCTTCATAAGTCCGATTTTCAATCAGGGCAAGAGTCGCTAAATCGTGCAATTTATAGGCTTCAGCAAGTGGCACCCTGACCTCAAATCGTTCAAACATGGTCTTTATCTTGGCCAAGACCATCATCTGTATATGGCCTTTGGCATTTTCATCCTTAGCGGACAGCATGACATGAGGAAACTGACTTGGGGTAAAGCTGTCATCGGTCTTGTCCAGCTTGTTGTAGAGAGCTAGACGTGGAATGTCCAGCATATCCAGGTCTTTTAGAATGTCCAAGACCACCTGTTCCTGCTCACTGTGGTTGGGGTCAGAGGCGTCGATGACATGGAGCAAGAGGTCCACGTTCATGGACTCCTCCAAGGTTGACTTGAAGGCTGAAATCAACTCAGTCGGCAGGTCCTGAATGAAACCGACCGTGTCGGTCAAGGTCACGTTGAACTTGTCCGCCAAGTTAATCTGCTTGGTCGTGGCATCCAGTGTGGCAAAAAGTTCATCTGCCTCGTACTGTCGCTTGTCGGTCATGGCATTCATAATAGTGGACTTGCCAGCGTTGGTATAACCAATCAAGCCGATTTTGAAGACGCCTGATTGCAGGCGGCGTTCACGGACAGTCGCTCGGTTTTTCTCCACCGTTTTGAGTTGGCGTTCGATGTCGTGAATCTGATTGCGAATGCTACGACGGTTAAGCTCCAACTGGCTTTCACCTGGTCCACGAGAGCCGATACCACCTGCCTGACGGCTAAGCATGATACCTTGTCCAACCAAGCGTGGCAACATGTACTTGAGCTGGGCCAAGTGGACCTGTAGTTTTCCCTCGTGGCTTCGTGCCCGCATGGCAAAAATATCCAAAATCAACTGCATGCGATCGATGACCTTAACCCCCAGAATCTCCTCCAAATTGACATTCTGACGGGGCGTCAGTCGGTTATTGACAATGACGGTATCAATCTCATCAGCTTCGACCATCTGGGCAATTTCTTCTAGTTTCCCTGAGCCTACAAAGGTCTTGCTGTCGTATTTTTCACGTTTTTGAGTGTAGACTCCCTTGACCTGAGCGCCAGCCGTCTTAGCCAGACTTGCCAACTCCTCCATGGACATGTCAAAGTTATCTGTTTGCTGTAATTCCACTCCGACCAGGAGGGCGCGTTCTTGTTCTTTCTGCGTTTCAATCATCTAAAAATTCCTCCACGGCGGTAAAAATCTGCGACTTGTAATCTGGCTCGCCTACTGAATAAAAGGGAACCTGCATGCGATTTCTGAACCAGGTCAATTGGCGTTTGGCAAAACGGCGGCTATTTTGCTTGACCTTATCAACTGCTTCTTCTAGGCTGATTTGACCTGCTAAGTAGGGGAAAAACTCCTTGTAGCCAATCCCCATAGCAGCTTGGACTTGAGGGTGTTCTTGATAGAGCCAGCTAACTTCGTCTAGCAAGCCCGCCGCCATCATCTTATCCACTCGCTGATTGATGCGGTCGTAGAGAACCTGTCTGTCATCTGAAAGGCCGATAAGGAGGGCCTCATAGTCTGTTACTTGGTTTTCCATATCCTTGCCAAACTTGGCCAACTCCAAGGCCCGTATGGCTCTCCTGCGATTGATTTGGGGAATAGACAAGCCTGCCTGCTCTGCCATTGCCACCAAAACGTCGTCAGACAAGAGGTCCAGCTCAGCCCGATAGGCCAAGAGCTGTTCTTGGTCCACCTGACCACCTAAATGATAACCTTCCAGCAGGCTTTGGATATAAAGCCCTGTTCCTCCGACAATAATGGGAAGTTTGCCACGGCTGGAAATGTCGGCAATCAGGCTTTGGGCTTCTGCCACAAAATCGTAGGCAGAATAGCCCTCGGTGACTTCTCGGACATCAATCAAATGATGCGGAGCCGCAGCCTGTTCTGCAGGACTGGCCTTGGCCGTTCCGATATCTAGTTTGCGATAGACCTGCTGGCTATCACCGCTAATAATCTCACCATTGTAACGCCGGGCCAGGTCTATACCTAAAGCGGTTTTCCCCACCGCTGTCGGTCCAACAACCACAATTACTTTTGTTTTCATCTTTTTCCTTGAAAATATTTTGTTTTTTCGCTAAAATCTATTATAACACAAGTAAAGGAGAATTCACTATGGCTAAAGGTTTTGGCAAAGGATTTTTAACTGGCGTTTTGTCAACTGTAGCTCTTGCTGCAGGGGCTATCTTCACTGTTCATAAAACAATTATTGAACCTGAAGAGCAAAAAGAAGCTTTCATCGAAGAAAACCGTAAAAAAGCAGCTCGCAAACGTGTGGCACACTAAAAAGCTGGAGGTCCAGCTTTTTTTTTGTTTATAAATATGATAGCATACATTTACATAGACTAATAGAGCCCTACTCTACGTTCCACGCAACGCCTTCATAGTTCCACCCTCGTGTAGAGAGGACATTCTTCTCATTGCTATCTCGCGTATAAAGATGTTTCTGAATGCCTGCATGGTAGAGACGGTAAACGGGATTAGTGCCACTAGATCTGTAAGCTAAACCTTCTTTGCGCCATCCTCTACCTGCTAGGACATTGTACTCATTTGTGTCCAAAGTATAGAGGTGAACCTTAAGCCCTTCATGGTAAAGTCGATAGACTGGTTGACCAGAGAGGTTGTTGGTCGTCCATGATTGTCCTTCCTGTGTCCAACCTCTGCCTGCTAGGACATCGTACTCATTTTTATCTTTAGTATATAGGTGAACTTGTAAACCTGAATGGTACAATCGATATACGGGACTTTTAGCAGGCAAAACCTCAACATCGAAAGGCTTATAAGATACAATCGTAGGAAGATTATCTTCCTTAAAATTCAAATCATACGTTTTCATATCATCTAAAAACGATTGGGAAGGGTAACCATACCAGACTTGTAGTTGTACCCGTCCTGGTGCAAGAGCTTTCCAATTACCAGTCTCATCTATCAGAATACCTGTTCCTGTACCTCCTATTACTTTGTATGTATAGGCATAGTTAAAATTTTTAAACGGGCTATCTTGTAGTGGACGAATTCGTCCACCTTGTCCCACATAAATCTGTCCCCTTGGAACAGTAGTCTCATCAAGATATAGCTCTCCAAAAGGAACATAAGTTGTTGCATTAACTTGACTATAGTTCAAAAAACTTGATAAAAAAACAGTAATAAATAGTGCAATATATAATACTTTCTTTTTCATGATAGAATCCTCCTATTCAACATTCCATGCAACACCTTCATATCTCCAACCACGTTGAGATAGAGTGTACATTTCATTACTATCCATTGTATATAAATGAACTTTTAAACCTGTGTGATACAGACGATAGACAGGATTAGTACCCGAGGAGTACCACGTAACCCCTTCATATCTCCAACCTGACCTAGCTAATGTGTTTTTTTCATTTGTATCTGTCGTATATACGTGTTTGTGTAAACCAGAATGATAGAGGCGGTAGACCGATTTTCCTTGTGTATCTGTTCTCCATGCAACACCCTCATAGTTCCACCCACGCGCAATCAAGGTATCTTTTTCATTAGAATCAACAGTATATAAATGATACTTCAAGTCAGAATTATACAGTCGAAAAGTCGGAATAATCTTGCTAACCCCATTTGAGGAATTGCGATTATTTTTTGCGTAATTTATCAGTGTTAATGCTTCGCTATTGATTCTTCGTGCAGTATTTTTACCATATTTCTGTAAATAGTCAGCATCAAATATCTTTGCATTTGGCTCAGCAATATTTATTGCAACTATTTGGTTATTCTCATCTAAGACTGGTCCACCGCTGTTACCACCTGTCGTATCAATACGATAGCGTAGTGTGCTAGAAAAGACATCTAAAACTGGTCCCGAAGCGGCGTACATATAGCCTTCTTTTTCCCCAGGATAACCGACCACTTGAACTTTTTGATTTGTAGTAATTTTATCTGTTGTATTTAAGAAACCAACACTAGGCAACGTTCGAGATAAAGTCACAACTGCAATATCGTTCTCAACTTTATTGGAAGTATAACCTGGTTTTAAATCATTTTTAAAACTTGTTAAAACATGATATGACCAGCCAGTTGTTCCTCCAAATGGGTAACTATACCCAGTCCTTGCTGGGTATACTGTCACAGACTCAGCCCATTCGTTTGTATCTACTAGTCTCAAACAATGAGCAGCAGTCAATACCTTATCAGGAGCAATCATTACACCACTCCCTATTCTGACCCCTCCTTTTTTATAACGTGATTCTATAAATACAATCTGTCTATAGGGAACAATAGTGGGATTTTTTATTACTACCCTATCGTCTCGACCAAATACCATTGATGGTGTAACAGCTTCACCATCTACACTAGTAGATTCTTTATCATACCCATCTACAGTAAGGGACGGCGTGGTAGAGTTAGAACTATAATTTATATCACTTGCATCAACTCCATCTTCTGCATTATTCTCTGTCCATTCTGAAGAATTACTTGCTGTCGTAGACATCGTTCCTGTTAATGCTGAGCTACTTGAGGTGGTAGTGGTTTGACCATCTAAATTTACAGAACTAGTAGTTTGATCTGACATTCCTGTTATTGGTTCTGTGGTTTTGGTCACTAAAGTATAATCATCAGCACTCACAATTGGAACTATGGCATGTAGCACCATCACAGATAATAGCATAAATGTTATACATTTCTTTTATTTCATATTAACTCCTCCTAGATAGAGAATAGCAAAATAATCAATTTTTGTAAAGGAGTGCAATGATATTAGCACACCATACGCATGAAGAAAATGCATGCAACTAGTTTCTAGCTACATGCACTTTTTTCAAAATATTTTCGCAAAAGTTATATTTCAACATACTCTATGACCTACTCTTATAGATATTATGGCATAAAAATATTAGAAAAGTAGGTCCGATAGTGAAATACCTTGTCTTCCTCCTTTCCTACAAAATAATATCTTCCTTCTCAATCAGCACAATGGTCCACATCATCAATAGAGTGACAGCCACTAGAGCCATAATAAACGGTATCCAATTTCCAAATAGTTGGTAGCTATAGCCCAAGACAAATGGTCCAACCGCTGCAATCATGTAGCCTCCCGTTTGCACCATGCCTGACAAACGAGCGGTCGCTTGGCTATTGCTGGTTTTCAATGAGAATGAGAGCATCATATAAGGGAAAAGTGATGCAACAGACACGCCTAAGAGGATATGAATCAAGAGCCACCAACCAAACTGGGCAGGTACGACAGCCATCAATCCTAGACCCAATAAAGTCAGAAGAGAGAGGCCATTCATTAAGTAAGCCCGCCTTTCCTTAGGTAAACGCGACACAATAGACGGTACCAGCATTGACATAGGAATCGCTACAATATTGAAAATCCCCGCTAGCAAGCCTGCTTCTGCTTTTGACAAGCCAACTGTTTGGGAAATGGTAGGCAACCAAGTCATTTCTGTATAGAACAAGAGAGATTGCAAACCACCAAAAATCAAGAAAATAATAGCCCCTTTATTCTTCCAGAGAGAAGTCTCTTGGTCCTGTCCTTTTCTTTCAAAAGGGTGATTAGAGGTAATGTTCGGTAGCCAGATAAGTAAAGCCAAACCAACCAAGGCTGAGATAAGCACAAGAAATGTCTGCCATGAGGTCGCTGTAACAATCGGAACAGCTACCATAGAAGCTACAGTAGAAGCGACCCCCATCATCGTCACATAAATGGTTGTAAATAGACCGATTTTATGAGGAAAATTAGCCGCAACCAAGCTGGGCAACAAGACATTGATGAAGGCAATCGCAGCACCAACTAACATAGTACCTACATACAAGGTCGGTAGGTTGAAAATGCGCATGGCCGAACCAACCAACATCACCATCAGCACCATTGCCATTAATTTCTCCATACCGAATTTTGCAGCCAACTTGGGTGCCAGTGAAGAGCAAAGCGCAAACATCAGTAAGGGAATGGAGGTCAAAATTCCTAATTCACTAACAGATACTCCTAATCCTACTGCAATGTCTGTCAAAATAGACGGTACCGCTGTTATCGGTACCCGCATAACAGCTCCTAACATGACAATTCCTATGACCAAATATGGTGATTGTTTTTTCATTTCAACCTCAAATTTCTCAGCTATTCTGGGTGACCAAATGAATGTTCGGATTTTTCACCCTTTAGATTATAACATAAGAAGAATGATAGTCAACTGGCTCTATCCTTCAACCACCTTGTTATAAGTTTTAACTATACCTCTTCTGCAAAAATAACTATTTTTCAAATGGAGGTTTCTAAGATAAAATAAAGTCATCTTAACAAATGAAAGTGAGAAAAAATTATGACTAAATCAAGATTCCAACTTGTCGGTTCTCTGCTTCGACCAGCTGATTTGAAAGACTTCAAGCGCCAAATCGAACACCGTGATGATATCCAATATCCCTTCTACAATGACTTCAAGGGCTACCAAGAAGTAGAACAGGCAGCTATTCATACCATCGTTGCTGAGCAAAAGAAAAATGGCATTGATATTGTCACAGACGGTGAATTCTCCAAATCCATGTGGCATCTAGACTTTGTTTGGGGACTAAAAGGGATTGAGCGGTATATTGCAGACCATGGTTATACCTTTAAAGACCATGATGGTGGTCACTATGAAACACGTAAGGATATCGGTATTCGTATCCACGAAGAACTCTCTGGTAAGAACCACCACTTTATTACGATTTATCGTCAGGTCAAAGAACAGGCAGGCGATACAGATACTAAACTCACTGTTTGGGGACCGGCTCATGCCTACACCGAATTAGCTGTCTTTGACGGACTCTATGGCGAAGACCAGGTCTATAAGACGGCAGATGATTTGAAAGCTGGTCTTGTAAAAGCCTATAAAGAATTTTTAGATGATTACAAGGCTGCGGGTGGGGAAATTATCCAATTTGATGACTGTCTATGGGAATTATTTGACGAAAGCAATCCTGCAAGCTTCTTCGCTGAAGGAAATGCTGGCTTAGCTGACTTGGCTGATGCCTTTGTCAAACTCAATAATGAGGTTGTTGATTATGCTCATTCAATCGGTCTAACTGTTTGGACCCATAACTGTCGTGGTAACTACGAAAGCCGACACGCAGCAGGCGGAACTTACGAAGCGATTGCAGAAAAATTCCTTCGCGACCAACATTACGATCGTTTCTTCTTAGAATGGGATGATGAGCGTGCAGGTGACTTGAAAGCTTTAGAGAGTTTGAAAGATACAAATGCAGAGATTGTACTTGGTCTTCTTTCTAGTAAGACAACTGAACTGGATGATGAAGAGCGCGTTTATCGTCTATTGGATGAAGCTAGCAAAATTATTCCAAAAGAGCGACTCTACCTCTCTCACCAATGTGGCTTTGCCTCATGTGATTCTGGGAATGAATTAGCTATTCCAGAACAATGGGCAAAAATCAAACAAGGACAGGATATTGCAGAAAAATTCTGGGCTGAATAACAAGAAAAAAACAAGTTAGATGATCAACTAACTTGTTTTCTTGTGGTCATTAATAAAGAAAGAACGATAGAACCAAAATATAGTCATTTGAATTAACTTTGATACATCGTTACTTTCGGCTTGCCGTACTCTAGTACAGCCTGCACCTCAGTTCCTTGTCTGAAAGCTAATTCATTCGACTATAACAATTAGAGCTAAAAAGTGGCCTCCGTTAACGATAATAAAAGAATGTTTGAGAGCTCGTTTCATACGTATACTCTTCAAAAATCAAAATCAGACGTTATTGGCTTGATTTGATGAACATCAGTTCTATCTGCATCTGCGTCGCCTAGTCTGTTTTTGATTTTCATTGAGTATCAGTTTGGATAGATCGTGAAAAGTAATCATAACGCCCGACTGAGGAACAACCGTAAGAACAGCCGAAGCTACTACTGTCACCCTATGAAGAACTTCTGGGTTCAATCCCATTTCTAAATAAGTCGGAAGAATATTAGCGGTTACGATTCCAACCGCACCAGATGAAGAACCGATTACTCCGCTAACTAATGCCGTTGTTAAGGCTAAACTGTTCAGAAGAGTTCCTGGGATTTGCTGAATCCAATCCTGAACAATGGAAAAACCAGTAGACATCACCAAAACAGTACCGAATGCAACCGTTGATGAAGTTGCAAAAGCCGGCAGGATAGCGGTGGTTGCTCCCGAATTTAAGATATCTTTTTGATTTGGCAAATAGCAATAAAAAATCAGTGCAGATAAGCAAATAGACACTGATAAGCCGATCACTAAGATACTCGGTATTTTGGAGAAGAACAAAAGTATAAGCATCAAGGCCAATAATGGCAAAATAGATTGGAAAAGATTTGGCAAATCCTCTGGGGTGCTGCCTTCTTCTTGGTATGCTTCCTGATAACTTTCTCCATTAGCTAAACTCTTCTTAAGGGCATGGGACATATAGGTTACCCCAAAGATAAACAAGGTTAAACTTGCCACTATACTTAAAACGGGGGCTGCTGTTAAACTTGTTCCCAAAACCTTGGTTGGAATAGCATTATGAATAGAGGGAGTTGCCAGTAACGAAGTCATCGTATACGTACTGGCGCCTAGAAAGACCGGTATAGGAAAGAGTTCCCAATTGATATTCAACTCTTTAAACAAAGGTCTTGACAAAGGAAGAAGTGTGAAAATTACTACAAAAATACTAACTCCTCCATAGGTCAAAACAGAAGCAATAATGGTAATGGCAAGCATCACCTTGAAAGGACTATCTTTCCCTACCAAACGAAGAATTGTATTCACAATCTTCTGGGTAACACCGCTTGCTTCCATATATTTTGCAAGAATAGAGCCTAACATAAAGAGTGCAAAATTGTTGATTAAAAAATCTGTCAAACCTACTATGTAAGAATGCTCCTTCCCTAACATCGTTTCCAAAATATTCATTCGGTTAAATAGAACGATGACTAGACTGGCTAATGGTGCTGCAATAATCACATGTAAGTTTTTATAAGTCCAATAAATAATGGCTACAATTGCCAATACAAGACCTAGAACTGCTATCATTTTCGTATTTTCCCTTTCAAAAAGAGGCTGTACAAAAAGTCCAGCTTCGCTTCTCAGAATTCGTATCAACATCTCGGCACAATGGTTGATTGGCTTTCACAGTCTTGAGAACTGTTTCAGCCCGAGCCTGAGCTAGGAAGAAGGGAGACAAAAAGATTGGAGAGCAGATTTGTAAAATAAATCCCAGTCATTCGGGTATTATACTCCAAATCCGACCATTACGACTATTGCGAACGAGCCTACTGTTTGGAAGTGAAGGGAACTCTTTTTTTACCAATTGAGTTCTTTCTCACTCCCCTATTTTTCATATTCCTTTATCTGGTCATAGCTTGAAACTTGTTCAAGCAGATTTTCAACATTTTTTTCAAGAACTGGATGGCGATAATTGGGTGCGATATCTGCCAATGGAACTAAAACAAAAGCACGTTGATGAGCATACGGATGAGGAACCTGTAAATCTTTCTCCTCAATAATCGCCTCATCCCAAAAAATAATATCCAAATCAACCGTTCGTTGGCCCCATTTTTCAACTCGTACTCTATCCAAGTCCAACTCAATCTTTTGACAAAAAGATAAAAACTCCTTGGCCGATAAATCAGTATAAACCTGACAAGCTAAATTAAGAAAATCAGCTTGATCTGTTTTACCCCATGCCGGTGTTTCATAAATACGAGACACCAACCCAAGTTGGCAATCTGGGTGACCGTCTAACTTATCCATGGCAGCCTGTAGATAGGATATACGGTCTCCCATGTTTCCTCCGATACTAAGATAAGCTAGGTGTTTCATGGGCGTTCACGCTCCAATTCAACCCCAACTGAATCATAGTGCCCAGCAATAGGAGGATTTTCCTTGTAAATAGCCAAGCGAATCTTTTCTACCTTTGGAAATTGTCCAAAAATCTCTTGACAAATAACCCCCGCTACCTTTTCAATGAGAATATAGGGCTTGCCTTCCACAACTGCTTTAATGGTTTCAAAGACCATACCGTAGTGAACCGTATCTTCCAGCTGGTCTGTTTGTGAGGCCGCTGTCAAATCAACATACAAATCACAGTCAACCGTAAAAATCTGACCGAGGACCTGCTCTTCTTTGAAGGCACCATGGTAGCCGTAAAAACGGCATTTATTAAGTGAAATCTTATCCATGTTTACCTCCCTTGGTCAGCTGTTCCCAGACCTTAACGATGTCACGGTTGGCAGCGACATTATGAACACGGACCATTTTGCAACCTTTTTGAACTGACCAGGCGGACAGGGCTGCCGTTGCTTGATCACGGTCTGTCGGTAAACTATTTCCCCCAAGTAGATAATCCACCACGCGCTTCCGGGAAATCCCAAAAAGAATGGGGTAACCAAGACCAGTAATCTGGTCTAAGCCTTGCAAGAGGTCCAGATTATGTTGGATATTCTTAGCAAAGCCAAAGCCTGGATCCAACCAAATCTTGTCTGCTGAAATACCAGCATCCAAAGCAGCTTGAGCTCGCTCAGCCAGAAAGTTTTTGACCTCCACAACAACATCCTCATAGCTTTCTTCTTTTTGATTGTGCATGAGAATGATAGGTACCTGATATTCCGCCGCCAGCGCTAACATCTCTCCATCATAAAGTCCTGCCCAGACATCATTCAAAATATCTGCACCTGCTTCCAAGGCTGCACGTGCTGTGCCTGTTTTATAGGTATCAATGCTGACCAGACAGTCATAGCTTTCTTTGATAGCGCGGATAATTGGCACCACGCGCGCGATTTCTTCTTCTTCAGACACAAAGCTTGCACCAGGACGCGTGGATTCGCCGCCGACATCAATGACGGTCGCCCCATCTGCCAACAATTTTTCGACCTGAACCAGGGCCGCTTCTACTTCATTATAGTTACCGCCGTCAGAAAAAGAATCTGGTGTCACATTGAGAATTCCCATGATGGTGACCTGATTCGCTAACTGTTCGATTGACATAGAACCTCCTATTTATTGTGGATCATGGACAAGAGTTCTCGACGCAAAATAGCATCTTCCTTGTATTTGCCAAGAGCAACTGTCGTTACTGTCTTGCTACCCGGCTTACGAATCCCACGCATACTCATACACATATGCTCTGCTTCTACCATAACAAAAACACCTTCTGGCTCTAAAGCATCTTGAAGGGCGTGAGCAACTTGATGGGTCAAGCGTTCCTGTAACTGGGGACGGCGACTGGCAACCTCTACTGCACGCGCTAGCTTGCTTAGACCTGTCACCCGCCCCTTGCTAGGAATGTAGGCTACATGGGCAATACCATAAAATGGCACCAGATGATGTTCACACATGGAGTGGAAAGGGATATCCTTGACCAAAACGACCTCTTCATGACCTTCTGAAAAGACGGCCGTAAACTGGTCCTTTGGATCTTCTTTCAAACCATTAAACATTTCCAGATACATTTTAGCCACACGTTTTGGTGTATCTAGCAAGCCCTCACGGTTTGGGTCCTCACCTAATAATTCTAGTAACTGATAAATGGTTTGTTCAATTTGTTCTTGTTTTGACATACTATTTCCTATTCATAGTTTATTTCTCCTATTATACCATAAAAATCCATACTAGAAAAGTCTACACTCTTCCCCTATAGAACCATATCCGAGCAGGCTAAATTTATGGTATAATAAGAAAATCACATTTAGAAGGATAAGATATAATGAAGAAATCCGTGCAATTGGCTACTATTTGCTATATCGATAACGGTAAAGAATTTCTCCTCCTCCATCGCAATAAAAAGGAAAACGATGTCCATCAAGGAAAATGGATTGGTGTAGGGGGCAAATTGGAACCTGGAGAAACACCCCAGGCATGTGCAATTAGAGAAGTATGGGAAGAAACAGGACTAACTGTTACGCAACATGCTCTAAGAGGGATTATCACTTTTCCAGATTTTACTCCTAACACAGACTGGTACACATATGTATTTAAGATTACAGGATTTGAAGGGACAGTCATAGAGTGCAACGAAGGGGATTTGGAATGGGTTCCCTATGATCAAGTCTTAACCAAGCCAACCTGGGAAGGAGACCGTCAGTTTCAAAAATGGCTCCTAGAAGACAAGCCCTTCTTTTCAGCTTCTTTTCGTTATGATGGAAATACACTTTTGGAGTATTCTGTTGATTTTTATTGACCAGAAATTACTGGTTCGATTCAAGAATAGTTTCCATCTCGAAAACTACAACGTCAACATACAAACATTCAAAAAGATTAGCCCACTCACTGAAGTAGGCTAATCTTTTTTTTACAAGTAAGGCGCTTTGTGGTAAGAGATAGTTTTTGCTAATACAGGCGACGGACTGTATTTTGAAAAATCTAACGATACATAGCTTAAATAGAAGTACTGCATTGCGAATACAGGTGCTTAATCTTATAGTGCTTTCTTTTTCGGAACCTGTTTAGTGATAATAACATCTAGCGGACCAGTCTCCAGCAACGTATCCATGAGGCGCTTATCTGATACCTTGCTATCCATGTCCACCTGGTATTCAAGAACTAGCACTTCTTTTTTCTTCTTGTATTTTAGACTAATCATTTCGGCTGAACGACAAGATTTTCCGAAATTCTTTTCAAAAATATGGTCATAATTAAAGTCTTTAGCTACAGTCAAAATCAGATGACGACGGTGTCTGTCTGCTTGTGCAAAGCTTGTATTTTCAAATACAATCATAGCGATAGAATACAAAATTGTCACTAAAATTGCCATACCAATGTATCCCATACCTGTCGCAAGCCCAATAGCCATTGCCATAAACACCGCTAACAATTCTCTGGCTGAACCAGCAGCAGACCGGAAACGGATAAAACCAAAAGTTCCTGCCACTGCAACTCCTGTTCCTAGATTACCATTTACAAGAAAGATAATGACCGTAATAACAGTTGGTAAAAAACTAACTAGGATGACAAACTCCTTAGAATACTGGTTCTTGTATTTGTACACAGTAGCCAAAAGGAGACCTAATAAAATAGCTGTTCCAAGAGTAAAAGAAACTTGGAGTAGCGTTAAATTATTAGTTGTAGAGGTTAAGATGCTATTAAACAGCTGCATGTTTTACCACCTCCGCCTGTTCCATATTGTGAGCAAGCTTGTAAGCATTGCCGTATTTTGAAAAGGATTGTTTCTCAATTTGGTATTTGGCCAAGATATCAGACAACCATGTTGGCAATTCGTCTGGTACCTTGATTTCCATGATGACCTTGTTTGGATCCAAGAGTGGCTTGCCAAATTTCCCTTTGTTTGCTGCGACATCATAGTCACGGTAGAGGAGGTTTTGATCGATAGTCAAGCGGATTTTCTTGTCATCAATTCCCTTGAAGGACACCCGATCGTAGTAGATATACATTTTTGGTTGAATTTTCCCGTAACGCTGACGGAGCATGGCAAATTCAGAAGTGACTTTTTCATCTTTAATGGTCACATCGGCAATGCCTTTTTCAATGTAGTTGGTCACAGAAACTGGATTTGATGTCAAACGATACTTGTAGCCAACCTTGTTTTCTTTTTTCTTGATTTCAAGAAAGGCTTGGCTGCTGCCAGTCGGTTGGGCATCATAGACACGCATACGGACTTTTTCACGGCCGTTTTTCTTGGCAATGGAGTCCTGAATCATATCAAAATCAGCATTGTCAAAGTAAATATTGGTAATAGTTGATTTGGCAAACTCATCTGCTTCCATGTGAGCTTTCAAATCTTGTTCCAAGAGAGCAAAGGTTTCTTTGTCTAGGATGTATTTTGTTTCTTTACGCTTAAACTGTTTTTGTACGATTCTTGTTTTCATGTGATTTACCTTCTTTATCTGTTACTTCCAAGACACCTCTGTCTCGTTTACAGGCATTAGTTTATCGTCCGAAGGTTAAAAGAACCTGAAAAAAAGATTAAAGAAAACTTAACGCAACAGCTCTGCTATGTTACAATAAAATAAAGGAGAAATCATGCTAAAAAAGATTATCAAATGGTGCCTGGGCATCCTTACTCTCATTCTGCTGACCGTCGGCTCCTATGTGGCCTATCTCTTTCTTGACTACCACAGGCTTGAAGACAATCTTGCTCTAGAGGTGACCAATCAGACCAGGCAGGACAAGTTTGCGGTCGGGCAAACGTATTCTATGATGACCTTTAATATCGGCTACGGCTCTTATCCGAGCGACTACTCCTTCTTTATGGACGGGGGCAGCGAGGTACGGGCACGGAGCCAGCAGACTGTCAAGGAGGCTCTGGCTATTGATAAGGACTTGATCGCTGCTGTCAATCCCGACCTCATTCTCTTTCAGGAAGTGGATGTGGACGGCGACCGTTCCCAGCATATCAATCAGGTGGAGTATTTCACGCAAGAGTTGGACAAGTATTCCTGGTCCTTCGCTCAAAACTACGACTCTTCCTACCTCTTCTACCCTGTCACCGACCCGATTGGCCAAGCGACTTCTGGACTGCTGACCCTCTCTAAGATAGATTTCCAAGAGGCTACCCGCTACCAACTGCCCATTGACACGGACATCAATAAGTTCTTTGACCTTGACCGTGCTTACTCGGTCAATCGTTTTGGGACCAATAGCGGAGCAGACTTGGTGGTCATCAATGTCCACCTTTCTGCCTATACTAAAAATGCGAATATCCAAAAAGAACAGCTGGAAAAAATTAGTCAGACCATGGAAAGCGAGTATGCCAAGGGCAACTATGTCATCGTTGGCGGAGATTTCAACCACGCACTTGATGACAAGGCCCGCAACGACCTGACCTGGATGAAGACCTTCCCCGTTGACCAGCTACCAGCAGGCTTCTCTGTTCTCGCTTCTAGCAATGCACCAACCGTCCGCAATATTGACCAAGCCTACAATCCTGACACTACCTTAACAGGTACCATTGACGGCTTTATCGTATCCGATAATGTGCAAGCCCAGTCTAGCCAAACCATTTCCAACGACTTCGCTTCCAGCGACCACAACCCCGTTGTCATGCAGTTCAGCCTGACACCCGCCCAGTAGAATGGAGAAAAACATGTACGAATTTGTCTTAGAATACGGCTCATTCCCTGTAAAAGTCATTGACGATTTTGTCAACAATCGATCAGAAATCCCTGATTTTCTCAAAGAAGACGAAGAAATGATTGCCCGCTTGAATGAGATTAACGAACTCTTCCACCAACTTTTCTTAACCATCGAGTGCAAGTTTGACTACATCGGCAAGCAATTTCCTGACAAGATTAAACAACTACGAACACTCTATCATCCGCTAGCAGATGACTTGCTAGCCAAGTATGGTGATGCGGTCGAATTGAAGATTGAACCCTTTATTTTGTAAGACAAAAGAGATGACCGCAATCATCTCTTTTCTTCTACCCTGTATTCCAAACCATACTGGTCACGCGACAGGTAGCCGTAGTCTACCAAGTAGCGTCTCAATATTGCATAATCATCATAGACTTCAGCTAGGAAGGCATTGACTTCTTTTTCTGTGAAGGTCGAACCTTTCTTAGCCAACTCCTCCTGCAAGTAGGCAAATAAAACCTGCTTACTTTTCAACTTCTTAGGAATAACAAGCAACTTCCCATCTCGGAAAAATTTTTCGTGAATATCTTGAGCCTTCATATCTCCCTCCAAAAAATCCTAGCCCACAGACTAGGATTTGACTAGATTTACATGTTAACGAATTTCAGCTCCAAGTGTTTCGAGCGACTTACTGATTTTCTCCATATACTTAGCCACTTCCTCATCCGTCAGGCTATCCGCAGGATTTTGGAAGGTCAGGTTATAAGCCATAGACTTCTTACCAGCCTCAATATTGCTACCCGCATAGACATCAAAGAGGGTCACCTTGGTCAAGCGTTTCACGCCCGCAGCCGCAATGGCATCCAAGACATCCTGATGTTTGACATCACTGCTCAAGAGCAGGGCAATATCACGGCTAACCGCTGGGAATTTAGAGATTTCGGTAAATGGCTGAGCAGGCTGGAGAGCTTCCTCAATCGCATCCAGATTGATTTCAGCCACGTAAGTTTCAGGAATACCGTAGGCCTTAGCCGTTTGAGGGTGTACCTGACCGACAAAGCCGATCACAGCCCCATTCAAATGGATTTCAGCTGTACGACCTGGGTGCAAGGCAGCAATCTCACTGGTCGCTACAAAGTCAACAGCCAACTTGTAATGATCAAAGATTGCTTCCAAAATCCCTTTGGCATGGAAGAAATCAACTGGTACAGCAGGTGTCTGGAAGTCTTTCTCAGCCGCCAAACCAGTCAAGACAAGGGCGAACTTGTTGATTTCTTGTGGCAGGTCTTCTTTTGGATTTCCAGACTGTTCAAAGATTTTTCCGATTTCGTAGAGGGCCAAGTTCTTATTCTTACGAGCCACGTTGTAGGCCACTGTTTCCAACATACCAGACACCATGTTCTGACGAAGGGCTGAGCGGTCAACGGTCATTGGCCACATGAGTTCAGTGACTGTGGTTGGACGAGCCGCAAATTCCACAGCCTTGTCAGGCGTTGTCAGAGCGTAAGAAATAATTTCTGTCAGACCTGCACCTTCTGCCAGGCTACGAACTTGGCGACGGATATTCTGAGTCAGGGTTAGCTCACCTGCTGTTCCGTCCTCTTTCGGAAGAGTGGTCGGCAGATTATTATAGCCATAGATACGAGCGATTTCCTCTACCAAGTCTGCTGGAATGCGAATGTCCCAACGACGACGCGGTACTGCGACTGTAAACTGACTTGCATCGCCAGTTGTTTCCATACCTAAACGACGGAAAATGTCTGCGATTTGAGCATAGTCAAGATTAGTCCCGAGCGAGCGGTTAACGTAATCAATAGTCGCTGTGACTGGGACATCCGATGTATCCACGCTACCCGCAGAAACGATGCCAGACAAGACCTGACCGCCAGCCAGTTCCGCAATCATAGCAGCCGCTGTATTCATAGTCTCCGTCAAAGTTGCCACGTTGATACCTTTTTCAAAGCGAGAAGAGGACTCAGAGCGAAGGTTGAGGCGACCTGAGGTCTTGCGGATAGACTTGCCGTCAAAGAGGGCTGCTTCCAGCACAACCGTCTTAGAGTTATTGTCAATCTCTGTGTTGGCACCACCCATGACACCACCAAGGGCAACTGCCTTGTCCCCAACGGAAATGACGATGTCATCGGTAATCAAGTCACGTTCTTCGCCGTCAAGAGTTACCAAGTTCTCACCCTCTTTTGCCTGACGAGCCACGATTTTCTTGCCATCAAACTTATCAAAGTCAAAGGCGTGCATTGGCTGACCGAAGTAAAGCAAGATGTAGTTGGTGATGTCCACCACATTGTTAAGTGGGCGAATACCTGCATTCATGAGCAGGTTTTGCAACCACTGTGGACTTGGTGCGATAGTCACATTTTCGATGACACGGGCCGTGTATGCAGTCACCTTGTCTGACTCAATGGCCACTTCAATCACATCGCTGGCTTTCTTGTCGCTTTCCTCCAAGACCACTGACTTGAAGTTGACCTTGCTGTCGTAAATGGCTGCGACTTCGTGTGCCACACCACGCATGGAAAGGGCGTCAGCACGGTTTGGTGTGATGGACAGCTCGATAATCTCGTCGTCCAGGTCAAGATATGAAAAGACTGGCTCACCCACGACCGCATCTTCCGGCAAATGGTAGATTCCATCCGCATAGACTTTTGGTACCACAGAGTCCGACACGCCGATTTCGCTCAATGAGCAGAGCATACCCAAGGACTCAACCCCGCGAATTTTACCTTTCTTGATCTTGTAGTTGCCAGCGATACGAGCTCCTGGCAGAGCGACGATCACCTTGATACCAGCTTTCACATTTGGAGCACCGCAAACGATTTGCGTGATTTCCTCGCCCACATTGACCTGACAGATATTGAGGTGGGTATCTGGAATGGGCTCAGCAGACACAACCTGTCCGACAACCAACTTAGAAAGGCCCGCACTCTTTTGCTCGACCCCTTCTACTTCAATTCCTGTTGTTGACATTTTTTCAGACAAGTCATGGCTTGTCGCATCAAAGTCAACCAGTTCTTTTAACCATTTATAACTTACTAACATATTATCCTTTCTGGTGCAAAGGCCGTTTCAGTAGCCAATCCACATCAATCTTATCACCGACCGCAAATTCATGCTGGCCAAATTTTTCAAAACCGTATTTTGCATAGAGTTGTTGGGCCTTGAGATTATGTTCCCAGACTCCCAGCCAGACCCAGTCACAAGTTGACTGCTCTGCTTTTTCCAATGCAAATTCAAACAAGACCTTCCCAAGACCACGACCCTGATAGGCCTGCAAGAGATAGATACGCTGGATTTCAAAGGCATTGTCCAACTCCTGCTCCGTCTGGGCAGAACCTTGGTTGAGCTTAAGATAACCAGCTATCTGATTATCTACTCTTAGAAAATAGTGCTGGCAATTGGGGTCCGACAACTCACGGGTCAAGATCTCCAAGGAATAAGACTCCTCAAAGAATGCCTCCAATTCCTTCGGATCATTATCGTGAGCGAAGGTCTCTGCAAAGGTCTGCTTGGCCAACTCCTGCAAAACGGAAACCTCTTCTAATTGTATAGGGTCAATCTTCATCTCATTGCCTCTCATTTCTAACTGGGTTAAGTAAGCTGCTAGAGCAGCTACCGCTTCTCTCAATCAACAATCTACTAACTTTATCGGATTACGACGGATTTCAAGCAAAACGATATTTTTATCTAGAAATCCTAGTAAGGTAGCTAGGAAAGTCGCAGAGCAGCGATTCCCACACCTTAAATAGTGCGAGATTACGACGTTCTAAGGTTGAAAACGATACTTTTTCAACTCTAAACCTAGTGAGATGAGTAGGTAGACCGCTGTAGCGGCATCTGCTTCTCTCAAACAACAATCTAATAACTTTATGGGATTACGACGGTATTTCAAGCAAAACGATATTTTTTGCTTGAAAGCCTAGTAAGGTAGCTAGGAAAGTCGCAGAGCAGCGATTCCCACACCTTAAATAGTGCGAGATTACGACGTTCTAAGGTTGAAAACGACATTTTTTCAACCTTAGAACTAGTGAGGGGAGTAGGTAGACCGCTAGAGCGGCTACCGTCCTATTTCTAGATACTTTCAGTATCAGAAACAGGTCTCACATCAAAACTGCTCCGAGAATCGTACATCACCTTGATAGAATCCACGAATATCATTGATACCGTAACGGAGCATGGCAATGCGTTCCTGACCAAGACCGAAGGCAAATCCAGAGTACTTGGTTGAGTCAATGCCACTCATTTCCAATACTTGTGGGTGAACCATGCCGGCACCGAGGATTTCAATCCAGCCTGTTTTCTTACATACGTTACAGCCGTCACCACCACACTTGAAGCAGGAAACATCCACCTCAACAGAAGGCTCTGTGAACGGGAAGTAAGATGGACGCAGGCGAATCTGACGCTCTTCACCAAACATTTTCTTGATAATCATTTCAAGCGTCCCCTTGAGGTCACCCATGGATACATTTTCACCGACAACCAAGCCTTCAATCTGGTGGAACTGGTGGCTGTGAGTCGCATCGTCCGTATCACGACGGAAAACACGACCTGGCGAAATCATCTTCAAGGCACCTTTAGAAAAATCATGCTGATCCATGGTACGAGCCTGAACAGGTGACGTATGGGTCCGCATAAGGATTTCTTCGGTGATGTAGAAGGTATCCTGCATATCACGGGCTGGGTGGTCTTTTGGCAAATTCATGCGCTCAAAATTGTAGTAATCTTTTTCCACTTCAAACCCGTCAACGATTTGGAAGCCCATGCCCAAGAAAATATCTTCGATTTCTTCAGAAGTTTGGGTCAAGACATGGCGTTTTCCGACCTTTACCTGTCGACCTGGCAAGGTCACATCAATGGTTTCTGAAGCTAATTGCTGTTGAATTTTTGCGGCTGCAACCTTCTGAGCTGTTTCTTCAAAGGCAGCTGTCAGCACATCACGCACTTCATTGACCTGTTTACCAACGATTGGTTTCATTTCGTTAGATAGGTCTTTTAAACCTTTCAACAAGTCAGTCAAGGACCCTTTTTTACCCAAAACTGCAACACGCAGGTCTTGTAGTTCTTTTTCTCCTTGGTGCTGGATTTCTTTTAGCTTTTCTAGTGTCGTTTGGCGCAAATCGGCCAACTGTTGTTCAATGTTTGACATAATTCCTCCAATAAAAAAACGCATGACACCACTCGTATCGGAGCGTTGTCACGCGGTACCATCCGTTTTCATCTGCTAAGCAGACCTTGTTTCTAAGTCCTTGTGTGAGTGAATTCGACCAACTTTCACTGATTGAGCTTGCAGTCACGGCTCAACTCCCTGGGCAGTTTCCATAGGTGTACTAGTCTCACAGACTTCTATTCAATTAGTTCTAGTTTAACAAAATATAGGCAGTTTAGCAACTGATTTCTTTACTCAGTATGTGTCTGAATTTTTGAGAATCGTCAATAGCCCCTAATAATACACGTGCTGACAGAGATTTTTTACTACCATTTTTCAAAAAAAGCCGACACAAGAGTTTTTTACTTGCATCAGCCTTGACGGTATTGTTTTCTTTGTGTTACAATAACTGTATGACTGATTAAGCAAGGTCGTTTCTTGTCTTAATCGGTGGTGCAGGAGTTCCAGTTCCTGCACCTTTTTTGATTTTTAATAATACTATTATAGCAGGTATCCTTGTTTTTGGCAAGTTAGATACGACAAAAAGCACTAAAAATACTATATTTTTAGCGTGGTCGAGTTAGCTTCATAAGTCCTCGTACTTTGCCATTTTTAGGTCGTTTATGAAGCTTAGTTATGCTATGGTCAGTGTCATTAGGCAATATTTTTTTAACTTCGCCGCCCGTCATCCCTCTATCATGATCGTGACTCTGCCACTCTCCAAAGAATAACTCTCGTAAATCTTCAAGTCGGTCTAGTAGTATCATTCGGGCCATAGTACAGGCTCCGTTTTCTGACCAATACATGCCTCTATGCTTCATGCGATAGGTCAATTTTCGATGTTGAGACTCCATGACGCCAATAGAATGTTCTGGTATACCTCGCAAAGCAGCTGGTTTGGTCTGATTAAATCTCTTCAAAAACTTATACTTAAAATCTAGGAGCTTAGCTTCTTCCTCCTCATTGTCAGTTATAGATTCACATGTGTCAAATACGACTTCCGCATCTGATTTGTTATGAGAATATTTGGCGTCTAATAACATTCCTGTCAATTCCTCAGGATAATTTTTCAAGCTAGTCCTTATTTTCTCATCCACATGGTAAGCATCCCAAAAGTGTTCATGTCTTTTTATCCCAAGTGCCTTGGCAATCTCAAGGAAGATACGTCTTGTGTAGCCTTTTCCATTGTCAGAGTTCGTGACAAGGACAGTTTCTGGTGTAATTTCAAAATGATAATAGAGATAGTTCAATAAGTCATCTCTGGCTTGGTCGTAATTGATATGGACTATCTCTTTTTTGTTTTGTAGTTCAAAGCGATTAGGACCAACCTGCTTTCGACCTGTGTGGACTACAAAATGACTTAGATCTCTGTTCCTACGTTCGTCTGCCTTTTCTGTGCACTTTACCATAACACCATCACCTTCAACATAGATATACTTGCTCTTTATCTTTTTAGGTTCGGCACCTGGTTTATAAATTGGGCATTTTTCCCTCTGTTTTAATAGTTCCCCTGCTTCTTTTATAACTTTTAGGACGGTGTCCTTCGTCACGTGGAATCCAAGACAAGTTTCTATTACAATCCCAACTTGTCGATAGGACAACATGGTTGATAGCTTGGAAACATAGTAGAGTAGCTCTCTTGAAAATCGGGTATGCCTCTTCAAACCTAATTTCTCATCGATTGGGATTCTTGTCCGTATCCCATTGGTCCAACGGCTTCTGGAAAAAGTGACTTCTCCAAAGGTAAATAGGACAGTTCGTTCCGATTGGTTGATACGCCGATAACCATTAGCTCTCATAATTGGAGCTATATAAGCTTCATACTGCTTGATATACTCCATAAACTGTTCCTGGGTGTTCTCTCTGAATGCCGCCAATAATTCTCTCTCATCAATTACCAAATTATTCATCTTACTATTTTATCCGTTTTTGAAAAAAAGAAAAAGCCTTCTCCCGAAGGAAAAGGCCGTTTGTGCCAATAACTATAATTATAATGTTTTGGTCTGCTCTTGACTGGCAGAACCTTTGGACTTCTGATTCAAGTCTCTTGATGAATGCTTAGTACGTTCTAATTTCTCATAAAACCCGTCCGACTTTTTTATTGTTTCACCATCTTGGTCTTCGTTGATTTTTCCTTCAAATCCCTTATTTTTGAGATAGTTTTTATAGAATTGCTGTTCTGAGTGGAAATAATAAATCAGAGGTTGGTGCTGGTCGTACATCTGAAAACTCTCCAAAGCTTTGTAATAGCTGGCCTTATTCAAGTCATCCACAATGAAAGGTACAAGCCCTTCCTTCAAACATTCCTTGAAAAGTATCAATCGGCCTACACGACCATTCCCATCCGCAAAGGGATGGATCTGCTCAAATCGAGCATGAAATGTGGCTAAATATGCCAAGTCCTTTTTCTCCTTTAGGGAGTATCCCAGCAACAAGGAAGACATCGCTTCTTCTGTGTATTCAACAGCAGTAGTCGCAATCTGTCCTACTTCATTCTGAAGGATTTTGTAGCGCCCTACTGGAGCTAGCGGATTATGTTCCGAGCTGGTCCCACGCTTCAACAAGCTATGAAGCTGCTTAATATACTCTTCGCTCAATGGCTCATGGACGGTATCAAGAATATAGTCAAAACATCTAAAGTGATTACTTGTTTCAATCAAATCATCAATCTTGATACCTGTCTCATCCAGATTGGCAATTGTTTTAGTTTCATAGATAAAGCTAGTCTGTTCTTCAGTTAAGCGACTACCTTCGATTTTATTTGAGTTGTAGGCAAAGCGCTTTTGAGTAATATCATAAATACCGCCATGCACCTTTCCTGCTCTCTCTGCTAATAATCTAGTTATTAAGTCCATAAGTTCTCCCATATAAATATAAACACAAATACATTTGTGTTTATATTTATACTCATCTTCTGTTATAAGTTCTCAATCAAGTCTGCCAACAATGCTGAATCAGATCGGTAACCTCTCTCTTGAGAAGTCTGTCTAAGCTTCTCACGATGAGTCGGGGTCAACATGAATTGGTATTGTTTCTTGGTTTCATGTACTGCTACATTTGTAGTCTTGATTTCTGGTTTTGTTAACGCTTGACGAATCTCTTTCTGCTTTGGTTCAAATGCCATAGTTTCCTCCTAAATATAAATCTATTTGTGTTTGTAATTATATTTATATTCTATCAGAAATATGACTGAAGGTAAAGTCCAAGTCATCAAAGAATTTTTTATGCTTATGGTAAACCTGCTCATCTCCCTGCATTTCTGCAAGTGAAACCTTATCCAGAGTAGAACGGTTAAACAATTCTTTTGCTGGAATAATACCAATCATATCTTCATCATCCTCAATTCTTTCCAGGAGCTCACGGGACGAATTGGTGTTGTGTTTAATCATGTTTGCCACAAAGTAGAGCTTTGCTGTAATATAGCTTTCTCTTGTCTGGAAATTGATTGCGGTCTGTCTAAACTCTTCAATCCTGTCCATTATGTTGAATTTTGCCTGATAGCCAAAGTCGCTTGGAATAACTGGGCTAATCACCGAGTGACTAACTGCGATCGCATTTCTTGTCGCAATTGAAAAGTCCGGGCGACAGTCAATGACCACGAAATCAAATTGACCTAGATTATATCTTTCATAGTTATCTTCTAGCCACATATAGAGCAACATATCTTTGTTGGTCTTGTGTTCAAGTCCTGCTTCAATCCAATCCAAATTCATTGAACCTGCAATCAACGATACATTCTCTTTTACATCAAGAACACTAACGTTACCACGACCGATAAAGATATTACCGACGGTATTTTCATTGTCGTATATGTTGTAAATCTGAGAAAGGTTGCACTGATGATCTAGGTCAATAAAGAGGACCTTCTTATCTGTTGAGGCTAAGTATTCCCCGTAGTTAAATGCTAAAGTGGTTTTTCCAACACCACCCTTAATTGCTGCAAAGCTAACAATTTTCATACTATTTTCTCCAATCTTTTTGATAAGTCTATTATACCGTTTATAATTATATTTGTCAATATGTTTATAAATATAATTATAGACTTATTGACGACGAGGCTTCCCGACTCTTGATATTCTCTTGGATACGATTGAGCTGCTGGCTATTCGATACAATAGAATAAAATCGTTCTCTTAGCCCCGCACGTTCGATTGTCACTTCTTTGACCAGTTTATCAATCTCTGACTTCTTCGTAGTCGGATCTAGCTTCAAATCTTTTAGAATTTGATGTGCTAGTTCGTGGTAGTGCAGCTGACCTTCCTCCAGGGCAAGTAATGCCCCCTGGAGCTTGTTCAAATCTGCCAACCGTGTATCTAACTTGTCTAGCTCTGATTGAGTAGCTTTAACTTGCTCACGGAATGAGTTGGCTAGATTTTCAAATTGCCTACCGTCCGTGACACCATGAGCAGACAGAAAGTTAAACTCTCTGACCAGCTGGTCAATTCTGCTGATGTATGGATTCTTGTTGACGATGATTTCCCCGTTATCATAAGACAGTTGCTTGGCAATTATCTCCCCTTGCATTGCCTTGTTCTTGGTCGCATCGTTGGCATTTGTAAAGTAAAACCAGTCATGCTTTCGGATAAAGATTTCATAGTCGCCATTGGGAAGCTTATCGACATAACGTGATGGAATAAGGACGGTACCTTTATTGGCAAGACCGTGTTCCAATTCCAGATAAATCCCCTTGGATGTTTCTTCCATGACTTGCCAATCATGGACCTGGATTCTCATTTCAAAATCATCTTCCTGGCTTGTCTTGTATTCCTGATAAGCCGTTTTGATTTCATCTAAGCTGTAGGTTGGCTGGTTGCCTTCGAGTGATTGAGCAATTCCTTCCAAAGAGTAATTTCCACGTTTTGATAGAGTACGGTCACGGACGGCACGTTGCTGGTCTTTGTCCAGCAATTTGTACCGCACTTCCTTCCCTGAAGCATCCAGCATCAAGTCCAGCTCTTTTGCTTTTAACTTAAAATCTTCAAACGACGTGGAGTGTTTGAGAAGAAAATCCAGTCGCTCTTTAATCTCGTAGCGAAAGACATTTTTCTTGCGATAGGCGATATACTCACGACGGCTATTTTTCATTTTCTCATCTATAATTTTGGCACCAGCAATACCAGCGTGTTTATTTGAAATATTAAAAAGACTTCTGGCTGTTCCTTTCTGCCAACGAAATTTTTTGAGAGTGACAGAATTAGTGTTATTAAAAATGATATGGTTATGGATGTGGTTCTTGTCGATATGAGTGGCAATGACAAACTCATGTTGTCCACCTGTCAATTCTAAGACAGTTTTACGTCCAATCTCATGTATTTCCTGTGGTGTCAAATCATCTTCAGGACTAAACGATTGGATGATATGGTGAGCGAGTACATCCACACCATTTCCACGTTTACCAAGTCGGGATTCCGCATTCATCCTTGTTAAATCAAATTCATCTGCCGCTGATACTACATCCGTAACACCGTAACTAGATACCAGCTGCAATTCCTGCTTCCCGTTGACCGTGACTAATGGAAAATCTCGGTCACCATCTGATTCTAAAATGGTCTTAGATTCATTCTGGATATACTTCATGGCACGGGCTACATCTTCCACCTTACTTTCTTCAATGGTCTTGGCCTCATCCTTGATGTACTTCACGCTACGTCCGAGAGATTGACTGGATTTTATCTGAAGGACTTTGGTAACGACCATTTAGTTCCCTCCTTTCAATTGGTCTTTAATTAAACGATTAGTCTGTTCTTTCAATTCTTGCAAGAGTGCTAAACATTCTGCAATATCTTCGTTACCAACATCGCCATTTTCGTTCACTCTTTTCGCAATCTGGTTGACATTGACGCCAATCCGATTCATCTCTAATCGCAACTGTTTGAGTTTTGGAAAGTCAATCTGCCTGACCTCTCCCATAATTAACATTTGTCGGGCATAGCTGGCAAAGTTTGGGACTTGTGCCTTCTCCATTTGTTTACGAATATGCGAAAGTTCCTCTCTATCTACTCTGAATTTCAATTGGATAGGACGACTTCGATTCTCTTCCACAAGCACAAACCTCCCTTCTATTTTTGTTGCTTTTCAAGTAAGGGGTCACCCCTACCTTTCCTTCTGGCAAGATTAGCAATTGGGTACCCAATTTCTCTAAATTAAAAAGTCAGTCAAGGTCAACCTGTACAGGTCAACCTCCGACTTCTTTTTAATATTTTGGGGAGTTCCCCAATCCCCCAGTAAAAAATGTTGGCACATTTTTTACCCTCTCTTCGAGAGAGTTTTTTCTCACGAGGGGAAGAGTGCTGCATCACAAAAAGCCATCATTTCTGATGACTTTTTTCTGCACTCAAGAACTTCCTATAGCCATTGTAGCGATGCCGCCTACTCCAGTCACAATAACAACTGCTAATAATATTGGACTCCATAAAGCGATAAGAGTTGCTTTTATAATGAAAAAATTGATTAGACCAAACAAGACTAACAAAGCCATAACACCTGCTTGTGCCTCGCTATAGGAATGCTGATTAAAAACCCAAGAGAAGGCAACTATTCCAACACCAGCAAATACAAAAACAATTCCTACTCCGAGGTAATCATAAGCAATGCTGTCTCTAAATTGTAATACATCAAATGCGGTGGACACTGTCATATCTGTAATAACAAATCTATCCTGTAGTTGTGTATTTAATCTATTCAAATAAATTAAAAAGACAGTATTAGAAATCAGATAAATGACCTCTACTATCCAGTATGGTAACGCTGCTCCAAACCAAAATTTTCTCATCATTTCTTCAACTATTTAATCCTTTAGAAAGTTCTTTTGTTGTAAATAATATTCCAATATAATTCGTCTTCTGTACAAAAGGGAATGGTTAATATGCGATAAAAGTATTAAAAATAATAACATCCCCAAAAACAAAATAATGCTCAATGTTACCAACATACTACCACGAATGACATCATATTCCACATCGAGTACAGTAGAAAAAAATAGAGTACAGATATGCTTCACTTCATCCGAAAAAATAATTGTGACCAATAGCCCTAGCAACAATTCCCAGCTACGAGAACTACGGTCTAATGCTTTTCCAAGTTCAAAATACTCCGCTAATAATTCATTCTTACTCTTACTATTAAAATAAGCAAGAGCTTTTTCAAATTTCCGTACATGGCGATTCTGCCACAGTGATACTATTTTCATTATAAACACCATCTAACACCTTATAGTAGCTTCATCATTAGTATAGCACAAGTCTACCTAAATGAGCTTTAAAGTTCTAATCTCCTCTCTTAAAACTTCAAAGTCTGCATCTGTCATCTCTTCAATTTCCATGTAGGCTTCATGGTAATCATGAGCCAACTCCGTGTTAATTTTCTTGACCTGTTCACCTTCTGCTCGCAATCTTGCGAGGCAAAATTTTCGAGTCAATTCCTGATTTTCACGACGGATAATTGGTTGACTAGTTTCAAGGTTCATCCAAAAAATATCCGTCAAGGCATTGACTGTTTCTTGACTAATCTTCTCTATCATTTGTTTCTTCTCCTTTCGGTCTGCGGGTCAATAATTGGTTCACAATTCCTTGGGTGTCGGCTGTTGCTTTTTTGATTTTTCCTGTTTGACCTCACTAGACTTCAATTGTTTTTCTTGCTCCTGCTTTTGTTTTACTTGAGCAATTTTCGATTGTAGTTTGTTGTTGGTTAGCGATTTATTTTTGACCAACTCAAGTGACTTATCAATTCGATTGATAAGACTTTTTGATTCAGCTTGGACCACCTTCAACTGATTTTCCAGATCCTCATACCCTTGCTTATCAAGCGACCAATTGTGCAAGTAAGCGAACGAATATTCGCTGGTATCAATACCAAAATGGTTGGCTACAACATAGGCGATACTCTCCGCTTGAAGTTCTCGCTCACTACTATTGAAACCATCCTTCAAATGGTGCAATTCTGAGTGAGCCATTTCGTGAAAGAGGGTCTTGAGGATTTGTGCTTCAGACATTTTTTTATCCGCAATAACTATCTCATTCTTTTCAATGTGATAGTAGCCATTGGCTTCAGAATCAATCGGCTGGAAGGAAATTTTGACACCATTTTCTTGTGATACATGACGTGCTGCTCGATAGATATTTTGATAATCTGGGACATTGCTTTCTAGGTTATAAACTGGTTTTGGCAACTCTTTTCCAGCTGTCTGCGATACATCAAATACTGTACCTAACTTGAAGCGAGTAACCGTTTTTTCTTTTCCGTCTTCATCTAGAATCGGTTGCCCATATCTATCTTTTGCCTTGAAGGTCATTGGCACCCAGATCTTAATGCCTTTCTCACCTTTTTGGACCTGTCTATCAAAATCGGTCTTCCATTTTTGATAGGAAGCTACAAGGCTTATATCTGGTTTCTGCTTCACCATCATGTGGACATTGTAGATAGAGTAGTCATGGAATTTACTTATGGCTTGCAGGAATTGCTTGTACTTGTCTGAGTTGGCATATTCCTTCATCCCCTCTTTCAGATGGTTGAATAGAGCTTGGCTGTCCTTTGATTCGAGAAGTTCAGCAAAGGATTGTTGCGGTTGCGACTTCTCCTCGATTAAAGCTGAAACCTGAGCCTCATACTCCTCCTTTGTCAATTTTCCATTCAGAACATCAACTGAGGAAATCCCTTTTTCTTGATATAGAAAATCGTCCTTCCACTCTGCAAAGAAATTGGAATTTATATCAACAAGGTCTTGTTTCAAAGCCGCCATAACTGTTTGATTTAAGTCGTTATGATTCTGTTCATAGAGTTGATGAAACAGCTTAAACTCTTCTTCATTTCTGTCTTTAAACAGGTCAAAACCTAACTCCTTAACGCCATCTAAGACAGACGTAAAACGCTCCTGAAGTGACGGCTCTTCTTGAGTGATAACAGGTTCAAGTTGACGATTTTGTAGAATAGTTAGGAACTCTTTCCCTCCGTCCTTGACGTATTCTTTGTTAATGTCAAGTTCTTTGATTAGCCCGTCACGTTCACGATAGATACCGAGGATTGTTTTCTCCTTTGCATTATTTAGTTGGGTATGTAATCCACTACGCAACTTCATTAAACTGGCAGGAAAAGTTTCCCCGTCTACAGTACGCAAGGCCAATACAATATCCTCATCTCCTGATTTTATAGCTTTATCCATATCTAAAGAGTGCAGTTTGGGAACATCGGAGAGGTCATCAAAATAAAACGAACGTGCCTCTATTATCGCTGGCAACTCTGGAAGCACTTTTAATTTATCAAATGCCGCTCCCTTATTTGCCAGAAGAATGTCATCGAAAGTACCTTGGCCATTTGCAATGTCTATCAGTAATTTATCCGCCGAATATCCCTCTTTATAAGGAAAAATTCCCGTTAGATGTATAAATTTATCTTTGTCAAATGATACCTGTAAGCTATTTACTCCTTCATTGTCCTTATAAATATAATGGATTGTACTATCAGACACTTCACTTAGATACCATTGGGCTGCTTCCCTAAGAGATGATGAGTAGCGATTCAATTTAACTAATTCATTATCTGAAGCAGGATGATACCCTCTCTTTTTAATTGACTTCCTCTGCTCACTTATGCTAAAATGAAGTAAAGGCTGAGGCTGAGTTTGATTTGGTGACAAGTCATTCAACGGTTGCGACTTGGTCGCTTCAGGTAGAGGTGCTGCCTCCTGTTTATCAGGAAAATCCCCGATTGTACCCTCAGCATTTTTTTCTTGCCCTTGAGTTTGCTCAGGGGCTTTTTCTTTTTCCATATGGTCTTTTTGATTAACTAGCTTACTATTTACATCTAACAAGCCTTTTTCATGAGAGAGGTCTGCTAAATCTTGAAACGAAAGACTAGCCAGCGGACTATCCTCAAATCCATGGCTCAAATAGAGACTAGGGTCAATATACCTTTCGACGAAATCTTTAAGCGGTTGTAAAGATATATCTCTAAGGTCCGAATTAAGAGCTTCTAAGCGAGCTTCATCTCCACCAGACCATATATCAATCCCCTCCATGACTTCCTGAAGAGAATACTTTTGTACCAGTTCTAGTGATTTGGCAAACATCGTCTTATCAAAAGTAGAATGGAAGGCTTCTTCTTCCTTCTCGGCAATTCGATCCATATTCTGAGCGCTATCACGATAAACAGCCAACGGCAATTTGGGGTTGTATCCAAATTTTTCTTGCAGTAGCTCAATCCCCATCACAGTTTGATCGCTTGGTAACGGGAATGGTTTCCCATAGTGTTTATCAAAAAACTTAAGCAAAGATTGATACTGTGCATCAGGGGATAACATTGATAATTCTGGGTGGCTGGAAGCAAACTCCATATTCCTAATCCTATAAGAGAGATACTCTACTCCTTCTTCAGTAAATTCATAGCTCGTCGTTACATTGGGTATCAGGGTTTTAAAAAATTCGCTAATATGGATTCTTTCGTTTTCTGTTAAAGCACGAAAAGTATCTGGACGAGTAGACTGACTAAGGCTCGTTAGTTGCTCTGTCAGGAATTGTTTTAATTCATCTTTTTCTTTACCAAGTTCAATAATCTGATCCAGCAATGCAGTAAGCTGAGACTGATTTAAGCGTTTATCTAAAATTTCAATAGTAAATTCTTCCGAATAGGACAAGAGCGAGGTGTGACCTAGTTCATTGGCCATTTCTTCAATGTTAGGGTGATTAATCAAGTCATTAAAATCTAGCGTATCTATGTGCTCTTTATCTCTGTAAAGCTTCACCTCGATACCAAGTTCTTTATTTTTATCTTCAATATAAGAAGGAATATCAAAATCTGTATCAATCTGTCTTATCTGCTCTAAATGTGCTGGCGACAGGATTCTCTTAAGTCGATCAGATATAGACTCCCCTTCCAATCCTACATCATAACGGAAACGCTCAACTAACATCTGCCCATCTGCGGTTCTAAGTCCGAACCAAGTACCTCCATCATTCGAAAAGGAAACACTTGGTCCTGTGCGAGGGTTCTCATTAAAGAGTTTGGTATTTTCAGGATAAAGAATGCTAACAAACTCTGTGTACGGGATAATTTCTCCTGAGGAGTATCGGGATAATAGTGGTTCATCAGAACTATGGAAAATAACTTCTATCTGCTCCTGAGACTGCTCAGGGGCTTGCAATTGAATATACCCATGTTCGACCAGATAATCACGTATATGCTCTCGCCTCGGGTTGAAATCACTTTGGCCGTGGCCTACATCGAAGCGGATTTGCGAAGCGACCTCCTGCCCATGCTCGTCCAATGAATAGATCTGTAAATAGGTTTTGAAATATCCTTCTCCAACAAAAACTGAGTTGAATTGCTGGAGCATCCACATTTGCAATTCATCAAAGTTCGTGATTGGTTGCTCAGGTCTTCCCAATTCTGAGGCCTCCAGCTCAAATCTGGGTTCTGTTGCTTGGACCATAGTTTCCGACTCGTGTTCTATCGCCATATTTTGCTCCTTTTCATTGTTTATTGTAGTTTGTTTGTCCAATCGTTCAGTATCTCTCGTAAGTGCCGATGTTAGAGCATCTAACTCTTTATTCATTCCTTCAGTTATTGAATTTTTTACCTGGTTGAAATCATGTATAACGGATTCCAATTCAGAAATGACTACACTAACACCAAACTCTTCTATCCGATTAGAAATGTATTGAGAATAGTCTTCCATATTCTGAAGCGATATACTCCCATCTCTAAACTCAATCATATACGTATAATCACCTGCGACTAGCTCAAATAAGTCGCTCTTATAAGTTGAATCTACTTTCTCCGACGAAAACCAATTATCAAGCTGAGAAACTATTTCTTCAGGTTGCCCTAGGTCTTCCTCCGTTACCCAGAAATAGGCAGTCTGCCCCAGCTCCTCCACTTGTCCAAGTAATTCTTGAATTTTTTCGTTCGCTTGAATATTGGAAGGAAGTTCTTTACCTATAGAGAGGTCAATAAGATTACGCCCCCCGGAAAGAAGTTCTTCAACTTTGTCTACTTCTTCAGATGTTTTGGGTTGGTATTTAGCAGATACCTGAAATTCTCCTGAATCCGTCAGTTCAAATGCTACCTTACGCAATCCTTTGACAAAATAGAGAGTCGGTTGCTTTGACCATTGACTAACTAGCCCCTCATCGATGAGATGCTGAGCCCCTGGACTTATCCTTGTAGCTTCTAATCGCTCCTTCATTGCTTCTAGCTTGACAAGCTCCTTGCGATAACGGTTGATAGTAGCTCTTGTGAAACCAGGCTCCCCTTTCTCAAAGGCTTCTATTGCTCCTTTAATACGAGGGATGTTATCGATACTCATTACCAATCCATTTCCTTGCTTATTGAAACCCCGTTCTTTTAATTCCTTCTGGTAACGAAGTTTCTCAACTCGCTCCTCTTGTTTCTTAATCTCATCAAGCTTAGTGAATACAGAACCTTCCAACTTGTCTTGCTTACGGAAAAAGGATCCCCCGCCACGCTTGTCGTTCATGGGCTGTCCATTGGCTTGTCTTGTATGAGCATATACTTTATCTGCTTTCTCGACTAATTCACCATTCAACCGCTCTAGTTTTCTTTCTGCTTGAGCCAAGCGACTGTTGTCACGTGGAAGGCTGTCCTCTAATACCATACCTGCTTTCTGGCTTTTCAAGTAATCATTCCAGTCCATTTTTATGGCTCCTTCAGAAAGAGGGGGGAGGTCAGGTTGGACTGGTATGCCTTTAGCTTGCAGCTGTTCGATAAAGTCACGACCTGCCTTGTCATTATCGACAGCCAGAGTAATCAGATCACTATTCTTTCCGTTCTGAAAGAAAGTAGTGACCTTGGCTAGCTTCTCTAGGGCTTCGCCGACTTTGCTCAAGTCTAGCTTGTAGTCTGCTTTGCCCTGGAGCTCGGCTAGGAGTTCCATAGTGTAGCGTGAAACCGTACCTGCTTTCAATCCGTCCATGGCAACCAGCCTCACATCGCTCAGATTGCCCTTATTCGCCTCGTAGTAGCTCATAAGGTCAATAGGAGCCTCCGCAAAAACTAGTCGTCTAGGCGTGCCAATATCAACGCTCATGCCACTCAAACCGTCTGAGTTATAGGCTATCTGTTTAAGGTAACCTTTCCCTTCATATCGCTCTTTATTCGGCACTATCCCTTGAAGACTCGCTCCTATAACATTGCCTTGTTTATCTAGATTCTTAAATACCACAACAGGCTCCAAGTAATCATCTGGAGCCTTTTTGTTGGCTTGTGCCAAAACACCTGCTTGGTCAAAGAAATTGATTGTGTCATCAGATAGCCCTCTGACTTCTTTCAAATATGCACGTGCCTCGACAAAGGGCTGCTCAAATCGTCCTAAAACATAGTTAAACGGTTCTTTAACAGGTTGAGTCATTTCCGCTTGTGGAAATTCACCTGTGCGAAGATAGTGCATGGCTTTCTTGTAATCAACTTCCTTGATAGTCTTGACCAAGTCGATGACATCCCCATGAATATCCCGTGAATACCAATCAAAGCGATTTTTGCGGGTGTTGATTTTGAATGAATCATGCTCCACCCAGTACCATTCTTGACTAGAATTTTGCTTCAATTCCATACCGAGAGATTGAGCTACATCAAGTATAGCCATCGCCTTGGCATCTTCTTTTGTAAATCGTGCCATATATCCTCCTTACATCATCCGCCCTGGGCTTTCCTTGGTCGCCTCCTTGTCTAACTCTTGTTGCTTCTGAGCAACTTCAGGAGAAACAAATCGCTGTAACTCTGGGTAGCGTTCCTGAGTCTGTTTTAGTTTATCCTGGAACAACTCGTCTGCATCGATATGATACACTGCCTCCTGTTGCCCATTAAATCCACGTTCCACGTCGATATTTTCAAACTTAATAACCGCAAGCTCAGACAGACTACCACGATAGTAGGCTCCTACGGTATGTTCCAGATAATCAACTACCTGGGGGAGTGTTTCCTTGTCCTTCTCACGAATATAGGCCAATTCATAGCTATCTCCTTGTGAATAGCCTGTTGCAGTATGTAGGACTAACTCCTTCCCTTCTTGAGCGAGTAAGGTGTTAAAATCATCTAGGCGATCTTGCAGGATTGATTGGCTGTAAAAGTCCAAACCAAAATCCGTTGGATAATCCCGTTCGTAGGTCAGGTCAATATAGTCCGCAAAACTGTTACCATATTCTTCCCTGAAAGATGCGAACTGTTTAGCATACTGATAGAACTGTCTATGTGTCCTGAAGTCAGGAATCGTCGCTGGAGATACTTCTGTAATCACATCCTTATCCACCTGAACAAAGCCGTCAATAGCATCTCGGTTCAGCACATCACTTCTGATAAGAGTCTTAAATTCATAATTGTCTAACCCTACCAAGTAGTTTAAGGTCTGTGTTTCAGATGATTGTCGGTTACGATAGTCTGTAATCAAACCTTCCGCTGTAACTTCCCAATCATCGATATGGGCCGTATCTGGCGTTCTTAGCAACAGGACCTCCTCTTCCTCCATATCCAATCCAATCACCAAGTCACCATTTGGAAGTCTATCTGTTTCGAGCTCTTCGATTTTCTTGTCAATTGATTGGTTTAATCGCTCCACGTCCTGTTTAATCGCAAATAATTCCTCTGCATTAGCCTGTAACTCCTCGAAGTAGGCTCTTGATACTTCTACAGGAGCCACCAACAAATCCGCTTCACGTTGCTCACGTGGATAAGAGAATAGATAGGGTGCTACATCTTTGAAGTCCTGGTAGTTCAGATGTTTAATGGATTCGGTCACTAACATATTATGTAAGGTGCTGTCTTCAGTATTCACTGTTAGCCAACCGTCAAGAGCAATCGAGCGTATGGCATCCATCAAGGCATAGTCAGGTAATGCCTGCATAATACCAGGGAAGTAGCCGACGTTGATAGCCGTTTCTTCTACCACTTCTTTCTTGAGATTTTTCCAGTCACGTTGACTGAGTTGTCTTGTGTTCATAAGTCATCCTTTCTTGTAAATTAAAAGCACCTGTCCTAATCGACAAGTGCTATGCAATAGAGTGTATTTCTTCTTCGGTAATATCTATTTGGTTACTTGGACGTACACCGTCCAAGAACTCATCAATGTCGCTCATGTGACGAACATAGCGATACCAGTTGGGATCTGTTGGAGAATCTGCCAACTCCTCTGCACGTCGATGCTTGAGCAGGTCAAACTTCTTATCCCTAAATACATTGTGCTTGGCAATGAAGACTAGGGCTTCATCTGGAGCGATTGTAGCCACTTCGTGAGGCGTTAGCAATTCCCTGCCCAACTTGGCATTTTGAACCGTACTTGAACCGTTTCGACTTCTACTTTCGCTAATATTTCGGTCATTCAATGTCATTTTACCGGATCGTTCCGACAACCACTTCAATGTATCTTGGTCATTAGAACCAAGGTAAACTACTGTACCACAGTTGTTGAGAATGGTCTTTGTATTCTTCTCGTTATATAATTCCTGAAGCTGACTGAGCGATTGTATCATTAGCTTAATGGATATTTCCCTGGAACGAATAACCGATATGATTGGCGGTAAGTTAGGAATTTTACCAACCTGGGCAATCTCATCTCCTTCAATCTGCAAATGAAGCGGATAGGAAACCTTTGTATTCCGTCCTAACAGAATATCATCAGCAGTCTTGAAGGTTACTTCAAAAATTGTTGAGAATAATAATGACGTTAAGAATTGATAGGCTGGATTGACTTCAGGAATATTGATAAAGACCGCTGTCTTCTTAATGTTCCAGGTTTCTATTTCCATGTTATCATCTTCCACCAATCGTCTGACTGCCTCATGGTCGAATACAGATACAATAGATGCTACAATCGCATAAACACTATTTCGGGTTTCACCATTGTATAATTCATTGAACAAGTCCCATTGCTTGCAAGCGTAGTTCCCTGGGACCTCTTTTTCAAGCTCTTGAAAAAGAGTTGCCATAATACTTTCCGTTTCGTCTTTCTCCTTGAGATTACGAGCCATATCAGCTAACATAGGCAAGTTAGCTATGTATTCGGAAACCCTACTGTCAAAGTAGAGATACCCTATCAGAGCTCTCATCAGCAACATCTGGGACTGTTGCCAGAAATCCTCACCGCTATGGTCACTCTTCTTGGTAGCTGTCACTATCGCTTCAGCTACTCGGTCAATATCCAATTCTGACCGCATATACTTAAAGACATTGAACCGATTGGAGTTCATAAAGGTAATCACATCAAACACCTTAATTTGATACCCGTCGTCTTCAAAAGACTGCCCTAGTTCATGGACTAACAGACCTTTCGTATCTGTAAAGATATAGCTGGAGTTACGCTGAAGGGCATTTGGTTTTACAAATGACCTGGTTTTCCAGTCGCCTGTACCACCGATAACAAGGACATTCTTGTTTATTTGTTTGTCAAATGGTAGTCGTTTATTAAACAAGCCCATCCCTGACCGTTCGGAGAACAACATATTATTGTCCTCTATCTCATCCTTGAGCGAATCTATCTCCTCCTGGGTCGCATAGCGAGCAGACCCGTGTTCCTCGTTGTACCGATAGGTTCCAGTCACCTGCGGTCGCATATAGACTAATAACGCCACCAATAAGCCTAAATTACCTGCCAGAAATGAGTGAGGTGTGAAAGCAAGGTCGAGCAATGGCTTAGTGTGCCAATTATCAAGGCACCACTCCAATTTTGAAAGAGCGAACACATCTACACTCCTGTCAACCTCTGGTGCCAGCACATAGAGCTTGAAACACCAATGGAAGAGATAGAATAGGACCATTCCAAAAACAAGGTAAGGCAGAAAGCGACGTCGCTTGATGGTTGTGATACTCATTTGGTCAATCCTGCCTTCCCTTTATCAATCTGAGGTGCTAGAGCCACCTTCTTAGCAAGGGATTGTTGTTGCTTCATCTGCTTAGAGTAATAAGCAATCTTCTCTTTCGGATTCATATTCTTTGGCGTTTTCAATGTTCGCTTCATGAACTCCTGGGGATTCTTTTGAATCCCTGCTAAAAAGTTGGACAGGGCTTTTTCAACGATTGCTCGATTTCTAAAATCGTAAGCTAGGCTAGTTGTTCCATCTGAATGGCTCCTGAAGGCAAAACCAATACCATACTTAGCCAACTCCGACTTGAGAGCTGAAAGGTTGACTTCGTTGGTTAGGAACTCTTTTAATTCCTTTGAGCCAGGAGAAGCTAAGAATGAATCCCAATTTGTTTGACCCGCTAACACTGGAGATACTCTACCCGAGTAGTGTGATTGTTCTGCTAGCTTTCCAATTGTGAGAAAGAGGCTCTTTAAACAGACTTCGCCGCTAACAAAACTGATCCGAGCTATTTGACTCACAACTCTTTCTTCATCCATAAACTTTCCTTTCTAAAATAAAAAGCACTTGTCCTAATCGACAAGTGCTAATTTAGTTTGAATTGCTGCAAATGCTCCAGCAAATGCAGGTGACCTTTACGCTGTTCCTGCAAGCGAGCAATCAAGGCGTCTATCTGCTCGATTTCAGTAGTCAAGGTCAATTCCATATCCGACTGAAGACGGCTAACCGAAAGACTTTCTACATCACTGACACTCGTCACTTTCATAATAGAGGTTCGTTCTTTCGTAACTATTTGAGTCTGTAGAGGTTCTTCCTCTTCAGGTAAAATTGATGTTTCAGCTACAACTTCCTTAGTTTCAGCTTTTGCCGCTACTTTTTCAGGCTTCGGTTGAGCCACATGATGAAAAATAGAATCCTCCTCTTCTGGTGAGGGTTCTGGAGAGGTTTGAGTCTGAAGTGGTTCTTCTTCCTCTTCAGGTGCTTCAACCTCTAGAGATTCGTCTTCGGTATCTTGAGGAGGAAGGGCGCTCTCTTCCAGTATACTTTCTAAATCCAGATGACCTACTTTATCTTTGTCTACTACGACTTCAGAAACTTCCTGAATTGGTTCAGGGATTGCTTCAGGAATAGCTTTTTCTTTCTTACGGCCAAAAATACTGCTAAAGAATGACTTGCGGGGCTTGGGTTTGGCATAGCCAAAATCGGCCAACAGTTCGTCAATTGTTTCTTGAAACGGGAAGCTGATGCTGGTTTTCTGAAGCAATTCTCCCTGTTCGCTTAGGTAAAAAATGTCCCAGTCTTCTTTTTGATCCAAAGGATTGCGACGAGCATTTAAATGCTCTAACTCAGCCAACAAGTCATCCCGACTGTCAACTTCCCAGGAGCGATAGTTCAAACTGTTTTGAACCTTATACATGACTATTTCCTCCTAACAATTCCTTCAACTCTTCAAAGCTAAGATTATGTTCGATACAGAGAGCCTGGAAGCGTTCTGTTTCCAAGAAGTGTATTTCCTTCTCCAACTCCTGTATCTCCGCTGTAAGTTTGTCACGTCGCTCAAGCAACGTTTCCTTTTTAGTGGTCTTAGCTTGTAATTTCTGTTCAATCTGATTCATCTTACTCATTTACTTACTTTCTCCTTATTCAGATGATGATGTAGTAGTGCTGGCATCTGTTGAAGATGCTGGCACCAGGTCACTATAGGTCCCTGTCGCAGTTCCGAGATTATCAGTCAAGACGATATTATCCATCTGATTGACTTTTAGACCATCTGCTGTCTCTACATAACTCAATCGAATGGTAACGGTCGTATCTTGAGAGTAGGAAGTGCCATCTCGGTTATCTTTTTCCTCAAGCACTACGTATGAATAACGCACTTCTACAAGAACTGTTTTGTTAGTTTCGTCAACGTAGATTTTTGCGGATTCAAACACTTGGTCAACGATATAGCCCTTATAGGATTGTTGCAGAGGTTTATCTTCTAACTCTACCGTTGAATTGTAAAGGCTGTCGGTCATAAAGGGTTTGTAGCGCTTTCTGTTCTCTTCCAAGTCTTTCCTAGTATAGTAGGCAATCAGGAAATCCTCTATCTGTTCTCGGGTCAAAGCCTCATCCTTAGCGGAAGAAGGGGTGGTAGAAGGGATTGTTTTCGTTGTTTGATTCGTAGTTTGTTTGGCTTTTTGAGTAATGGCTGCCGTCCCAAAGCCTAGCCCAAATACGAGGACTAGGGCTAGGATTGCCAGCACAACCTTAAATAGTTTAATAAGGGATTGATTGTACATAATGTTCCTTTCTTTATCTTATGGTTTAATAAAGTACATACCTGGTTGGTAGCGAAGTGTACGGTAGCTTACACTATAATTTGTCATCTCACTAACTAAAAAGCTTCCATCTGCATTGACATATTCCACAAAGGACACGTGACCGTAAGTAGGGTCAGCTCCTGCCACTCCTGGCGCAAAAGCGACAGCTGTTTTTATTGCTGGAGACGTCGATACCTGATAACCTTGACCTGGAGCCGTAAATGGCCAAGTGTTCGCATTTCCTAAATATGGATAGATGAAGGTTCCTAGTTGAGCAAATCGATTATAGACGTACCATGTACAGTTTCCGAGGGCATAAGCGTTACCAGGATAGCCTGCACCTGGAGTGATTGCCTGCGCAGAAATAGCTGGAAAAGTCACCTTCCCTTGATATTCTGGAGGTAGTGTTGTGCTAGAGGTACCTAACTGACCACCGCCTGATAACATACCGTTGAGATAGTTTTCCCACTTCTGTGCGGCCTGTTGACGTGCCAACAACTTGTCTCCTTGATTTCCTTCCCAATTATTCAAGAAATACTCTGCCCAAGAAGCAGACGTCCCGTCCGTAGCAGTTAGGACTTGTCGAAGAATGGTTTGATAAGCTGGACTGTCTCCATTGAGCATAAAATCAAGTTGCAATTCCAAATCATACCACTTCTTACCTTTAGAGGCGGCATAGTTTAGTAACAGGGTGTGACGTGTGGATCCGTCCATCGTGTCTGTAAATTGACCCATACCAAGGCCCCGATGGATGATATTCGGATGAGCCCCTGCATAAATCTGAGGTCCATTCATACTGAGCCAAGCCGGGTCATCCCAAGAGAGTGGACTAGCGCCGATGGGAGGTGGTAAATAGTCCCCTTCTGCCCGTTTGGGATTGAGGCTATTTTCAATTTCCCAGTTACCAAGAGCAGCTGACAAACCTTTTACAGTCATACCAGGTACTGTTTTCTTGAAGTAGTTGTAAATGGCTAGAGCTCGTTGCGCCATGTCGCTGTCTACATTAGCTGTTTTAACTTGAGTAGATTGTTTGTAGGTTACAGATTTAAAGTAGAAACCTGGATTAACATAGAACCACTTCTCTTTAGGGTCAGGGAACCAATTTAAGATTGTCGATTTTGGCGTATATGTCAATTTTTTCTGGTAGGCAATTTCTTGGCCTGACGAAGAACTGGTCCGTCCAATGAATAGACCTGATGCAACTTCGTCTTTGTCATCAACCTGGATTTCATTCACGTCGTAGAAGGTAAATTTTGCATCATGTCCTTTAATGGTGACAGTCTTATCCTTGACTTCAACAGTCCCATCAATAGGGGCAAAGAGTGCTTGACCAGTACCTATTTCAAGCTTGGTCTTCTTGTATATATCGTCATCATCTGTGCTGGTGTAACCAAATCGTTTGGATATTTTCAAGGGTTCTTCATAGAGAGAATCCTCTTCCTTGTAGAATGGATTCTCTAGTTCTAGCAAATAGGCAAATTTTCCCACCTCTTCTTTGGCTTCAAGTAGCTCTTTGTATTCCTCTTGCTCGTCCTCTTTTAGATAATAGTCTGTTTCGGTATCCGTATAGAGCTCTTCCATTGTCTTGAAGTGCGTTATATCTTCGTTTAGGGCAGACCACAAGTTTTCCAGATACTTGGTTCCGTTTCCTTGATCCACAAAATTCCCTTTTGGGTTAATGTTGAACTTGTCATGGATTTCATCATATCGGTAGTTGATATACAAGAGCGGGTCTTCCCAGTTGGTCCAATAGTCAACCGTATCATCTGACTTCTCTCGGTCTAGTTTGGTCTGATAGAGATAGGTTTCATTCAGGTTGTACTCATCCTGAATCGGTACCCCTTGCCCTGAGACCGCTATGATAATGATGAGAAAAAAGAGAACTCCAAGCAATATCCAACCGATAGGACCTGACCTGACGACCAATGAAGCAACCTGTTTTGTAGCTTGGGCAACTGCTTTCGTAAAGGCTTTACCAACCTTTTTGGAAGCAGTTTTTGTAGCCCGATTCACGTTTTTCCGATAAGGCTTGGCCTTCTTTATAGCAGTTGCTTTTAATTGCTTGGTACTGGACTTTTCATAATTTAGGGCCTTTGACTTAACCGTATTTGTTAAAGGTTTTGTGGCATGTGACAGACGTTGAAGGTTATATTTTGTTCCCTGGACTTTTTGTTTCACTTGATATAGTTCTGTAAAATTCTCTTCTTGCGCCATGGCATCGTCCAGCGCTCGTCCAGCTTCCTGTTTTACTCGATACGCCAATCGTTCTTTCATCCGACTTGGTTTTCTGGTTTGAGTAAAAGCGGATTGAGTAACTCTTTCCTGGGCTAAATGTGAGGTTTTAGCCTTTCTAACCTTTTGACTAGTCTTTGATTCCCTTATCTTTGCGGTCTGATGATGCTTCTGAACAGCCTCCACAACACCCTTTCTAACCTTTTGACTAGTCTTTGATTCCCCTATCTTTGCGGTCTGATGATGCTTCTGAACAGCCTCCACAACACCCTTTCGAACCGATTGGTAGTCTTTGTCAGTCTTTTTTGAGACAAGATGGTTTGGGATATTCTTCTCTTTCGTCATCACTTCTCCTCCCTAGGCATCTGTCGCTATCAACTGATAGAGCTTACTTTCTTCCGGGATTGGATTTTCGAATGGTACGATCGCATCACCTGCCACAATCAAGCCTGTCCCTTTGTCTTTTGGGCGCTCGATGTAACGTGCCTGGTGCTCTGTCAATTTGACGATACGCTTGACTTCCTGAAGAGCTAACCCTTCCAGCTTCAAAAGGACCTTGAATTGACTATTCCCTAGAAGCTTTCGTCCTTGTGGTGAGCCTGTGAGGGTTTCGGGCATCTGAGTGATTCCTGTTGGAATACAGCCGTATTTCCGAATACGTGACCACATATGATTGAAGTAAGTCGCTTGTAACTCTTCTTCAAAGTATAGCTGGAGTTCATCATAGTAGAGCCAAATCGTGATACCCTCATCTCTGGCATTGACAACCTGATTCCAGATAAAGTCCTGAAGCACCATCATCGCAAATCGCTTGAGATTTCCCGATAGACGTTTGAGGTTGAAGATAATGAAACGACTGTTCAAGTTAATGTTGGTAGCCTTCGAGAAAATATCATAGCTACCAACCGTGTAAATTTCCAGTTTGAGTGCTAATTGTTGGGCAGCAGGCTCTGGCTGTTCCTTCAGCAAGGTGTGCCATTCCTTCAAGGTTGGCTTCTCATATCGCTGATACACTTCCTTGGTCACACGGTCAACCAAAGACACTGCTTCGTCGCCAAATTCATCCAAGAGTGTCCCAAATAGGCTGACAAGAAGGTTGGATTTATCACCCTCAGGGTCACGGTCTCCTGTTTGGAGCTTTTCCTTATCAGGAATATCCAAGAGGTTGAAACAAGTATCACTACCTACGGCTACGTCGATGATTTCTGCTCCAAACTCACGTCCGATATCAGAGTAGTCGAGTAGGTTAGTGGTATTACTACCACCTTCCTCTCTAAGAACCGTACGTGAGAGTTTCCCCTCATACGGCTCAAGCATTTCATCACTCTTTCGAGCGGCTCTCAATAAATAATCGCTGACAGTAGCTATGCACATAAGCCATATTATCAACTTCTTCCACACCTCCCTTTGATTTTGGAACTTTAAAGAAAATTTCTCTATCTTCTCCAAGTTCCATCGGGAGTCCACAGTGATGACAGCGTCCGTCTTGTTTCTTCCAAACAAGTTTAAAACGACCTGTCAACCGTTTCATACCATGATTAAAGGTTCGTTGAGCAAAATAGTCTATATCCAAGTAAGGATTGGCATTTTCTCTGACTTTTGTATGTCTGACGATAGCAGTATGGTCAACTCGAATGAGTTCTTTATCGCCTGAAGCGAATACCCAACTTCGATTGCCTCTTCTATGCCAATACTTGGTCGAAACCCACCACTGGCCTTTCTTTGGATGACGACGTTTTGCCCATCGCCACAATAATTCGTATAAATGATAGTCCAGATAGGAGAAGGCTTCACTAGCACACACGGATTGGTGGTAGTTTGTCCATCCTCTTATCTGTTGATTTAGTTTCATGATTAAGACTTCTTGCTCCCATGCTTTTCCTCGCTTGAGGATGGTTTCTGAGAATTTACCAATAACAGTTTGAATAGAATTCTTAGATGGTTTTACAATCAATTTCCCCTTGTACTTCCGAAAATTCCAACCAAGTAGGTCGAAACCATCGTTGATATGAGTTACCAATGTCTTTTCCTCTGACAGCTCTAAACCTCGTCCAAGCAGAAACTCTCTAATCAATTCTTTAGCCTCTAATGCAATTTCTTGTGTCGCAGCTGTGACAATAAAATCATCCGCATAACGGACAAGATTGACCTTATGGCTATTTTTGAATCGAAGGTCGATTTTTCCTAAACGATTGGTATGAAATCTATCTGATAAGACTTGTTGTAATCCATCGAGTGCCATATTGGCAAGGATAGGCGAAATGATACCGCCTTGTGGCGTGCCGTCTTCCGTTGGGAATAACTCACCCTTGAACACAAAACCTGCTTTAAGGAATTGTTTTAAGATAGATTTATCCATCGGAATGTTCTCTAAGAGCCAGTCATGACTGATGTTGTCAAAACAGCCTTTGATGTCGCCTTCTAAAATCCACTGAGGAGAAGCTTTCTGTGATAGTGCTGTGAAGATATATTCACAAGCATCTTGACAGCTTCTTCCTTTTCGGAAGCCGAATGATTTAGTATCCGCAGTTGTCTCTGCGACAGGCTCTAGTGCTAAAGCATAGAGTGCCTGCATGGCTCTGTCATACATAGTCGGAATCCCTAATGGACGTTTCTTCTTTTTCCCCTTTTTGTCGATGTAAACCCGTCTTAACGGACTTGCTTTGTAGCCTTTGTCCGTTAGGGACAGGAGAGCTTCCATCTTTTGAGCAGGTGTCGTCCATAGTTCACCATCTATACCAGCTGTTTTCTTGCCTTTGTTAGTCGTTACTCGACGAACGGCAAGTGCCTTGGCATAGAACGAATGGGTTAGTAAATATTGAAGTCTCTTCACTGTGTTAGTGTGTTTGGCTTGAGTAGCCTTGACAATCCTGATTTGTAGCCTATTCACTTCTTGTTCTGCTCTCTTCCAATCAATGCTTTTCCATTGTTTCGCAAGCAGTTGCTTGTGTGATAACTTCTCAGCTGGTGCTGTCGTTGAATGTTTATCATTCATAGGTTTACCTCCATTTTTGTCATGAAATACCATAGGATAAGTCTGCACCCTTTCAGGTCAGGGCAAAGTTTGAACCCCTATCTCCTACCATTACAGTTGGAGCATTCGCTTTTTATCCTTTCCTCTACCCTCTGTATCGTCTATCCCTCTTACGAGTTCAATACCTTCTATCGATTAAAAGGAATACATAGGGCTTACCAAGTTCCGTGTTATAAATAATTGTAAATACCTTAGGTGCCATCTTTGAGCCGGGAAGAATGTGTCCATTTGTCATCAGGTTATGAAAGCCCCAATGACCTCCTCCGTACCTTTTTGGTGTAAGTGTATCAGCCTTATTTCACTTAGTCCCTGTAACGACTCTTGCGATGGTTCACGTCTGTTCACCATAGTATTCTTATCCTAACAGTCCATCCGATTTTAGGCTATCAGACTTTCCATATTGTCCCACAGGCTTCCCAACATAACCGTTACCAGTCAAGCAGGCTGTGGTAGGATTACCCCAAATGGATAGAGTAGCTAAACTAGCAATTTATAACACGACTTCTTGTCGCACTTCATCTTCAGGGTCAATGATAATGACCTTATCACGCTTATACTTGAGCAAGGTCGAGATAATCTCATTCTTAGCCGTCACAGACTTCCCTGACCCTGAGCCTCCCAAGATAATGCCTGAAGGTGTGTTTAAGTCTTTCTTACGGTCAATAGCAATCATGTTATTTGAAGCCTGGTTCTGCCCGTAATAACGAGCTGTCGGACTCTTAGAAATATAGTCAATCGATGCAAACGGAACCTGAGTCGCTAGGTTAGCTGTCGTCATGCTCCTGGGAAACACCTTGTTAATGCGGATATTCTGTTCTAAATCTAGATAATTGAGACCAATCGGCAAGATGGTATTGAGGGCATCATCTTGATGATAGTAAATATCTGAGAAACGGACACCTGCTTTCCGTCCAGCACGTTCTAACTTGTTCTGATTGAGTTTAAGGTCTTCGTAGTTGTCGGCACTAAAATAGACAGCCATGAAACCTCTAAAGACCTTCTGATCAAATTCCTTAATTTCTTTCCGCCACTTCCCTGCTTCTGTAAAATCTTCTGAAGCCTGGCTGTTGGATACAAAATCGGAAGAAACATAGGATTGAGCTGCACGCTTGACCGCTCGTATCTGTTCAACGTTTGCAATCTGTTGAGACTCTTCAATATCTTCCAGAATGTCTGCCGTGTCATAGACCTTTCCATGTATTGAAATAGCCACTTCAATGCCTGCCGATGTCAGCTCTCGAATCAAGTCATCTTCCATGGATTTTGGATAGTGCTTAATATACATGACCTTGTGAGGACGGGTATTGATTTCAAAGTCGTTGCGATTAAACTCAATAATATCTGGAGCAATAAAGGACTTACTGGTTAAACCAGTGATACGCAAATCATTGTACGAATAAGGCAGGTTATCTTCCCCTAAAAGCAAGGTTGAGAAGACGTTGAGACGGTCCATAGCGTTCAGTGGTGTAAAGGATACATCAACTGATTTATAGATATTTTCTAGCGTGACACCAACATCCTGTAGATACAATTGAGCCTGTTTGCGATTTTCAGCTTCTTGGCAAATCGTGATGTATTTTTCTACTTCAAAGTTATTGGCATTAACAGCAAATCGTTCCTGAATCCGCTCATTCGTTTCCATACGATAATCGTCGAATCCATCTCCTTCTGGAGTGTAGAGGACTTGTTCCAACACATCCTCACTCACTCGCTTATTGATAATCAGCATCTGCATGGTAGAGCCTGTATCAATGGCATTGTAGGCTTTAGCGTGTGTTTCAACCAATGCCAATTGTTGGTCAAATTCAGCGGTACTATAAGAAGCATCGCCAAGTTTGAATGTCATGGAATAATGGTTATCCACGACGTGCATAAGCCCTTCCTCAAAAAGGCTTGTGTAGGCTAGTGTGTTTTGAGTTGTTGGCTTGAGCTGTCGTTGCAAACGTTCAGCCCTCGCTTGTTCCGATTGGGTCAGTTTCTCTGACCGTTTTTTCTTGAAGAAAATCACCGACAGTATACTCCTTTCTTGTATTTAATTCTGTTTGATAGATACGTCGCTTAATAAGGACCATAAAATAAAAACGTTCCCGTAGAGAGAATTTCTTATCAAAGCCCAATCCATAAATCACTGTTGGCACTAAGAGTGCTACAGCGACTGCTACAACCAGTACATCTGGATATCCATAAAAGAACAAACCTGTAATCAATACGATTGAAGTAATCAACCCTAAGACCAAAACCAAGCCTCGGGCCGTCAATTGAAAGATAATGGGCTTGTCTTCCTTGATAAAATCATCCAGAAATTCCGAACCTAATTTTTCCATAGTTTATACCCCCAGTAATTGACGCATTTTGCGACTCACTCCCATGATTGTGGCGATATAAATTACACCCTGAACAATGGAAATGATAGCCGAACCATAAACCGCTCCCGTCGCCACTGCTTCGAATTCTGCTGTGATAATATTCGATGAAAATAATACGGGATAGATGATACCGACAACTGTCAATCCTAGCGCAATAAGAACATATGCAGAGAAATACTTGAAAAAGTTGATGGCAATAGGACGTGTGGTATTGTTCATCATACAAGCTAACAAAATTGGAGCGATGGCCTTTAGGAAATAGAGTTCCATATAACGCATCAAATTAACAATAAAGGTAATTAAATTGGCAATAACTGTAACAGCTCCTCCAATAATATTAAATACCGTCTTAGCAATTACTCCCTTTATACCTCCAAGACTAAATTTATAACTAAAGTCTTTTACGTCCACGGCATCCACAACTAGATTTGCACCAGCATCGAGCAACCACATAAAACCATCCATAATGTTAGCTGAATTTTGTACGAGCAGGTAAACTGCGACATACTTAAATGCAATATCTATCCAAAATTTCATAGGCACCTGCTTACCAGTGCTTCGAATCAATTGATTCCATTCCAGCAATTCAAGCATTAAGAAAATGGATAACAAAATGTTACCTATTACTAAAAGTGCTTTATTTATGGCAATCACAGCCGTATCAACAGATGGATTGTATTCTGAGAGGGTTTTAAGAAGGGTTGTCACGTCAATATTCATATTTGACCATTCCTTTCCTCCTAGAAACTAATTGCTTGAATGGCAGCCACTATCGCCGCTGCTATACCAGCAGAGAATGCCGCTAAGGCAAAGCCATTGATAATATGTTCTTGGCCTTCGTCACGTTGTTCAGGACGTTTGTTCTTCCGACCCTGGAATAATTCATACAAGCCGAAAAACATCCAGAAGAGGCCTGAAATTGACATCAATCCTCCAATAAGTGTCACAATTTTAACTGCTAAATCCATACTTTTTATACCTCTTTTTCTTCAAAATCTAGTTGTTGTAAAACCTCTTTCAAGGCTTGTGCTTCTTCTTTTTTGAGAGCAATCCCCTTGCTCATTCGACCGTTTGGACTCCACTTGCGGATGTCCAAGAGAGGTGCCTTATCGTTGAAAGAAACCATATTGACTTCCTTCTTCCAACCGTTACGGTCAGTTGATAACACAGCAATAGGTTGAATCACTTCAAATTTGAATGCATCCTGCTTGTATTCTTGTGTCATAAGCACTCCTTTCCAATCAAAAAAGCACTAAGAATTTCTTAGCGCTTTGCAATATATTTACGTTTGTATTTATGTGTGCATTTGTATTTATATCTGTATTTACCAACAATATCTCCTGATAAGGTGTGAGTACACTCAGAATAGTTGGTTTAGTGTCTTATCAGGAGTTACTTGTCAGTATAGCCTATTTAAGCATGTGTTTCAAGACTTTTTGTAAGTTCTTACGGAAGTACTGCGTTCTCCACTCAAATACGCCGAACAAGGTTGTCAACCCTAGTAGAGTCAATCCATATCCTGCCACTTGACCTGTTGAAGGGAGCTCTTTTTTCGGAGCTTCTGAAGCAACTTTCTTTGTCTCTACTTCAACAATTTCATCTTTAGCAGGCACATTCGTCTTTTCTTCTTTTGGTGGAAGCTCTTTTTTCGGAGCTTCTGAAGTAGCTTTCTTTGTCCCTACTTCAATAATTTCATCTTTAGCAGGCACATTCGTCTTTTCTTCTTTTGGTTTGCTTAATTCACCTGTAGAAGAATCAACTTCAAAAATCTGTGTTATAATTGTTTTTCCAGCCTCACCTTTTTGAATCACTTCCTTATATCCCTCGGGTTTATCGGGGTTTTCTTTGGTAATCGTTTCATACGGAACCGTTTCTTCCGTGACTTTACGATTTCCAACCTCTATGACTTCATCTTTGGGATTTAAGGCAATTTCAGATGATGTTTCTGGCTGATAGATACCATTGGCATCCATACTGAAAAACTTGTGATTGAGTTGAATGCCCTTTTCACCAGTAACCTTGGTTACTTTCGCTTCAAATTCAAGGCTATCATTAGCGATAAAGTTGGTTTTGAAAGGTAATTCTATCTCCTCAGTAGTTGGTTTAATTGGTTTTAGGCGTTCCGCATCTTCAGTTGAAAACTGTAATTTTTGAACAGTCATGTCTGCCCTTTCAGGAGCTTTTTCTGAAAAGGGAGCCGGGACTGGCTTCAATGCAGATTGGTGAACTTCGTATCTGCTAGAGGCATCTTTAAAAATCCCCAATATAGCGATAGCGTTCTCTAAACGAATAGTAATTTCAGAGCCACCAATAGCGGTTGTAGAACCTGCCTCTCCTACTACCCCCGTAGGGGCATAGCCTCCCTTGTAAATCTCAAAACCATCTGAATTTGATATTGTCTCACGAACTCCTCCAAGCATGGCAGACGTTCCGGTATTCGATTTAAAAGATAGGAGCTCGGTTTTATCAAAATCCACAGTATCAAAAATCGTTAAGATATTAACGGGCTCCCCCGTGGCGTGGTCAGTAAATTTGATTGTAAATTCCCCCTCAGTTAAATTCAGGGGAAATCCATATCTTCTTCTATATTCTTCATGCACACCTAAGCGATCAAGAATCCATCTATTTTTTTCTTTAACTTTTTGAACTGTGATTTCCGCATCAACTCCTTCTTCGCCTATTAAAGTAAGAGTAGAACCTGGTCTTAATTTCGCAGCATCCACCTTCGCAGAGTTTTCTTCTGTAAAAATTTTTTGGATGTTAATGAGACGAAATTCATTCCCGACTATATTAACAATGTTTTTGCCGTCTTCACTTTTAATCTCAATCGATCCGTTTTCTTTGTTGTAGCGAATAATTTCATCTCGGTTCGCATTATATTCCGCCTTTCGCCGTTCATATTGGGCAAGTTCTTGAGGATAATTTTGTCCACGACTAAGAATTGCATCTGTCGTTTCTACATGCTCATCAACAAGTTTCATCACATCGCTAACAGTCTTTCCGGTTACAACAACCGGCTCTCCTAAAGTGACTTCATCTCCCAAGGTATCAAGTTTAGCATTGTAAGCACTTATTTTTTGAAGAAGTTGTTCATATTGTTTATTCGCCACCTCATACTCTCTGAAATAGGTGCTTTGTGAATTACTCACATTCTCAGAGCCATTAGCAGAAAGGGGGGCTAAGTCGCCTGTCTGTGCAGAAACGATAGGCACAAAAGTACTCATTCCAAGAGCAGCTACGCAGGCTAAATTTAACCATTTGGTTCGGATGTTATTCATATCTCTCTCTCCTTGTTTATCGTGATTATTAAAAACATTAACTGATTCTTTTTGATATAGTGTTGTTAGCATGGCCTTACTTATATATCTGTTTCAAAACTTTTTGTAGAATCTTGCGAAAGAACTGGGTTCTCCACTCAACCACTGCAAACAAAGTAGTCAAACCTAATAGAGTAAGCCCGTATCCTGCCACTTGGCCTGTTGAAGGCAGTGGGGCCTTCGGAGTTTCTTTCGGTGTCTTGTTCACACGTTTCTCCGTCGGCAATTCATTTGTCTTACCATTAACATCTACATAGGTCTGACTTGCGGTATTTTCAATATCAATACCATCGGGCACATCCTGCTTGACAGTAGCAGGAATTTCAACCTGATACAGGACGCCGAGTTCAAACTTACTGGTATCGAGAATCTTCACAATCTTGCCGTCGGCAGTCTTGTAATCCTTCTTCACGCTATCTGTTGGCAGGAAGGTCAATTTGCCGTCTTTGTCGGTAATAGAAAATTGATCCGTAACCTCCTTACCTGTTTTCTTGTTGTAGATTTTGATTTTGGCAATATCTACACTCACATAGCGTTCGTCGTAGTTATCAGTTCCACCAACTGTTTGTAGAAGACTGTTTTTATTCCAGATTGTTGTATCAATCCAGACTTGGTAATGCAAGACCTTGCCTGCTTTGACTGTATCTGTATTGATGTTATCCGCTTCGTTATTGTCTTTCTTATCAGCGTACGGATTTTGGTTGGTGTCAGCATAGCGGTCTTTTAGCTCGCTATCGTCATCCAAGAGGCTTGTCCCTTTAACGTCATAACCAGCTTTGTCCAGGATAAACTTGTGCGGTTGTGGTTTAGGGTCCTCAACCTTGTTCACACGCTTCTGGGTCGGCTTTTCGGTAGTCTTGCCGTCCTTAAACGTTACAAACTGACTAGCCGTATTGACAATATCCTCACCTGCGACAACGTCATCCTTGACAGTAGCCGGAATTTCAAATTTGTAGTAACGGCCGAAGAGAAACTTAGTCGCATCCAACTTGCCGTCTTTGATCAAATCAGCCTTGGTTTGAATAGTCAGCTTGCCGTCTGAGTTAGTAATGTCGAAGAGTTGGGTTGCGGCTTCACCTGTTACGGAATCGTAACCGACAATCTTATCCAACAAGATATTTAGACGCTTTTCATCATAATCGTCTGTGCCACCAATGATTGCGATATCATGTTTATCAGATAACTGCGTCGCATCTAGCCAGACTTGATAGTAGATCGTATCGCCACGCTTGACCGTCTTGGTGTTCAAGTTTTGTGGCTCGTTGTTATCAGACTTGTCTGCGTATGGGTCTTTGTTAGTATCGCCATACTCATCTTTCAGCTCGCTATCGTCATCCATAAGCTTATCACCTGTGATGTCAAACTTAGCTTCAGACAGATCAAATTTTTCAGGTTGAAACTCTGGTGGTGTTGGATCCTCAACCTTGTTAACCCGTTTCTGCGTTGGTTTTTCCGTCGTTTTGCCGTCCTTGAAGGTCACGAATTGGCTAGCTGTATTGACAATGTCCTCACCAGCAATCACATCTTCCTTGACAGTTGCTGGGATTTCAAATTTGTAGTAACGACCGAATAAGAATTTGGTCGCATCCAACTTGCCGTCTTTGACCAAATCAGCCTTGGTTTGAATAGTCAGCTTGCCGTCTGAGTTAGTAATGTCGAAGAGTTGGGTTGCGGCTTCACCTGTTACGGAATCGTAACCGACAATCTTATCCAACAAGATATTTAGACGCTTTTCATCATAATCGTCTGTACCACCAATGATTGCGATATCATGTTTATCAGATAACTGCGTCGCATCTAGCCAGACTTGATAGTAGATCGTATCGCCACGTTTAACCGTCTTGGTGTTCAAGTTTTGTGGCTCGTTGTTGTCAGACTTGTCTGCGTATGGGTCTTTGTTGGTATCGCCATACTCGTCTTTCAGCTCGCTGTCGTCATCCATAAGTTTGTCACCTGTGATGTCAAACTTAGCTTCAGACAGATCAAATTTTTCAGGTTGAAACTCTGGTGGTGTTGGTGGTTCTGGCGTTGGTGGTGGCGGTGTAGCATTGTCCTTGAGGGTCATCTTAGATAGGCTGATAACCGCATTGCTTGAGGTCAAGACACCTGCGATAGAACCCTTGGCGTTGGTGTTTCTACCTTCTTGGTCGTCAGACTGGCTAAAAGTTCGCTTAGAAAATGGCTTGGAACCATCTTCATTGTGGCTTGCGGTGATGGTGTAGAGGTCTGTCTTGGCATCGTAGCTCATGTGGACATAGACTGGCTCAATTAGGTTGTAGCCTTCAGGAGCCTCTACCTCTTCGATTTTCCAATCGCCATAAATCAACTCTGCCGTCGCATAGCCGTCTTCGTCATCCTTGATACCTGTACTAAATTCAAATGCTTCTGCTTGGGTATCGTTGATTGGCGTAGCCTTAAAAGTAATGTCGTTAATACCTGAATGACTGCCGTCACCTGAAGCCTGGGCAATCTTATGGATAGAGATTTTGGCCTTGATGATTTGTTCAAGAGACTTGACATTCTCAGTCACGACATTGACCGTCACATCATCTTTCTTCTTGATTTCAAATTCATGCTTGATACCATCTAAGCCGTAGCCTTCTGGCGCATTGACTTCTTTCCAGTAGTATTTACCTAGGGCGAGATTGCCAACGGCTGCCATCAGTTCTTTATCGTCCACGTTGATAACTATGTTGTCTCCGTGTTCGACAGTTTGACCATTGATGATAGAGCTGGTAACTTTTTCACCTTTCAAAATAATAGCTTTCGGTACATCCGCCCATTTAACAGGCTGGTCCTTTTTATGTGGACTTGAGCCTGTAGAGTTGTCGTTGTAGTAGAGTGCGTACTCTGCATTGATAAGGACAGCCTGACCTTGTGAGTTCTTTCCTGTGTCCTTATCCAGCTTCTCAAGGGTATTTTGCCCAACGATTTCGTCGTTGGTACCTTCGACCACAACTTCCAGCTTACCGTCTTGTTTGAGGTCAACCTTTTGTTTCTTAAAGGTGCGGACAAAGCCTGGAGAGGCAGAGATTTCTTCAATCTCATAGATACCCAAACGGACTGGTTCTGGTAGAGTAGCCTGCCCCTTTGCATCCGTCGTGATTTCATAGACCTTTCCTGAGAGGGTTTCAGTCAAGCGGAATCGGTTACCTGCAAGCGTGTAGCGGTTATTCCACATGGTCGTGCCTGATTGGGTGCCTCGCTTCACAATCTTAATCTGACCTGTGATTTCATCGTTAGTACCTGTCACGGTCAAGACCTGGTCTGACACGCCATCAATTACACGTTTGGGTGTTGACTGTGATAGGGTAACGGTTTGCGTTTGGAAGGTCTTGTTAAATCCTGGAGAAGCTCCTACCTCTTCAACCGTAAGTGGGGTATTGAGAGGCAGGTTGGTAATGACGACCTTCCCTGTCGCATCTGTAACACCTTCATAGGTCTGGCCTGTCTTGGTATCGGTGACACGGAATCGGTTACCAGCCAATGTATAGCGGTTGTTCCACATACTCGTTCCTGTCTTAGTACCGCTTTTGACAATTTCAAGGCTACCTGTTGTATCCGCATTAACCTTGAAGCCTGTGTTACCGAAAAGGCCTGTGACAATGTCCAGATGGTTCCCTGCACCATCTGTATAGGCATAGGAAATACCATTTGAGTTAAAGTTTTTAAGGACTACGTAACTAGCTGGTGACAGTTGAGTGGAATCCTGGTTAATAGCTGCGCTCGTAGTTGTCACAAGACCGCCATCTCGAATAGTGAGATTGGTATCTGGACTAACGATATAGCCAAAAGCACCTTGTCTACCTACAGCTGCCAACTGGGAACCGTCAATGTCCGATACTTTCATGGCCATTAGAACTTCTTCGTTCGGAATCGGAATCTTAGTATCAGAACGAACTAAGGTAGCTGTATAAGTTGTTTGTTCGATATAGCCTGCGGCACGGCCTGTTCCGATAGCGCCACCAGCCGAGCCACCGTCTTCGGTCTGACCACTACCACCTCCAGCGACACCGCCTCCCGTTGGAACGGCAACGCCTACAGTGATGACAGAGTTCTGGTTCTTGATAGCCATGGCCACATCCTTGTTGGACCAACCATCTGCTCCATGGACCACATCCTCATGTGTGATGATTAGGTCAACTGGAATTTTTTCTCCAGTATCAATATTGGTGATGGTACCAACATTGGTTACAGCCAAGGATTGCCCAGGGTTGAGATAGGCCCCAACATCTCCTCTGACATAGCCATCTGCCATGAGGAAGCTGGCAATATTGGTCCCAAAGATACTGACAATCTCACCTACTTGTACGCCACCAACTCCTTTGACTTCTGTGTTGGAGTTCCACTGGATCTTATCCGCAACATACTTGACCTTATCCAGATTCTGGTCCTCAAGGATACTATCCACCAGTGATTGGAAGGCATCTGATGACATATCTGTAGTCGTAGATTGGACAACGGGTACATTATTGAGAGTCCCAATTTGTTTTCCGTTTTTCAATTCAGCGGCCTGAACCTGTTGTGGGCTGAACGGGGCTACGAATGGTTCAAATGCGCCAGTAGTTCCTGCCGCAAAGACGGTCACCCCTGCGACCGCCACTACCATAGATTTCTTAAAGCGTTTCTTACCGTTTTTGTTTCGGTTACGGTAAGAAGGTGCTTGGTTAAATGTCATATAGTTCTCCTATTCTATTTTGATATAAAATCTAGCTGTTAGAACAGCTAGATCATACGATTATTTCTAGTAAGACGGTGAACGAACCCTGTTTTTCACTTTCTTTATTCCTTCCATTCAGTCAAACAAAAAAAGACAAGTACTAACTTGTCTGAGTAGAATATCTTCACTTATTTGTATAGTCTTTTACCACTTCTAAGGGAATTCCGTTCAAGACGATACGTTTATTTTGCATCTCGCCTTTCAGTATCCAAAAGCCTCGAAAAGAGACTGGTTTGCTTCTCTTTGTGCTTGAAAAAAGCGGTCAAAATCTTCTTCTCCTTCGAACTCCATTTTATCATAAATGAGACAATGGAGCCATTCACACATGAGAAGATAGTAAATTTCTTTAGTAAGCTTACCTAGTCGGACAGCTTCTTCTATATCAGCCGCTAACAAGCTAGAGAGAGCAATCGCATAGGAAACGTCCTTTTGTTCTCTCGCATATCGATGAGCTGCGGTAAAGTAGAGAGAACGCCCCTCTTTGAAATCTTGAATCCGAAGAGTTTGAGGAATATCAGACAAATCCATTTTTTTATTTAACAAGGCTCGATAAAGAACGTCCTGTTTTAGAGTGGCTAGTTCTCTTTCTAGTTGACTAGCCAAAATGTGATAGAGGTGTATAGCTTCCTTTTCTGGATACAAATTTTCGGGATACAGTTGGTCAAACGATTGGTTTAATAGTTCACGAGCTTTCTCCATATATCACTCCTAACTTATGTATGTTGGCAAAAACCAAAAAGGGCAAGATTCGTCTTACCCTTATGGTTTAATAATCGTATGCACCGTGTGTACTTGCTCTTTGTTCAGCATCATCTACTTGTTGTTGCATCCGTGCGATATCATCCGCACTTGGCATCCCACCGACATAGGTTGCTCCGCCTCCTGCTGGTGTTGGAGGAGTATAGCTGGCTCCTGCGTCTTGTGCAGAGGCTACATAGCCACCGCCAGTGTCGCCTCCAGTTGTTGCTTGTGAAGCCTGTTGAGCCTGAGCAGCCGCTTGAGCAGCCTGTGCATCCCGTGATGCAATAGCCTGCTTCACTAGGTCAATGCGGTGTTGTAAAGCTGTCTTATTATCGGCATTCCCAACTTTATCAACTGCATCCTGCGCAGGTTGGACATTATCGTTCACTTGATTGTCCTCTAGCTGCTTAACAAGTCGCTCAGCATCCGCAAGCAATCGAGCTTGTTCTGCCACATGAGCCATGTTCAACTTCACCAAGTCGATACGCTTTTGAAGCTTATCCTTAGTATCTCCAGCTTTCAGTGCTTTGACGGCATCTTCTGCTGGCTTCACATTCTCATTGACTTGATTCTTTTCAAGTTTCTTGACCGCTTCTTCAGCAGTTTTTGCCAATTCAGCTTCCTTGTCCACGCTACTTGATTGTGTTGTGGTGCTTGAGCTAGAGGTGGTAGTCTTTTCGACCTTCGTAGCCTCAACAGCCTTTGTTTCGGTTGGTTGACCGATATACAGTCCACCTGCAATTGCTAAAACAAGTGCCGAAACACTTGCTCCAACAAGTACACGTTGCTTGGTAGTTGACATCTTGATGATATCCTTGATTGACTTTTTCATAATGTATCTCACTTTCTTTTTACACGTTTATTATAACATATTTTAATAGCTATTTCTAGGAATTTGATAAAATAGAGGATAGAACTGATGAAAGGACACTCTTATGTTTTCTATGCTTACAAAATTCACAAAACCATACAACCCGTTTGATAAAGATATTGCAAAATGGCAAGCTATCCCAACAGTCCTATTCTTGACATACTGCATGGCTCCAGGGGAGGTCTATGCCGTCTTGCACTTCTTAACAGGTAAGTATAACCTCCTGACCTGGACCACAGCAGAGTACATCCAACTCTTTCAGGTTTTATCATCCTGTTGGTTATGGTTCCAAACATTATATTCGGTCACCCCATTACCAAACCATAAGCTGATATATCTCTTTCGTACCGTCATTGTCACGATGACGACCGCTATTTTCATCGCAGTCAATCGAGAACATTTATACGCAGGTTGGCATGTATTTCTGACAAGAAACATAGCGGTTTGTCAGTCTTCTTCTTGGATAATAACATTCATCACACTATATGTCTATGTGACTACACTCTGCTTCCCCTTCATACTTGTCTTTCTCGTAACTCGATTCAGATTACAATCGTCAGCAAAAAAAGCCCAATATATACGAGATGAAACTGTAGATTAGAGAGCCGATAAAAGCCACGTCTATCACAAGCCATCCGATAAAGGTTTCTTTTGCAGTTTGATATCGGAACCATACATGGTTATGCCAAGGGCTAGGATAGCGCTCTTTGTAGTAAGACAAAGGTTTTCCGTCAAGATATTTCTCGGGATGTTGTCTCAAATCCTTCAAGCGATGGTAACTCATCGGTCCTGTCACCCATATGATGAGAATCATCAGTATATTATCCACCATCTACTTATCCTTTCTTATAGCCATTACCCGTCAGAATCAATTTAGCATTCGAACCTTGTCCGATTCTTCGGGCGATCAACACATCTTTCTGCTTAATCGTGCGAATCTGTGAGTAGATTTTTACAAAATCAACGATAACATCAACATCTGTCAATGTACCAGCAATATACCCTTTGCGTTTCACCGTACCAAATCTGGCACGTAATAAAACTGTACTTCCGTCATCAAGGCGGGCGGTAACTCCACCTTGACGACCTAAACGACGTAGGTCTTCGAGTGTGACTTCGTTGACCTGAGATTGATTTTTAACTTGATTCATTTCTTTTTCCTCCTAGCGAATCAAAGGCGAATAACGCCGTGCTGTGCGGTGACGTATCACCGCATCGGTATTTCGTATGCAGGGTTTATAGTCTAGTAACCCCAAACTCCTTCAGCTTATGGCAGAGCCATGCTTTTGCGTTATGTGACTGGGCTAGATATCCTTTTCTAGCTACCTACTCGCCCCCATTTCTCTTTTATCCATAGTCACGCTGTATCAGGGCAAGCGTTTGTATTTTATTGTCAAAGGTCAGTAGTTTAACGACATTGCGGTCAGAAAATTAGTCTGAGACCAAGCCTAACTCACGACTATAAAGCTCAATTCGCTCTCCAGCTTCAAGCTGATACCGTTTCTTGAACACCTTTGCGATGGATGAGGTTGGGAATATATGTTCCTTAAACTTAAAATTCCGTCGGTTGTCATACCAAGAAATGCGAACAATATATTCTTCCACGTACTTACTCCTGTTTATAATAATTCTGTACCTGCCGATGAGCATTCATCTTCTCTTCTAGCCTGCGTTCTGCCTTGAGGTTTTCGAGCGACTTCAGGAGGTAGGCAAGAGGACTTTGGCAATCATGTGGTATCTGGTCTATCAGATCCAGCACCTCATTGCTTAGGACATAGCCGCTTGCTAGGTACTGTCCTATCTGCATCTTTTGGGAATGCGTAAGAGCATATCCCTCTGGATAGAGATAGCGGTCGTTATACTTGTTAGCAATCACCTGAAGCAAGGAATAGTATTTAGGGGCAATATAGACCGCCTCAGATTTTTTTGGGGTAGGTGTATCAGCCCCAGCCTTCCTAGAACTATACTCACTATATTCAGTATCACTATACTCAGTATCATTAGGGTTTGATTTTGAAACTTCTTGAGGTTTATTTTTCAAACTTCTGGAAGTTTGATTTTGAAACTTCTGGAAGTTTAAATTTGAAACTTCCGCTTCTGGCAAGGGTTTAGCAGGTATAAATTCAGAATTTAGGATTTCAGGGTCACTGATCACATTACCTAGATAAAGGAGATTGGGCTGGTTCAACCCTTGGCGAACTTCCTCCAATAGACCATACTCCGCTAGCTCTTTTTTGATTTTGATGACTTTGTTTTTTCCATAACCAAGAATTGTTTGTAATTCCTCGACTGTGAAAATCAGATAAACGTCACCATTTTCATCTATCCAGTTATTTTTCAGAGATAATTCAAAGCGGTCTTTGAGGATAGCGTAGGTGAATTTTGACTCCGTACTCAATTTGCGATAGTAGAGTGTTTCTACGAACACCTTTGGAATACGATAAAATCGCTCGCTACTCTGGACCTGTTCAACAGATATTCTTCTCATCACTATACCCCTAATTCTCTAAATGCCAATTTCCCGTCGGGAGTGAACTTGATCAATCCATGTGTTTCAAGCTCTGCAATAACTTTTTGAGCCTTCTTCTTGGATAGCCCCATACTCTTCATCGTGTCTTTGACAAGTATCTGTCTAATTCTCTGTTCTTGTAGTGTCGTCATTTTCTATCTCCTCAACTGTTAACATTGATATAGTACATTTTCTGTTATGTAAAAATACTTGCCCCACTTATTGTGGAAAGTACTCCAAGATCTAAACTTCGGTATCATTTTCTGCCTCCTCGCTTAAATACTGGATTTTTCTTTTCTAACTCTTTCTGTTTGTGGTAATCCGTTTCTTTCCACATCACGCCGTCAGGTCTATCCTTGAGGTAAGGGATATAGATAACTTTTTCCATCACTCCACCTCCTGTAAAAAATTCTTTAATTTTTCAAAGTTAATAATAGCTACTTCTTCGACCCTGTATTTTTCAATGTCAAAATCTGGGTCGTCTTTTCTAAATTCTCTCTGGATTGATTTTTTAGCCTCTGACGGCAAGGAGAATACACTGGCACCATTTCTTAAAGTGAGTATATTATCTTTTTCGGAAACAACTCTATAACCAACATCATAAGGTCTGATGCTAGTTGGGATTTTTAGTCTCTTGGACTCAGCTCCATTTGCCTGTTCTAGTATTTTGACCATCACTCCACCTCTATTGTCAATTTCATTCTGTGAATAAATTTTGTCAATCAAATACTTAACTTCAGCCAAAGAAATAGTTAGACTATCCGAACACGCATCCCAACCAGGAGAAGCTTTTCTCTCCAAATATTTAATTGCATCTTGTTTAGATACACTTGACAACGTTTCTCCTCCTTACATCCAAAATTTTGATACGAAAAAAGAGCAAACAGATTTCTCTGTTTACTCTTGTAAATTAGATATTATCTTAAATTCTCAAAACTCTAGACACTTACCTTTACTCATTCACTGTAATTTCACCGCTGTGGTAATTGATACTCAATCCGTTCTGTACATTGGGGATGAAAATATTGAATTCCAAACTACCGTCAGAGGATTTTGCTTCCAAATGACTGCCCACCGCAATTAAATCATCTTCTTCTGCATAGATGAGGGTCACACGGTAACGAACTCTTTTATTGTTATCCAAAGCCTTTCGAATCCTAGTTTCGTAGTAATTCTGACCGGTTGAATCATCACTATTAGACTGATTGGCCCAAGCTGTTTGCACGGCAATATTTTTAGGGTTGCTGGTTGAAGCATTATAACCCTTTAAATTTCCAACCAAAGCATAGGCAATCAAATGCCCTCTATCAACTGCATGATCGTACTCACCCGTTAAATCATGAACTTGGTGCCAACCAGCTGGGGTCCAAGAAGTTGTCCCATTCCCCGTCTCTTCGCGGCTCTTGTATTGTCTGGTAGACTTTGCAAGTAAAGCATTAGCAACCGTCGGAACGATTTCCCCTTGAGCAGTCTTAGTTTTGTTGGTCGCATAGGGGGTACTAGACACCGCAGCATCTAACTTGGTCACATTGCCATTGACAATAAAAGCACCAGCCCCATTCCACTCCAAACTACCACCAATCTGACTGCGGACACTTTCCGTCAGTACAGAACTGGCCAATTCTTCGGAAGGGGTCGATTCATTCGCTTGTGACTGATTGATATAGTAGGAATGATTTCTACTTTGGTCACCTACAGTGTCTTTAAGGTAGTAACCCGACACTGCCACAATAACTGTTACAAGCAAACTCAATAAACTTGCTGTTTGTTTTTTTCTACGTTTCTTTGCCATTTTCCTCCGACAAAAAAGTAGGTTGCCCTACTTCCCTGTGAATTTACTAATTAATTCTTGCCATTTTTCTAGGGATAAAATGGCCCACATGCTATCGCCATCGCCGATAACTCCATACCCAATCATTAATCCCAATGAAAATACAATAGCAGCTAACACAACAACCAGAACAACAATCAACAATTGTCTTCCAACAAAACGAAGTTCTTCTTTATTCACTTTCATCACTCCTACTTACACGCGCGATATCAGCACCAAGTGCTGCTAGTTTTTCGTGGAATCGATAATACCCTCGGTCTAGATGAGACAGTTTCCCAACTATCGTTTCACCTTCAGCCACTAGCCCTGATAAAATCAAAGCTGCACTAGCGCGCAAATCCGTTGACATAACTTCCGCTCCCTGCAATCTGGTTCCACCTACGATAATAGCTGTATCCCTCAAAATTTCTGAGTGCAAGTCCATACGACGCATTTCTTCCAAATGCTGGAATCGGTTTTCAAATACGGTTTCAATCATGGTAGACTCACCTTTTGCAACAGCCATAAGCATGGTAAACTGAGCCTGCATATCTGTTGGAAATCCTGGATAGGGCATCGTCTTTACTGTTACAGGCTTTAATTTATCTACCTGTGAACGCACCCGAATTCCTTCTATCTCCTCACTGATTTCAACCCCCATCTCCTGCATTTTCGAAATAAGTGAGCGGTTATGTTCCCAAATAGCATCTTTAATCAACACATTACCACCTGTCATGGCTGCAGCTACCATAAAGGTGCCAGCTTCAATGCGGTCTTGAACGACTTGATGGTGAGTTCCAGTCAGTTCTTCAACACCTGTAATGGTAATCGTTTCTGTTCCAGCTCCTTTGACGTTCGCACCCATCTTATTTAGAAAAATAGCTAAATCAACGATTTCTGGCTCTCGCGCAGCATTTTCCAGGACAGTTGTCCCCTCCGCCAAAGTTGCAGCCATCATCAGATTTTGTGTTGCTCCAACACTTGGAAAATCCATGTAAATATGAGCCCCATGCAAACATTCTGCTCTTGCTTCGATATAGCCAGCCCGCTGTTTAATAACTGCACCCATAGCTTGTAGCCCCTTAAGGTGAAGATCAATCGGACGACTACCTATCGTACAACCTCCTGGCATAGAAACCTTTGCATATCCATTGCGTGCCAAAATCGGACCTAAAACTACAATAGAAGCGCGCATTTTATTGACATATTTATAAGGTGTTTCACTAGACAGACGACCACTAGCATCAATCAAAACTTCATTTGCCTCTTCATCAAACTGTACCCGAACACCTAGACCACGCACCACATTATTCATGGTGTAAACATCTGACAAAATTGGAACATTAGAAAAAACTGTCTTCCCTTTGCGAGCTAAAACGGTTGCGGCAAGTAAGGGCAACACCGCATTCTTAGCCCCCTCAATCGTGACAGTTCCTTCAAGGCGATTTTGGCCACCTTGTACAATTATTTTATCCATAGTATTTCCTTTATTTATTCAATCTAATTACTGATGACTAGCGTAAAAAGTCTGCGCAAGGGTCCGGCCAATTGCTAATATTTCAAGGAAGAATACAGAGACCAAGTACCCTAAACCAATAGCGAGAAATACGAGTAGCAACCGTATTCTCCCCTGGTTTTCGGCAGTCACCTTCAGCCACTTAGACCAATCTACTGTAGTAATGAGCAAATGATAAGACAGGTAGATAAATAAAAGGTGGCTAGAAAAAGCTAAAATTGATGTCATCATGCCACTATTATACCACAAAAATAAAAAAAGAAAGCGGGACAACCCCACTCTCTTATCGTTTCCCTACATGGATACGATTAATTGCTCTTTGGAGAGCTATTGTTGCGCGTTTCTCCATATCAATATTATGTGAACTGTGAGCCTCTTTCAACTCCCCTTCTGCACGCAACTTGGCACGCTCTGCTCGGCTGACATCAATATCCCGTTCACGCTCTGCTGAGTCCGAAATCACCGTAATCATATTCTTATTGATTTCAATGATTCCACCGTTTACGGCAATCCAGTCCACGTGGTTTTCATCATCAACCCGACGCACTTTCATTTCATCGATTTCTAAAACCGCAATCAATTCCAGATGCCCTGGGAAAATCCCCAATTCACCCTCCTTAGTCTTACACAAAACAAAGGCCGCATGGTGGTCATACTTGATTCCGTCTGGTGTAACAATTTGAACCGTCATCTGTGCCATAGATCACCTCTAGTATTTCATATTTGCAGCCTTAGCTACTACATCTTCAATTGATCCAACATTACGGAAGGCATCTTCTGGAAGATGATCATGCTTACCTTCCAAGATTTCCTTGAAACCTTTGACTGTTTCCTTGACAGGCACATAAGATCCTGGCATACCTGTGAATTGCTCTGCTACATTAAAGTTTTGTGATAAGAAGAACTGGATGCGACGTGCTCGACCCACCAAAGTCTTCTCGTCATCTGACAATTCATCCATCCCCAAAATCGCAATAATATCTTGTAATTCTTGGTAACGCTGCAAAACACGTTTGATTTCCATAGCTACAGCATAATGCTCTTCTCCAACAATCTCAGGAGAAAGGGCACGTGATGAGGAAGCCAATGGATCAACCGCAGGGTAGATACCCAGCTGAGTTAATTTCCGCTCCAAGTTAGTTGTTGAATCCAAGTGGGCGAAAGCTGTCGCTGGGGCTGGGTCCGTGTAGTCATCAGCAGGCACGTAAATCGCCTGAATCGATGTAACAGATCCCTTCTTAGTTGAGGTAATTCGCTCCTGCAATTGCCCCATTTCTGTTGCAAGGGTCGGCTGATAACCCACAGCAGAAGGCATACGACCTAAAAGGGCTGATACTTCTGATCCTGCCTGTGTAAAACGGAAAATGTTATCGATAAAGAGCAATACATCCTGACCTTCGACATCACGGAAGTATTCTGCAATGGTCAGACCAGTCAAAGCAACACGCATACGTGCCCCTGGTGGTTCATTCATCTGCCCAAATACCATGGCTGTCTTTTCAATAACGCCAGATTCCTTCATTTCCCAGTATAGGTCATTTCCTTCACGCGTACGTTCCCCAACACCTGTAAATACTGAGATACCACCATGTTCTTGTGCGATATTGTGGATTAATTCTTGAATTAAGACCGTCTTACCAACTCCGGCACCACCAAAAAGGCCAACTTTACCACCTTTTAAGTAGGGAGCTAATAGGTCAATAACCTTGATACCAGTCTCTAAAATTTCTGTAGAAGTAGATAATTCGTCAAAAGTTGGCGCTTTCTTATGGATAGGCTCACGCTCAGCATCCTCTGCAAAAGGCGCCTCCAGGTCAATGGTATCACCTAAAACATTAAAGACACGACCCAACGTCTCCTTGCCAACTGGAACAGAAATCGGGCGCCCTGTATCTAAAACTTCCATTCCTCGTGTCAAACCATCTGTGGATTCCATTGCAATGGTCCGCACGACGCCGTCACCCAGTTCCAAGGCTACCTCTAGCACTACTTTTTGTTTGGATTCATCATTTTTATAAACAACCAGTGCGTTGTTAATCTCAGGAAGCTTATCTTCGGCTGCGAACGCAACGTCCACAACGGGACCGACAACCTGAGTAATTTTGCCTGAACTCATACTCATTCCTCTATTTTTCTAATCTATTCCAAAGCAGATGCCCCAGCAACAATCTCGGTAATTTCCTGAGTAATAGCTGCTTGGCGGGCCCTGTTGTATTGGATTGTCAAATCTGTAATGACATTTTTAGCATTATCAGTAGCTGTTTGCATAGCTGTCATACCTGCTGCATTTTCAGCTGTCTTAGCATCTAAAATTGCTCCGTAAATAGTCGATTCAGCATACTGAGTCAGTAGTTGCTCCAAGATAGCTTCACGACTTGGTTCCAATTCAAATGTTGCAGTATATCCTTCAACTTCGTTGTGGTCCAAGTCTTCAACAGGGAGCATCTGCTGCACCCTCACCTGGCTTGTCAAACTATTGACATGGTGATTGTAACAAACATACAATTCATCAAAGATTTCATTTTTGTACATTTCAACAGATTTCGAAATGATTTTTTGAACCTCTTCAAAGCTTGGATTGTCTGCTAAACCACGTAATTCAAAGACAGGATTGATGCCTCTCGCACGGAAAAAATCTGCTCCCATGCTACCAATAGCAATAATCGAATACTCGTCCTTTGAATCGTGGTCTTGCTCAATCATTCCCATTACCGCCTTCAAAATGGTGGAATTATATCCCCCTTTTAAGCCGCTATCTGAAGTAATAACAATGTAGCCTGACTTTTGAACAGGACGACGAATCAACATCGGGTTAGATGTATCTGATGTCATCAACTCTGCTCGCAACAAATCCGTTGTAATCTGACGTACCTTGCTAGCATAAATTTGAAAGGATTGAGCTAACTGCTCTGATTTTGCTAATTTTGATGCGGAAACCATTTGCATAGCTCCAGTAATTTGACTGGTTTTCTTGGTAGACGCAATTTTTGACTTGATTTCATTGAGAGAACCTGCCATCACTATCTCCTTTACTTAAAGACGGACTGGTCTTTGAAGGCTTTAATTGCAGCGTTCAAATCATCGGTATCTGGCAAATCCTTTGTCGTACGAATGACATCCAATAGATTATCATAATGCAGATCGAAATACGCATACAATTCTTCTTCAAATGTCAAAATGTCATCAATCGCAACAGAGTCTAGGAAACCATTGGTCAAAGCATACAAAATCAAAACCTGTTTTTCAACGGGAAGTGGCTTATGCAAAGGTTGTTTCAAAACTTCCACTGTTCGACGACCGCGATTAAGTTTAGCTTGTGTTGCTGCGTCCAAGTCTGAACCAAACTGTGTAAATGCTTCCAACTCACGATAGGAAGCCAAATCAATCCGGAGAGTCCCTGCAACCTTTTTCATGGCTTTAATTTGTGCAGAACCACCTACACGAGATACCGAAGAACCAGCATCAATGGCTGGGCGAATCCCTGAGTTAAACAAATCGTCTTTCAAGAAAATTTGCCCGTCTGTAATCGAAATCACATTGGTTGCGATGTAGGCTGAGATATCCCCTGCCTGTGTTTCGATAAATGGCAGAGCGGTAATCGAGCCACCACCCAACTCATCTGAAACCTTGGCAGACCGCTCAAGTAAGCGACTGTGCAAGTAGAAGACATCACCTGGGTAGGCCTCCCGACCTGGAGGACGACGGAGCAAGAGCGACAATTCACGGTAGGCTACCGCCTGTTTTGACAAATCATCATAGACAATCAAAACGTGCTTGCCTTCATACATGAACTCCTCTGCCATTGCCACACCCGCATAAGGGGCCAAGAAGAGCAAGGGAGAAGGTTGAGAAGCAGATGCTGTTACGACAATCGTGTAATCCAAAGCACCGTATTGGCGTAGGGTTTCAACCTGGGTACGAACTGTCGATTCTTTCTGACCAATGGCCACATAAATACAAATCATATCCTGACCTTTTTGGTTGAGAATCGCATCAATCGCTACAGAAGTCTTACCAGTCTGACGGTCTCCGATAATCAATTCACGCTGACCACGACCAATTGGAACCAGGGCGTCAATGGCCTTCAGACCTGTCTGAAGGGGCTCATTAACTGATTTACGTTGCATAACACCTGGCGCTGGATATTCAATCGGACGAGTTTTATTTGTACGAATCTCACCGAGTCCGTCTACTGGCTGACCAAGTGGATTGACAACACGCCCAATCAAGGATGTTCCAACTGGTACTTCCATAATTTTTCCCGTACGACGAACAATTGAACCTTCTCGAATATCCGTAAACTCACCGAGAATGATGATCCCCACATCATTCGTTTCTAAGTTTTGGGCCATACCAATGGTGCCATTTTCAAATACCAAAAGTTCTCCACTCATGGCATTGTCAAGACCTTGCGCACGGGCGATACCGTCACCAATATAGGTTACGACACCAGTTTCTGTATAGTCAAAGTCAGGCTGAAAGCCTTCAATTTGTTGTTTTAGTAAAGCGCTAATTTCTTGTGCATTAATCAAAAGAACACCACTTTCTATTTTCTAAAGTTTTTTTCTAACGTCCTTCAACTGTGTACGAACGCTTGCATCAATTACCTTGTGGTTAACGGTCACAATAAAGCCACCGAGTAGACTTTGATCAAGTTCTTCTACGACATTACGTACACGTAAGGAGAATCGTTGTTCTACCAAGTGACGAAGTCGCTCTTTTTGGACTTCAGTCAATGGATATACTGAAACCACATGGGCTTCAAATTCATTTTTAAATTTACTGATTTGTAATTGGACTCGCTCAAGTGTTTCAAGAAGCAAATCTGCATGACCATCACGAATAACATCTTCAATCAAGTCATTGATTTGCCAGAAACTAGATTGACGTACTGTCCGCACAAAATCAGCCTTTTCTTCTCTAGATACTGTCGCTGACAGCAAGAGACGATTCAGCTTACTATCATGGATGATGGAGATCAAATCAGAAATTTGGTCATACATTTCCCAAATATCTTCATGATCACTGACTTTTTCAACAAATGATAGAGCATATTTTTGCACAATGGCATTTTCTCTAGCGTTCATCTACTTGTCTCCTAGTTTCTCCAAGTAACGATCAATCAAGTTACTATGTGCTTGTTGATCCAAATCTTCCAAAATAATTTTTCCTGCGAGGTCAACAGCTAATTCTGCAACTTGAACGTGCAAGTTTTCCTGTGCCTCTCGTTTTTCAGCTTCAATTTCCATTGTCGCTTTTGTTTTTAGAGCTTGAGCCTCAACTTCAGCTTGTTCTAAAATTCGTTTTTTCTCTAACTTCGCACGTTCAACAGCATCTTGGATGATTTTTTGTCCTTCAATACGACCTTGGACTAGCTCATCTTCTCTCTGTTTAACCAAGTCAGCTGCGATGTTCAATTTTTCTTCTGCTGCATCTATATCCCCTGCAATTTTTTGTTCACGTGCTTCAAAGATGCCCGTAATTCGCTTCCAAGCAAAAACGCGAATAAGTATGATCAAGGTTGCAAAAGAAGCCGTAACCAAAATAAAGTTACCAAGAATAGTACTGCTTGTACTTGTAGTTAGTACTGTCATCATTCGTCTACTTTTCCTTTCCTAATCTTCTCCGCCAATTTTTTTGTTCAAATACATCGAAACCAGCATGATAAATACATAGCCCTGCAGACAGGAAATAAAGACAGAAAAAGCTGTCCAAACCAAATTCAATAAGAAGGCTATTGGGTAAACCATGGCACCTTGATGGGATAATTGAAGCAAGAGAGAGACGAGTACTTCACCTGCATAAATATTCCCGTACAAGCGCAAGGCCAAAGATACCAAGTTGGTTACTTCTTCTAGGATATTCATCGGAGTCATCGCTAGGGGGGTTACAAAAGCTTTTAAATAGCCTTTAAATCCCTGACGGCGAATTCCCTCAATATGACAAAAAAGAATAGCAATAGCTGCTAGACCAAAGTCATAAGCCATATTTGCAGTCGGAGAAGTCCACAAATTGTGTCCTTCAGCCGTCTCAATTTTTGTCATCAAACCTAGGTTGTTGGCAACTAAAAGAAAGGTAAAAACTGTGAAAAAGAAGAGTGAATAATGTTTTGCCTCTTCGTCACCCAAATTACCCTTTGTAAAGTTAATGGTCAGCTCATATACATATTCCAGTACATTCTGCTTTCCTTTGGGTTTTAACTCCATACGGCGACTAGCCCAAAAGACAAGAAAGAAGATGATGGCAATCGTGATAGCTGAAACCAATACCATGGTCAAATCAAAGGTTATAGGACCAAGGGTAAGGGTTGGACTTGCATGTTCTTCCAATGGAGATTCCCCCTTTTTTTAATAATCCCTATCCTTACTTCAGTACAAACGTCATAGCCAGTGTTACAAAGAAGGTACCTTCAATAAAAGCTACACCCAAGAATACACCAGCCATCAATTTACTTTGCATTTCTGGTTGTCGTGCAGTTGAACTAAGGTAAGAAGCAACTAACAAACCCTCACCGATACTTACACCAAGACAGGCCAAACCAAGGGCCAATGCGCCTAAATTCATAACGAATTCTCCTTTAAAATTTTAATACCCTGATAGCATACTCCTATTACTTGCTTTTGTCAAGGAAATACGGTAATTGGAAGCGTTATATTCTTGTTTTGTATAAAAGAAAAAAAGAGCTGGTTGCCCTTTCTTCCTATTTAATAGCATCTTCAAATTGAGAAGATTCTTCAACAAAACGTTTGGCCATTTGTTCTCGTTTCAATTCTTCTGTATCCAAGGTGATGGCCTCACTTGCCACCTTGTCTGTGTCTGCGAAGAATTCGATGTGGTTGGATAAGTTGATAAGCTCAACAGGGGCGTCTCCTCCGTACTCCCCGTCTAGATTGAGTAAAAGCCTACGACCTTTTTGGTCCAATGATTGAACTTCTAAAGTACGAGTTTTAATATATTCAATCTTATCACTATCAATATGCTTGCCACCGTCAATCACCAGACGAATTAGATGCAACATTTCAAAAAGATTCCCTGTCTTGACCATAATCAAGGTAAACTGACCGTCATCCAGTTTAGCGTCGGGTACAATTTTTTCAAAGCCTCCGATTGAATTGGTCAGGGCCACGAAAATCATGGAAACCTTACCTTCAAACACACCTTGATCATGTTTGACGCGGACTGGTGTAAACTGTACTTGCGGAAGCAATTCAGCTCCCTTGACCACATAGGCTAGATAGCCAAAGGTTGTCTTGAGCTGACTTGGTACGCTGTAGGTCAATTCTGTCAGAGTACCCGCTGCTGCGATATTGATAAAGAAGTGTTGATTTGGCTGACCGTCTTTTTGGTTTTTAGCCAGGCCGATGTCCATTAGAATCGTCTGATTTTTACCAATCAGCTTGGCTGCTTCGACTGGATTACCACGTGGAACCTTGAGGGCACGGGCGTAGTCATTGGTCGTACCTGTCGGAATAATAGCCATTTTAGGCCGGTTTTCTAAGGGTGCAATTCCGTTGACCACTTCGTTAATGGTTCCGTCTCCACCTGCTGCAATGACCAAGTCAAATCCTGCTTCTGCTGCTCTTCTCGCTTCATTTTTGGCTGAATCCTTTTCAGGGGTCGTTTGGAAAGCTGAAGTCTCATATCCATAACTTTCAAGGATATCCAATACATCTGCCACATTTTTTTTCATGATTTCCTGACCAGAGGTCGGATTATAAATCAATCGTGCTCTTTTTTGTTCGTTCATATTTTCATACCTATAGGCTTTCCAACCAAGCCTCGTCTTTTATTTCAACCCCTAATTCCTGGGCCTTAGCCAATTTGCTTCCCGCGTCAGCTCCTGCGACGACTAGGTTGGTCTTTTTGGAAACGGACCCTGCTACGTTAGCACCTAAGGCTTCTAGCTTAGCTTTGGCTTCGCCCCGCTTCATCCGTTCCAACTTACCGGTCAAGACAACTGTCAAGCCAGAAAGGGCTGCATTTTCATCGGCCACCTGTCCTAGATAGGCTAAGTTTACGGCATTTTCCTTCAATTCAGCTAAAATTTGCTGGGCTCCTGAGCTAGCAAAGAAGCTGGTCAGCGACTTGGCAATAACCTGGCCCAATCCTTCTAGTGAGGCAATCTGGTCTTGGCTGGCTTGAGCAAGAGTTTCCAAGTCACCAAAGTTCTCTAGTAAAATCTTGCTGGCCTTGCTACCGACATGGCGAATGCCCAGACCGAACAAGAGCCGTTCTGCTGAATTACCCTTTGATGCCTGAATGGCCTGATAGAGCTTGTCTGCGGACTTTTCCTTGAAACCGTCTAGGGTCAAGAGGTCGTCCACTTTCAGTTTGTAAATGTCTGCCACGTCCTTGACCAGACCTGCTAAAAAGAGTTTTTCTACAATAGAAGCCCCTAAACCTGCGATATTCATAGCATCGCGGCCGGCAAAATGTTCCAATTTGCTCATCAATTGGCTAGGACAAATAGGATTGATACAACGGAGGGCGACTTCATCTTCGAAATGCTGCAAGTCGCTCTGGCAAGACGGACACTGGCTTGGAACGGGCATAACTTTCTGGTCAGCCCGATATTTGTCCACCACTTTCAAAACTGCTGGAATAATGTCCCCCGCCTTATAGACAATGACCGTATCGCCAATGCGGATGTCTTTTTCTGCGATGTAGTCCACATTGTGCAAAGTAGCACGGCTAACGGTTGTCCCTGCTAGCTGGACAGGGCTGAGATTGGCAGTCGGAGTCACCACACCTGTGCGACCGACGGTCCAGTCAACTGACAGGATTTGTGCTTCTTTCTCCTCAGCCGGAAACTTGTAGGCCACTGCCCAACGAGGTGCCTTAACGGTAAAACCTAGTTCCTCTTGGATAGCTAGGTCATTGACCTTAATCACGATACCGTCGATTTCATAGGGCAAATCTTCTCGCCGCTCTGCCATTTTTTCAATGAAAGCCCAAACCTCGTCGATCGTGTCTGCCAACTGGTAATCGTGGTTGGTCACAAAGCCCAGAGCATCCAGCTTTTCAAGCACTTGTGACTGGCTGGTCGCTTCAGAAGGGCTGGCCTCTTGGTAAAGGAAGGTGGCAAGACCACGCTGGGCCACCACGCCTGTATCCAGCTGACGAAGGGTGCCTGCCGCTGCGTTACGCGGATTGGCAAACTCAGCTTCGCCCGCCTCCTGCCGCTGCTGGTTGACGCGGTCAAAGGAGGCCTTGGGCATATAGCACTCGCCACGGACAGTGACATCAACTGCCTGAGGCAAGGTCAGGGGAATATCTGCTACACGCTTGAGGTTTTCGGTGATATTCTCACCGACACTGCCGTCGCCACGTGTCGCCCCCACAACTAGATTGCCCGCTTCATAGGTTAGGGAAACGGACAGGCCGTCAATCTTGAGTTCACAGATATAGGTCGCCTGTGGAAATTCCTTACGAACACGCTGATCGAAGGCATCCAATTCCTCACGCGAAAAGGCATCCTGCAGACTAAAAAGAGGATAGACATGAGTATACTTTTCAAAACCGTCCAACACTCTTCCTCCAACGCGGTGGGTCGGACTGTTGGGCAAGACCTGGTCTGGATTGGCTGTTTCTAGTTCTACCAATTCGCGATAGAGCCTGTCGTATTCTGCATCTGACACGCTGGGTTTATCTTGTCTATAATATTCATCGGCGTACTGATTGAGCAGTTCCACCAGTTCTTCAATTCTTGTTTTCATAAGTTTATTATATCACGAAACAGGCCGGTCAGGTAGAATTTACACTGTTCATTTTGTTTAGATTATTTTTAGAAAAAAGAGTATAATAAAGTAACTACATTTTTGGAGGTGCCCTATGGCTGTAACCTATAAACGTCAAGATGACTTGGAAAAAATGTTGGAAGAATTTGCTTCCTTTGAAGAGTTGGAAAAGGTCGAATTTCCTGACCCTAAATCCAAGGAAACTCCGTCGTCAGACACAGAAAAAGCGGATAAGAATTAACTATGTTGGGACTGAATCACTTACCAACCTCCGTCTTGCAGGCGGGGGCTATTTTCCTATCCATTATCATAGAAGCTCTACCCTTTGTTCTAATTGGCTCGGTCATTTCGGGTTTTATCGAGGTCTATGTTACACCTGATAAGGTCCACCAGTTGTTGCCTAAGAACAAGATTTTGGCTATTCTTTTTGGGACCTTTATCGGCTTTATCTTTCCTTCCTGCGAATGTGGGATTGTTCCCATTGTCAATCGGCTCTTGGAAAAAAAGGTGCCTAGCTATACTGCTGTGCCCTTCCTAGTAACGGCCCCCATCATCAATCCCATTGTCCTGTTTGCCACCTTTACAGCCTTTGGAAATCCCCTTACCTTTGCCCTCTATCGTGCTCTGGGAGCAATCCTAGTGGCCCTTGTTCTCGGTATTGTGCTAGGCTTTTTCATCAAGGAGCCGATTGTTAAGGAAGGAAGAAGGGGCAACCACGAGCATGATTTTTCTGCTCTAAAGGGTTGGAAAAAGCTGGGCTATGCTCTTATCCAAGCCATTGATGAATTCTTTGACACAGGACGCTATCTGGTCTTTGGTTGTCTCTTTGCTAGCTTGGTCCAGGTCTATGTGCCAACAGCGGTTCTAACCAGAATTGGCCACAATCCGCTGACAGCTATCTTGCTCATGATGGTGTTGGCCTTTCTGCTATCACTCTGCTCTGAAGCAGATGCCTTTATCGGTGCTTCCTTGCTGTCCAGCTTTGGCTTTGCTCCGATCCTAGCCTTTCTGGTCATCGGTCCCATGATTGATATTAAAAACCTACTCATGATGAAACATTATTTCAAGGGGAAATTCATTCTAGGCTTTATCGGACTGATTTCTCTGGTGATTCTCATCTATAGTTGGGGGATTGGAGGTATGGCATGATTCGCTTTTTAATTCTTGCAGCTTATTTTGAAATGACCATGTACCTCTATGTGTCTGGCAAATTGAACCAGTATATCAATCTCCACTATTCTTACCTGGCTTATGTGTCCATGGTCCTGTCCTTTATCCTTGCCATTGTGCAACTGATTGTTTGGATGAAACAAATCGACACGCACAGCCATTTGACCAAAAAATCCGCCAAGCTAACCAGTATCGCCCTGTTGGTCCTTCCGCTAGCAGTTGCCTGGCTATTTCCGACAGTCAGCCTTGATTCGACGACGGTAGCGGCCAAGGGCTACCACTTCCCTCTGGCTTCGGAAAACGATGCAGGCACCCAAGCCCAAGAAGGAACAACGGTCCAGTATCTCAAGCCAGACACCTCTATTTACTTTACCGATGCAGCCTATCAGTCAGAGATGCGGGCTATTGCTGACCGCTATCTCGCGGAGGAGGTCATCACCGTAACCAGCGACAACTACATGGAGGTCATGGAGGCCATTTATGACTATCCCAATGAGTTTGCTGGAAAGACCGTACAACTGGTCGGCTTCATCTACAATGACCCTGACAATGCCAACCAGCAATTTATCTTCCGCTTTGGTATCATCCACTGTATCGCTGACTCGGGCGTCTATGGTTTGCTGTCGACCGGCTCTACTACCAGCTACCCTGACAATACTTGGGTTAAGGCAACTGGCACTCTGAAAGTCAGCTACCATACTTCTCTTGGTCAGAGTTTGCCAACGCTTGAACTGACGGACCTCCAGCAAATCACCCAGCCAAAAAATCCCTATGTTTACCGTGTTTTTTAGCAAAATCTCTTTCAAAAAATGAATTTTCTGACAATTTATGCTATAATAGACTCTATACTCAACAGATTGGAAAACAACTATGTCATCACACGTATTATTTACCATTTTCGGAGCTAGTGGCGACCTTGCCAAGCGTAAACTCTACCCGTCCCTTTTCCGACTTTATAAAGCCGATCATTTGGCGGAAAACTTCGCTGTTATTGGTACTGCCCGTAGACCATGGACCAAGGAATTTTTCGAGCAAACTGTCATTGAATCTCTAGGTGATTTACCTGATACGCCGCGTCAAGCTCATGAATTTGCAAGTCATTTTTATTATCAGAGCCATGATGTTAATGATACAGAGCATTATGTAGCTCTTCGAAAATTACAAGACGACCTATGTGAAAAATACGATACGCAGCATAACAAAGTCTTCTTCTTGTCCATGTCACCTGAATTTTTCGGTACCATTGCCAAACACCTCAAATCTGAAAAGATTGTGGACGGCCGTGGTTTTGAACGTTTAATCATCGAAAAACCGTTCGGAACAAGTCTTGCTACAGCTACCAAGCTCAATGAAGAATTGACTGCTACCTTCAATGAGGACCAGATTTACCGTATCGACCACTATCTCGGCAAGGAGATGGTGCAGAATATCTTCGCTGTTCGCTTCGCAAATATCATTTTTGAGCATATTTGGAATCGCGACTACATTGACAATGTTCAAATCACATTTTCAGAAGCTATTGGGGTTGAAGACCGTGGAGGTTACTACGACCACTCCGGTGCCTTAAAAGACATGGTCCAAAACCATGCTCTACAGGTCCTTTCCATTCTAGCAATGGACAAGCCAGCTAGCTTTAAAGAAGAAGATGTTCGTGCTGAGAAGATCAAGGTCTTCCAACACCTTCGTCAACCTTCTGATGAAGACCTTAAACGCAACTTCATTCGCGGACAGTATGCTGCAGGTTCCATCGATGGAAAAGACTATGTGGGCTACCTCGATGAACCGAATATTGCGGAAAATTCACAAACTGAAACCTTTGCTGGAGGCGTCTTCTTCGTCGATACTGACCGATTCCGTGATGTTCCTTTCTTCTTCCGTACAGGTAAACGTCTGACTGAAAAAGGCACGCGCGTAACTATCACCTTCAAACATGCAGAAGATATTTTTGGTCAACCTTCTGAAGCCAATGTCTTGACCATCTTTATCCAACCAACAGAAGGTTTTATGCTTTCCATCAATGGTAAAGAAGTTGGTTCTCACTTTGCTCTTACACCTGCCAAACTCAACTTCCGCCACAATGCAACTGCTCTTGGAAATTCACCTGAAGCCTACGAAAAACTCTTTTTCGATGTCCTAAATGGTGATTCTACTAACTTTAGCCATTGGGAAGAAGTGAAAGCAAGCTGGAGCTTGATTGACCGTATTATTGATTTGTGGGCAACCAATCAAGTACCACTTCATACTTACCCAGCTGGAACCATGGGACCACAAGCAGCTTTTGATTTGCTTGAAAGCTACGGTTGTAAATGGGTATGGACGCCGGATGTGTGGTACCGTGAGCGTGGTCTATTAAAATAATCATCTACAAAACTGGAGCAATCCGGTTTTTTTCGGAGAATCACAATGAATGAAATAGATACGATTTTAAACCAACTTCAAGCAGCTAGCCATGCTGGCACCCTCAAGCGATATGAAAAAATTGGCGAAACTAAGCCCTACTACGGCGTTCCAATGGGAGCTATTTCTGGTATCGCCAAGGCCTATAAAAATCGACTGGACTTGTTTGCTCCACTCTGGCAAACAGGTGTCCTCGAGGCGCAATACCTAGCTATTCAACTGGCTAAGACCAAGCCCAACCAACTGACCCTAGAGGATTTAGAAAACTGCCTCGATGAACAGGTTTCTGTCAATGTCTTAGACAAACTAGCTTCTATCATTCTAAGCAAACGAAAAGACAGCAAGGATTGGGAAGAAATCTTACTTGCCAAAGACGAGGCCATCTTTAACAGACTTGGCTGGTTTCTCCGTGCCAAGTACTTTGCTGGAAAAACAGCTTCAAACCAAGAAATTGAAGAAACGCTAGCTTATATTAGCGAGCATTTGCAAACCGCAGACCCACTTATTCAATGGACCATGAATCAGTGTTTGGTGGAAATTGCGGTTGCCTATCCCGACTATCTGGAACAGGGACTTGCAATCGGTCAGGAACTCGCTGTCTATTCCGATATGAAGGTTCCAAAAAGCTGTACTTCTGCCTACGCACCCGACTGGATTGAGGCATTGCTGAGGAGGAAATAAGATGCAACATAAAGGAACTCAGATTTTAGAAACAGAACGACTGATTTTACGCCCTTTTCAAGCAACAGATGTTGAGCCCGTTTTCCAAAACTGGACTTCAGATGATAAGGTGACTACCTATCTGACCTGGCCAACTCATCAGACAATTCAAGACACCCAAGACTACATCCAGTTCTGTATCCAATCCTACTCGCAAAAAAATAGCTACAGGTGGGTAATCGAGCTCAAAGAAAGTCAGCAACCCATTGGAGAGATTTCCGTTGTCAGCTTAGATGGGAGAGTACAGGCTGCCGAATTAGGTTGGGTGTTAGGTAGCAAGTGGTGGGGCCAAGGTTATATGCCAGAAGCGCTTGAAGCAGTCACTCACTTTCTGCTGGAAGAAGTTGGTTGTTTACGGATTACGGCTGTTCACGATAGTGAAAATCGTCCTTCTGGTCGTGTCATGGAAAAAGTCGGTATGACCTATGAAGGAACTCTCCGCCAAGCCGCTCGAAACAATCGTGGTATTGTGGATATTGCCGTTTACTCACTACTGTGTACAGATAAGAAAAGTCGCTAGTTTTTCAACTAACGACTTTTTTCAATGTTACACCAATCCCTCTAAAAGTCCACGCATGAACTCTTCAGATTTGAATTCTCCGATGTCATCGATTTTTTCACCGAAACCGATTAGCTTAACTGGAATATCTAGTTCCTGACGGATAGCAAGAACGACACCACCCTTTGCAGTACCGTCTAGCTTGGTCAAGACTAAGCCTGTTAATGGGGTAATTTTTGCAAATTCTTTGGCTTGACTGAGGGCATTTTGGCCTGTTGAGGCATCTAGTGCTAACAGGGTTTCATGCGGTGCTTCAGGCAGCGTTCGTTTAATGATACGGCCGATTTTTTCCAGCTCTGCCATAAGGTTATCTTTATTTTGCAAGCGACCTGCTGTGTCAATCATGAGAATATCCACGCCTTCTGCCACGGCACGTTTGACCCCGTCAAAGACCACACTGGCTGGGTCTGACTTTTCAGGACCAGTGACCACAGGCACATCAACACGGCGACCCCACTCGACCAGCTGGGCTACCGCACCCGCACGGAAGGTGTCCGCTGCGACCAACATGACCTTCTTGCCAGCTTGATTGTACTTGTAGGCCAACTTACCGATAGAGGTAGTCTTCCCAACCCCGTTAACACCGACAAAGAGCATGACCGTTAGGTCTTCTTGGAAGTTGATCTGCTCGCTGAACTGGCCATCTTTTTCGTAAATATCCACCAATTTTTCGATGATAACCCGACGGAGTTCATCTGTCTTCTTGGCATTTTGTAGCTTGGCTTCATAGCGGAGCTCCTCTGTCAGCGTAGAAGCAACTTGCACACCTACGTCTGAAAAAATCAGCATTTCTTCCAACTCTTCGAAAAATTCTTCGTCTACCGAACGGAAATTAGCAAAGAATTCATTGAGCCTTGCCCCAAAGCCTGTGCGGGTCTTTTTCAAGGTACGCTGGTACTTGTCCTGCTCACTTTCTTGCTCTACTGGAGCAACTTCCTCAACAGGCTCTTCCTTGACCTTGGTTTGAATGGCAGGGTCAAAGCCTTGTTCCTGCGCTTCCTTAACACGGGCCGCAGCAGACTCCTTGGCAGCATAATACTGAGCCATCATGTCCAAAGTCCGTTGTTTTTGAGCTTCTTGTTCTGCTGAGAGGTCTGCATTCTCCGCAGGTTCCTCTGCAACAGCAGTTTCTTGAATGACTGATTCAGTTTCAGCTGCTTCTGTATCTTCACTAGAATCTAACTGTTCTGTCTCCACTTCCCCAACAAGAGAAACTTGCTCTTCTTGCTTTTCTTGTCCAAATAATCGATCAAATAATCCCATACTAGTCCTCGTTTAATACATAGTGTTCGATTGCCCAGGCAATCCCGTCCTCATCGTTGGTGACTGGCAAGACCACATCTGCCACATCTTTCAAGTGTTGGCTGGCATTCTGCATCGCTACACCAAGACCAGCCCACTCCACCATCGATAAATCATTTTCTTCATCACCGCAGGCCATGACTTCTGACCGGTCAATGCCTAGATGAGCTATCAACTTAGCCAAACCATTTGCCTTATGAACGCCTTTAGGGCTCCATTCCAGCAAAATATCCCGTGACTTGAAAATCTCAAATTGGTCATAGAGCTCTGCTGGAATCTTGGCAATCTGTTGGTCCAAGAAATCCGCTGCTACTGCCGAAACAGCCTTGTTATAGACAAAATCCTGAGGCAAGTCTGCATCGCTGACCTCAATCTTGTTAAGGAGAGGATTGGCAGTCAAGTAGAGAGAATCATGGGCAGCTGGCAGTGAATAGACATCGCCACCGTGCAAGATATCCAAGGGCAAATCTAGTTGATTGGTTACCTGACGAATCGCACGCACTTCATTGATTGTAAACCCAATCTTATCCAGTACGCGACCCGTGTTTTCTTGGACCAGACCTCCGTTAAAAGTAATGGAATATTCGTCTTCTCCTAAGAGAGCCAATTCTGCCAGGAAACCTTCGATAGCCTGTAAAGGACGACCGGTCGTCAAGACAACGTGAACTCCCTTGTCACGTGCAGCCTGCAAGGCTGCTTTATTTTTCTCCGAAATGGTCTTCTGCGAGGTCAGCAAGGTTCCGTCCAAGTCCAGTGCAATCAGTTTAATAGCCATTTACCAATTCCTCCATGTAGTTCAAGACAGCATCGTCGTTGCAGTGGCCGATGACCTGGTCTGCCACTGCTTTTGCGGTCGGTTGAGCGTTGCTGGTTACCAGCGATAGCCCTGCAAATTCCAACATTTCAATATCATTTTGATTGTCCCCAAAGGCAATCACATCTTCCTTGGTCAAACCCAAGTGCTGACAGAGTTTTTCCAAGCCCAAGGCCTTGTGAACTCCTGACAAGATAATATCGACAGAGGTAAAGCCAGTTGTCACTGCTGTCAGATTATCAAAGTTCTGGTTGACCCATGCCTGAGCTTCTTCACGAATGCTAGCGTCAAAGTGAATATTCAATTTGATAATGTCTTCCTTGACCTGAGAAAAATCCTCAACCAATTCATAGCGGAGATAGTATTTTCCTAGCTCCTGCTGTAACTCCATCGGCATGGATTGCAACATATAGGAACACTCCTTGCCCGATAAGGTTACATGATAGGGTTGAGCATACTTGCCATTTGCAATCTGAGCAATCAAGGTCAGGTAAGTCGCAGCTGGAATAGGATCATCCTCATAAATAGCTTGACCGCGAAAATGTACCAAAGCCCCATTTTCCGCCACAAAAGCCATGTCCTCTTCAAAGCCCTCAAAGACCATCTGCAAACTCTGCATGGACCGTCCACTCGCTGCCACAAGCAGATAGCCCGCCTGCTTAAACTGCTCCAAGACTCGACGCAGTCGCTCCTTGTCAAAGGAGTGGTCCTCACGCAGAAAAGTCCCGTCCATATCCGTCGCAATCATTTTCTTATATGTCATATTCTTCCCCTTTTCCTAGTCCTTTTATTATACCATATCCACAGACAAAACCCTTGAGAAAATCCCAAGGGTTCCAGGTCTATTTTACAAAATCTTCCACATCTTTGAGTTTAACCGAAACAATCTTGGACACGCCAGATTCCTGCATGGTCACCCCATACATGGCATCCGCAGCCGCCATCGTTCCTTTCCGGTGGGTCACGACGATGAACTGACTGTCCTTGTCAAAACGGTTGAGGTAGTCCCCAAAACGCTTGACATTGGCCTCGTCCAAGGCCGCCTCCACCTCGTCCAAGATGACAAAAGGAATGGTCTTGACGCGGATAATGGAAAATAGCAGAGCGAGGGCCGAGAGGGCTTTTTCGCCACCTGACATAAGGTTGAGCGATTGGATTTTCTTACCCGGAGGCTGAACAGAAATCTCCACACCCGCAGTCAGTATGTCTGGACTGGTCAACATCAAGTCCGCAGAGCCACCGCCAAACATCTGCTTGAAAGTCGTTTTGAAGCTTTCGCGAATGGCTTCAAAGGTCACTTTGAAGCGTTCCTTGACCTCGTCGTCCATCTCATGAATGGTATTCAAAAGAAGGTCACGAGCAGAGAGGATATCCGTCCGCTGTTCATTGAGGAAGGTCAGACGGTTATTGACCTCGTCATACTGCTCAATGGCGTCCAAGTTGACTGGTCCCAAGGCACGAATGGCCCGCTCCAAGTCCTTGACCTGTCCCTCTGCCTGAACCAGATTCTCCACTTCTTTGGCCTTACTTTGAGCTTCTTCAAAGGTCATCTTGTATTGCTCACCTAGATTGGTCAGCAAGCCCATGAGCTTGTCGCTAGCCTGCTCACAGTCCGCTTCTAGCTTGGCCTGCTTGCGAATCAGATCATCATTCTTCAAACGAGCCTGCTCCAGGCGACCTTCCAAGTCTTCAAACTGCCCGTCAATGTCTTCCAGTTCAAACTTGAGACGAATCTGGATTTGATTGGTTTCTGTCTGTTTTGCAAGGGCTGCTTGCAACTGCTCTTGCAAGACATCAACACTGGTATCATCCAGAGCAACAGTTTTCTGATTGATGATGTCTTCTAACAGACCGATTTCCTTTTCTGTGCTTGCTACTTCTTCCTGCAACCGTGTCAGGTCTGTCTGCTCAAAACCAAGCTGACTGACAAACTGGGTCTGGTCCAATTTCAAGCTGGACAGTTGACCATGCAAGTTGGTCAAATTTTCTTGAATGGCATCGCGGTTGTTCTTGACTTCTTCAATCTGCTGGTTGAGCTGGTCTTTCTTCGCTGCTAAGACTATTAGGTCATTCTTATAGCCAGCTTCCAAGTCTTTCAGTTCTGCCAAAATAGTCGGACTAGTCTGGCTAACTTGGAGGTCATAGAGGCTGTTGATTTGTTGTAAACGAGCTTCTGCCTGCTCATGACGGAGCCGAACTTCTTGTTCTGTCAGACGGGCTTCTTCGCCTTGGCTTTTAATCTTTTCAAGCTCTTGCCGAGCCTGGTCCAGACTGACTTTTTGACCTGCCACCTTGTCTTCTTGGGCTTTCAACTGACTAGACAGCTCTGCTATTTCTCCAAGTAACTGATCCAGCTCAGGCTTGATGAAGGTGGTATTATTGGTGCGATTGCTACCGCCGGCGAAGGCACCGCCCGGACGGATTTCAGAGCCATCCAAGGCCACCATCCGCACTTGGAATTTGGTCGCACGAGCTGCCTGATTGGCATTGTCAACCGTGTCAAAAATGGCAATGGTTCCCAGCAAATTCTGGAAAATGGTGCTGAGTCGCGGCTCATAGGTCACCAAATCGCTGGCCAACCCTAGAAAACCAGTCGCCGATGTCAAGACTGCCACGTGATGACTGGCCAGCTGACGTGGCTTAATGGTGGTCAGTGGCAAGAATGTTGCCCGTCCCTGCCGTTGCTGTTTGAGGAAGGAGATAGCCGACTTGGCAGTCGCCTCGTCCTCTACGATGATGTTCTGGCTGGCACCACCCAAAGCGATTTCAAGAGCCGTCTGGTAGCGAGTATCGAAGGTCAAATGCTCACTGACCGCTCCGATAATGCCTCCGATAGACTGGGCATTCTGCAAGACTGCCTTGACACCCGCATAGAAGTTGGAATGATTTTTCAGAATAGCTTCTAGGCTGGCTTGACGAGCCTGCTTGGCCTTGACCTGATCCAAGAGGTCAAACATGACCGCCTGTTCTTTTTGGTAGGTCTGTTCTGCTAGCTGAACAGCCTGAGCCTGTTGCTGATAGTCTTTCAAAAGCTGACTGAGCTTGGCTTCTGCCTGGCTTCGCTCATTCTGGCTCTTTTCAACCTCTACCGCTACGGCTTCCTTTTCTTCCTGCAAACGACGGACTTCTTCCGACTTGCTTTCGGACAGGCGGATCTGGTTAGCAATGTCTTGCTCGACCTTGGTCAAGCTGTTAGACAGGTCTGCTTCTTCTTGCAAAAGCCCCACATATTGCTCACGTAAATGGTCCAAGACCTGCTCCGGATCTTCTGAGAAGTAGGCGATTTCTTTTTCCAATTCAGCAATCTGACCCTTGATAGTAGCCAATTTGCTGTTCAATTCTGCAATAGTTTCTGTCTTGTCTGCAACCTGCTGGCTGGTCTTGTCCAGCTTCTCCTGCAAGGTCTGCAAGCGTTCTTGGGCTTCTTGCTTGCTGGATTCGTTCTGGCTGGATTCTAGCTTGTGGACTTCGATTTTCCGTTCCAGATCACTAATCAGCTTGGTCAGGTCCAAGAGAACAGCCTGCTCTCTTTCCACCTGCTCGGTTAATTGATGCCGTTGCTGCTTAAGGTCTTGGTTTTCTTGCTCCAAGTTTGAACGGAGGTCATAATAGCTGGCCAAATCCGCTTTAACGGCTTCCAACTCCTCCTGCTTGGCTGTCAATTTTTCACGACCAGCAAGGACCTGAGCCACCAAGACATCCAGATAGAGTTCACTGCGTTGTCCGTCTAGTTCCAAGAATTTTTTGGCCGTCTGGGCTTGTTTTTCCAAGGGTTTGACCTGGTTGTCCAACTCGTAGATGATGTCTTCCAAGCGGTCCAAATTATCCTGAGCCTGAGCCAGCTTGCTTTCGGTTTCTTTCTTACGGGTCTTGTACTTGAGTACCCCTGCCGCTTCTTCAAAAATCGCCCGACGCTCTTCTGGCTTGGAATTAAAAATCGCTTCTACACGCCCTTGGGAAATGATAGAGAAGGAATCCCTACCCAGACCAGTATCCATAAAGAGATCATGGACATCCCGCAACCGGACCTTCTTTCCGTCAATCAGATACTCACTGTCCCCTGACCGGTAAATATGGCGTTCCACCCTGATTTCCTTGGCCTTATCCGCAATAAAGCCACTGGCATTGTCCAAGGTCACCACTACCGAAGCATAGTTAAGAGCCTTGCGACTTTCCGTACCCGCAAAGATAACATCTGGCATTTTTCCGCCCCGCAGACTCTTGGCAGAAGACTCTCCCAAGGCCCAACGCAGACTTTCAGTAATATTGGATTTTCCAGATCCGTTTGGCCCCACCACCGCGGTCACCCCACGGTCAAAGACCACCTTGGTCTTATCTGCAAAGGACTTGAAGCCTTGCATTTCGATTGATTTCAGATACATACTTATCCTCTGGCCTCCACTGCATTTTTGGCAGCGGCTTGTTCCGCTAATTTCTTAGAACGACCTGTTCCATGCCCGATGACACGCTCTTCCGCCAAGACTTCTACCTCAAAAACCTTGTCATGTGCCGGTCCCGTTTCCGAAATCACCCGATAGCTAATAGCGATTTCCCCGTGGACCTGCAAGATTTCCTGCAAGGCCGTCTTGTAGTCCGTTACCCGCTCGAAGTTTCCGACCTCTAGCTGCGGAATCATGACCTGATACAAAAAGGCCTCCACGGTTTCTTCTCCCTTGTCCAATAGCAGAGCTCCCAAAAAAGCCTCGAAAGCATCTCCTAGAATGGTATCCCTATTGCGTCCGCCAGATTTCTCCTCACCCTTGCCCAGTCTGATATAACGATCAAAACCGCAGGCACGAGAGAAACCAGCCAGAGACTCCTCCCGCACAAATGTCGAGCGAAGTTTGGACATTTCTCCTTCTGGAAAATCAGGATATTTCTTGTACAAATACTTAGAAATAATGAGTTGAAGAACAGCGTCTCCTAAAAATTCCAGGCGTTCATTGTGTGAAATTTTTAGAAGGCGGTGCTCATTGGCATAAGAAGTATGGGTAAAAGCCATTTCTAGCAAAGACAAATCCGAAAAATCAATCCCAAACTCCACTGCCAACTTTTTGTGTAATGCGTGCATATCCTGCCCCTTTCTATAAACTCGCCTGAGCAAGTCACTTTCCATTATACCACATTTCAAAGAATCTCCTTATTTTGACAAAGAAAAACACAACTTTCGTCGTGTTTCATCTTAGTTATCTAATTCAAAATCCTCTTTCAACTTATCAATCACCTGTTGGAGTAAATCCCGATTGACACTGTATTTGACATTCTTGTCTTTGGCATTAAAGAGAAGCAGGTCGCCGTTAATCAGCTTTTGGGTGTGGAAGGATACAGCTGCTCCTGTGATATTGAGTCGCTCTGCGATGTCCTTGCTCTTGGCATGAGGCTTGGTCAGCTCCACCAAGACCTGATAGCGCGTGCTATCGCTGATGACTTTAAGAGCCGTTGTCAAATCATCCAGGTCCAACTCGTCATTTGATAACAAAATCTGGTCAATTCTACAGGAAGCAAGCAAGGCAACCTTCATAGTGTCAAACTGCTCATTGCCATAATAAGCAAACCAATAATTCCACGGACTGAGAACGAAGAATTGGGCAGTTTCTACACCCAAGCTATCCAAGCTAGTCATGGCTAACTGCTTGGATTCTCTGTAGAGTTGTTCAATATCAAACCCCTGAGCAAAGGCTTCCCGCTCAGCTCTTGCTTGCTCAAAATAGGGCTGATAGATTGGCAACATCTTACCCAAGAGATGGACAGATCGCTGAACTGTTTCTAAAGGATTGCGAAGGGCCAGTGACCAGTACCACTTATCTGTCGGCTTTTTATCCGTTTTTTCCAAAAGTTCCATGAGGCTAAGGGTCTTCTCACGATGTCCGTCATTTTCAGACGCCAACATAGTTCGCATGGCATCTTCTACTTCTGCTTGAGACAGCTTTAAAATCAATTGACAAGCCTCCTCAACTGTCTTTGGATCCTGTCCATCATTCAAGAGATAAAAATAAAGACTATGCAAAATGTTGAAGATATGTCCCCAGACAAAGACTTGATTGACTTCCTGACGAAAATCTGCCAACTTTTCTTCAATCTCATCACGAATGTCCAAGGCATCTTTGAGAATATCTTTTTCTTTCTGTGAAAAATCCGCCTCAATCGGTTCCTCACGCTCCTTAACAATCAAGGGAATAAAGAACTTTTCAACAATCTCACTGCGGTAATCTCGGTAATCTAATTTCATAGTTTTCTTTCTAAGTATTCACTAATGACTTTGCAGGCTTGATCCCTGTAAGAATAGTATAGCCCAAGAGTCCCACAGAAAGCAAGAGGAAGATGAGGGAAATGCTTGTAACAGATAAGATTGTTACCATAAGGGCGACCAAGGCTTGACCTGCAAGCATCCCAATATTAAATATAGTCCCCATTCCTGCATTGATAGTCGCCAATTTATCTTCGGGTAGTTCATTCATTATCAGGGCATACAATTTTGGATTGATAATGCCAGTCATCATGGTAGTGACTAAGATAGTCGCCATCACAATATAAATATTATGAAGGTAGAAGCCAACAAACAGGATGACCGAAAAAACTGTACAACACTTGAGCAGATTGGACAAGCTGATATGTTTGAAGAAAGCCATACCTAGACTAGAGCCAAGGATGTAACCAACAGAAAATAGATTGAATACCAAGGCAAGAGTTATGCCAGAATTGACAATCACGAAGTCTGAAAACTCCTTCATAGACAGGATAACCAAGGGAGATATGGCAGAAAAAACTGTATTTATGCCCGCAATGGTCAGAATAGAAGCCTTTAGTACAGGAATCTTTTGAATGGCTTGATAAGATTCATTAAGGCTCTGACCAATTCCCTTGATAAGTCCTGCTTCTGTTTCGGTTTGTTCAACCTCTTGGATAGGATTTTCTTTCAACAACTTGGCAAAAGCTGGACGCAGACCTGCCATAATCGCAAGGCTAACCAAGAAAGTCCCAGCATTGAAAAAGGCAAGATTCTGGTAAGACATGAAGCCGATGAGAATGGCACCGCTGGATCGAAAGACAATCATCAAGATGCCACCCACGGTGTTCTTAAAAGCCATGGCTGTTTCACGGTCTTCTGCCTCCAAGACCCGCAGGCTAAGTGGCATATAAAGACCATTTTCGTATTGCCCAGCCAAGTCAGATAGGAAATTGACCACACAAACCACCGCTACAATCCACAGGGCTGGTGTAAATCCCATTAGTAAACCAACGAGGGCATAAAGAACAAAACGAAGCACCAGAGTAGCCAAAATCGTATCCAATTTATTTTTTGTCCGATCAGCCCAGATTCCCATAAAAAGGCCCGACAAGATTGGCAGAGTTTCAGAAACCGTGATCATGGCTAAGGCAGACTTGGTATCTGGTAAAAACAAGACATAGTTCATCAAAGCCAGATAGTAAAGCGTATCACCAAAGTTGGAAATTACATCTGCTAGGTAACTGAACAAGAATATTTTATTACAGATAATTTTTTTCACAAGTAATTTTCCTTCTAGTAGTCAAATTTTTCTATCTATGCACTAGCTACAATCTTTTCAGTATTTTTTCCTGTAAAAATGCTATAACCCAAGAGTCCCACAGAAAGCAAGAGGAAGATGAGAGAAATACTTGTCGCAGAAAGCACCGTCACCATAATGGCAACCAGAGCTTGACCTGCTACCATACCAATCTGGCAGAAAGCATCAATCCCTCCACCGACTGTCGCTAATTTATCTTCTGGCAATTCATTCATAACCAGAGCACTCATTTTTGGATTGAAAATTCCCAGTGTCACTGCCGTTACAAAGATAACTGCCAATACTACATAGATGTTGTGAAGAAAGAAACCTGAGAAAAGTAAAACAGGCATAAGAGTAGAAAACTTGAGGAGGTTGACCAAGCTAACATTTTTGAAAAGAGCCATACCGATACTTGACCCCAAGATACTACCAACTGAGAAGAGAATGGAAATCAGAGCCACCGTTGTCCCCGCATTGACAATCACAAAGTCTGAAAACTCCTTCATATTAAGAATTGCTAATGGTGAGAGGGCAGTAAAAATCGCATTCAAGCTTGCAATGGTAATGATTGACGCTTTAAGAACAGGAATATTCTGCACGGCTTGGTAGGAATCTTTGATACTCTGACCAATTCCCTTGATAAGTCCTGCTTCTGTTTCGGTTTGTTCAACTTCTTGGATAGGACTCTCTTTCAACAACTTGGCAAAAGCTGGACGCAAACCTGCCATAATCGCAAGACTGACCAAGAAGGTCCCAGCGTTGAAGAAGGCTAGGTTTTGATAAGACATAAATCCGATCAGGATGGCACCACTGGCTTGAAAGGCAATCTGCAAGAGATTTTTAACAGTCATTTTAAAAGCCATAGCTGTTTCACGGTCTTCAGCAGCCACTACTCGCAGGCTGACTGGCATATAAAGGCCATTTTCATATTGACCCGACAAATCAGACAAGAAATTGATGACACATACGACTGCTACAATCCACAGGGCTGGGGAAAATCCCATCAAGAAGCCAACCAAGGCATACAAACCAACACGAACCAGTAGGGTCGCTAGGATGGTATCCAATTTGTTTTTGGTCTTATCTGCCCAGATTCCGATGAAGAGACCAGCCAAAATCGGCAAGGTTTCAGATGCGGTAATCATAGCCAAGGCAAACTTGGTATCTGGCAAGAGTAAAACATAGTTCATCAAAGCCAGATAGTAAAGCGTATCTCCAAAGTTAGAAATCAAGTCTGCTACAAAGCTAGATAGAAATAATTTATTGTGAATCATTTTTTTCATAAACATCTCCTTAAAAATCAATTAAATATTTGCTTAATATTATTTTACACTTTATTTCAATAAAGTCAATACTTAATTTTATAAAAATTAAATATTTTTTAAACATTTATTTAATTTTTCTTCTATCTGACTTTTTCTTGACAAGATTAGCACAGTTTGTTATAGTATTGTTCGGGCACCTCTTTTGAGAGGTCGGAGAAAAGGCTCCCTAGTTTTAGGGAGCTATTTTTTGTTTTCCCAGAGATTAATACACATTTGGAGGACATATTTATGAAAAAAATCGCATTTGATTCAACGAAATACTTGAATTTGCAACGTGATCACATTTTGGAACGCATTACCCAGTTTGAAGGCAAACTCTACATGGAGTTTGGCGGAAAAATGCTGGAAGATTTCCACGCAGCCCGTGTTTTGCCAGGCTATGAACCAGATAATAAAATCAAACTCCTCCAAGAGTTAAAAGACCAAGTAGAAATCGTCATCGCCATCAATGCAAGCAACATCGAACATTCTAAGGCACGCGGAGATTTGGGTATTTCTTATGACCAAGAAGTCTTCCGCTTGATTGATACATTTAATGATATTGATATTTATGTTGGTTCTGTGGTCATTACCCAGTACCGCAACCAACCAGCCGCAGACGCCTTCCGCAAACAGTTGGAAAAACATGGCATCAAGTCCTACCTCCACTACCCAATCAAGGGCTATCCTTCTGATATCGACCACATCATTTCACCAGAAGGTATGGGCAAAAATGACTACATTGAAACTAGTCGCAACCTCGTCGTTGTCACCGCACCTGGACCTGGTTCAGGTAAATTGGCGACCTGTATCTCCCAACTTTACCACGACCAATTGCATGGAGTAACATCAGGCTATGCTAAGTTTGAAACCTTCCCAGTGTGGAACTTACCACTCCACCATCCCGTTAACTTGGCCTATGAAGCAGCAACTGCCGACCTGGACGACCTCAACATGATCGATCCCTTCCACCTGCAAACTTACGGCAAAACTGCGGTCAACTACAACCGTGACATCGAGGTCTTCCCTGTCCTCAACCGTACCTTTGAACGTATTTTGAACAAATCACCTTACGCCTCACCGACAGATATGGGCGTTAACATGGTGGGCTACTCCATCGTGAACGAAGAGGCTGCAATCGAAGCATCCAAGCAAGAAATCATCCGCCGCTACTACCAGACCTTGGTTGATTTCAAGGCAGAGCGGGTGAGCGAGCAAGCAGTTAAAAAGATCGAACTCCTCATGAATGAAGTCGGTGTGACACCAGCAGATCGTAAGGTTGTTATCGCTGCGCGCGAAAAAGCAGAGCTGACCTCTAGCCCTGCCCTTGCTATTCAGTTGCCAACTGGAGAGATTGTAACAGGTAAGACATCCGACCTCCTCAAGCCAACTGCAACTGTCCTTCTCAACGCCATCAAGCAAATTGCTAACATCGATGATGAAACACTTCTCATCGAACCAAACTACATCCGTCCAATCCAAGAATTGAAAGCAGATTATCTGGATAAAAGTAATACACGTTTGGATGCAAGCGAAATCCTTAATGCCCTTGCCATCACTGCACAAGATAGCCCTCTTGCTGCACGTGCCATGAAAGAATTGGGGCAATTAAATGGTAGCGAAGCTCACTCAACCGTTATCCTTTCTGATGAAGACAAGAGCGTCCTGCGTAAACTAGGCATCAATCTTACCTTTGATCCTATCTACCAACACAATAAGTTTTACCAGAAAAATTAAGCAGATAAATAGACTCGCCTCGGCGAGTCTATTTATTATAAAAAAAACAAGGATATTCCTACCCTTGTTTCTTTGATTTATCTACTAGTTGAAATCAACATACTCTTTTTGAAGTTCAAGAACTTCTTCTGCCGTTGCACATTCTGTCAAGGCACGGTGAGCATATTCTTCCATCTTAGCTGTATCAAGTTTCTTCATAAGGCTACGTGTACGAAGGACAGATGTTGCACTCATAGAGAACTCATCTAAGCCCATTCCGACAAGAAGTGGAACAGCTTGTTGGTCACCAGCCATCTCACCACACATACCAGCCCATTTGCCTTCTGCGTGCGCAGCCTTGATAACATTGTTGATCAAGCGAAGGATTGATGGGTTGTAAGGTTGGTAGAGGTATGACACTTGTTCGTTCATACGGTCAGCAGCCATTGTGTACTGGATAAGGTCGTTTGTACCGATTGAGAAGAAGTCAACTTCTTTGGCAAATTGGTCTGAAAGCATTGCTGCTGCAGGGATTTCAATCATGATACCAACTTGGATATCATCCGCAACTGCTACACCTTCTGCCAACAAGTTGGCTTTTTCTTCTTCAAGGATTGCTTTTGCTGCACGGAATTCTGTCAACAAGGCAACCATTGGGAACATGATACGAAGTTTACCATGTACTGATGAGCGAAGAAGGGCACGCAACTGAGTACGGAACATTTGGTTACCAGTCTCAGAGATAGAGATACGAAGGGCACGGAAACCAAGGAATGGGTTCATTTCGTGTGGAAGGTCGAAGTAAGGAAGTTCCTTATCACCACCAATATCCATTGTACGAACCACAACAGGCTTGCCGTTCATACCTTCAAGAACAGCCTTGTAAGCTTCGTATTGCTCGTCTTCTGTTGGGAAGTCTTGTGAGTCCATGTACAAGAATTCTGTACGGTAAAGACCAACAGCTTCTGCACCGTTATCATTTACACCTTCAACGTCTTTCGGTGTACCGATATTTGCTGCCAATTCAAAGTGTTTGCCATCAGCTGTAACAGTTTGAGCATCTTTCAAAAGAGCCCATTCAGCTTTTTGCTTAGCATAGGCTTCGCCAGCTGCTTTAAATTCTGCAATCACGTCTTCAGAAGGGTTGATAACAACCTCACCTGTGATACCGTTAACAGCGAGGACATCGCCGTCTTTCACAATTTCAGTAATGTTATTTGTACCCAATACAGCAGCAATTTCAAGTGTACGAGCCATGATAGCTGAGTGGCTTGTACGACCACCAATGTTCGTTACGAAAGCTTTTACAAACTGTTTGTTCAATTGTGCTGTATCTGAAGGTGTCAAGTCGTGTGCGATAACGATTGACTCTTCATCAATTGTCGCAGGGTTTGGCAAACGAACGCCAAGCAAGTGAGCTAGGACACGTTTTGCAACGTCGCGGATATCTGCTGCACGCTCCTGCATGTATGGGTTATCTTCCATACCTTCAAAAATAGCGATGAACATATCCGTTACTTCTTTCAAACCAGTCTCAGCATTTGTCTTCTTGGCACGGATTGTTTCCTTAATCTGACCAATCATTTCTGGGTCAGCAAGAACCATCAAGTGTGCATCAAATACCGCTGCGGCTTCTTCACCAAGGCTAGCTACTGCGTTCTCACGAATAAGAGAAAGCTCGTTTTGAGATGCTGCAAGAGCTGCATCCAAACGAGCTTCTTCTGCATTTGTATCTTCAACTGTAACAGTTTCGAAGGACAAATCTGGCTGAACGAGTAGATATGCCTTAGCAACAGCAACACCATCTGATGCTGCAATTCCTTTAAGCATTTCTGTCATATCCTTATGCCAATCCTTCTTTTTCCATTGTTTCAGTGATAGCTGCGATTGCATCGTCAGCGTCAGCACCTTCAGCTGAGATTGTTACATCAGCACCTTGGCCAACACCAAGACTCATAACACCCATGATAGATTTAAGGTTAACTGATTTTTCTTTGTAGTTCAAAGTGATATCAGAAGCGAATTTGCTAGCTGTTTGCACAAGCAAAGTTGCTGGACGTGCGTGAATACCTGTTTCTGCCACAATGTGGAAATCTTTTGAAGCCATAGTTGGACTCTCCTTTGTTTTTTCAAAAATTGTAGGTTAGCAAATGATAACCCTTACAAACGACATTATACCACTTTTTGAAATCATTTTCAAGATTTTTTTATCGTTCTTTCAAATTTGAACTGCAGAAAATCCCTTATTTGGCTTGTTTTATCTCTCGATAAACTGAATCAACACGTTTGCAAATTGACTGGTTGATAGGGCTGTTTTTCCTAGCATTTTTGCAAAATCTGCTGTCACCTGACCATTTTCAAAAGCCTCTTCCAAAGCCGAAACAATCAAGCGACTCGCTTCTGTCCAGCCGAGATAATCCAGCATCATGCAGGCAGAAAGCAACAAGGAAGACGGATTAGCCTTGTTCTCTCCTGCAATATCTGGTGCCGTTCCATGGGTTGCCTCAAAAATCGCATGACCTGTCTGGTAGTTAATGTTGGCACCCGGAGCGATACCAATGCCACCAACCTGAGCTGCCAAGGCATCACTGGCATAGTCTCCATTTAGGTTGGTCAGGGCAACAACCTGGAATTGTTCAGGGGCTAGGAGTACCTGTTGCAAGAAATTATCAGCGATAATATCATTGACAACCAATTTCCCGCTAGCTAGTTGCTCTGCGTACTCAGCCTGGGCTAGTTCATAGCCCCATTTTCGGAAGCCACCTTCTGTAAATTTCTGGATATTGCCTTTGTGGACCAGGGTTACGGTGGTTAGTTTTTCCTTCAAGGCATAGTCAATCGCTGCCCTAATCAAGCGCTGACTGCCTTCTTGCGAGATTGGTTTAATGCCGATACTGGAAGTTTCAGGGAAACGAATTTTACTCACACCCATTTTTTCTTGGAGAAAAGCCAGCACTTGAGCCACTTCAGCCGTCCCCATGTCCCATTCGATCCCTGCATAAATGTCTTCCGTATTCTCACGAAAAATGGTCATCTGGGTCTTTTCAGGCTCCTTGAGAGGACTCGGCACCCCCTTAAAATAGCGAATCGGACGGACACAGGCATAGAGGTCTAAGTCCTGTCGCAAGGCAACATTCAGAGAACGATGCCCTTTCCCAACAGGTGTTCCCAAAGGACCTTTAATTGCCACCAGAGTCTCCTTCATTCGTTCAATAGTCTCGTCAGGTAGATAGGTGCCGAGAGTTGCAAAGGACGCTTCTCCTGCTTGGACCTGCTCCCAGACAATGCGGCGGCGACCTCCATAGGCTTCCTCCACCGCCTTATCTACGACAGTCTGGGTAGCTGGCCAAATGTCCTGACCAACACCGTCCCCTTCGATGTAGGGAATAACTGGACTATCAGGCACAACCAAGCGCCCTGCTTTCATTTGAATCAATTCTGTCATGACTTACCTCTTTCCAATCGGGATATAGGTCAAATTGCGCGAGCCCAGATAAGAAGAACGCGGGCGAATCAGTTTGTTATTCTTGCGTTGCTCTTGTACATGGGCAATCCAACCAGCCATACGGCTCATGGCAAAAATCAGGGTAAAAATATCACTGTCAATACCGAGAACATGGTAAACCGTTGCCGAATAAAAATCGACATTGGGAATCAAGCCTTTTTTATGTCTGATAAAGTCTTCTACTTCTTGCGACAACTGATAGAAGGCCTCGTTTTCTGTTCCAAGCGTTAAATCTCTGGCCATTTCCTTCAGGTATTTTTGCCGTGGGTCTTCCGTCCGATAAACACGATGCCCAAAGCCCATGATTTTTTCTTTAGAGTCTAATTTTTGCTGCAAATAGCCTTCTGTATCTCCACTTTCCTGAATAGCTAGCAACATATCGAAGACTCGCTCATTTGCTCCGCCATGTAACGACCCCTTAAGCGTACCTATAGCCGTCGTCACGCAAGAATAGAGGTCTGTCAAGGTAGAAGCCGTCACCCGTGCCGCAAATGTAGAGGCGTTGAGTTCATGGTCTGCGTGCAAGACAAGAGCCTTGTTGAAAGCCTTGACCTGTAGCTCAGTCGGCTCCTCACCTGTTAGCATATAGAGGAAATTGGCCGCAAAACCCAAGTCTTCCCTAGGCTCAACTGGAGTCAAGCCTTGACGCAAACGAGCAAAGCTAGCAATAATGGTCGGGACCTTGGCCATAATCTGAATAGACTGGTCGTAGAGCGCTTCTAAAGAAGTCTCCTCAGCGTGTATATTATACACTCCAAGAAGCGATACGGTTGAACGAAGGACACTCATGGGGTGGAGGTGCTTACGGGATTGGATCAAAATACATTGCTCCACCGCATCCGAGATAGCATACTCCGACCGCAGACTTTTCTCAAAGAAATTGAGCTCAATCTGGGTTGGTAAATGCAGATTCCACAGGAGATAGATGACCTCCTCAAAGGAAGCATTATTATCCATCAACTCAGAAATATCATAACCTGCATAGGATAGTGCCTCATTTTCAATGGCACAAATCCGTGTTTCACAGGCAATCATATCCTTCAAACCTTGACTATCTGTCATACTACTCCTCCTAATTTCTTTCTAACTACCATTGGTAAAATGCCGCCGTGACGGTAGTAACGAATATCTGCGACTGCATCGAAACGCAGGCGGACTTGAAATTCTTTGGTACCTTCTTCCGAAATTGCCCGCACTTGAATCAACTGGCCAACTGTTGGCTCTGCTGGCAAATCAATGTCATAACGTTCTAAACCTGTCAAACCAAGACTTTCTGCTGTCTGTCCTTCTAAAAATTGCAAAGGTAAGACACCCATCATGACAAGGTTGGAGCGGTGGATGCGTTCAAAGGATTCGGCCAAAACAGCCTTGACACCTAGCAAGCTGGCTCCCTTGGCCGCCCAATCGCGACTGGACCCCATACCATAATCTTTTCCAGCAATGACCAAGCTACCGATACCTGTAGCCTGATAGGCCATAGCCGCATCATAGATAGGCACAATGTCGCCTTGGTAGCGAGTCCAGCCGCCAATTTTCCCAGCCGCCAGTTCATTCTTAATACGGATATTGGCAAAGGTCCCACGCATCATCACCTCGTGGTTGCCCCGACGGCTACCATAGGAGTTGAAGTCCATAAAGCTAACGCCATTTTCTTCCAGATACTGTGCCGCTGGACTGGTCCGAGCAATGTTTCCTGCCGGCGAAATGTGGTCTGTTGTGACCGTGTCCCCAAACTTAGCCAACACAGCTAGATTTCGTAACGGTTGCAGAGTCAAATCTTCCTTCAAATTATCAAAGTAAGGCGGATTTTGAATATAGGTTGACTTCTTATCCCACTGATAATTTTTGCTTGCCTCTGTTTCAATCTCATTCCAAGCCTGACTGTCTGTGAAGACTTGTTTGTATTCCTCTTTAAACAAATCTGGGGTAACATAGCGTTCGATATAGGCATCTACTTCATCCCGACTTGGCATGATATCTGCCAAATAAACAGCCTGCCCTGCTTTGTCAAAACCTAAAGGCTCGTTCGTCAAGTCGCAATTCATGTTGCCAGCCAAAGCATAGGCCACTACCAGCGGAGGACTGGCCAGGAAATTAGCCTTAACCAAGGGGTTAATCCGCCCTTCAAAGTTGCGGTTCCCCGATAGGACAGCCGATACCAGCAAATCCTCCTCTTTGATAGCCTCAGCCACCTCTGGCAATAAATCGCCTGAGTTTCCGATACAAGTAGTACAGCCATAGCCTACCAAATTAAAGCCAAGGGCATCTAGGTAAGACTGCAAGCCTGAATCCCGCAAGTAGCCTGTAACAACCTTGGAGCCTGGTGCCAAGGAGGTTTTGACTGTCTTAGCCACTGTCAAACCTCGTTCTACTGCATTTTTGGCTAAGAGACCAGCAGCCAGGAGGACATATGGGTTTGAGGTGTTGGTACAAGAAGTAATAGCTGCAATAGCCACATGACCTGTTGTGATTTCTGCCTTCTGGCCCGATACAAAGACAACCTCAGCTGTCTTATCTAATTCAGCCACTTCCAAACCAAAACCACGTACCCCTGCTTCACGGACTAGACTGGCTTGAAATTCTTCCTTGGCGTATGCCAGTTCAATCAAATCCTGTGGCCGCTTGGGTCCTGAGATAGAAGGTGTCAAGCTGGACAGGTCTAACTCCAACACCTTGGTATAGGTTGGAATCTTCTCCTCATCATAGTAGAAATGATTGGCCTTGGCATAGGCTTCTGTCCGTGCAATCTGCTCTTCTGAACGGTTGGTCAACCTCATATAGTTGAGAGTTTCCGCATCGATTGGGAAATAGCCACAGGTAGCTCCATACTCGGGAGCCATATTGGCAACAGTCGCCCGGTCCGCCAAGGTCAAAGAAGCGAGACCTGGTCCGAAAAACTCTACAAATTTACCAACGACATTTTCCTGACGCAAGACCTGGGTAACCTTCAAGGCCAAGTCTGTGGCAGTTGCTATCTTGGGCATCTGACCTACCAAGCGAACACCAATCACTTCAGGAACTGGGAAATAAGAAGCCTCACCAAGCATAGCAGCTTCTGCCTCAATTCCACCGACACCCCAACCAAGTACGCCGATTCCGTTGATCATGGTGGTATGACTGTCTGTTCCGAACATGGAATCAGGATAGAGCCAGCCGTCTTTTTCAATAATGACATCACTTAGAAACTCAATATTAACCTGGTGGATAATCCCAGTTGCAGGCGGAACAGCGCGGTAGTTTTCAAATGATTGCTCTGCCCATTTCAAAAACCGGTAACGCTCCTGGTTGCGTTGAAATTCTAAGGCAATATTGTCTTCCAAGGCCCTATCTGTCCCAAAAACATCCACCTGTACACTATGGTCGATGACCAGGTCCACAGGAATCTCTGGATTGATGACTTCTGGATTGCCCCCTTGTTTGACAACAGCATCACGCATGGAAGCTAGGTCAACAACAACTGGCACACCTGTAAAGTCCTGTAATATAACTCGGCTTGGCTTGAAGGGAATTTCTCCCTGTGGAGCAGCAGCCTGATAGGCAATCAGGTTTTCAATGTGAGATTTCACAACATCTATACCGTCTTCTTTACGGAGAAGGCTTTCCAACAAAACACGAATTGTATAAGGCAATGTATGAATATCCACTCCGTTTTCTTGACACGCCTTTTCCAAATCAAAATAGGAATACGCATCTTTTCCAAGATACAGCTCATTTGTAAACCTTTTCTTCATCTGACTCACCTCATCTTATTTTGTCTTTATATTATACATAATTAGTTTATAAAAAAGCAACACCCTCTTTACTCGCTATGTTACATTTTATAACACGAATGTATAGGTTAATGTTTCTTATCACTAAGATGAACAGAAAAATCTAATTTTTCTAACAAGATTGGAGACTTTTAACAATTGGTTTTACACTATATATAGTACCTGGTTGTTAAGTGCAGCACTATATTTAGTTTTTCTTTCTTGACTTTCATTCAAAAATCTTGTATCCTAGATTGGTGATATTTACAAAACAAGGAGACAAATATGGTAACTATTTATTCAAAGAATGATTGTGTCCAATGCAAAATGACAAAAAAATTCTTAGATCAACACAATGTCACTTATACAGAAATTAATCTTGATGAGCAGCCAGAATTTATTGAACACGTCAAAGGATTGGGTTTCTCTTCTGCACCGGTCATTGAAACCGAAACAGAAAGTTTCTCTGGTTTCCAACCTGGAAAACTAAAAAGTCTAATCTAAAACGATCCAATTTTCGAAGACGATTGTTCTTTCGAACAGTTGCCTTCTTTATTATCTTGTATTACATAACTTAGAAAGAGATTACAAACATGAGTTTGAAAGAATTAGGCGATGTGTCCTACTTTCGTTTGAATAACGAAATTAACCGTCCTGTCAATGGACAAATCCCGCTTCACAAGGACCAAGAAGCGGTTAAGGCCTTCTTTAAAGAAAACGTCCTCCCAAATACCAAACAATTTGATTCCATTTTGGATAAGATTGCTTTCTTATTAGAAGAAAACTATCTTGAGAAAGAATTTTTGGACCAATACAGTCAAGAATTTCTCATCAAGATTGATCAATTCTTGAAAGACCAAAATTTCCGCTTCAAGTCTTTCATGGCTGCCTACAAGTTTTACAACCAGTATGCTCTTAAAACCAACGACGGTGCCTACTACTTAGAAAGTATGGAAGATCGCGTTCTTTTCAATGCCTTGTATTTTGCTGAAGGCGACGAAGAATTAGCACTAAACCTGGCCAACGAAATGATTCATTTGCGTTACCAGCCTGCTACTCCTTCCTTCCTCAACGCAGGCCGTGCCCGTCGTGGTGAGTTGGTATCTTGCTTCCTCATCCAAGTCACAGACGATATGAATGCTATTGGACGTTCTATCAACTCTGCGCTGCAATTGTCCCGTATCGGTGGTGGTGTTGGTATTTCCCTTAGCAACTTGCGTGAGGCAGGGGCTCCAATCAAGGGTTACGAGGGAGCTGCTTCCGGAGTGGTTCCTGTTATGAAACTTTTCGAGGACAGCTTCTCTTACTCTAACCAACTTGGCCAACGCCAAGGGGCTGGCGTGGTTTACCTGGATGTCTTTCACCCAGACATTATCGCCTTTCTTTCAACTAAGAAGGAAAATGCCGATGAGAAAGTGCGTGTGAAGACCTTGTCACTAGGGGTTACTATCCCTGATAAGTTTTATGAATTGGCGCGTAAAAATGAAGATATGTACCTCTTCAGCCCTTACTCAGTTGAGTTGGAATATGGTGTGCCTTACAGCTACCTTGATATTACGGAGAAATACGACGAGTTGGTGGCAAACCCACGCATTCGTAAGACAAAAATCAAGGCGCGTGATCTAGAAACTGAAATCTCTAAACTCCAACAAGAGTCTGGCTATCCTTATGTCATCAACATTGATACTGCCAACCGTAGCAATCCTGTTGACGGCAAGATTATCATGTCTAACCTCTGTTCAGAAATTCTACAAGTCCAAACGCCAAGCGTCATCAATGATTCTCAGGAATACTTGACAATGGGGACAGATGTATCATGCAACCTTGGTTCAACCAACATCGTCAACCTCATGAAGTCACCTGACTTTGGACGTTCTGTCCGTACCATGACACGCGCCTTGACCTATGTGACGGACCACTCGCACATTTCTGCAGTACCGTCTATCGAAGCTGGTAACGAGCAAGCTCATTCTATCGGTCTTGGTGCTATGGGACTTCACTCTTATTTGGCCCAGAACCTAATCGACTACGGTTCAAAAACAGCCGTAGAATTTACCAACATCTACTTTATGCTCCTTAACTACTGGACCTTGGTAGAATCAAATAACATTGCCCGTGAACGCAAGGCAACCTTCCATAATTTTGACAAATCAAAATACGCAGACGGCACTTATTTCGATAAATACGTGACTGGTGACTACCAACCACAATCTGACCGCGTCAAAGAACTTTTTGAAGGCATTTTCATTCCAAGTGGACAAGATTGGGCTGACCTCCGTGAAAAAGTAAAAGCTGACGGCCTCTATCATCAAAACCGCCTAGCTGTTGCACCAAACGGATCTATCAGCTACATCAACGATGTTTCTGCTTCTATTCACCCAATCACACAACGGATTGAAGAACGCCAAGAGAAGAAAATCGGTAAAATCTACTATCCAGCAGCTGGTTTGGCAACAGAAACCATTCCATTCTACAAGTCTGCCTATGATATGGATATGCGGAAAGTTATCGATGTCTATGCTGCCGCAACAGAACACGTTGACCAAGGATTGTCCCTCACTCTCTTCCTCCGTAGTGAGCTTCCAAAAGAACTCTACGAATGGAAAACCGAGAACAAGCAAACCACCCGCGACCTCTCTATCCTCCGCAACTACGCCTTCAATAAAGGCATCAAGTCAATCTACTACGTCCGTACCTTTACAGATGACGGTGAAGAAGTCGGAGCAAACCAATGTGAAAGTTGTGTAATTTAAGACACTAACATTCATTGATGCTGAAGCATCTAATGAATGAACGGTACTAACTATTTAATCAGTACCTAAGTGGCTTACTAACTCGAAAAGTTGTTAGTATCGAACGACTTCTCTCAGGTCGTAACTTTCACAAGATTAGCTGTTGGCAAGCCAACTACCTAATCTACGCTAACCGCTATGAGCGGATTAGCTAGCTAGCTTACTAACTCTGAGAAATTGTGACTGTACACAAACTAATCTAAAGAACGTCCTTGGGGCGTTTTTTAGCAGAAAATATGATACAATAGTATAGATATTTCGATAAAAGAAAGAGATAAATATGGAAACCTACTACAAAGCCATAAACTGGAACGCCATTGAGGATGTGATCGACAAGTCAACTTGGGAAAAGTTGACCGAGCAATTCTGGCTCGATACGCGGATTCCCTTGTCAAACGACTTGGATGACTGGCGTAAACTGACTGCCCAAGAAAAAGACTTGGTTGGGAAGGTCTTTGGCGGATTGACCCTCTTGGATACCCTTCAATCTGAAACAGGTGTCCAAGCTCTTCGCAACGATATTCGTACACCACACGAGGAAGCTGTTTACAATAATATCCAATTCATGGAGTCAGTCCATGCCAAGTCTTACTCTTCTATCTTTTCAACCTTGAACACCAAATCTGAGATTGAAGACATTTTTGAGTGGACCAACAGCAACGAATATTTGCAACGCAAGGCAAAGATTATCAACGAAATCTACGAAACCGGTACTCCACTTGAGAAGAAAGTAGCCAGCGTTTTCCTCGAAACCTTCCTCTTCTACTCTGGTTTCTTCACGCCACTCTACTACCTTGGTAACAACAAATTGCCTAACGTAGCTGAGATTATCAAACTAATCATCCGTGACGAGTCGGTTCATGGCACCTACATCGGTTACAAATTCCAACTTGGTTTCAATGAATTGTCTGAAGAAGAGCAGGGCAAACTCCGCGACTGGATGTATGACTTACTCTATCAACTCTATGAAAACGAAGAAGGGTATACCGAGTCACTCTATGATGCAGTCGGTTGGACTGAAGAAGTGAAGACCTTCCTTCGCTACAATGCCAATAAAGCTCTCATGAACTTGGGACAAGATCCACTCTTCCCAGATTCAGCGGATGATGTCAACCCAATCGTTATGAACGGCATCTCAACTGGTACTTCTAACCACGACTTCTTCTCTCAAGTCGGTAACGGCTACCTGCTCGGTGAAGTGGAAGCCATGCAAGATAACGACTACCTCTATGGTCTATAAGTATCACAATTGAAACATCTGAAAATCGTCTAGCGATTACTAAACTAAAAAAATACGAGTAAAACCAGTTTATGGACTTACTCGTATTTTTTATTTGTTAAATGATTACTGACTATTATCCTGGGGCTCTACTAAATCATCTATAGTAAGCTCAATATCTTCTTGCTCTATATCGTTTTCTTCTCTAGTTGGTAAACTAGCTACTGTTTTCTCTTTAATAGATGCAATTAAATCGCCGGTTGTTAGATTTTGTTCCGCAATTTTTTCCTTGATTTGCTCAATCCGCTCTTTGGATTGTTCCTTGACAACCTGAGCCTTTTCCTTGCCTGATTTCATCAAATCATCAACCGTTAACTCACCTGTCTCAAATTGCTCCTTGACTTCTTGGTATTTTCCAACAGCCTGTTCTTTTAAATCTTGAGCTTTATGAAGGAGTTCTGCATTGATTTCTTCATAATTTTCTTGATAGTCTTTTGTAAAATTGACAACACGCTCCTTAAGAGCCTTACCCGATTTGCTAGTTAAGAAAACTGCCGCTGCAGCTCCTCCTGCTACACCTAACAAAATGCTTGTAAAAATACTCGATTTTTTAACCATATTATTCTCCTTTCTTGCCTAAAATAGATGAAAATAGATTGATAGCCGACAAAACACCTCCGGCCTTGGCTGTATTTTTCCCTGCCTCTTTGGCTTTAACAGTCAAATCACGTGCTGAGGCATTAAGATCTGAAACTGAAGTGGATAAATCTGCGACAGCAACAAAGAGTGGATCTAGGGTAGATACCTTACCATTGACATCTTCAACCAAAACATTGGTTTTTGCTAAGAGTTCGTTTGTTTGGTAAAGAGTGACATTGACATCACTAGTTAAAATCTGTAAACTCTTTTGGGCTTCATCTGTCACTTTGGACAATTTGTTCAATAGTAAAACAATATAGATGGATACTGCCACGATAGAAAGCGCAATAATTAAGATAGAAATTTCAATCATATAAATCTCCTTTAAGATTGATAATAAGGAATATTTTTATATCTACGTCTATAGACAATCAGAGCTACTCCTAATAAAATGAAAACTGCTGACAACCACTGAGATACACGAATCCCTAGGAACATGAGGCTATCTGTACGCATTCCTTCGATCAATAACCGTCCTATCCCATACCAAATTAAGTAAAAAGCGGTCACTTCTCCCTGTTTTAGTAAGGATGGTCTGCGACGAAGAAAACAAATGAGACCAAAACCAATTAAATTCCAGAGTGATTCAAATAGGAAGGTTGGTTGTCGATAAGCACCATCGATATACATCTGCTCCCGAATAAAAGAAGGTAAGTAATTCAAATGATCAACCGCATTTCCATATGCTTCCTGATTAAAGAAATTCCCCCACCGTCCAATAGCTTGAGCTAGCATGACAGATGGTGCAGCTACATCTAAAAAATCCCAGGTATTGATAAATCGATAACGAGTAAAGAAAAATAAGACTAGAGCACCAGTTATTAAACCGCCATAAAAAGCTAACCCACCGTTCCATATGGCAAAAACCTCTAAGATATTATCTTGATAATCACTCCAAGAAAAGATAACGTAATAGAGTCTCGCCCCAAGAATGGATAAGGGGAAGGCGTAGAGAATAAAATCAAATATATCGCCAGGTAAAATCTTCCTACGCGGTGCCTCTTTACTAGCTAGATAAACACCAAGCATCAAACCGATTACAATACAAAGCGCATACCAGCGAATTTCAAGCGAACCAATGCGAACAGCAATAGGATCAATCATGCTTTCTCCTCCTTATTGCTTGCAATTAGATTGGATAGACGTTTTTCAAATTCTTTGGTCGCATCAAATCCCATTTGCTTCGCACGATAGTTCATGGCTGCTGCCTCTATGACCACTGATATATTTCGACCAGTTTTGACAGGAATACGAATCTGCGGAATCGTAATCCCAGCAATTTCAATTGTATCTCCACCATTTCCAAGACGGTCAAAAACCTTTCCTGTATCATAATTTTCCAAGTAAACAGCTAGCTGAACTTCCGACGATTCCTTGACAGCACTAGCACCGTACAAACTCATAATATCGATAATTCCGACACCTCGAATTTCAATTAAGTGGCGCAAGATTTCTGCCGGTTCACCCCAAAGCGTCACATCATCTTTGGCATATACATCCACTCGGTCATCTGCAACGATTCGATGCCCTCTCTTAATCAATTCTAGACCTGTCTCACTTTTTCCGATTCCTGAATCTCCTTGAATCAGCACCCCCATACCGTAAATATCCATGAGCACTCCATGAACACTGGTTCGATTCGCCAGACGACTATCTAAGAAAGAAGATAGTTCCCCTGACAAACGACTAGTAGCAGTCTGGCTTTGGAAAACAGCAATTTTTTGTTCCCTTGCTGCACGGAGCATTTCTTCTGGAATTTCAAGCCCTCTTGCCACAATAACGACTGGCGTCTCTGGTTGAAACATTCTCCGCAAGACTTGGTAACGGTTATGAGAAGTCATGGCCATGAGATAAGACCACTCCTTCATCCCGATTAACTGAATTCGCTCAGGTGAATAATAATCAAAATAGCCCGTCATTTCTAAACCTGGTCGGGTAATATCCGAAGTGGTAATCTCCTTAAGCAAGAGCTCGTCATTGCTATAAGCAGCTTCAACTCGGACATGGTCAATCAAATCTTTGACAAATACAGTCATAAGCTACCTCACACTTTCTTTGAAACTATTATACCATAAGCTAGGTCTATAAGGAGAAACAAGTGTATTATTTATAAAAAAATCCCTCACTTTTGAGGGATTTTAGATTCAAATATCTAACAAGTCGAAGCGTTTAAACTTACCGGATTGTTCTTGAGCACCTCTTCATACTCGCTGAAAATCAAAGGCTGGATTGATTAGTCCAATCCATTTTGACCAGCAACCGTTTTAAACCACTCACCTGATTTTTTAATGGTTTTCACCTGCGTATGAATATTATTTGAGATAAATCCATAGCGGTTGCGATAAGCATTGGTCCATGACCAGCAATCAATCGGCGTCCAGAGGTGATACCCAAAGCAATTAGAACCTTCTTGGATTCCCTTATGAAGAAATTCCAGATGCTCACGGACGAAATCAATCCGATAGTCATCTTGAACCTGACCATTCTCATCCAAGAACCGTTCTTCTCGTGAAACTCCCATACCATTTTCAGAAACAAACCATGGAATATTCTTGTAATTATCGCGAATATTGATGGCAATATCATAGATGGCTTCTGGGTAGATTTCCCAGCCTTTGTCAATATTCATCCGACGTCCTGGCATATCATAATGGTCATAGTAGCGGGTAGGCATCCAGTCACCAACAGAATTTGGAGCGATGTCTGGCGCCTTCACGCGGTTTGGATGGTAGAAGTTGACTCCAAGGAAATCCACAGTGTTGTTCTTGAAAATGTCTGCGTCTTCTGGTGCTGTTTGCCAGATAACCTTGTCGCGCGTCAAAACCTCTTCAAGTTCTGCTGGAAAATGTCCGTAGATAGCTGGTTCCAAGAACATCTTGTTGTTCCAGAGTTCAGCAAATTTAGCTGCTTCTTGGTCAGCTGGCGCTTCTGAGGCCGCATAGGTTGGCGTCAAGTTCAAGACTGTACCAATGCGTCCACCCTCCTTATCCAAGCCTAGCTCACGGAATTTAGCAATGGCTTTGGCAGAGGCAAGATTGAGATGATAGGCAACTTGAACAGCTTTTTTCCCATCCACTACTTTAGGATAATGGAATTGATAAAGGTACTCTCCATCCACAACGACCATTGGCTCATTATGGGTTGTCCATTCTTTGACACGGTCACCAAAGTATTTGAAGGCCTGCTCTGCAAAGCCAACATAGAGATCCACCACATGACGAGACTCCCAGCCACCATACTTGTGATAAAGCTCCACTGGCAAGTCAAAATGGTGCAAATTCATGATTGGACGAATGCCATTTTCAATGAAACAATCAATCACCTGATTGTAGAAATCAACCGCATCCTGATTGACCGTATTGGTTTCCAAATCATCAATCAAACGCGTCCATTGAATAGAAGTCCGCACACTGTTGAGACCAACTTCTTTCATGAGAGCAATATCTTCACGAAAACTATTGTAAAAGTTGGAAGCCGTATCAGGCCCAACCTGATCATAGAAGGCTTCTGGTTCTATCTCATACCAGTAGTCAAACATATTGGCGTGTTTTTTAGCAAAACGCCCTTCGCTTTGGGGACCTGATGTCGCTGCTCCCCACCAAAAATTAGCTGGAAATTCTTTCATCATCTTCTCCTACTACACTTAATCGTTGGTGCATGATATCGTTAAATTTCGGTAGATACTCATGTCCAAATTCTGGATAAAAGAGTAATTCTTTTTCTGATTGTAATTGATTATAGGCCGCAAATTGCGTTTTGGGATGGCAGATTCGATCTTCTAGAGCCATACCCCACAAGACTTTGGCTTGAACCCGTGGTACCAAGTATTGGATGTCAATGTAATCCAGGGCGCTAAATACCGTTTCTTCCGTTTCATGCAAAGGATCTCGAAAGCGGAAATAATAAGGGATTTCTTCATAGGCTGATTGTTCTGCTTGTAGTCCATAGGCTTCTCTAAAATCACTGAGAAATGGATATTGGACAAAGCTAGCCTTAACCTGCGGGCACAGACTGGCACAAACCAAGGCTAATGCCCCTCCTTGCGAAACGCCATAACTATACATGCGTTGACTGTCAACCTCAGGCATCGATTTCACAATCTGGGTAAGCTGATAAATGGCTTGGTAAACTCGTTTATAAAATAAATTTTCCGGACCTTCCTCCACTCCTCTGAGTAAATGTCCTTTGAGGGTTCCTCCCTTTGTCTGGCCAGAATCTTGAGAAGCGCCACCCTGTCCAGGAACATCCATTGCCACCACCAGATAGCCCAAGGAAACCAGAGTCAATTTGTCCGACCAATCTCCAACATTGGTGTGATAGCCGTGAAATTGAAACATGACAGGGCATTTCACAATACCCCCTTTGGGCTTCAAGAACTGACAGACAATCCTAGATCCGTCCACAGCTGAAAAAATGAGTTCAAAACAATCTGCAAGCGGGCTTTTAAAAGGAACTGATCTCAACTGATAGTCTAGACCTTTTCCATCAACCTCTTTCAAAGCCTTTTCCCAAAATGCATCAAAATCTTTTGGCTTGGATTGACTACCACCATAGTCACCCCAAAGCGTCAGAGCATCCTTTGTCCTCATCCTATACCTCCATTTGCAACCTTTTTAAGACTTCATTTCCAATAAATGCTGCTCCTGCTAGTGTCGGATGCACACCATCCTCACCTGTCAAGTACTGTGCAGAGTGGAGAATGGCTTGCTCATTAAGAAGTCCATCTAAGGGAACTAATTCCAAATCAAATTCCTGAACCAAGCGTCGCACAATGTGAATTTTTGGATCCAAGTCTACTCGCCACTCCTGTCGATCCAGAGGATAAGGCAGGACAAATGGCTCTAAGACTAATATCCGTTGCAGACCTGTCCTTGTCAGACTTGTCAACAGCTTACGGTATTCACCTTCAAACCGTTCCTGCTCTGCCTGACTTCCAAATGATTCTTGACCAACAGTATGCCAAACATCATTGATACCCACCATGAGTATGATGGCTGTCGGGTTGAGATTGAGACATTCATAAATACGGGCATTCAAATCTGCAACCTTGTTTCCACCAATGCCTCGGTTATAGAAAGAAAAACGGGCTTGTGGATACCGAGCAGCTAATTGGCCTGCAACGTGATTAACATAACCATGTCCCAAGCTTCCTACATCATTCTCATCTCGTCCCCACTCTGTGATGGAGTCACCAAAAAAGACGATTCGGTCCTGTTTTTTTTAATTTCATTTTTCTACCCCAATTCTTTGTTGAAAATGGGCAACAGCTCCTAGTAGGTTGGCAGCGTTTGAAATCAGAACATCTCCATACTCATCACTGTTCATTCGAGTCTTCATCTGGCCTGCGTAGTCCGTCACTGTTTGGACTTCAACATGAATGTCTGGGTATTTCTCACTGAACTCAGCAATATACTCAGCCCATTTGCCATTGGTCTCCCAGTCTGTCTTATGGTTAATAAATGTAATGGTTTCTCCACCACTTTCTGAAGAGTTAGTCGATCCTGAGCAACCTGCTAAAGCAAGAGCCGCAAACGCAGTGACACTTAACTTAAACAAACCCTTTTTCATAGGTTTATCCTCCTAAAATTTGGAAAAATTCTGTTATAATTCATATAGAAGAAATTTTACTATTAAGGAGAAAATCATGGAACCATTATTCCTCACACCCGTCATGCAGGAAAAAATTTGGGGAGGCAATCGCCTAAGAACCAACTACCACTACGACATTCCTAGTGATAAGACTGGTGAATGCTGGGCTATTTCTGCCCATCCAAATGGCGTAACTACTGTCTCAAACGGTCAATATAAAGGAAGAGGACTGGATGACCTCTATAAGAATGAAAAACATTTATTTGGCAATCCAACCGATGATGTTTTTCCATTATTAACAAAAATCCTTGATGCAGACGATTGGCTCAGCGTTCAAGTCCATCCCGATGATAGCTATGGCTTGGCTCACGAAGGTGAATTGGGCAAGACAGAGTGTTGGTACATTTTAGAAGCCGAAGACGGCGCTGAAATCATTTATGGCCACAATGCCCAATCTAAAGAAGAACTCCGTCAGCAAATCGAAGCTGGGGATTGGGACAATCTCTTGACCCATGTACCTGTTAAAAAAGGCGACTTCTTCTTCGTCCCAAGTGGCACCATGCACGCTATTGGTAAAGGAATCCTGATTTTAGAAACCCAACAATCTAGTGATACAACCTACCGTGTCTATGACTTTGACCGCCGTGACGACGCAGGCAACCTCCGTGAACTACATATTGAAAAATCGATCGATGTGCTGACCATCGGTCCTGTAGCTAACTCAACACCGGCCCACCTCAAAGCAGACAATCTTGACTCAACACTTCTGGTTGCCAATCCCTTCTTTACCGTATATAAATGGAATATTGACCAAGAAGTCAAAATGAAACAGACAGTACCTTACCTACTAGTCAGTATCATCGAAGGTCAAGGCGCCATCCAAGTCGGCGAAACCAACTACCCACTTGAAAAAGGAAGCCACTTTATCTTGCCAGCTGATGTGACAGACTGGACCTTTACAGGCCCAATAGAAATCATCGCTAGCCACACGAACTAAGACTCGTTTTTCAACATACAATCACTATTCTATCGATATACTATAACATGCTCTGTAGATTTGACAGCATCTGTTATACGATATTTGGTTAGATTGCCCCAAGTATGGAGATAAAAGGTTGCAGAGCTTGGGATGGAATGGAACCACTCGATACAGGTTAACTTCGTTTCTACCAAATACGTTATTTTAAGCATATTAAAACACTCCTGTTTCTAGTTTGAACTATACTGCCCCAATCGTTAGATTTCATGTCTATCTTTTGGGGCAGTACAGTTTTACTAGATTTCAACAGAAGTGTTTTCTTGTACCTCATTTAGGGGCTAATAGCTTTTTAGTTTGTAAATCGACCGGTGTAATCAAGATTAAGGTCAAAATACGAACGTCCTACCAACAATTGAGCAACAGAAGTAAATTGCCAAGCAGCTGCGCTTGCATGAAGTCCCATTGCTCGTGCCTGATCCGCTGTCATGGTTGAATAGCTGTAAGGATACTGGGCAATCCAGAAATTACTCATTCCAAATTGAGAAGTCACAATCGGTCCAGAATACCCTAAACCACTCTTATCAATCCAACTAGCACCAGTATAGTGGACCAAATTATTGTATCCTAGACGCTTCATTTCAGCTTCCCAAGATTTCATATTCGCATTGATGTTTGCCCTGGTTTTATCTTCTTCAATGTCATTGACCATGACTGTACTTGTTGACAATCCTAGAGCCTTAGCAACTGAGACGAAATAGCGTGCTTCCGCTTGAGCACTAGCTGCATCAGTAAAGTGTGAATAATGATAAACTGACACTTTAAGACCTGCTGCCTGTGCATTTGCTATCTGCTCTTTAGCATACGGATTCGTATAAGTAGTTGCTTCTGTCAGCTTGACAACAACCCCAGAAACTCCTTGAGCCATCATAGAACGATAGTCTGCAACTGAGAGACTGCTATTATGACTACTAATATCAATGAAAGTACGGATGGTCTTTGCTTGATAGGTGACTGTCGCTGTCGTAGAACCCGCACCATAATGAGTGCCACCTGATGTGATATAGAGGTGTGCATTATAAGTACCTGTTTCATACTGATGATTCGCCAAACGAACATTCGCTCGATAAGTTCCATCAGACTGACGGATTGCTTGGTACCAACTGATATCATTTTGACCATTCACCGTAGACCATACCGGAACCATTACTTTTTCAACACCAGCAGGTGCAAAAATATTGGAAACAACAACCTCAAAGAAACCATAAACGTTATTGACATTTGCAATCTTAATCGTCGCCTCTGGCTTGGTTTGTGAAATCGTTACATTGGTTGCTGTAGAAGTAACACCTTGGGTTTGACCACTACTATCTTTAACATAGAGATGAACTTGATAGTTCCCTTCACTATATTTATGGTTACGAGATTCAACCGTTACTTTATATGTTCCATTCGATTGTTTTGTAGCTGTATACCAAACAATATCATCTTGACCATTTACTTCTGACCAAACAGGGACTTGTACACTGCTAATCCCATTCGGACTAGCCAAATCAGTCACTACTACATCGAAAGTTCCTAAATTATTATTTTGATTCTGAATAGAAATCTTTCCAGACAATACCGCCTCTGGAAGAGTTGTTTTGGTAGAAGCTATACCTGAACTACCGTTGCTATATTGGTAATAGAGGTGAACTTGATAAGTTCCTGTTCCATTTTTGTGATTGGATTTATCGACCGTTACTTTGTAAGTTCCATCAGATTGCTTAGTTGCTGTGTACCATTTGATATCATCCTGACCGTTTATTTCTGTCCAAACCGGGACTTGAACAGACTGAATAGTGGAGGTACCAACAACATTTGATATAATCACATCAAAAGTTCCTGCTTGCTTATCAATATTCGAGATTGTTAGCGTCCCTGATGCTTTCGTTGTGTTCGCTTTTCCAAGTCCGTAAAAGGCAATCCCTTCCTGCTTCCAACCTCTCTGCGCCAAGACAGCATATTCATTAGCGTCCGTTGTATAGAGATGACGTTGAAGGGAATTGTGATACAAACGATAGACTGGGAGACTCCCATAAGAACGAAAAGCTTGCCCTTCTTGTTTCCAGCCACGACTAGCCAATACAGCATACTCATTTGCATCGGTTGTATACAGGTGAACTTTCAAACTAGGATTGTAGAGACGATAGACAACTGTGCCCTGATTCGTAGAAATCTCCCACGCTTGTCCCTCCTGCTTCCAACCAGAACGTCCCAGAACTTGATACTCATTGCTGTCTTTTGTATATAAATGAACTTTCAAATCAGCATTATACAACCGATATAAAATCGTACTTGTACTTGCTTCGGTCACAGTTTTGCCAGCCGACTGAATAGAGCTTGTTTGACTCGTACTACTAGATATCGCACTAGAATTACTTGTAGCCAAACTAGATGAATCATTCGTGGTACTTTCTGTTTTGCTAGTATCTACTGACCAACTTAATTCCGTTTCTTCAAAGTTATATACGATACCATTAACACTGGTTATTGTAACTTGAAACCAAAAGTTTGATATCGCATCCGAATAGTTTTCTCTACTGAGCAGAGCCACTAAGCGTCCGTTTGAATCTGTGATAAATGCCACCTCCTGAAGGTCTGCCTTATCTTCTTGGCTCCATATACTAACAGTTGCTGAGCTCACATCGACGGTAGACTGTAACATTAGCTTCGTTTCACCATCTTCTTCAAACAACTCAACTTCGGCTATCTGTCCACTGGCTGTAGTCAGCTGGGCTGGGTTATTCTGCAAGGTAACCGTATCTGCAGAAACTGTCAAACCTACCAAACTAGCCATTATGACCATGACAACTAGTAAAATAGACTTAAAGTTCATCTCTCCTCCTTCTTGCAAAAAACTTCTAACATTCTTGCTAGAAGTTTTCTCATATTATTTAACTTATTAGAAGTTCAACAAAGCCAAGAAGCTTTCTGCTTCAAGTGATGCACCACCAACAAGCGCACCGTCAACGTCTGGACAAGCCATATATTCAGCAACGTTTGATGGGTTTACAGAACCACCGTATTGAACGCGAACTTTGTCTGCAACTTCTTGACCGAAGTCAGCTGCAACAACATCACGAACAGCTTTACACATATTTTGTGCATCGTCTTTAGTAGCTGATTTACCAGTACCGATTGCCCAGATTGGCTCATAAGCAATCACAAGTGATGCAACTTGTTCAGCAGTCAAGTCTTTCAAAGCTGCAGAAACTTGAGCACCTACGAATTCAACTGCTTTACCAGCTTCGTACGTTTCAAGTGATTCACCACAACAGATGATTGGTGTCAAACCATTACGGAAGATAGCGTGTGCTTTCTTGTTAATGTCTTCATCTGTTTCATGGAAGTAATCACGACGCTCTGAGTGACCGATTACAACATAGTTTACACCCATTTCAGCCAATACTTTTGGAGAAGTTTCACCAGTGAAGGCACCAGCATCTTCAAAGTAGCAGTTTTGAGCAGCAACTTTCAATTCAGAATCTTTAGCGAACCACAAGAGTGCGTTCAAATCAACAGCAGGAGCTGCGATAGCTGCTTCAATCTTGTCGCCAGCAGGTAATTTACCTGCAATTGCCTCAACAAAAGCTTGTGCTTCTTGAGGGTTTTTGTTCATTTTCCAGTTACCAGCAATAATTGGTTTACGTGACATTTCACATACCTCTTCTATTTTATTTTACAAAGTCCATTATAGCATAATATCAGGTAAGATTAAAGCCTAAAGGCAAAAAAAACTCTCTGCCGAAGCAGAGAGTTACAATTAAGTTGTCTGACTATAATTGTTATTTCTGGGAACGTTGTCGAATTAAGCTTCGATTTCTGTAACCATACCTGAACCAACAGTACGTCCACCTTCACGGATAGAGAAAGTAGTACCTTGTTCAACGGCGATTGGGTGGATCAATTCAACGTCGATAGTAACGTTATCACCAGGCATTACCATTTCAGTACCTGCTGGCAATTTGATTGAACCAGTTACGTCAGTTGTACGGAAGTAGAACTGCGGACGGTAGTTGTCGAAGAATGGAGTGTGACGTCCACCTTCTTCTTTAGTAAGGATGTAAACTTCACCTTTGAATTTAGTGTGTGGGTTGATAGAACCTGGTTTAGAGATAACTTGACCACGTTCGATTTCGTCACGTTGTACACCACGAAGAAGCACACCAACGTTATCGCCGGCAAGACCTTCGTCAAGTTGTTTACGGAACATTTCAACACCAGTAACAACTGCTTTAGATTTTTCTTCTTGAAGACCAACGATTTCGATTTCGTCATTGACACGAACAGTACCACGGTCGATACGTCCTGAAGCTACAGTACCACGACCAGTGATTGAGAATACATCTTCGACTGGAAGAAGCAATGGCTTGTCAGTGTCACGTTCTGGTTCTGGAATGTACTCATCAACAGTGTTCATCAATTCCATAACGATGTCTTCAAATTTAGTGTCACCTTCAAGGGCTTTAAGAGCTGAACCTTGGATAACTGGAAGATCATCACCTGGGAAATCGTATTCTGAAAGAAGGTCACGGATTTCCATTTCAACCAACTCAAGCAATTCTTCATCGTCAACCAAGTCAATTTTGTTCATGAAGACGATAAGGTGTTTAACACCAACCTGACGTGAAAGAAGGATGTGCTCACGAGTTTGTGGCATTGGACCGTCAGTTGAAGCTACTACAAGGATCGCACCGTCCATTTGAGCAGCACCAGTGATCATGTTTTTAACGTAGTCCGCGTGTCCTGGAGCGTCGATGTGAGCATAGTGACGTTTTTCAGTTTCGTACTCAACGTGTGCAGTGTTGATAGTGATACCGCGCTCGCGCTCTTCTGGAGCAGCATCGATAGACGCATAGTCTTTAGGTTGGTTAACTGATGAAGGCAAGCGACGTGCCAATACAGTTGTGATAGCTGCTGTCAAAGTAGTTTTACCGTGGTCAACGTGTCCAATGGTACCAATGTTAACGTGGGGTTTACTACGATCGTATTTTTCTTTTGCCATTTTGGTAAAAGCCTCCAATAAAATATATTTTATAGATAGACAGTAGGCAATACGGTCTAACTTTACCTTACTATTCTATCAAATTGTAGCAGAATTGCAAGCATTTTCTATCGTTTTTCTGATTTATTCCACATCTAGCTGATAATAGGGCTGATTTTGGGTGCTGGCTCCGATGCTAGAAGCATAGATCCAATCGGCGTTTTCTAGCCCTGCAAAGTCTTCTGCTCGACCTGTGAGAATGACTCCTGCGAATTCTAGTTTGTCGATTTCTGCTTGCTGGGTGAAGTCTGTATCGCCAAATTTGTCGACATAAGCTTGTACATCACCCTTGATTTCAGGAGAGAGGGCGTAATCGCCTTGGTAGTCCACCAATTCTTTCATCACAGTAAGGGGGCTTGTATAAGGAACAAGGTCATCTGTGGCTACTTCTGCTGTCACTGCTTGTAGTTGTTCGGAATCCATGCCGAATAGACTGACTAGGGATAAGTATTCTGTTCTCAGCTGAGATTTTTCCGTCCCAATCCAATACCAATTCTGTTTGAGATTACTTGGGACCATGTTCTTTATCTCTGCTAATGTATATTTCTTATCAAAAGTAATGGCCACTTCTACTAGCTGCCCTTTCATCTCCTTAGTATAGGATAATTCCTGACGGCCAGAAGCTGTTTTAGTATTGTAAAAAATCGGTAACTTGCTGTTGCTATCTTGGTGGTAGTAATATTCTTCAGAACCCTCTGGGAAATACTGACCAAAATTAGCAAAGATTCCATATAAGTTATAATCTACTTCCAGATGCCCAAACGCAAAAGGAACACCTGCTAGATCCTTTGACAACGTATAATCAACATAGCCTGAAACCATTCCTGTTTCATTAACATAGAATCGTTCCACATCTACATTTGGATAGGTTACCTGAAGGACACGATTAAAATGCTCCTGTGCCTGCTGACTCCGATAGTTAGAAAACAAACGGAGGGCATAGAGGCTGGATAACAGCAGAACTATTCCTACTATGCTACTAATCCCAACGGTCTTCCATAAATTCTTCCGCTTACTCTTTTTTGTCACTTCTTCAAAAGTCTTCATAGTCATATCCTCTCTCTTCTAGTAATTTCTCCAACTGTTTGCGTCCTCGGTAAAGGCTGATTTTCATCCAACTTTGACTTTTTCCCAAGACAGTAGCCACTTCCTTGGTCGTCATATCCTGAAAATAATAAAGGTCAATAATCTGCCGATACTTGTCAGGTAGACTTGCTACCGCTTGATAGAGTTCTTCATGCCCCTCCTGGTCATAGACCAGAAGCTTGTCTGGAGTGAAAAATTCCCTTTGTAAAATTTCAAGATAATGCTTGTCCCTCCTATATCTATCAATATAGGCTCGGACTGCTGACCGATAAAGCCAGGCCCGCACTTTTTCCAAAGGAAGGACAATTTCAGCTTCCAATAATTTGACCAGCACATCTTGGGCAATATCCTGACTATCTGCCGAACTAGCTCCTGATTTTTGCAGGTAGTAGGAAATCTCCTCTGCTAGATTGACCAATTCTTTTTCATAATCATCAAGCTTGATAGTCCTCCCCTCCTTTCACTAATATAACGAATGAAAATGCGTTTGGTTACACCTTTTTTCTACCATTATATCTTTTTAGACCTCAAAAAAACAACCTCCGAAGAAGTTGTTTTGAATTGGTATTAACCTGAGTTCCGCAGACCTGTCGCCACACCGTTAATAGTGATATGAATCAGACTTTCCTGCTCCTTACTAAGTTTGCCACGGCGGAGGCGGTTGATGAGCTCAATCTGAATATAGTTGAGCACGTTGAAGTAAGGCATACGGTAGTCCAGACTAGCTTTCAAGAATGGTAATTCTGCTAACAGTTCGTCATTTTGCTCAATAGCCAAAATCATATCTTTAGTTAATTGCCATTCATTTAAAATAGTATAGAAAATAGCACGCACTTCCTCGTCTTCACACATCTTGGCATACTCAAAAGCAATGTTCATGTTGGACTTGGACAAAACCATGTCTACATTAGACAAGAGGGATCGGAAGAAAGGCCAGTTTTGATACATGGTTTGCAATTTGGCTAAATTAGCTGGATTTTTATCAATGTAATGTTTGAAACTAGATCCGACACCGTACCAACCTGGTAGCATCACGCGGTTTTGAGACCAAGAGAAGACCCACGGAATCGCACGCAAACCACCGATTTCCGTAATGGTCTTACGGGCTGCCGGACGAGAACCGATATTGAGGCTCGAAACTTCACGAATCGGACTTGCAGCAAAGAAGTAATCATAGAAATGTGGATTATTGAAGACCAAATCACGGTAAATTTGATAGCTATCTGATACAATCTCATCCATAGCTTCACGGTAGCCGTCGATTTCGTTTGGATTGGTAATCATTTGAGTTACCATACGATCCAGTGTTGCCGAAACAAGCATTTCTAAATTGTAGTACGCAGCATCTTTATTACCATATTTATTACCGATAACTTCACCTTGTTCCGTTAGTCGGATACGGTCCTTGATTGAACCGAATGGTTGAGAAGTAATAGCATCATAAGACGGACCTCCGCCACGACCTACTGTACCACCACGACCGTGGAAGAAAGTGATATTTACTCCTTCTTCTTGACCGATTTGAGTCAATTCATTTTGAGCCTTATAGAGAGTCCAACCAGATGATAGATAGCCTCCGTCCTTGTTGGAATCAGAATAGCCTAGCATGATTTCTTGGTAGCCTTTGTTGCCTGCAATCCAACGTTTTGCCAAATCTAGCTGCAAATACTGACGCATAGTGTCTGAAGCATTGTCCAAGTCTTCGATTGTTTCAAAAAGCGGAACAATCTGCACACGAGCCTTGTCTTTATCTACTAGACCGACCTCTTTGAGTAGAACAGCCAACTCTAGTAAGTCTGAGACACTTTCTGAGTGTGAGATAATGTGTTGCTTGATGACTTCCTCACCTAACTTGTCTTTCAACTCACGCGCCACTGAAAAAATTGCTAGTTCCTTCACCAATTGTTCAGATTTAGGTACATTGGTCGCAGAAAGAATACGTGGATCTTCTTCTAACTCTTTAAGAAGAATCTGACACTTCTCATTTTCTGACAAGCTGGAGTAATCATCCACGATGCCTGCTGAAGCTAAAAGTTCTGCTACACTCGCCTCGTGGATTGACGAATCTTGGCGCATATCAATGCTAGCTAGGTAGAAACCAAAGGCCTCCACTGCTTCCAATAATTCAGTAAAATCACCTTTAATCAATGCAGCTGTTCGATTTTCTTCCAAGGAAGATTTGATTGCTAGAAGATCTGCTTTAAACTCAGACACATTCGCATAACGAATATCTGACTTTTTATCTTCAACCAAGTATGCACGAGTATTGGCTAATTTCATTTGAATATAGTGGAAAGCGCGTCGGTATGGCTCGTGTTCACGATAAACCGATTTATCTTGAGACAAATCAGCCAACGTTTGTACAGCTGGACTAACTCTAATAATGGTCGTTGACAGAGAAAACTTCCGATAAAGTTTATAGAGTTGCTCATCATAGTAGTTCATGATGACATCGCATTGGGTTAAGGCTGACAGTTTAAGAGTATCAGCAGTGACAAAAGGATTTCCATCACGATCCCCACCAATCCACATTCCCATGGTAATCGGATGCGGATTAACAAGCTCAATACCTTTCTCAGCTGCTAGACGCTTATATTCTCGCTGGAGCTTGGTAACAGCCTTGATAAATGAGCTATTGTAATACTCCATCACATTGGTAATTTCATTAGTTACCTTGAGTTTTTTCTCCCGAATCATATCTGTCTGCATGATTGTCTCTACATAGAAACGAAGTTCATCTTCCCACTTGCTTTTATTGAGCAAGCCCAGCTTCACATCACGGTATCGACGGAGTAACTCGTGGATATGTTTTGTCAAGTCTAGCATAGACTGACGTTGAACTTGAGTTGGATGGGCAGTGAGAACGGGAACAACGTTGAGTTTTTCCAAAATCTCTGTCGCATGGGCATGCTTCGAAACTACATCAATCGTCGTTGATAGTTTCCCTAAATAATCTTGACCAATATTGTTTTGATGATTAATTTCATAAGCCAAGTCTACATCCTCAGAAATATTAATCAAGAGTGGCAAGACAGCGAAGTAGCGTGAAATAACCGCCAGCTCCTCATTCGATAGCTCACTAATAATAGCTAGTAAAGCCTGGTAATTATCCTGGGTCGAAAGATCTGCCAATTCAACAATTTTATTGAACGTCTCTTCCGAAATCATCTGTCTAGCAACATCCTGAAGGAGACTGGTTAAAATTTCTACTTCTTCTCGAATGGTTTCTTTGTTATTGTAATTTTCTAATTTATGAATTGTCATAGTAGCTCCTCTCAATTTCAGCTCTATTAATACATGGTTTGTTCCATCTCTTCTTGAATTAAGTCACGCTTTTCATTTGCGTCAATATTCAAGACAAATGCAATTCCTATGGAAATGATTAACAAACTATTTCCTCCTTGAGAAAGGAAGGGGAATGTTACTCCTGTTGCCGGAATTAAACCGGATATCCCTCCAACATTGACAAAGGTTTGAATCAGAAGCATGCCAGCCACTCCATAAGACATCATGGCATTGAAAGGATTTCGTGCTCGAATTCCCACCACGATAATCCGCAGAATCAAGAAGAAGAGAATCGCAAGAATCAAACTAGCACCTAAAAAACCAAGTTCTTCAATCACTATGGAAAAAGCAAAGTCCGTATGGGCTTCTGGTAAATACCCCTTTTTCTCAATAGAGTTTCCTAAACCCAAGCCAAACCAGCCTCCATTGCTCATAGCATAATAGGAATTCGTCAGCTGCAAGCCTGACTCTGTTGCATCGGCAAACGGATCAAAGTAAGCAGCAAATCGACGAGCGATATAGCCAAATACAGGAATTTTGGATACCAAATCAACACCAAGAATCTTGATGGATCCTAACAACATTCCTGCAGCAAGGACGATTCCAGCCAGAGCCGTTGAAAACCAACGATAACTCACACCACTGACAGTCACCATTATCACAATAATTAGGGCAATAATTGTAGCATTTCCAAGGTCTGGCAAACTACCAACCAATACTAGAAAAATCAATGAAATGACACGCCAGTCATTCAGCTGCCTCGGAATCCAACGTCCTTTCGTCAGGGCTTGGTAATCGTAAATTCGAACATCGCTTTGTAATTTCGAGAATTTATTGGCTAAATACCAGACGATGATTAACTTAAGATATTCAGCCGGTTGTAAGCCGATAATCCCTCCTGGGCCCAGCCGAATCCAACCGTGCGCACCGTTAACAGCTTCAAAGAAACGTGAGGCAATCAACATTCCAGCTTCTACCCACAAAACAATGGTAATGACCGCATTATTCCGCAAAAAACTAAGTTTCATTCGATAGACAATCCAGATAACTATCAAACTTAAAATCCAAAAGGCGGCTTGGTTCATCACCAGGGAAAATGGAGAACCACCATTTTGAATCTGTAAAGCACTAGTCGTTGAATAAACGATGATCAACCCCACAACTGATAATATCAAATACGGAATCAAAATCGAATAGTTCAACAAGTGCCGCTTATCAATCTTCATATACTTGTCCTATTTCTTCTCTTTTAGTGTATCGTTATCATTATAGCATACTTTTAAGAAAATCCCCTAGCTATTTCCAATGAAATCAAAGAAGTACAGGCAAAATCCGAAAGAAAAGTACCGTGGCCCAATCTAAACCACGGCACTTCATTATTTAAAAGTTGTTAACGAAAATACAATTTTATCATTTTCTGAAATCAGTTGATTCTCTGCTCCTTTAGAGGCGAACTCTCCATTTAATTCGTAAGACCAATATGTATTCGTTGCCTCATCTTGACTGACACCATCAATAGAGGTAATAAATCCTTCGGTCTCCTCTACTGCAAAAGACTCCTCTAAAGCATCCATAACAGAATCGCCTTTTTTAACCGTAACTGTTTTTTCTACTGTCTTTTCTTCTGAAAAATGTACAATAATGGTAGCTGTATAGTGCACTTCTTCTTGTTTTGCTTCCTGTTGACAAGCTACAAGTAAGAATGCTGAGACTAGCACCGCCAGACTGCTAATTAATTTTCTCATTGGAAAAAGTCCTCCTAAAAATAGAATAAATAACGGGATAGAATAAAGAAGTGGAGACAGCATGTGCTATATCAAATGATAGACCATTCAACCAATACGCAAAAAAGTTTATTTGATATTGAAATGCAGATGGTAGGCCGATTAACATTCCATAAAAAAGAAGAAGACATCCTACTAAGATACTTTTAAAAAAAATAGAGATGGAAAACCGCGCTGTCAACCAAGTCCAACAACACATCAGAATGGCAAAAGCCACTATCTGCCACAGCACAATTACCCCAAATCCCAATAACAGACTACTTCCAAGCATGGTAAGTGCCATCACCCATAGACTATCTACCAGGCCAAGGTAGCCGATACTGACAAAAAAAATAGCTGAGATAGGCTTGATATTTGGAAGATATACAAAAGCAAAGCGTAGAGAGATACAGAGAGCTGCCAACATCACGATCCTCGCCATTCGACTTAGTGGCATTATCTCCTACCTCCTTTCTCCAATTCACTATAATCATAGCTTATCGCTTAATCTGTGTCAAGAGATAAACTATTTTTTTGATTTTTACGGACTTTTACGATAGACTAAAGGGGATGAGAAAGAAAATAAAGCCAATCTTTTTGCTAATCTTCTTCCTGATTTTTACAGGTATTCTCCTCAAGAGTAGGGGAATGGCGCAAGAGACAAACAATGCTGCTCAAACAACTGTCAGCTCCAGTACATCGACTTCATCCTCTACCTCAACCTATCAAGCAGAGCAAATCTATATCACAAACGCTCTTGAGATGAAGCCAATTATCGATGTGTCCGCTTGGCAGCAACCTGAGGAAATTGATTACGATATACTCTCTGCTAGCATCTCTGGAGCTATTGTTCGCGTCCAAAGCGGGTCTCACACCAAAAAGGACAATAGTGCTACAGATGAAAATGGAATGGACAAGGCTTATAAAACACATATTGAAAAATTTCAAAAACGCGGTATTCCCGTAGCGGTGTATGCCTATATCACAGGAAATAGCATTGAGTCGATGAAAAGCGAAGCAAAGACCTTCTATGAAGCTGCTTCTCCATACAACCCTACTTTTTATTGGATGGATGTTGAAGAAAAGACAATGGAAGACATGAACAGTGGTATAGAAGCCTTTCGACAAGAACTAGTCAACTTAGGAGCCACAAATATCGGAATTTACATCGGAACTTACTTTATGGAAGAGCACAGTATCTCCACAGAAAATTTTGATGCTATTTGGATTCCGACCTACGGTACTGATTCTGGCTACTACGAGGCTGCTCCCAATACGGATATTGATTACGATTTACATCAGTATACTTCTCGAGGCGCTGTTAATGGCTTTGCCAACCATATGGATTTAAATTTGATTACAACTCTCAAAGATCCTAACGAAGTTTATCAGAAGCTATTTACAACACCTGAATAAAATGTTATAATTCCACCAATTACATATACACAAAGGAGTGCTTCGGCTGAGATCGCGAACTGCGAAATCCTCGAACCTGATCTAGTTAACACTAGCGTAGGAATTGTGTGCTTTATAGAATGATACTATACTCTGCTATAAACACTCCTTTGTTCACTGTCTACAAAGGAGGCTTTTTATGTCCAAATCCAAATTATCTATTCTAGCTGAAGTCGCTATCTTTTCTGCAATCGCCCTCGTCTTTGATAAATTCCCACTCTTTACAATGCCCCAAGGTGGATCTATCTCCTTAGTCATGCTTCCAATCTTACTGCTTGCGCTACGCCACGGACTAGGGGTGGGTATTCTTACTGGTGGTATTGTAGGAACCATTCAACTTTTCTACGGTGGCTACTTCCTAAACATTTTTCAAGTTTTTCTTGACTACGCACTTTCTTACGCTGGAATTGGTTTAGCAGGTTTATTGACCTCCGCCCTATCCAAACAAAAATATATAAAACATGCTACTCTCATCATTACCCTGGCTAGTTTTCTAGGAGGAAGCATCCGATTGGTAGCTACCTTCTTATCAGGAATTATTTTCTACGCAGACTATGCCCCAGCTGGTACCCCTGTCTGGCTCTATTCCTTTACCTATAATATCAGCTATATTCTTCCTTCCACTGCAATTGCCTCTATTCTGCTCATCTTACTCTACAAAGCAAGACCGAGCTTTTATCGGATATAATTGACCTGCCTGTTAGATTTTATCTTTCAGGCACTCTTTTTTTAGATTTTCAGAGGATTTGTGCTATAATTGGAACGTTATAAATACATTTTGGAGGACATTATGGCTTCTTGGATTGCAAGAATTATTAAAGGTATGATTATCGCACTCGGCTTTATCTTACCTGGTGTTTCAGGGGGGGTACTTGCTGCTATCCTTGGAATTTATGAACGATTGATTGGATTTTTAGCAAATATTCGAAAAGATTTCAAGGAAAACTTTCTTTATTTTGTTCCTGTAGGAATTGGTGGAATTTTGGGAATCGCACTTTTCTCTTTCCCTGTAGAATTTTTATTGCAACATTTCCAAGTCCCAGTTTTGTGGGCATTTGCGGGAGCAATCGTGGGAACTATTCCTAGCCTACTTAAAGAATCAACTCAAAAGAGCAAACGAGATAGCATTGATTTAGCTTGGTTGATTGGGACATTCATCATTTCTGGTCTCCTACTTTACAATTTGAGCGATCTTGTCGGGACACTTCCAGCTACTTTTGCTAGTTTTGTACTGGCAGGTGCCTTGATTGCTTTAGGGGTACTTGTTCCTGGACTCAGCCCTTCAAACTTACTATTAATTTTGGGTATCTACACGCCAATGCTCAATGGTTTCAAATCACTTGATCTATTCGGTACCTTCCTACCAATCGCAATCGGTGGCGTTCTTGCAATGGTGGCTTTTTCAAAAGCAATGGACCACGCTCTGAAAGTCTACCATTCACGTGTTTATCATTTTATTATTGGTATCGTCTCATCTTCTACTCTCCTAATTTTGATTCCACAAGCAAGTAATAAAGAGTCAATTTCCTATGCTGGAGCTGACTTTATTACATGGATTGCTGCTATTGTCCTATTTATACTAGGAGCATGGTTAGGGCTTTGGATGAGTAAACTTGAGGAAAAATATAAATAATGGCAAAAAAGGTTAAAATAAAGAAAACCTTGGTGGACCAAATATTAGACAAGGCTAAGATCGATCATGATAGCCTTGTTTTAAATGCCTTCGAAGGTCAACTTCCACCAGGAATTGAAGAACACGAAATCTACAAAACACTGGCGTTGACAGGAGATAAAACTGGACCAATTATCGGCATTGTTCCAATCACAGAACACCTATCTGAGAAAAAATTAGCCAAGATCTCAGGCAATAAAAAAGTCAGCATGATTCCGCAAAAGAACTTGGAAAAAACAACTGGCTACGTCCACGGTGCCAACAACCCTGTCGGTATTCGTCAAAAGCATAATTTCCCAATCTACATTGACCAATCTGCCCTTGAACTCGGTCACTTGATTGTCTCTGCTGGTGAAATTGGTCGCTCGATTCGAATTGACAGTCAGGTATTAGCTGATTTTGTAAAAGCTGACTTTGCCGATTTGATCGAGGGGAGAGATTAGACTTGAAAATCTACTTTGTCCGACATGGAAAGACCGAGTGGAATCTGGAAGGTCGTTTCCAAGGTTATTCTGGGGATTCTGCCCTCCTACCACAAGCCTTGGAAGAGGTTGACTTGCTCGGAATACACTTAGCTGACCTTCATTTCGATGCTATTTATTCTAGTGATTTGCAGCGCGCACATAGTACTGCCGTAGAAATTGCTAAAGCCAATCACCATTGCCAAACCGTTCTAACCACGCAACAACTACGTGAATGGAATTTTGGACAGCTGGAAGGCACTAAAATCGAGGATTTCAAGTCTGCCTATCCTCAAGAATTTTTCGTCTTGAAGCACAACCTGACAGATTTTCACTCAGAATTGTTTGGTGCCGAGTCGGTTGAACAAGTCACCCAGCGGTTCATGGAGTTTATCTACTCGCTCAAGGATACGGCTGCTGAAACAGTCCTTATTGTCAGCCACGGAGCTATCCTAACCGCTTCCATTCATCGACTGCTGGGCTTTCCTCTCGACCAACTTCGTCACCGAGGCGGTTTGGACAATGCTTCCATTTCCATTTTGGAAACGACCGACTTTGAACACTTTACCGAACTAACTTGGAATGATACTCGTTATAAATCTCACTAAGAAAGTAGTTTCCTGCTTTCTTTTTTGCTGATTTTTTCCCTATTCTATGATAGAATAGAAAGAACAGACTTTGGAGGAATGAAATTTTTATGTCAACTGAACATTTTGAAGAATTAAATGACCAACAGATTGTCCGTCGTGAGAAAATGACGGCTCTTGCCGAACAGGGCATTGACCCATTTGGAAAACGTTTTGAGCGTTCTGCCAACTCAGCTGAATTGAAGGCCAAGTACGAAGACAAATCAAAAGAAGACTTGGAAGAATTAGGGCAAACAGCAATCATTGCAGGTCGTATCATGACCAAGCGTGGTAAGGGTAAGGCAGGTTTTGCTCACATTCAAGACCGCGAAGGCCAGATTCAGATTTACGTTCGTAAGGATGATGTTGGCGAAGAAAATTATGAAATCTTCAAAAAAGCAGACCTTGGTGACTTTATCGGTGTCGAGGGAGATGTTTTCAAGACAAATGTTGGTGAGTTGTCTATCCATGCTCGCAAGTTAACTCACCTGTCTAAAGCGCTCCGCCCATTGCCAGAAAAATTCCACGGTTTGACAGACATCGAGACCCGCTACCGCAAGCGTTATTTGGACTTGATTACCAACCGTGAGAGCTTTGATCGCTTTGTGACTCGCTCAAAAATCATCTCAGAAATCCGCCGTTACCTTGACGGACTCGGTTTCTTGGAAGTGGAGACACCTGTCCTTCACAACGAAGCTGGTGGTGCTGCTGCCCGTCCATTCATCACCCACCACAATGCCCAAAACATTGACATGGTCCTTCGTATCGCGACAGAACTCCACCTCAAACGCCTGATTGTCGGCGGTATGGAACGCGTTTATGAAATCGGCCGTATCTTCCGTAACGAAGGTATGGATGCGACCCACAATCCTGAGTTCACTTCCATTGAGGTTTACCAAGCTTATGCAGACTACCAAGACATCATGGACTTGACCGAAGGAATTATCCAGCATACTGCCAAGGCGGTTGTCGGCGACGGACCTGTGACTTATCAGGATACTGTCATCAATATCCACGAGCCATTCAAGCGTATCCACATGGTTGATGCCATTAAGGAACAAACTGGCGTGGACTTCTGGCAAGAGATGAGCTTCGAGGAAGCAAAAGCCCTTGCAGCTGAGCACAAGGTCCCTGTGGAAAAACACCATACAGAAGTTGGTCAAATCATCAACAGCTTCTTTGAAGAATTCGTTGAAGCAACTCTTATCCAACCAACCTTTGTCTATGGTCACCCAGTAGCCGTATCTCCACTGGCTAAGAAGAACGATGAAGACCCACGCTTCACAGACCGCTTCGAGCTCTTCATCATGACCAAGGAATACGGAAACGCCTTTACAGAATTGAACGATCCAATCGACCAATTGGAACGCTTTGAAGCCCAAGCCAAAGCCAAGGAATTGGGTGACGACGAAGCGACAGGCGTTGACTACGACTACATCGAAGCCCTCGAATACGGTATGCCACCAACAGGCGGCCTCGGAATCGGTATCGACCGCCTCTGCATGCTTTTGACAGATACTACTACTATTCGGGATGTACTCTTGTTCCCTACTATGAAGTAAACAAGAGTAGCTTGCTAGTATGGTTTTCACTAGAATGTACCAATCGCTCTCCAGTTTCTTAGCGATTGGCTGAAAAGATAAAATGCTCTTTGGAAATATCCAAGAGCATTTTATCTTGCATTAATGAGCCAAACAATGAGAATTTTCAAGATATTAACAAGAAAGCTTATCTCAAACTTTTTTAATTTGACCATAATAAAACACTCCTGTTCCTAGTTTGTACCGCCCACTTTATATCTAACTTTTGGGAGGCAGTACAGGTCTTCTAGTGGAGTGTTTTTCATGTGTCTTGTTTTAGGGCGCCAGCGCCTTCTCTCAATAACCCTTTTACTAATATTTAAAATTCAATCCATATCAAGAATTGGCTACACCAGAACGTGTCTGATCATAGTAAATTAGCTGTGGATTGAGGTTTTCTCCCAGTAATTCTGTTGTTGTTACAGAAGTATAACCTTCTTTTGATAAGTAATCTAGAATAGCTGGTAAAGCATTTACTGTTGTGGGATGGATATCGTGGAGAAGAAGAATGCTCCCTGGATAAGTATTGCTTTGTACCTGTGAAAGAATAGCACCCGCATTTCGACTCTGCCAGTCATTTGAATCCACTGACCAATAAATGATAGGCTTATTGATAACAGTCATAACAGACTGATTTACTGCTCCATATGGAGGACGGACCAAGGTTGGCTCTACACCAGTTGCTTCCTTAATAGCTGCTTGTGTCTCTTCAATCTCCATGCGAACCTGATCAGCTGTTAAGCCTGTCAGAGACGGATGACTCCAGCTATGGTTGGCCACTTCGTGTCCCTCATCGATCATTCGCTTTAGAATATCTTCATTTCCTGCAACATTTTTCCCTAATACAAAGAAGGTTGCTTTGACACCGTATTTTTTGAGATAATCCAGGACCTGGGGTGTTGTTTCACGATTCGGACCATCGTCAAATGTGATGGCCAAGCGTTTTTGGCTGGCTATTTTCTTTTGTTCTTCCTGATAGGCATCATAAGCAGCCCTATCCGTATCCGATAGATAAGAGCTCTGTAAAATATCGTAAAATGCCGTAATTGGGACACTAATTTCCTTTACCCCATACGTGCTCTTTGGAACTTTCAAGGTCAGCTGACTGTTAGCATAGGAAAAAGAATAACTGCTAATATCACTAGCAATGAATTGATTGACTATATTTTCAACAGTTGACTGTTCCTGTCCTTTTTGGGTCAAAATTTGATTTAATTGCCCAGCAAAAATTGAATGCGCCAGATTTAAATCAGATAAAAATGTTCCAATCGTAAATACTTGATTATCAGTTGTCAACCACTGACTGTATAGCGATGTTGATTCTTTTTTAGAAATAGAAAAACCATCAACGTGATAAGAAATTGCTTCTACACTTTGAATACTGACTCCTTGGAAACTACTTTTTTTCGATCTTGTTTCTACAAAAACGATGTCTGTCACACGCTTTTTTCTTTTTTTAGACGCGAACTTTTCATCTAAATATGTCTGAACTTTTTCGTTGATGGATTCTAGAGGTTGACCATTTGTATCCTTAGGAATATAGGTAGAAATATAAGTAGTCCCTGAATAATAACTTTCATGGTAAAAATCACTTTTTGCTTGTAAGGCTGACTCTGTTTTCTCTATAAAACTCGTAGCATTCTTCGTTTCAAAATGACCAATTATTTTACTTGTAGTGAATAAAACAAGACTGACTAATAAGATAACTGATAACAGTGCTAGAATAATTTTCTTCGTTGGTGTAGAATAATTCACTTCACTCTCCTAATCTAAAACTCATACTTACTACTTTCAAGCATATCAAAAAATACGCTGATATTCAAGTTTCCTTTGTAGTTAAAAGAAAAGAATTTGGAATACATACTCCAAATTCTAGTTTGCACGAATCACTTCTACACGGTAGCCATCCGGATCTGTCACAAAGTAATAACGACCTGGGCTACCTGGCAAGCCTTTGATGTCTGTGGTTGGATAACCTAACTCCTTATGCTTGGCATTATCCCCTTCCAAGTCATCAGAAGAAAGTGCCAAGTGGGAGAACCCATCCCCGACAATGTAAGGACCGTGATCGTAATTATAGGTCAACTCAATCTCGAAGTCATCTCCATCAAGCGCCAAGTAAACCAAGGTAAACTTGTGCTCTGGATAATCTTTGCGACGGGTTTCCTTAAATCCAAATGCCTCTTCATAAAATTTTTGAGATGCTTCTAAGTTCTCCACACGCAAACAAGCGTGTAACATTTTTTTACTTGCCATCTTCTTCTCCTTTGTTTTTGATAAATTAAGTATAGCATACTGCTGGTAAAAAATCTGAATTCCCGCACCAAAAAACACCCGAGCAAGCTCAGGTGTTACTAAATTATGCTTCCAAGTAATACTCTTTCACAATGTTCAAGTTTTCATCCAATTCGAATACAAGTGGTGGGAAGTTTGGAATTTCCACATCCATGATTTCGTCATCAGATAATTGTTTGATGTGTTTTACAAGAGCACGGATTGAGTTACCGTGTGCACCAACGAAAACATTTTTACCATCTTTAAGAGCTGGAGCAATTTTATCTTCCCAGAATGGAAGGGCACGCTCAAGCGTTACTTTCAAGTTTTCAGCATCTGGAATAACTGAATCATCAAGGTGTGCATAACGACGGTCAGTGTGTGCTGAGTGAGCATCATCTTTAGCCATTTCTGGTGGCAACGTATCGTATGAACGACGCCAGATGTGAACTTGCTCATCACCGAATTGTGCAGCAGCTTCAGCTTTATCCTTACCAGTCAAACCACCATAATGACGCTCGTTCAAACGCCAAGATTTTTCAACTGGTACCCACAATTGATCAGATGCTTCAAGCGCCAAGTTTGTTGTCTTAATCGCACGTTTCAACACTGAAGTGAATGCAAGGTCAAATTCGATACCCGCTTCTTTGATCAATTTACCTGCATCAATTGCTTGTTGTGTACCTTTTTCAGATAAATCAACATCCGCCCAACCAGTGAAAAGGTTAGCTTTGTTCCATTCAGACTCACCGTGGCGAGCAAAAACCAATTTTACCATTAATGGATTCTCCTTTAAATTTTGAGGTTTCCCTCTGATACCATTCCATTTTACACAAAAAATTGAAAAAATGCTACTATTTCCATCATTTTTCCAAAAGTCCAATGATTTAGTTCGTATTCTTGTGACTATACTTGGGTATATTGAATATTAAGAAAACCGATGATACCACCGGTGCACCACTTCAAGGAGCTGTCTTTAGTGTTGTTCGTGCCTCATCTGGTGTGGAAGTTGGTCAAATTACCACAGATGCCAACGGAGTAGCTAGTCTATCTGGTCTTCTTTATACAGATTATACAATTACCGAGGTTACTGCTCCTAAAGGTTATATCCTTAATACGACACCTATACCGGTAACCGCAACTGACTTCGATTTAACGACCTTTAATGCCTATGTCAATGTCACAAATAAAGCTGAATCAGTGCCACCAACTTCTAGCTCATCTACTTCAACAGATCCATCTACCACTTCCAACAATACCACTCCTCCATCAGCTGGGAAAACAGTTCTTCCTTCTACAGGAGACATGGCTTCACTTCCTATTTTATTAGCAGGTTTCATGCTCCTAGTTCTTGCTAGTTTTGTTGTTTTTCGAAACGAATAACTAGTTGGAATCACGAAACTAGCCCACCGCATGGTGAGCTTTTTCATTACACTTGGACTTGCTCTTCTAAAAAATCAGTCCCTAGACAGATTCCCATTCTCTGCAAAAATACAGAAAAAATGATATAATGGCAAAGCTGAGTAAATGGAAATGAGGAGTCAATACTCACTATGAACTTAAAAAGAGTAGCAATTGTATCTGCTTACCGTTCTGCTATCGGCAGCTTCGGAGGCAGTCTAAAAGACATTGAACTAGCTGACTTAGGAGCTCAAGTTCTAAAAGCAGCATTAAAAAATAGAAACATTCCAGTAGACAGTATCGACGAAGTGATCTTTGGAAATGTTCTCTCAGCAGGGCATGGACAAAATATTGCTCGCCAGATTGCTCTCAAAGCTGGACTTCCAGAAACAACTTCCGCATACACTGTTAACAAAGTTTGTGGCTCAGGTCTCAAATCAGTCCTCCTTGCTGCCCAATCCATTATGCTAGGTGACAATGATGTGGTTGTTGCTGGAGGTATCGAAATCATGAGTCAGGCCCCCTACCTCTCCAAATCTAGTCGATTTGGAAGCAAGTTAGGTCATATCTCCCTAGAAGATTCCATGCTGACAGACGGCCTTACAGATGCCTTCAATGACTACCACATGGGCATTACAGCTGAAAATGTGGCTGTGCGCTATCAAGTCAGTCGTGAAGCCCAAGACGCCTTTGCATACGCTAGTCAAGAAAAAGCTGCAAAAGCTATTGCTGAAGGGCGTTTTCTAGATGAAATTATTCCCATTACTCTAAAAACTCGAAAAGGTGAAACGGTTTTTTCGACAGACGAATACCCTCGTCTAACTCCGCTTGAGAAATTGGCAACTTTGCGACCTTCCTTCAAAAAAGACGGTACGGTCACTGCTGCTAATGCTTCCGGCATCAATGATGGCTGTGCCGTCCTTGTACTCATGTCTGAGAAGAAAGTAGAGGAGCTCAACCTCACTCCACTTGCCTATATTGAGGCCTATGCAACAAGCGGTTTAGATCCCGCATTGATGGGGCTTGGACCTATTACTGCTAGCCAAAAAGCGCTACAAAAACTGAATAAAACAGTCGAGGATATTGATCTATTCGAACTCAACGAGGCATTTGCAGCCCAATCAATTCCAGTTGTCAAACAACTCGGCATTGATCCTGCAAAAGTCAATGTCAACGGTGGAGCCATCGCCCTTGGCCATCCAATCGGAGCCAGTGGTAGTCGAATCCTAGTCACTCTGATTCACGAATTAATCAAGCAAGAAAAAGAGCTTGGTCTTTGCTCACTTTGTATCGGAGGCGGTCAAGGCATCTCCCTCATCGTTGCCAATGCGCAAACACCTTAACCTATCATTTGTACACAAAGGATATATTATGAACATCGGTATTGATAAAATCGGTTTTGCGGCACCCGATTACGTTTTAGATTTGGCTGATTTAGCCCAAGCCCGCAACATCGACCCCAATAAATATAAAATTGGACTTCTCCAATCAGAAATGGCTGTCACTCCAGTCACACAAGATATCATCTCACTCGGCGCTCAAGCTGCTGCAGCTATCTTGACAGAAGAAGATAAACAAATCATTGACATGGTTATTGTCGGTACAGAATCTAGCGTAGATCAAAGTAAGGCTGCTGCCGTCACCATTCATGGATTACTCGGTATTCAGCCCTTCGCTCGCTCCATCGAGATGAAGGAGGCTTGTTACGGCGCAACGGCTGGACTAAGTCTTGCCAAAAGCCATATCGCTCAATTCCCAGAATCAAAAGTCCTAGTCATCGCTAGCGACATCGCAAAGTATGGAGTCGCTTCTGGCGGTGAACCTACCCAAGGTGCTGGTGCAGTTGCCATGTTGGTAACTGCAAACCCACGAATTTTGGTCCTCAACAATGATAATGTCTGCCAGACCCGCGACATCTATGACTTCTGGCGACCAAACTATGAGAAGTATCCTCGCGTTGATGGCCGCTTCTCAACAGAACAGTATACTGACTGCTTGACCACAACCTTTGATTATTACCAGCAAAAAACGGGTAAATCGCTTGAAGATTTTGCGGCTATGTGCTTGCATATACCCTTCTCCAAGCAAGGTCTTAAAGGTTTGCAAGCCATTGCTAAAAACGAAGAGACCCTCAATCGATTGACAGAACGTTTCCAAGAAGCCATCGTCTATAACAAGGTTGTCGGCAATATCTACACTGGCTCCATCTTCCTCTCCTTCCTTTCCCTTTTGGAAAATAGCAGAGCGTTAGAGGCAGGGGATCAAATCCTCTTTTATAGCTATGGTAGCGGTGCTGTCTGTGAAATTTTCAGCGGTTCCCTTGTTGAAGGATACCAGAAACAGTTGGACCAAAATCGCTTAGAAACATTGAATCAACGAACCAAGCTGAGCGTGGAAGAATATGAAAATATCTTCTTCCAAGAAATCAGCCTAGACGAAACAGGTACGGCTATCGACCTACCTGTAGACCCAACACCATTTGCTCTTATCCAAGTAGATAAGCACAAACGTATCTATCGTAAATAAAAGCCAAAACGGCGCCCTTTGGCTCTCTCCAAGGGCGCTTTTCGCTAGAAAGAAGAAACTATGTCTCATTTCTCAGGATTCTATAAAAAATCACGTCAAGAACGCATTGACATCCTCCACCAAAACAATCCTCTATCTGCAGAAAATCTTGACATCCTCCATAAGGACAGTAACCTATCAGAAGCTATCGCTGGTAAGATGGCGGAAAACCATCTCGGAACCTTTGCTCTGCCCCTCTCGGTTCTGCCTGAATTACTTGTGGATGGCCAGGTTTACTCTGTTCCCATGGTAACAGAAGAGCCTTCTGTGGTTGCCGCTGCTTCTTTCGGCGCCAAAATCATCGCTCGGTCTGGTGGTTTGACAACTACCATCCACAATCGCATCATGATTGGACAAGTGGCACTCTTTGATGTTCCTGACCATAGCAAAGCAAGTCAGGCTATTCTCGACCAGAAAGCGAGTATTTTAGAAGCTGCCAATCAAGCTCATCCATCGATTGTGAAACGGGGCGGAGGAGCACGTGATTTAACCGTGGAAAGCAAGGATGAGTTTCTGATTGTCTATCTTCAGGTGGATGTCCAAGAAGCTATGGGCGCCAATATCCTCAATAACATGCTGGAAGCCATTAAGGAGGACTTGGAAGAACTCAGCCGGGGACAGGCCTTGATGGGAATTCTGTCCAACTATGCGACCGAATCTCTGGTCACTGCCCAGTGCCGTCTTGCCATCTCTAGTCTGGCTACAAGCTTTGCTATTGCCCAAGAAACAGCTCAAAAAATTGCCCTAGCTAGCAAGCTGGCCCAGGTGGACCCTTATCGAGCCGCCACCCATAACAAGGGGATTTTTAACGGCATCGATGCTGTGGTGATTGCGACTGGAAATGACTGGCGAGCGGTTGAGGCCGGTGCTCATGCTTTTGCGAGTCGTGATGGACATTACAAGGGACTCTCTACTTGGTCAATCGATGGGGAGCACTTAATCGGCTCCATCACCCTGCCCCTACCTATCGCCTCGGTTGGGGGCTCGATCGGGCTCAATCCCAAGGTGGCAGTTGCTTTTGACCTGCTCAACCAGCCAAAGGCCCGCCAACTAGCCTCCATCATCGCTTCTGTCGGGCTCTGTCAAAACTTTGCAGCCCTGCGTGCGCTGGTCACTTCTGGCATTCAGGCTGGTCATATGAAACTCCATGCCAAATCCCTAGCCCTCCTTGCTGGCGCTGAGGAACAGGAAGTGGACCTATTGGCCCAACTCCTGCGCAAAGAAAAACACAGCAACCTAGAAACTGCACAAAAACTATTGGCTACAATGAGAGAAAAGTAAAAAACAAAGTGCTCTTGGATCTTCCAAAGAGCACTTTTACTTGAAAAAGTTAGCCAAACAATGAGAGTTTTCAAGAGAGTAACAAGAAAGATGATCTCAAACTTTTTTACGCTAAAAAACTCAATCTACCAAATATATGCAATCACACTAGCTAAACCTTCTGAAATTTGACCATTACAAAATACTTCCTGTCTCTAGTTTACTAGATTTCAACAGAAGTGTTTTCCGTGTGTCTCATTTTAAAGGGCTAGCGCCATGTTCTAACCAAACCAAGACTTATTAATCTTTTCCGCATCTTTTATTTTACGAGGGCCTGTTCCATAACGCTCTGCATCTACGTCTTCCTTGTATGGTAACAAGACCGATAATAGTATATAGAGCGCAATTGCCATCAGTCCCAGGCGTCCAAGTAAACAAAGGATGAAAAATACTCCACGAGTAATTGTTAGGTCCCAACCAAAGCGAGCTGACAGTCCTGCTAACACCCCTGAAACCAACTTATTTTGTTTTTGCCTAAATAAATTTAATCTATCGAACATCCTTCACTCCTTTCACAAGCAAGCTACTCCTATCCGTCTGCATTTTTAAGTAAAGCATCTCTTTCCCTGTTTTTTCACAGTAGCAAGGACTGACTTTTTTCTTATGATTAATATAGACTTGTCCAGAGTAACTTTCCAAACGTCCAATAATCCCTTGATTCTTCGCTAAAATCAGATGTATAGGTGCTTGACTGACTTGAAGATAGAGGTGCTGAGGAAATTGGCCGTAGCCATTAATACGAATATCCTGTTGTTTTTTATCCGTCTTGCTACGGATGGAAATATCTTCAAAAGGAAGATAATCCAACTTCACATCTGCACGTCCTATTTGTAAATCTAGAATCCCTAATTGTTGATCTGGTAAGGATACAGTAAGCTGACAAGGAACTGTTGAGGTAAAATGCAATCCTTTCTGTTCCACATATAATTGTGGCAACACTGCTTGATCGGTTTGTTGAGGATAGATTAATTTGATATGAATCTGTCCTGTCTTAGACTTGTTAAAAGTAACTTTCCCCTCTATCAAGCTCAGAAAAAGTGACTCAATTCCTTCAAAGCTATATTCCTGCTTCAGTTTGGAGGAGGAGAATACCTTTAAACTAGGGAGGGTAAAACTCAACTTAGTTTTTTCCTCAACAAAAAGCACATCTGGCCTATCTTCAAATTCCAAAAAACAAGCGCGTGCTTCTTCCTTCGTCAACACTCCTTTTTCATATAGCTCAATCAAGCGTTCTTGTTGTTCCTGTGCCATACCCTTACCTCGATTCTATTCTAGTATATCATAATCACCAATAAAAAAATCAGCCCGAGGACTGATTCTATATTCTTTCAAAGTAAGTTTCCCCTACACTTGCCACATCGGTATTTTTTTAGGTCAATGCGGCGCTTGCGCTGGTAGACTTGTCCACAGGACTGACAGGTATACAGCAGGCTAGGCTTGGCAGTTTGTTCCAGTTTGGGAGCATAGCGCAGGCCGTCCACAGCAGCTAACAGTTCCTTAAAATCCCTGTCTCCGTGCCGATAACCTTTCTTCTCAAAGTAGAGATGGTAATGGCAAAGCTCATGGCGGACAATCTTCCGAAAGACTTCTAAGCCTTGCTCCTCCAAATGTTTCGGATTAAAGTCCAAATGGCCATCTTTTGGAAAAAAGCGACCACCCGTTGAGCGTAATCGTCTGTTCCAGACAGCCTGATGCCGAAATTCCTTACCGAAGTCTTGCAGGGAAACTTCCTGCACATACTTATTCAGATCCATTTGGTTTCAAAAGGCTAAGACCGATACGGTTGCGTTTGATATCCACTTCAACCACCCAGACGGTTACGATTTCCCCAACGGCGAGGACTTCGCTAGGATGAGGTAAGGCTTGTTGGCGTCCATTCTTATCCCGTTTGCGCTTGACCATGCGTGAAATGTGAACCAAGCCATCTTCATGGACACCGATATCCACAAAGGCTCCAAAGTCCACAATATTGCGGACCGTACCTTGCAATTCCTGTCCGACTACCAAATCCTTGACATCCAAGACATCTTGACGGAGGACTGGTGCTTCAAAGTCATCCCGTAAATCACGACCTGGCTTGAGCAAGTCTGCGATGATGTCCTTCAAGGTTTCCTGACCGACACCGATTTTTTCTGCCGTATCTGCGATAGTAACCTGCTTTAATTTTTCCTGCGCAGCCTCATCTAAGTGGTCAATACCTAGCAGTGCCAACAAGTTCTCTACAGCCTTGTAAGACTCAGGGTGCACGCCAGTATTGTCCAAAAAGTTAGTCGCATCTGGGATGCGTAAGAAACCAGCTGCCTGCTCAAAGGCCTTGTCGCCCAAACGAGGGACCTTCTTGAGCTGCTGACGAGAGGTCAGAGCTCCATTTTCCTCGCGGTACTTGACGATATTCTCCGAAATGGTCTTGTTGAGACCAGCCACGTGAGCTAGAAGGGCTGGACTGGCCGTATTGACATTGACCCCGACCTGGTTGACCACCGTATCGACCACAAAGTCCAGACTTTCAGACAGAGATTTCTGGTTGACATCGTGCTGGTACTGGCCGACACCGATAGACTTGGGATCAATTTTGACCAGCTCAGCCAGAGGGTCTTGCAGACGGCGGGCGATGGAAATGGCAGAGCGTTTTTCCACAGGTAGGTCTGGAAACTCGTATCGGGCCAGTTCAGAGGCTGAATAGACAGAAGCTCCGCTTTCATTGACAATGACGTAGGAAACAGCTGGGAAGTCCTTGAGCAAATCAGCGACGAAGGCTTCAGATTCACGGCTGGCCGTTCCATTTCCGATAGCAATGATTTCCACTTGGAACTGCCCAATCAAGTCTGCCAAGTCTTTCTTGGCCTGAGCAATTTGGCGCTGACCAGCCGGCTCAACTGGATAGATGACCTGGGTTGTTAAGAGTTTTCCAGTCTGATCTACCACTGCTAGCTTGGCCCCTGTTCGAAAGGCAGGGTCAAAACCAAGAACAACCTTTCCTTTTAGCGGAGATACAAGGAGCAGATTACGTAGGTTTTTAGAGAAGAGCTGGATAGCTCCTTCTTCTGCTTCTTCCGTCAATTCTGTCCGAATCCGACGCTCCATAGCAGGCAAAATTTTCTTCTTGATGGCCTGCTGGATCACATCCTTGATGTAGCTATTAGACTGTGGAAAACGTAGCTCAAAGAAACGAACCATCTTATCCACATTGTGTTCAAAAGAAACTTTGAGAACGCCTAATTTCTCCCCACGATTGATGGCCAGGGTCTTATAACCCTGCATTTTTGCCACTTTCTCAGAAAAATCATAATAAATCTGAAAGACTTCTTTTTCATCTGCTTCTTGATCTTTTAGCTCTGAAGTCAGGCTTGAATTGGTCTGTACTTCATGGTAGACCCAGGCCCGAAGTTTGTTGTCTTCTGAGATAGCTTCGACCAAAATATCCACAGCCCCAGCTAAACAAGCCTGAGCAGTATCAAAACCTTCACAGATGAACCTAGCAGCCTGTTCTTCCAAGTCAGCTACATTCTGCAAAATTAGACGAGCCAGCGGGAACAGCCCAGCCTCACGCGCCACCGTTGCCTTGGTCCGACGTTTTTCCTTATAAGGCAGGTAGAGTTCTTCCACATCTGCCAACTTTTCCGCCTCCTCGATAGCCTGACGGAGCTGGTCTGTCAATTTGCCCTGTTCTTCAATCTTTGCAAGGACGGTAGCCTTACGGTCAGCAAGAGCAGTCAAAGCCTTATCCCGATCGATGATAGACTTGATGACCACCTCGTCCAAGTTCTCCGTCACGTCCTTGCGATAACGAGCGATAAAGGGAATAGTATTGCCTTCAGCTGTTAAAGCGAGAACCGTATCAATCTGTTTTAAACTAACGCCCAATTCATGAGCAATTTTTAAATATTTTTCTTCCATAGCTACTATTATAGCATGAAACCAATACAATTTATATACGAAAAAGACACCCGAAGGTGTCTGCTCACATTTATCTTTAAAACTTATCTCTCGAAATTGATTTTTTTCGCTAACTTATCAATCACTACTGCACCAACCAATAGGGACAGCAATTCTCCACCTGCAGTTGTCAACCAAGTTAGAAAGAATGGCGATTTCACTAAGAATTTCAATTCAAGAGCGATGGTAAACATAGTCGCCGCAAAAAAGAATGAGAAATAAAAGAATGCCTTATTAAACAAGCCACCAAATAGATAGTCTTTCTTATATTTTTCAAATAAAATGACACCAAGAGTGACAAAGATAAGAGTTGAAAATCCACCTACAAAAAGGTCAATGACACCAAATCCAATCAGGTTGGAAATCATGCAACCAATCGTCACTGCAATTATGTACTTACGGTTATAAAAAGCCAAAAAATTGAGCATTTCTGACAAGCGGAACTGAATGGCTCCAAAAGAAATAGCATTCAATGGCGGTGTCAAGGTCAAAGCCACATAGATGGCCGCGACAAGTGCAATCTCTGCCATATCTCTGGCAGTCCATTTAGATGTATTCATAAAAATTCTCCTTTAGCAAAATGCTTGAAATATGCTTGGGTAAAGTGAGCAAGCCCCAAGGGTCATTGATTTCTTCAACAACGTCGTCTAGTATAGCATAATTTCTGAAAAAATGATAGACTAGTTTTATGAAAAATCTACTAAAAAAATTCCTAGAAAACGAAGTCATTCTCTACCTCATATTCGGTGTTGCTACAACTCTAGTCTACATGATGACACGTATCGCCCTCTTTACTGTACTAAGTAACGTGCTTCTTGTAGTCTTTCTAGCAAATGCCACTGCCATTCTCTTCGCTTTTATTACGAACGATCAAATTGTTTTTAAGCAAGAAAGTAGAGGATGGTTTGCAAGACTGATTAAGTTTGTTTCAGCTCGTCTCGTTACTATGGGAGTAGATCTGTTGCTAGCTTATATCTTTGTAGAGGCCTTTCCGCAGATTATCGGACAATTCGTTAATCAGAATCTACAAACAGTCAATGCCATTGCAACGTTTGTCTCACAGGTATTGGTCATTGTACTCAACTATGTCCTCAGTAAGCTTTTTGTATTTAACGATAATCAATAAAGAGGTTGCATTAATCAACCTCTTTTTCTACGGAATCATTCTCACTATCAACGGGAGTAAAACGAGCTTTTAATCGATTTAATATCGAAACAATGTCTCCAGGTCTTGCATCAAATTCATCTATCTGCATACTTTGTACAGATGCATTAAATACTGCTCCGGTAATAAGAATGTTGGCCATAAAAACAAACCAGAGCATGAGGACCAAAAAGATGACTGAAGTTACAAAACGAAAATCCAACAATTGACTAGCATAACTATCTACATAATAGCCAAAAATATGGCCCACGGTTCCCATCACAACTAGAACAAATAGAGTTCCTGGCAGTACATACCGAATTTTCTTAATTCGTACATTTGGCAGGAAAAAATAGAGCATCATTAGTGCTAAGAATAAAGTTAGGTAAGCGATTGGCTGGGTCTGACTAATGATTTCACTAATCCAACTATCTTTCATAGAAAAGGTACTTCTGATAATATTTTGCAAGGTCTGACCAAACGTCAAAGCTGCAACTCCTAGCATAATGATAAGCTGTAGAGCAATACCTAAGAAAACACCGACGATATGCCCAATAATAAAATCTCTATGCTGATTAACACCATATGCCTTATTAACAGCCTTTTGTAAAGCTGTCATACTTCTTGAAATCGTCCAAAGAGTGGTAAAAATGGAAATTCCTAACCAAGAGGACGAAGGCTGAGTCAAAATATTGACAATCAAACGAGAAACACTGGGATAGAGTTTCTCAGGAAAAATCTCTACTACCACTGCCAAAATTTGATTTACATCAATGCTAAGATAGGGTAATAAGTTGGCTAGAGTCATTAGAATCGGGAAAATCGAGATGATCAAATAATAAGCTACTGCTACACTAGTAATATCCAGCTCAGCCGATATATAAAATGAAAAAAAGGAGGCGAAAAACTGCTTACATTGGGATTGCAATGTTTGTTTTTTCATATTTCCTCCTTGCATAGAATTAATTAATAAGTCCCTTCTTCACCCTGACTGGTCAATATCACTGGACCATCTTTAGTGATGACAAATTGGTGTTCGTATTGACAAGACAAACCACCATCAAGTGTCTTATGAGCCCAGCCAGTCTTCATATCCGTATCAATTTCCCAAGTCCCTGTATTAATCATAGGTTCGATAGTCAAAACCATGCCTTCACGTAAGCGAAGACCACGACCTTTTGTTCCATAGTGGGGAACCATTGGTTCCTCATGCATGGTTGGACCAACACCGTGCCCCACCAAGTCACGAACGACACCATAGCCAAGACCTTCCGCATATTCTTGAATCGCCGCACCAATATCACCGATACGATTGCCAACAACTGCTTGCTCGATACCGCGGTACAAACATTCCTTGGTTACATCCATGAGGTTTTGTACTTCTTCAGAAACCTGACCGACTGCATAGGCCCAACAAGAGTCTGCTACTCCACCACGATAGGTTTGAGTGATTTTCTTCATAGCCTTGACATCATTAAAATTAAGCTTGGACACATCAACAACCGATTTATCCAAGGGCTCACTCAGTACCATGTCTACCTTCAGTAAATCGCCTTCTTTGAGTTTGTAGTGGCGAGGAAAGGCATGAGCAACTTCGTCGTTGAGCCCGCAGCAAGTTGCATACGGGTAGTCCATAAGCTCTCCATCTACACCAATTTGAAGCGGTAGAACATTGGCTTCCTTGCAACGTCTCCGAACATACTCTTCAACTTCCCAGAGATCCTGACCAGGTTTGATTAACTCTCTTAGTCCTATATGAATGCTGGCTAAAAAGTCTCCAGCACGGTCCATAGCATCAATTTCACGTTGTGATTTAATTGTAATCATTCATTTTCCTCATACTTGCTTAAATTAAATGTGTGCTTGTCTAGCCCAAATAATAGATAATTTCGGGTCTTTCGACTATAGCGGTCACTACCTCGATATTGGTTCAAAAGCTGAAAACCAGCTTTTTGCGCGACACGCTGACTCGCTATATTCTCTAGATGAGTCTTCAATAAAAGACGTTTGATACCTAGATGATAAAAGGATAGATACACTAGATTTTTCAGTGCTTCTGTCATCAGCCCCTGTCTCCAGTAATCCTTTTTTAAAAAGTAGCCGATTTCTGCTTGTTTGGACTGCTCATTCAGTTTTTCTAATCGAATAGCTCCAATTAACTGCCCACTCTTTCGGTCTTCCAAAGCCCAAATTCCTAAGGGAGCCTTCATAAATTGACTCACAAGAAAATCAGCAGCTTCTTTCTTATCAGATATACTAGGAAAAATAAAGGTTAGATTATCAGGAGAAGAAACGATTTGAAAAAAGGCATCTAAATCATCATAACAAAAAGGCCTAAACTGCAAACGAGAAGTTTCAAACTCCGCAAAGGCGGCTAAGTTAGTCCAAATAGTCATCGTATCTATAGAGGCCGGAATTGCTCCCAGCCCCTCTTTCCTTATTCTTCAATTAACTGGATGTCAGCGCCCAGTTCCGTCAGTTTTTCAATAATATTAGAGTACCCACGTAGAATAAACTCAATATTAGTGATTTCTGTACGCCCCTGAGCCATCAGTCCAGCAATAACCATAGCAGCTCCAGCACGTAAATCTGTAGCCTTCACCCGAGCCCCTTTTAACTGATTTGGACCCTGGTAAGCGATATGGTTACTCCGCGTACGAATATCAGCTCCCATGTTGGCTAGTTCTTGAACATGGCCAACACGCTTTTCATAAATAGTATCCGTAATGCTCCCACTACCTTCTGCTTTAAGTAAAAGCGGTGTCAACGGCTGTTGCAAATCTGTAGCGAATCCTGGATATGGAGCTGTTTTGATGCTGACTGCTTTCAATTGATCTTGTTTTTCAACAAAAATACTATCTTCTGAGACAGTCATGCGCACGCCCATTGCTTCTAGTTTGGCAATAAAGATTTCTAAATGTTCATAAAGGACATTATCAATCTGAATTCCTTCACCAACAGCTGCAGCTAAGGCAATATAGGTCCCTGCTTCGATACGATCTGGGATAACCTGGTGACGTGTCCCGTGTAATTTTTCCACACCTTCGATTGTGATAACATCCGTTCCCGCACCACGGATATGAGCTCCCATGTTGTTCAGCAAGGTAGCAACGTCAATAATTTCAGGCTCCCGAGCAGCATTTTCAATAACTGTTCGACCGTGAGCTTTAACAGCTGCCAACATCGTATTAATCGTTGCTCCAACGCTAACTGTATCCATAAAGATATGGGCGCCATGAATGCGCTCACCATTCGTGGATAAGTGCATATTCATGCCTTCATAGGTCATCGTTGCACCCATAGCCTCAAAAGCTTTGAGATGCAAGTCAATCGGACGAGGCCCTAAATCACATCCTCCAGGTAAGCCAACTATAGCTTGACCGAAACGGCCAAGTAAAGCTCCGTAAAAATAATAAGAAGCCCGTAGACTATTGATTTTACCAAAGGGCATTGGCATGTCTTGAACACCACGAGGGTCAATTTCAAGGCTATCTTCAGTACGCTTAACGGTAGCTCCCATAATTTCCATGATGTCGATTAAGCTGTCAACATCAGAAATAGCTGGTACACCATCTAGGGTTACTACACCATCTGCTAAAATAATGGCCGGAATTAAGGCCACAACTGAATTCTTTGCTCCGCTGACGGTCACTTTTCCCTTTAAACTCCGACCGCCATTGATTACTATTTTTCTCATACTGTCAATTCTCTTTCTCATATTGGCCAAAAAGTCAGACAGCTTATTGTATCATATCTATCTAAAAATGGCTACTTTTTTACACTACCAAGAGCCTAATGAAGCTCGATTACAATCTCTTATTTCCCTAGTTTTCTAGTCTTTTTGAGGGCGGCAGCGACTGCCTTAATAATGGCGTAACGGAAGCCTTCTTTTTCAAGAGCTACCACGCCTGCGATAGTCGAGCCGCCTGGCGAGGTCACTTCCTGTCTCAGCTGGGCTGGGTGCTTGTCGCTATTCAAGACCATCTGAGCAGTTCCAGCCAAGGTTTGGGCCGCCAAAACCTTGGCATCTTGAGCCGTCAGCCCGTTTTGCACACCAGCATCGGTCAAAGACTCAATCATCTGATAGACAAAGGCTGGACCGCAGCCTGCGATAGCCGTTGCTGCGTCGATTAGGCTCTCTGGCACCTGTTGGACCTTGCCTGATTTTTCTAGGATTTGTTCCAATAGCGGAGCGAGCTCTTGATTGACCAAGCTATAGGTTGTCATGCCTTGACCGATTGCAACCGGTGTATTGGGCATGATCCGAATGAGTTTGTCTGCCGACACATATTCTGCCAGGCTGTCAAGGGTCACTCCCGCTGCCATGGAAATCCAGATAGCTGAAGGATTCTGGCTAATTTGGTCCTGTAAACCTGACAAGACTGACTGAATCAGATGAGGCTTGACCCCAAGAAAAATAATCTCGGCCTGCTCTGCTATTTCCCCATTAGAAAAAAGCAGACCGCCTACCTTCTCTTGAAGAGCCTGGGCTTTTGCTGGGTTATGGTTGCTGAGGAGGAGCTGGGTTTCTGGCAGCTGGCTGACTGCATAGGCCAGGGCCGCTCCCATATTGCCCAGTCCGATAAATCCAATCTTCATCTTGACCTCCTAACGAATGTGGCCGTCGCCTGTGATGATGTACTTATAGGTGGTCATCTCACGCAAGCCCATAGGACCACGGGCGTGCATCTTCTGAGTGGAAATGCCCAGCTCACAGCCCAGACCAAACTCGCCGCCGTCTGTGAAGCGAGTCGAGGCATTGACGTAGACCGCCGCCGAATCTACATGGAGTGTGAAACGATCTGCCGTCTGGCTGTTTTCCGTCACGATAGCCTCGCTGTGTCCAGTCGAGTGTTGAGCGATATGGCTGATAGCCTCTTCTACATTTGAAACGACCTTGACCGCCAAGATAAAGTCCAGAAATTCTGTATCAAAATCCTGATCGCCTACTGGTGTGGATTGGTTGAGAAGAGCCTGAGCCTTCTGGTCAGCCCGCAATTCTACCTGACCAGAAAGAGCTTCCTCCAAGCGAGGTAGGAATTGGCTGGCAATTTCTTCATGGACTAGCAAGACCTCCGCCGAATTGCAGACTGACGGACGACTGGTTTTGGCATTGACCACAATCTGCAAGGCCTTGTCCAAGTCCGCCTCCTTATCTACATAGACATGGCAGATACCTGTTCCTGTTTCGATAACAGGCACTGTCGCATTTTCCACAACAGCCTGAATGAGCCCTGCACCACCGCGAGGCACCAAAAGGTCAATTTTGCCTTTTGCAGTCATCAACTCGGTCGCAGAGGTTCGGCTGGTATCTTGGACCAGTTCGATAACCTTGGGTGACAAGCCGACCTCTTCCAGCCCAGCTTTTAAAGCTGAAACAATGGCCTGAGCCGAGTGAAAGGCTTCCTTGCCACCACGCAAGATGACTGCATTTCCGCTCTTAATAGCCAAGGCTGCGGCATCTGAGGTCACATTTGGACGACTTTCATAAATCATTCCCACCAAACCAAAGGGAATGGATTTCTTGCAAATGTTCAAGCCGTCTGCCCTAGTGGATTCTTCCATGACTAATCCGACAGGATCTGGCAAGCCAATCAAGGCACGAATACCATCAGCCATAGCTTCAATCCGCTCAGCTGTCAGGAGCAATCGGTCCTGCATAACTTGGCTGATTTTACCTTGGGCATTTTCCATATCGATGGCATTACCTGCTAGGATTGCCTCAGTTTGAGCAACCAACTGGTCTGCCATTGCTGATAGAGCCTGGTTTTTCTGTTCGGTTGTCGCTAGGTTGATAGAGGCCTTATGGGCCAATAAACTATCTAATAATGCTTGTGTTGTTGTCATATCTTTCTCCTATAGGCTTACCCAATCGTTGCGGTGAATCAATACGCCTTCCGCTCTGCCATTTGCCAATTGGTCCTGCAAGTCCTTGGAGGACAATTTGACCCGCCCTTTACCAATCAAGCGGTGGTCTGCTTGACTGTAAACTTCCACGACCTGTCCTACTTCAAAGTCGCCTTCTAGGGCTTTGACTCCTGCCGCTAACAAACTGCGGCCTTGGTGCAACATGGCTTCAACCGCACCAGCATCCACTTCAACTGCTGCATCTGTCCGAGCGTAAAAAGCCATCCACTGCTTGCGTTGGTTCATGGCGTGGTCGTCCGCTAAAAAGAGGGTGCCACGGTTGGCTTGCGTGACTGCTTGTAAAAGGGCCGTATCCTCCTTGGACGAGCAGATAAAGACAGGTACACCTGACTTGGTCGCAATCTGTGCCGCCTGCAATTTGGTGGTCATACCACCCGTTCCGTTGGACGTTCCTGCTCCTACTGCCATGGCAAACAAATCTTCCGTAATTTCCTTAATCTCTGGCAAATGTTTGGCATTGGGGTCGCTGTTAGGATTGGCCGTGTAAAGTCCATCTACATCTGTCAAAAGCACCAAGAGGTCTGCTTTCAAGAGAGAAGCCACCTGAGCAGATAAAGTATCGTTATCCCCTACCTTAATCTCTTCAATGGCAATGGTATCATTTTCGTTGATAATAGGAATAGCACGTTGTTTCAGCAAGACCTGCAAGGCTTGAGAGGCATTCTGATAACGTCTGGCATCCGCAAAATCATCCTGGGTCAGCAAAATCTGAGCCGATACGATGCCGTCCTTCATTAGATTTTGCGTGTATTCCTCAATCAAGAGCCCTTGACCCACAGCCGCAGAAGCTTGTTTCTCCGCAATCTTGGTCGGTCGCTTGTCAAAGCCCAATCTCCGAAAACCAGCAGCAATCGAACCAGATGTTACTAGCACAATCTGGTAGCCTTTCTGATGCAACTGAGCCAGCTGATCGGTAATTCGAGCGATTTTGATACGATCCAAACTGCCATTTTCTTGCGTTAGAGAACTAGTCCCGACCTTAAATACAATTGTTTCTTCTGTCATAGTGATCTCTTTCAAAATGAATATATTTGGAAAATTATACCATAGAATGCCATCTTTTTCTATACAGGAGCCCATAGAAAAGAGCCCGCAGGCTCTACTCGTCAAAAAAATGTTCAATTTGTTGCTTCAAGTCAGCCAAGCCCACCTGTTCCACAGAATAGTCCTTGGCCAAAAAGTCCAAAACCTGCTGACCATATCGCTTGGTCTGGAGGCGATTGTCCAAGATGACCACCGCAGACCGCTGTTCCTGCGAGCGATTGGTCCGACCAATAGCCTGCTTGAGTTTCATCATCATCATGGGCAGACTGTAATCGTAAAAAGGATTTTTGCCCTCCTGTCGCAAGCGTTGATTGACCTTAGTCACAAAGCGATCCCGCGGATTTTCAAAAGGTAGACGGGTCAAAACCGCAATCATCTCAGGCTGGCTGGCAAAATCCACACCTTCCCAGAAGAGCCCAGTCCCCAGAAGCAAGCTCGTTTCTCCCCGTTCAAACCGACGCTTCAAGGCATCCTCAGCCCCATGCTTGTATTGGGCCAAATGCTCCACCCCCGCCTCGTCCAACAGGTCCGACACCGCTAACAAAAGAGCAATCGAGGTAAACAGGACCAGGACCGGCCGCTTACCTCCTTCTAAGTCCTGCAACTCTTTTAGGATAAATCTGGCGTGATCTTCCCGCGACCAATCCAGTACACTTGGGAGGTCTGTCGGCACCAGTATGGTCTGATTAGGCTGAGGCCTCGCCTCCACCGCATCATAGGTGACCTGGTCAAAGCCCAAGAGGTCCGCCAAACTGACCTTCTTACCGATGTCCAAGGTGGCACTGATACAGAAGGTCTTGACAGGAGGCAAAAGTTTCGCCACATTGAGCAATTCTTCCTTGCTGGCACGCAGATAGACCACCCGCTTGTCTGCTAATATATGCTCCTCCAACCAAAAATGCGAATAGTAGGTCAGCATACGGTCTAATTCCAGAAAGTCCCAGTCATCCAGTTCTCGCAAGTTCTGTTTCAACTGTTCCAACTGCTTGCTAGTCAATTCTCTCTGCCCGTAGGTGCGGAATTGGTTGACCAGCTCATTGATTTCATAGGCTGTACTCTCGTACAAACGGCAGTCCAAGACTGTTTCTGCTCGATCCTTTTTACTCTGGACCTGCTGCAAGGTCTGGGCTAGATTGACAGTTTGACTGGCCAATTCTTCTGCTGCTAAGAGCAATTTTTGAGTTTCATCGATGACCAGCAGTCGTCCCTTCATCAAGGGGTCCTGGTCTTTCAAGTGAGTTAAGAGATAGGCATGATTAGTCAAGAGAACACGACTAGCTGCTGCCCTCGTCTGCAAGCGACGCCAAAAATCCCAGTCCGCAAAGAGGCTATTTTCCGCAAGCTTACCATCATGCTGAATTTCATCAAAATAAGCCTGATAACGTTGCTTCTGCTTGAGCTCATCCAGATCACCTGACTCCGTCTGACAGAGCCAGACCAAGATTTGCATCTTGAATCGATTGAGCAGGCGATTGTCATCAACACGCTGTAAGGTCCCCCAATACTTGTCCAACTTGAGATAGTGACTCGCTGCCTTGACAGAGGTCATGGAAATCTGGAAGACCGCCTCCAACTGCCGCCCTTCCTTGTCCGCAATCTGCTGCTGCAAGATCTTGGTCGGCACAGTGACTAAGAGAGGCTGGTCGGTCTGGGCTAAGAGGGGAAGGAGATAGCCGTAGGTCTTGCCAATGCCTGCCTGTGCCTGAATAAAATGCACCTGCCCTTCATCTGCCAGCCGTTCTTCTACCAGCCCAGCAAACTGAGCTTGAATCTCCCGCTCATCCAAACCCAATAAAGCTAGATTCTTGTCAAACTCCTTGGAGAGCTGTCTGGCTGGTTTGGGAACCACAGGCTTCTTCAAAACCAGACCGTGTACCTGCTCCAAGCCCTCTGGTAGCCAGTCGGCCAGGCTGGTATAGACCTCATCAATGACCAGACGAGATTCGTAGAGGAGGTTGTCCGCTAAGGATAAGATTTGCTCCACAGTTTGTTTGGGTAGGGACTTGATTTTCTCCTGAATCTTTATCAAAAGCTCTGCGGTTGCTCGGGCATCTGAAATAGCAGTGTGAGCTTGGTCCAGTTGCAAGTCAAGCTGGTCGGCCAAGGTCGCCAGACCGTATTTTTCAAAAGTCGGGAAAAAGAGCTGAGCCAACTCCACCGTATCGACCCGTGGTGTCAAAAGGTCGTAGCCTTCAAAGAAGAGGGCCTCCGCCAGCAGATTGGCGTCGAACTTGACATTGTGGGCCACGAAAATGGCCTCCCCAATCAAGTCGTAAATCTTACCAGCCACCTGTGCAAAATCAGGTGCCTTGGCCAACTGCTTGTCGGTAATCCCTGTCAAATCCTTGATATGATAGTCCAGTTTTTCATAGGGATTGATGTCGGTCGCAAACTGGTCAACAATCTGCCCCCCTTCAACGATGACAATCCCGATCTGGATAATTTTTGCAGTCGAACTGCTACCTGTCGCCTCTAAATCAACAACAGCATAACGATTGGCATGTTTTTTCTCTGTCATAACAGTAAAATTATATCACATTTCCTGACAAATTCCGTGTCAAATTCTGGGACTTTTGATAGACTAGAAGAAGATAAAAAGGAGACACTATGAAACTACACCACACCACCAACCCCGTTGCACAAGAAAATACCTACTACCTCGAAAATGACAGTCACCTCATCGTCGTTGACCCAGGCAGTGACTGGCCTCGCATCCAGGCAAAGATTGAACAAATCAACAAGCCCATTTCCACTATCCTTTTGACCCACACCCACTATGACCACATCATGAGCTTGGAGCAGGTCCGCCAAACCTTCGGCCAGCCTCCAGTCTATGTCGCAGAAAGCGAAGCGACTTGGCTCTACACACCTGAGATGAACCTATCCGGCCTACCCCACCACGATGACATGGACAATGTCGTCTGCCAGCCAGCTGAGCACACCTTCCAGTACGACCGGCCCTATGACTTGGATGGTTTTCAGTTTTCGGTTGTACAAACACCTGGACACTCGATTGGCGGTGTTTCATTTATCTTTCCCACAGCAGAACTGGTCATTACAGGCGATGCCCTCTTCCGCGAAACGATTGGACGAACAGACCTACCAACCAGCAATTTTGATGACCTAATCTCCGGTATCAAAGAGCACCTGCTAACCTTACCCAACCACTACGCAGTCTATCCTGGTCACGGTGCGGCAACAAGCATAGGTCATGAGAAGAATTTCAATCCTTTTTTAAGATAATTTGCTATAATCAGGAGAAAATTCAAATAAATTAAACAAATAAAAGCCCTTTGTTTACCTATTGAACAAAGGGCTTTTATTGTTGTCATTTCTAGTTCTTCTCTATTTCTTCCACCACTTTTCCAAGATTCATAGAATTGGAGCCTTTAAAGAGGATTTGGTCTTGGCCGCCAAGAACTTCCTTGACTTGTTTCACCAGGTCTCCAAATTGGTCCTGCTCTGCATTTTTCCTAAAGAAATAGACTTTTCCAATCGGGAACATCTGACTAGCCAGCTGAGCCAGGCCTTCAATATCTTGACCATAAAAAATAACAGTATCCAACACTTCAGGCGACAGGCTCAAAATCATCTGATTGTGGAGGTCAACAGACTGGTGTCCCAGTTCTTTCATGTCTGCCAAAACGGCGATTTTCTTGCCGCCTTCATTGGCTGGAATGCTAGAGAAGGTTTCCAAAATCAAACGCATAGCGGTTGGGTTGGCATTGTAGACATCGCTGAGTATGTCGGCTCCGTTTGCTGCCTTCTTCCACTCGGTACGATTACGGGTCAAGTTAAGACTGGCTAGGGCTGACTTAATTGCCTCATCAGGCACACCCAAGATCTTGCCCACATAGCTTGCCACCATAGCATTGGTCGCGTTATACTTACCTGTCACTGGTAGGAAAATATCACCGTCCATAAAGTTGACGGTGAAGGTCAAGCTATCCTTACTCTCGACCAGACTGGTCACCTGCAAGTCAGCCTGTTCACCGAAGCGAATGAGTTCCACATGGTTCGGCAAGTGGTTATCTGCAATCGGATCTACAGGGATTAAGAGTTTACTACCTGGCTCCATTCCATCTGCAATTTGTAATTTTCCTTTGGCAATCTCTGCTCGTGAGCCGAAAAATTCCAGATGCGCTTCACCAAAAAGGGTAATAACTGATAGACTTGGTTTGGCAATTTCGGACAAGAGATGGATGTCGCCCAAGTGGTCTTGGCCCATTTCCAAGACCAGTTTTTCTGTACCGTCAGGCATATGGAGGACGGTGTAAGGCAGACCGATTTCGTTGTTGTAGTTGCCTTGTGTTTTGTAAGTCTTGTATGTAGTTGCAAGGATATCATGAATCATATCCTTGGTGGTTGTTTTACCATTTGATCCCGTCACAGCAATGACTTCTACCCCTGTTTTCTCTAGGTAGTAGGCCGCTAATTGTTGCAGCGCTGTCAAGCAGTCGTCTACTAGGATGTGGGGAACATCAAGGCTGACTTCAGACAGGGTTACCGCACAGCCATTTTCAAAAGCTACAGGAATAAAGTCATGACCGTCACGCGCCCCCTTGAGGGGAACAAAGAGGTCGCCAGTTGTGACGAGGCGGCTATCGAACTCCACCTTATTGAGTGCTGTATCTGGATAAAGGCTGATGTCATTTTTTGCGCCCAAGACAGGAGCGATTTCGTGTAAAGTTAATTTCATGTGATTCTCCAATAAACTAAAAAAGAGCTTTCGCTCTTTTTATTATATCATTTTTGGGCTTATATTGGTGAAAGTTCCTTCTAGCCTAGCAACCCAAACTCAATGTGGTAGTTGATGTCATCACTGAAAAGGGCTTTGACCTTGCATTTTTCTTCTACGTAGGCTAGGATTGCCTCCTGCTTTTCTGCTGAAAGCTGCTCAGCTAGGCCAATGTTCAGGGCAAATGTTCTGTCATCTAGCTGACAAGATACCTGAACAGGCATAGTTTTATTGCCTTCTTGGCTGGCATAGTAGCCCTGTACACATGTGAATTAGAAAAAGGATTGGAAATTTTCCTATCCTTTTCGTTAAATCAAATGGCTTTCGCGTTTTTCGAACATTTCCTTGGCCAGATGGACCAGCTCTTCAATCAGGTCTGGATAAGCAAGCCCCATGTTATCCCAAAGTAATGGATACATAGACCATTGAGTGAAACCAGGCATGGTATTGAGCTCGTTGAGGAAGATGTCTCCGTCTTCTGTCAGGAAGAAATCACACCGGGACAGGCCACAGCCACCGAAAGCTCGGAAGGCTTTGGCTGCATTGTCACGCATGGTGTCCATGATAGACTCGTCAATCTTAGCTGGGATTTCCATGGTAATTTTATTATCGATATACTTGGCATCGTAGTCGTAAAAAGCAACGTCTTTGACTACTTCACCTGGAAATGTGGTTTTCACGTCAGCATTTCCCAAAAGACCGACCTCAATCTCACGGGCAACAACTCCCTGCTCAACGAGGACGCGACTGTCATACTTGAAAGCAAGGTCTAGTGCCACCTGCAAGCCCGCTAGGTCCTCTGCCTTAGAAATACCAACGCTAGAGCCCATGTTGGCCGGTTTGACAAAGACTGGATAAGTCAACTTGCCCTCAATCTCCGCAATCTTGTCGGCAATCGGCTCACCTTCAATCACTGCCACATAAGGTACCTGGGAGATCCCTGCTGATTCAAGGACACGTTTGGTCGTGATCTTGTCCATGGCCACGCTGGACGACAGAATATTAGTACCCACATAAGGCATACGGAGAACTTCCAAGAAACCTTGGATTGAGCCGTCTTCGCCCATTGGACCGTGGAGGACAGGGAAGACAACCGCATTTTCTTCATAAATGTCGCTAGGACGAACAGCTTGCTCCGCAACAATAGTCGCATTGGTCATCAGTTTTTCATCAGCTGACGGTGTTTGGGAAAATTCCTGGGTCTTGATAAAGTTGCCTGTCTGGGTGATGAAATAGGTTTTGACGAAAAACTTGTCATAATTGATAGCTCGCATGACGCTTTCAGCAGACAAGACTGATACCTCACGCTCTGCTGAACGACCGCCGTAGAGTAAAATCAAGGTTTCTTTTGACATATACATTCCTTTTCTATTGGTTTATTGTTATATATTATAATTCCGTCCGATTTTCAATGGCTCTTAACAGCGTCACTTCGTCCGCGTACTCGATGTCGCTTCCAACCGCCAAACCACGTGCCAGGCGGGTGACTTTGATACCTGCTGGTTTGAGAACGCGGGAGACATACATGGAGGTAGCTTCTCCGTCTGCTGTTGCGTTGGTTGCCACAATCACCTCTGTTACCTCATTATCCATAAGACGGGTCAGAAGGGTTTTGAGGTTGATATCGTCCGGCCCAACTCCGTTCATGGGCGAAATCAAACCGTGCAGGACATGGTAGAGGCCGTGGTATTCTTGGATATTTTCCATAGCAGAAACATCGCGGCTGTCTTCGACCAACAAAATGGTCGTCCTATCTCGCGTTTCATCTTGGCAGATGGCACAGGAATCCTGGTCCGTCAGGTTGCCACAAATAGAACAGTAGGACAAATCTCGCTTAGCTGCCAGTAAGTTTTTAGCGAATTCGTTGACCACATCGTCTTCCATACCAATGGTATAGAATGCCAAACGAGTAGCAGTCTTTATACCAATACCAGGCAATTTTGAATAACTGTCAATCAGTTTAGCAATAGGGGTAGGATATAGCATAGTTCTCCTTAGTTCATAGGATAAAGTGAATGATAAAGATTGATAATCTCAGTTGTGATGGCTGTACTTGTTGTTGAATTAAGGTCTGTTAGATTTGGCAAAACAACTGCCACTGCAATTTGAGGATTATCGCTCGGTGCATAGGCAACTAGGTTCGTATTTACCGCATCTAACACCTGACCTGTATCTGTTGTGACAAATGTCTCTGCTCTACCAGTCTTAGCACTGATTGGAACTGCTGCACCTGCCGCGATAGCTGTACCAGTTGTATATCCATCCGTTCCGTTGACAACATTATAAAAACCTTGTCGGAGAATATCCATATCCTCATCAGAAATATTTACCTTGTTCATCTCTTTACCAGAAATGGTTTCGATTAAATCTCCTAGACCACCATCAGCGTTATTGCCATATACTCCTTGAACCAAATGCGGAGAAATACGGGTACCACCATTTGCAATAGTTGCAACATATTGGGCCATCTGCATAGGAGTATAGTTATCAAACTGGCCGAATGAGTTTGTAATCACATTGGAAACAGAATAATCTTCGGGAATAAATCCTGTCGATTCCGAAGGAAGATCAATGCCCGTCGCTGTCCCCAAACCATACTCGCCAAAAGTAGCACGCAATTGTTCCATAGCAGCTACTGATTGGTCATTTTCCAACAAGGCCATCCCTGAATGGTAGGGCTGTCCCATCATGCTAAGAGCAATCTGAACCATATAGGTATTGGAAGAATATTGTAAAGCTTCTACTGCGCTAATCTGTCGGTTACCATAAACTGTAAACCAGGAACGAATCGGTTGTGAACCAGCAAACTGGATAGGCTGATCCGTTAAAACTTGATTGCCTGAAATAACACCAGACTCCCAACCAGCTGTAATCGTTCCAGCCTTCACAATGGAACCCGGAACAAAGACATTGGTAATCGTCCCCAGAGCATTCTCAGTTGTCTCGTTTGTTGCCGTGTCATGACTATAGCCAGCCATCGCAAGGACTGCTCCTGTCTTTGGTTCAAGTGCGACTGCATAAATCCCTTGAGAATAGCGCGCACTACCCGTGGCAAGTTCTGCATCGAAGTGTTTTTTTAAGATTGCATTCACACCATCCTGGAAGGCCAGATCAATGGTTAATTTAATATTGTTTCCTTTACTTCCTTCTTGAAGTGTGACAATACTCTCCACATTGCCGTTGCGATCTAGGTTAATTTCTTTCTTTTCATGCTGACCTTGGAGTACTTCCTCATACTGCTTTTCCAAATAAGCAGTACCAACTCTATCATTCATCGAATACCCTTTAGCCAAGTACTCCTTCGCATCTTCTTTTGGTAATCCTGCTTGTTGACTCGTCACTGTTCCAATGATTGAGGCTAAGGACGTATCCGAGATACGGCGCTCCCAATTATTCGTTGTCGAAATGCCAGGCAATTCCTTTTCATTAGCAACAATTAAAGCTACTTGCTCTACTGTCAATGGCTCTGTAACCAAGTTAACAGTTTCAAAATAAGTGGCCGCATTCATCTGCGAAAATAAATCAACTGCCAGCAACTCTTGATCTGAATAGACCAATTGATCTTCCGTAAGACTGGCTACTGCATTAGCATAAATCTCCGACTCTTTTAGAGCGTTCCCTTCATCGTTGTACCGTTGTTCTTTCGGAAGATTATTGACAACTTTTGCATAGACTTCTGGGTCCGCTAGGTAATAATCAGCCTTTTCTCTAGTTGTGACGTTCACCTCTGGCATGGTCACCCATTGCAAGAGCTTATTTGCAATCTCTCTCATTTCCAATGCAGTGATCTGATTTGAGCGAGTAAATGCGACTACTTGCTCTACATCATTTTCAACGAGGGCAACACCTTTGGCATCATAAATCTGCCCTCGAACAGAACTATGCGTCACGACTTTCTGGCTAGCGGTAGATAACTTCTCCGTATAGAAAGCCTGATTCACAATTTGCATGTAAGCAAGACGTGTAACTAATAATGTAAACAGCAAAATGACAATGGCAAATAGAATCATCAATCTCCGCGGAATAAAGCTGTCTATCTGTTCATATTGTTCTCTCTTTTTCTTCGCCACTTTCAAACCTCATTCTAGCAATATCTTCTTCATTATATCACAGAATGGAATTTTTTTTCAGCCAAAAAAACGAGCCTTAGCTCGTTTTATCTTCTCTTATTTTGTTGATGTACGTTTTTTGATTCCGTGATTGAGAATAACCTCTTTGTTTTCCAACTCTTCTTTATGCATAATTTTAGTCAACATCCGCATTGCGATAGCACCGATATCATAAAGTGGTTGATTGATAGAAGTCAAATTTGGCCGTGTAAACTTAGTTACTAGGGAATCATCGCTTGTCACAATTTCAAACTCTTCTGGCACCTTGATGCCACGATCTGAAATTCCATTCAACAGGCCTGCTGCAATTTCATCTTCAGCCACATAAGCAGCAGTTGCACCAGTATTGAGAATTCTTTCTGCCAAGGCGTAGCCTTCCTCGTACTTGTACTTGGATTCAAAAACCAATCCTTCACTAAATGTGAGACCTTTAGATTTTAACCCTTCCTTGTAACCAGATAAACGCACCTTACCATTAATATCATCCACAAGCGGACCTGATACAAAGGCAATCTTCTCGTTTCCATTATCAGCTAGGAGAGTAACGGCATCTGCAGTCGCTGCTGCATAGTCAATATTTACGCTTGGCAACTGACCTTCTAAGTCAACTGTCCCTGCTAAAACGATTGGAGTCCGAGAACGAGAAAATTCTGCACGAATTTTATCTGTCAAATGATAGCCCATGAATATAATACCATCAACTTGTTTAGAAAAAAGAGTATTTACTACGTTAATTTCTTTCTCATCATCTTCATCACTATTTGCGAGAACAATATTATATTTGTACATATCAGCAATATCGTCTATACCTTTAGCCAAGGTTGCGTAGTAAGCGTTCGCAATATTTGGAATAACTACACCCACTGTAGTCGTTTTCTTACTTGCCAATCCGCGCGCCACCGCATTAGGACGATAGTCCAAACGATCAATTACTTCAAGGACTTTTTTTCGAGTATTTTCTTTTACATTTTTGTTGCCATTGACAACACGTGAAACAGTTGCCATAGATACACCTGCTTCACGGGCAACATCATAAATCGTTACCGTATCGTCAGTATTCATCATCTTTTTGCTTCCTTTCCTTCTTCTACAGTTTTGAAAACTACGCTTTCACTCTCATATAGTTTAGCACTTTTTGAAACCACTTTCAAGAGAAAAATATTACTTTTTCGCTAAGACTTGCAAATTTTTTGATTTTTTGAAACAATAGTCCATATAATAAACGAAAATTTCATATTTTCATCCAAAGAAAGGGGCAGCATGTCAAAATTACATCACGTTCAGTCTTACCTCGACTCTAAACAATTGGATTTAGCTATTTTTTCAGATCCCATCAGTATCTACTATTTAACAGGTTACCTGAGTGACCCACATGAGCGCCACATGATGCTCTTTGTCATGCCTGACCACGACTCACTACTCTTTCTCCCTGCCTTGGATGTAGAGCGTGCTGTGGCGACAGTTGATTTTCCTGTGGCTGGCTACATGGATTCTGAAAATCCGTGGCAGATTATCAAAAATAAATTGCCTCAAAAGAATTTTTCTGCTATCGGTGCAGAGTTTGACAATCTCAATCTGACCCGCTACCACGGTCTTCAATCGATTTTCAATCAACCTTTTTCAGACATCACTCCACTTATCAACACTATGAAATTAATCAAGTCTCGTGATGAGATTGACAAAATGCTCATTGCTGGTGAATTTGCGGATAAGGCCATGCAGGTTGGCTTTGATAACATTTCTCTTCAGGTCACTGAGACGGACATTATTGCCCAAATTGAGTTTGAAATGAAAAAGCAAGGGATTTCTAAGATGAGTTTTGATACCATGGTCTTGACAGGCAACAATGCCGCAAACCCTCATGGTATTCCATCGACAAACAAGATTGAAAATAACGCTCTGCTATTGTTCGACCTTGGCGTTGAAACCTTGGGCTACACCTCTGATATGACACGGACGGTTGCTGTTGGGAAACCTGATCAGTTTAAAAAAGACATATACAATCTGACTCTGGAAGCTCACATGGCTGCGGTCAATATGATTAAGCCCGGCGTGACGGCTGGTGAGATTGACTATGCCGCTCGGTCGGTGATTGAAAAAGCAGGCTATGGCGAGTACTTCAACCACCGTCTCGGTCATGGTTTGGGGATGAGCGTCCATGAATTTCCATCTATCATGGAAGGCAATGATTTGGTGATTGAGGAAGGTATGTGCTTCTCTGTTGAGCCTGGAATCTACATCCCTGGCAAGGTCGGTGTACGAATCGAGGATTGTGGTTACGTTACCAAAAATGGCTTTGAAGTCTTTACCAAGACGCCGAAAGAACTTTTGTATTTTGAAGGATAAAAAACAAGCCTCCTACAAATCTGTAGGAGGTTATTTTGTCTAGAAATTTCTGCCATTTTTACCGTAGCCGTATTTTTCCATAAAGTCTTGACGGAACTCTAGCAAGTTATCATCCATAATGGCCTGACGGACATTCTTCATCAGATTGATTAGGAAGAAGAGGTTGTGGTAGCTGGTCAAGCGGATACCAAAGGTTTCATCTGCCTTGAGCAAGTGGCGAAGGTAGGCACGGGTATAGTTTTTACATGTGTAGCAATCACAGTCTGGATCAAGCGGCGTGAAATCTTCAGCAAACTGGGCATTTTTCACCACCAAGCGACCTTGACTGGTCATGCAGGTACCGTTACGGGCGATACGGGTTGGCAACACGCAGTCAAACATATCGACCCCACGGATGACCGCATCAATCAAACTGTCTGGCGCCCCAACTCCCATGAGGTAGCGTGGCTTGTTCTCAGGTAAAAGAGGGGTCATGAAGTCCAGTACGGCATTCATTTCGTCATGGGTTTCACCAACAGCTAGACCACCAATTGAATAACCTGGGAAATCCATGCTAACCAAATCCTGAGCTGATTGGCGTCGAAGGTCTTCAAAACCAGCCCCTTGCACGATTCCAAATAATCCTTGGTCATGCGGACGTCGGTGTGCCTTGAGTCCACGTTCTGCCCAACGGCTGGTACGTTCGATGGACTTTTTCACATAATCGTAAGGCTGATAGAACTGCGGACACTCATCAAAGCTCATCATAATGTCCGATCCCAGATTGTTCTGAATGGAAATAGCCTTTTCAGGTGACAGGAACATCTTGCTGCCGTTGAGGTGGTTTTTAAAGGTCACCCCTTCTTCTGAGATATTACGGCTATCCGCCAAGGAATAAACTTGGAAACCACCTGAGTCTGTCAGGATTGGCTGGTCCCAGTTCATAAACTTATGCAAACCACCTGCTCGAGCAATTAGCTCATCACCCGGACGGAGCCAGAGATGATAGGTATTGGACAGGATAATGCCTGAGCCCATTTCCTTCAATTCTTCAGGCGACATGGTCTTGACCGTCGCCTGTGTTCCTACGGGCATAAACATAGGAGTTGGGAAAGTCCCGTGGGGCGTGATAATCTCCCCCAAACGAGCTCCCGTGTGCTTTTCTTTCTTAATCAAGCGATACTTGATTGGTACATCTGTCATGGTTACCTCCAACTAGGAAAAACAGTCCTAGGAAAATTTTATCAGGCCGTAAATAGCCAGCATTGACAGTCTATCAAAAAAAGCCTAGCTTGTCATCTGTAATTATGCTAAAATAATCAGAGGAGGTTATTTATATGTTTACATCAAGTTCTATTCGTGCTAAAGCACGCGAAACCATGAACAAGACACCTGGTATTTATCTTTTAGCAATTCTGCCAATTGTGGTAATGGTTTGTTTCCAAATGTTCGTACAAGTGTTCAACGTCAATATACAAAGTTCCACGCTTTATAATAATATTGATTTCTCTTACACTCCTACAGCAAGCGAATTATTTGCACTCTATCAGCCACTTGTTTCATTGTATCTTTTTTCCTTCTTTGTTTCTATTTTGGTTTATTTCTTATATCTATCCATTCAGGCAACTATCTACCAGATTGTACGTCAAAACAAAGAGCAAGCAAGCTTCAAAGATTCGATCACAATCTTTAGCAATCCAAACTTCGGAAAAATCTTTGCAACTGTCTTTTTAAAACATCTATTACTCTTTGTGTGGCAACTTATTGCCATTATCGGACTGACAATTTTATTTACATCTCTTGCCGTAACTATCGTCTTTTATGCGATAACTACTTTCAATCAGTATCAATCTCCTACACAAGATTTTTATATCGGTGCAATTGTGTTTATCTTTATTGGTTTCTTCATAACAGCCCTTGGAATCGCTGTCTACCTTCCACAACAGTATGCTTATTCTATGACGGAGATTATCTTGTTTGAACGGCTTGAAAATGGTCAGTATACTTCTGCTTACGCTAATATCAAGGAAAGCCGTCGCATCATGAAGGGATACAAGTTCAGAGGTTTCACTCTTGATCTGTCATTCCTTGGTTGGCTGTTTCTTGAGGGAATTAGCTTTGGTATCGCAGGTGTATATGTTCGCCCATACTACTATGCTGCTCAGGTACATTTTTACGACGCTGTCCTGGAAGAACGCAAGGCCAAAGAAGACTTCATGCAGGTTCCGTATCATGCATAAGAAAAAACTCCCGCGGGAGTTTTTTTCTATTCACCGATTAAGGCATAGAGTTCTGCCACATCTTGCGTGGTAATAATTCCCACCAAATCCTGCGGCTGTTCAATGCGTCCATTGTCATGGCGAGATACCAGAACTGTCGCCCGCTTGTGCTCTTCGAAAATAGCTACAACCTGATACAGACTGGTCTGACTGGATAAGGTGGCAATGTGTAGCTGTCCTTCCTCACAAGTCAAAACAGCTTCCAACCGCGTCTGCTCGGTCAATTCCGTCATAGTTCCACCTTGTTGGCTTGCCTGAGCCAGCCAGTTGGTCAGTCCATTTTCAGATAAAAGCCCCTGATAGTGCTGGTCGGCGAAGATAGGAAATTTGGAAAAATGCTGCTTTTGAACAATCTCCAAGACCGGTCCCAGCCTGTCTGATGCCTGAAAGCTGATTGGCCTTGGTTTGTGGGTCTGCTTCAAGTACTGTCCCAAGGTCAGCGGATGTTCATACTGCTCAATGACCCTTTCCAAAGTAGCAATCAACTCCTGCGACGGCTGGGCAACTTCCGTTAAGCCTGTCCGCTTTTCATGGACCATGAGATTGCGGAGTTGTCTGGCTACGTAGAGCTTGTCCCAGTTGGCTGCGACTGGATTGTGGCGACTGAGGTCCTTGGCCTTAGTCAGCATGGAGCCCACATCAGCGTATTCCCCGTCCGCAACCCCACACACCTTGCGCAAGACCTTGTCCAAGTCATTAAACAGTTGTAAAAAACGTTCTTCTGTCATCCTACCTCAACCATTGCAGATTTCAAATAGCTGTCCACCATTCGCTCTGTCGCTTCGACCGAATCCATATGAGTGCGTTCATAGGAATGACTGGATTCAATTCCCGCACCAAGCAGTGCATGCTTGACATCTGCTCCTGCTCTCATAGCGGCAGAAGCGTCCGAACCATAGTAAGGATAGATGTCCAGCTTGTAGGGAATACCCTCTTTTTCTGCCAAGGCTACCAAGTGCTGACGGAGTTCGTAGTGATAGGGACCTGAGCCGTCCTTGACGCAGATAGAAACAGTATATTCATCTGTCTGCTGGTCATCTCCCATTGCCCCCATATCAACTGCTAGATACTCCACTACTTGACCTGGGATACTGGAGTTGGCACCGTAGCCAATTTCCTCATTATTTGAAAAATAAAAATGAGTCGTGTAAGGCAAGGTAATCCCCTCTTCTTTATATACCTTCAAAAGATGGAGCAGAATGCCTGCTGAAACCTTGTCATCCAGGTGGCGACTCTTAATAAAGCCGGTTGCTGTCACGACTGTACGAGGATCAAAGGAGATAAAGTCTCCGACTTCAATACCCAAGGCCCGCGTCTGATCTGCACTAGTCACTTTTTCGTCCAAACGAATTTCCATATTAGTCTGATTCCGCTCTGCTGTGCTGGCATCCCGATAGACATGGACTGAAGTCTGGTGCATCAAAATCGTACCTGTAAAGGTCTTACCATTTTTAGCACAATGGATGAGGCAATTTTCGCCTTCAATAGAAGGGTAGCCGAATCCTCCCACCAAATCCATTTTGAGGCGTCCGTCTGGCTTGACTGCACGCACCATAGCACCCAAGGTATCCAAATGAGCAGTCAGCATCCTGTGTTCCTGGTCATTTTCCCCAGTAACAGTAACTAGAATGCCGCCCTTAGCAGTCTTGACAGCCTCATAGCCAAACCCTTCCACTTCTGTCTTGATGTAGTTCATAATGTCCGTCGTAAAGCCTGTGGGCGACGGAGTGTTGGTCAATTTAACAATGTAATCAAGTGTTTGCATGAAAACCTCCTTATTTTAAACTATTATATCATGTTTTAAGACATTTTTTTGCTATAATGAAGACATATGAAAACCTACCAGAAAATTTATTTACTATTAAGAGAAAAAGAAGACTATATCAGTGGAGAAGACTTGGCGCAGGAATTGGGAATTTCTCGGACTTCCATTTGGAAAGCCATTCGCCAGTTGGAAGCACATGGTCTGACGATCGAGGCGGCCCGCAATCGTGGCTACAAATTGGCTGAAGGTGACTTGCTGCTGCCAGACTTGATCTCACAGGAGCTCCAACTACCTGTCCATCTCAATGCCGATAGTGATTCGACTCAGCTAGATGCCAAGCAAGGTATTGAAGCAGGTCATGCGAGCCCTGCTCTCTATCTAGCTCCGTATCAAAACAAGGCCAAGGGCCGCTTTGGCAGGCCTTTCTACGCCTCGCGTTCAGGTGGCATCTATATGTCCCTCCGCCTGTCGCCTAATGAATCCTTTTTGGAATTCAAACCCTATACTATCATGGCTGCTGCAGCCGTTGTCAAAGCAATTACCCAGCTGACTGACTTGGACGTGCAAATCAAGTGGGTCAATGACATCTATCTGGGGCAGAAAAAAGTTGCTGGCATCCTGACCGAAGCTATTTCTTCCATGGAAACCCAGACCGTGACAGATGTCATCATCGGAGTTGGTATCAATGTCTATATCGATGACTTTCCAAAAGAACTTCGCCAGACCGCAGGCAATCTCTTTGACGACCAGCCCAGCATTACCCGCAACCAGCTGATTACAGCTATCTGGCAGGCATTTTTCGAAACAGATGAGCAAGAATTGCTTGCTCTTTATAAAGAAAAATCACTCGTCGTTGGCAGACAAGTGACCTTTGTAGAAAATCAGGTGGAATACCGAGGCACTGCTGTTGCAGTGACCGATACAGGAAAATTAGTCATTCAATTAGAAAACGGCACCGCAAAAACACTCTCCAGTGGAGAGATTAGCCTTTCCGCTTGGTAGATTTTTCTACTAAGCGTAGGAACTTGGTCACACGGTAGCTAAACCGCAGATTGCGATAGACAAAAAAGCCATAAAGTCCCGCAAAGAGAAAATCTCCTGACAAGATAGAACTATTCATAAAGTAGGTCGCAAAGGCTGTTGTAAGCGCCAAAAATAAAAACTGTGGAATTTGCATAGTCCTAGTATAACAAAAAATCAGCTGTAAGTTGATTTTTTTGTTAGCCTGAAAACAATTTCAGTCTCCAGACGGATAAGAGCAGAAAACCACTGGCCGCGGCCAATGGTTTTTTAAGGAGATTATGAAAAATATTTAGGATTGAATACAGTATAACTCAATCTTGAAAAGAAGACATCAGACCTAAGACGGATATTTCATAAATCCAGTAAAACTGTCCACTTTCACATTTCAAGGCGAGGGCTTCTACAGTCAGTGAGACTGGAGAAGGGAGGAAATGGAGCGAACAAAGTTCGCATCAAAAAGGTCCCCCGAACCTGCCTCGCTCTCTCGTTTCAAGGCGAGGGTTAAAAAGGTCCCCCAGACCTGCCTCGCTCTCGTTTCAAGGCGAGGGTTAAAAAGGTCCCCCGGACCTACCTCGCTCTCTCGTTTCAAGACGAGGGTTAAAAAGGTCCCCCGGACCTGCCTCGCTCTCTCGTTTCAAGGCGAGGGTTAAAAAGGTCCCCCGGACCTGCCTCGCTCTCTCGTTTCAAGACGAGGGTTAAAAAGGTCCCCCGGACCTGCCTCGCTCTCGTTTCAAGGCGAGGGTTAAAAAGGTCCCCCGGACCTTTTTAATCATCTATAATTTCTACCTGGTCTGCTAGGAAACTAAATTCCTCTGGAACCGGTTTTTCTTCTTTTTCTGGAACAGATTCTGCCTTATCTCCTTTGGCCTTTGCTGAAAACTCTGCTCGAATAGCCTGCCAGTCCTCCATAGCAATTGCAAGAATTTGTGGTGAGAAACCTGCAGCGTTACTAAGAATGTTCCCAAACATGGTGTTGAGGTTTTCTCGTTTCATGGTCTGCTCAGCATTGAAGGCTGATTCAAATGCTAGAATGGCATGGTTTTCATTGGCTGCGACTGGCTGAGATCCTGCAAGTAAGGCCTTATCTGCTCCTGCTAGGCTCTCAAGAATTTCTCCCCAAGCATTTTGAAGACGGGTTAGATTTTCCCGAGCCAATGTCGGATTCTCCATAGCCTCCTGCAGAATGGCATGGACCTTATTGGTATCCAGTCGGTATTTTTTAGCCGGTTGAGGTTTACGAGAAATTGGTTTAGCGACCTGTAGTTGCTGGCTAGACAAGTTGGCTACTAACTGCTTGAGTTCAGCAATCTGACTCTGCATCGTTTCGATTTGCTGTGTTACACCGTGTGGGAAATCTGTGCTCCCACCAGAAGAAATCTCTTCAGCAAGAGCAATTGTCATCGTATCAGCATAGATTTTGGGATGGGGACTAGACTTGATATCCGCTAAGCCTTTAGTCACTTGGTCAATCATAGAAAAAATCCGCATCTGATCCAGAGCTAGATTCTCCGTAAAAGCTGTACTAGCATGGGAGTTCTCACCACCTGTTTGAACAATGAGTAAGTCTCTCAAATAATGAAGCAAATCTGTAGCAAAGCGGGTCATACTCTTACCTTGATCAAATAGAGTTTGTAAGTTATGTAAGGCTGCTACACTGTCTCCCTCCCGGAGACTGGTCACATAATCATCTAGGGCTCGTAGACTGATAGAGCCTGTAATTTCCTCAGCAATTTCAATCGTTACTTGTTGCGTTTGACTGAGACTAAGTGCCTGGTCCAATATGGATAGAGCATCACGCATCCCACCCTCAGCCCGTCTCGCAATGATTGTAAGAGCTTCGCTATCATATTCGATTCCCTCTTGTGTTAAAATCTGAGCCAAGTGTTGCTGGATATCAGCAAGTCTAATAGACTTAAATTCAAAACGTTGGACACGTGATAAAATTGTGGCAGGAATCTTGTGCAGCTCTGTCGTCGCTAAGATAAACACTACATTTTCTGTTGGTTCTTCTAACGTCTTTAGTAAGGCATTAAAAGCTCCTGTCGACAGCATATGGACTTCATCGATGATGTAAACCTTATAGGTAGCGAGGCTCGGTGCATAGGTTGATTTATCCCGAATATCACGAATCTCATCAACACCATTATTAGAAGCAGCATCGATTTCGATAACATCTTCGAGACTGCCTTCAGTAATAGCCTGGCAGATATAACAATTATTACACGGTTCACCATTTGTTTGATTTGGACAGTTCATCGATTTAGCAAAAATTTTGGCTGCCGATGTTTTACCAGTTCCGCGTGGTCCTGAGAAAAGATAAGCATGACTAATTGTCCCATGCTCAATGGCCTGTTTAAGCGTGGTAGCTATCACTTCTTGTCCAACCATCTCGCCAAAGGTCTGGCTCCGGTATTTTCGATATAAAGCTTGATACATTATTTCTCTCCAAACATAGCAAAAGTCCAGTCTGTTTTCTCCACTAGGACTGCTACAAACTTCTCTAGGTACTCTTGATCAAGAGCATCATAATCTGCGACAAGTTGAGAATCTAAGTCCAAAACTCCTAGTAATTGACCATTCTTTACCATAGGTACAACAATCTCCGATAGGGCTGCCGCATCGCAAGAAATGTAGTTGTCATGTAGACGCACATCCTCAACTATAATGGTCTGGCGTCTAACTGCTGATTCACCACAGACACCTTTTCCCAAGGGGATTCGTACACAGGAAACTCCACCTTGAAAAGGTCCCAATACCAATTCCTGACCATCATATAAATAAAAACCTGCAAAGATGGAATTAGGCAAGGATTGATTCAGTAGGGCTGAAGCATTGGACAAATTGGAAAGTGCATTGGTTTCCCCTTCCAAAAGAGCCTCTAGCTGAGCTAGTAAGAGTTGGTAAGACGATATTTTTTCATTAGTAGTCATGAAATCATTATAGCATAAAACTAACAAAGCTGGGAAAAAGAAAAAGAGATTGAATGATGGTCAATCCCTTTACTGCCTACTGCCAATAAGCTGGTCTATTTCTTTCGTATTCAGCAATCAATTCTTCATATTGAAGAGTGACTCCGATATCATCTAAGCCATTAATCAATTTATGTTTCCAGTCTGGAGCTATCTCAAAATCAAAGTCACCGATTGGAGTGATAATCTTCTGTTGTTCAAGGTTAACAGTGATGATGTCCGTTGGAGATAGCTTAGCTAATTTTTCCCTAACCTCTCTAGGTTGGACAATCGGTAGCATACCATTGTTGAGTTCGTTGTTGTAATGAATATCCCCAAATGAGCCTGCAATCACAACTTTAAAACCATAATCAGCAAGAGCCCAGGCAGCATGTTCGCGAGACGAACCCGCACCAAAATTATCCCCTGTAACCAATATCGTAGCTTGACGATAGGCTGCTTGATTAAATATAAAATCGGGATTTTCAGTGTAGTTATGGTCCAAATAACGCCAAGCATACATGAGATACTTACCAAACCCCTTTTTATCGATTAGCTTGAGAAATTGCTTTGGTAAAATCTGATCCGTATCGATATTATCGTTCATTAGAGGAACTGTTGTTCCACTATAAATTGTAAATTTATCCATTTCTACCCTTCCACACTACCTACAAGCTTCCTAACATCCACAAACCTACCTGCAATCGCCGCAGCTGCTGCCATAGCTGGACTACAAAGGTGAGTCTTGGCCCCAAAGCCTTGACGGTCTTCAAAGTTACGGTTACTAGTCGAAGCACAATGCACCCCTTCTGGTACTTTGTCAGGATTCATTCCAAGACACATGGAACATCCAGGATCCCGCCATTCAAAACCGGCTTCAATAAAAACTTTATCCAAACCTAGTTTCTCTGCAGCACGTTTAACAGGACGAGAACCTGGTACCACTATAGCTGTCAGATTTGGGGCAATTTTTTTCCCTTTAACAAACTTCGCTGCTAACTGTAAATCACTGAGTCGCGCGTTGGTACAAGATCCGATAAAGACATAGCCTAACTCGATATCTGATACTTGTTGACCTGGGGAAAGGTCCATATAATCGTAAGCTCTCTTGTCATTTAAGTCTGTGATGGCCGGAAAAACTTGATCAAACGCAACTCCCATGGCTGGATTCGTGCCCCATGTTACCATAGGGGCCAAGTCTGATACATCCAATTGAATCACCTTATCATAGGCAGCATCCTCATCAGAAACAAGTGTTTTCCAATCCGCAATAGCTTCTTCTATAGCTTCTGGTGCATGAACAGTCTGTCGCACATAGGAAAAGGTTTTCTCATCTGGATTCATCATGCCAATCTTTGACCCAAACTCAATAGACATATTACAAATTGTCATTCGCTCTTCCATAGTGAGTGCATCAACCGCTTCCCCCTTATACTCAACTGCGTAGCCGACACCAACGCCAACTCCGTAACGAGCAATTAATGCTAGTATATAATCTTTAGCGTAGACCCCCGCCTGAGCTTGACCAACAAATTCAACTAATAATTTCTTAGGTTTTACCTGCCAGATAGTCTGAGTTGCAAAAACATGCTCTACTTCTGAGGTACCAATACCAAATGCAAGAGCACCAAAAGCACCATGAGTGGCCGTATGACTATCGCCACAAACGATGAATTTCCCTGGTTGAGTCCGTCCTGTCTCTGGTCCAATCATATGGACAATCCCCTGATTTTCCGAACCATGGTCAGCGCAATCAATTCCAAATTCAACCACATTTTCTGCTAATTTATCCATCTGGGCCTTAGAAATAGCATCACGAATATCAAAAATATTAACCGTTGGGACATTGTGATCAAAAGTTCCAAAGGTCAAATCTGGTCTACGAACCTTACGCCCTGTTTCTCGTAACCCTTGGAAAGCTTGGGGGCTGGTCACTTCATGGATATAATGCTGGTCCACATACATGAGCTGCGGTTGTCCCTCATCACCGGTGATAACGTGCCGTTCCCAGATTTTATCAAAAATAGATTTTCCAGCCATATTACCTCCAAATAAAATAAATAGCGATTAAGTCAATGGTAATTCCCACAATCCACGCCATCTTGAAATACCATTTCCGTGTCTTATGATGGAAGAAAGAGCCTCCTGACCAGGCTCCCACCCCACCGAAGAAATACGCCATAAACAGCAATGTCTTCTCAGAAATTCGATAAACCTCATTGCGAGCCTTCCCCTTATCGATACCATAGGTAACAAAGGTTACTAGATTCCATACGAGAAGCGATAAACTAGCTAGTTGTTGGATCGTCATAAATTCATCAAAATGGCTTCTAGCATATCTTGTGTAGAAGCTTTTCCTCCTAAATCTTGTGTAAAAATACCTTGAGACAATGTTTTCTGAACAGCTTCTTCAATTTCTAGCGCTGCTGTTTCTAAGCCAAAGGAATCCCGTAACATCATACTAACCGACAAAATCATGCTAATTGGATTTGCAAGTCCTTTACCTGCAATATCAGGTGCCGAACCATGAATCGGCTCATAAAGGCTAGGCCCCTCTACAGAATGAGACGCCGAGGGCATAACTCCCAATGTCCCTGAAAGAACACTGGCTTCATCCGATAGGATATCACCAAACAAATTTTCCGTCACAATGACGTCAAATTTACTTGGATTGGTCACAAGTAGCATGGCCGCACTGTCAACAAGCTGATGTTCTAAGGTTACATCAGGATAGGCCAAGGCCACTTGATCAGCCACTTGTCGCCAGAGTTTTGAAGTTGCAAGGACATTTTGTTTATCAATACTGGTCACCTTTTTCCGACGCAATCTAGCCTGCTCAAAAGCTAGCCGAACAATTCGTTCAATTTCCTCACGGCTATATTCATTGACATCAGATGCTCGATTTTCTTCTAGCTCATGCTGACCAAAGTAAATCCCTCCTGTTAATTCTCTTACAACTAGGAAATCTACGCCAGCAATTCGCTCAGCCTTTAGAGAGGATAAATGGCTTAAACTATCAAAAATTTTAACAGGACGTAAGTTGGCAAACAGTTGTAACTCTTTTCTAAGAGAGAGCAACCCTTCCTCGGGACGAACAACGGCCTTATCATACTGGGGACCACCAATAGCTGCTAAAAGAATCGCGTCAGCCTCTTTGGCGGCCTGCAGAGTCTCAGAAGGTAAGGGATGGCCACTACTATCGATAGCAGCTCCACCAAAATCTTTTTCTTGAATAATCATATCCAACTGGTGACGGCGGATTTGTTCTTTTAAAACTACAAGGCCAGCAGCCATAATTTCAGGACCAATACCGTCACCTGCTAGAGCAAGAATTGTCTTTGTCATATTGTCTCCTATCTAGGATTTTCTTTTTCCGAAAGCGATGAGGCAAAAGTCCCCTCGTTTTCTTTTTGAACCATGATATTGGCATTAATATAAGCAATTGCTGCCGCCTTCAAAACATCAAAGTCAATACCCGTCGCATTGAAAATGGTATCTGTTTCCAAATTTTCAACCGTTACATTCACCGCAGCCTGAGCATCAATCCCATCCGTAATAGCATCGATTGTAAAACTATCCAACCGCACTTCTTGGTGGAAGAAGAGATCAATTGCATTAAAGATAGCTTCAACGGATCCTTTTCCATCTGCGGACAGTTCAACAATTTCTTCCTCTTGATTAATCATGCTGACAGTAGCAGTAATACTTTCATCTGCATTGGAACTAAGCTTCAGGTCTGCAAAATGGAATCCTTCCACATTTTCAACTGCCACACCCGCTACTAAAGCTCGAATATCTGCATTGGTAATCGTTTGTTTCTTGTCTGCTAGCTTTTTGAATTTCGTAAACAGAGCTTGTACTTCTGCTGGATCAAAATCCAATTGTAATTCTTCTAACTTCTTGATGAAAGCGTGTCGACCAGATAGTTTTCCGAGTGGCAATGAATTTGAAGTAAATCCTACTAATTCAGGCGTAATAATCTCGTAAGTCAGTGGATTTTTTAAGACACCATCCTGGTGAATCCCTGACTCATGAGAAAAGGCATTACCTCCAACAATAGCCTTATTTTTGGGTAAGGGTAAGCCTGAAAATCGTGAAACAAGCTCCGACGTATTAACCGTCTCTTCTAACACAATTGGGCAGGTTACATTATAATAATCTGATCGAATATTAAGTGCGACTGCTACTTCTTCCAAGGCAGCATTACCAGCTCTCTCCCCAATACCGTTGACAGTTCCTTCAATCCGAGTAGCTCCATTTTTTATAGCAGCCAAGGTATTGGCAACAGCAAGGCCTAAATCATTATGGCAATGTGGACTAAAATGAATTGTACGCTCTGACTTAATATTTGAAATCAAATAGTTGAAAATATGACCGTAATCCTCCGGAGTGGTGTAGCCAACCGTATCAGGAATATTGATATAGGTTGCACCAGCATCAACAGCTGTCTGGACAGCCTCTAGTAAGAAATCTAATTCCGTGCGCGTCGCATCTTCAGGAGAAAATTCGACAATACCGAACTTACTACGTGCATAAGAGACATGTTCCTTGATAGCTGCTAAGACATCTTCTTTTGATTTGTTTAGTTTAAACTCCCGATGAATGGGACTAGTGGCAATGAAAACATGAATCTGTGGAAATTTAGCATCTTTCAAAGCTTCATAACAAGCATCTATATCTGATTTTACAGACCGCGCTAAGCCGGTAACAGCTGTCTTAGTCATCGTCTTAGCGATAGCTTCAACAGCTGCAAAGGAATCTGGACTAGCAGCAGGAAAGCCCGCTTCTATAGCAGATATCCCCCACTTTTCCAACTGCTTGGCAATAGCAATTTTTTCCTTGATGGAAAAATGTACACCTGGCGTTTGTTCACCATCACGCAGACTCGTATCTAAAAATTCAATTTTTGTCATTATTTTCTCCTTTTTTGAAATAAGAAAAACATCTCACTTGTCCAAGCGAGATGTTCGTGCCCGCTTGGTAAGCCAAACAGGACTAATGCTTGTAGCACTAGCCCTACCGCCTCAACAATAAAACAACTTGTCTTGCTGAAATCATCTGGCATCTCCTTGAGATAGAATACTGCTATTATAGCTTGTTTTTCGAAAACCGTCAAGAATTTTCTGACAATTTTCTACAAAAAGCCATTTGATGCTATCTATTCTCTTTCCTGTAGGATACTGGCAACCTTAGTATTGATTAAATCAATAGCAACCACATTCGATACCCCTTCAGGTATCACTATATCTGCATAGCGTTTGGTTGGCTCGATAAATTGGTGATACATAGGTTTCACCACCGAGGTATATTGCTCAATGATACTATCCAAGCTTCTACCGCGCTCTTCCATATCCCGCTTAATTCGGCGAATGATCCGAATATCATCATCTGTATCCACAAAAACCTTGATATCCATTAAATCTCGTAACCGCTTATCTTCTAAGACGAGGATTCCTTCTACAATGAAGACATCTTGCGGTTCCTGACGATATGTCTCAGCTGAACGAGTGTGTTGTGTATAATCATAAATCGGAATATCAACTGCTCTACCCGCCAGCAACTCACTGATATGGTAAATCATCAAATCCGTATCAAAAGCAAGCGGATGGTCATAGTTGGTCAAAATCCGTTCTTCAAAGGTCAAGTGGGACTGATTTTTATAGTAGGAATCATGCTCAATCATGGAAATGCGAGCATCTGGAAAATTGTCCAAAATCGCCCGAGATACGCTAGTCTTACCTCCACCAGAACCTCCTGTTACGCCAATAATAATCGGTTTCTTTGCCATTTGCAACTCCTCTTCTTTATTCATATTATTTTACCATGAAACATGTTATAATGAAAGACATAAGATAAATGAGGTAACAAGATGCTTACATTCGGAATTATCGGGACCAGCCCTATCAGCCATCAATTCATCCAAGCGGCTCACACCAGCAAACTCTACCAACTCCGAGCTATCTATTCACGCAGTTTGGATAAGGCTCAGGACTTCGCCAAGCCCTACACAGATGTGGATACCTATGCAGACTGGCAAAGTTTTCTAGCCGCTGATCTAGATGTCATCTACATCGCCAGTCCCAACGCCCTCCACTACGAGCAGGCCAAGTCTGTCCTTGAGGCCGGCAAACACGCCATTGTCGAAAAGCCCATGGTTTCCCGCCCCGAAGAGCTGGCTCAGTTGCGGACCCTGGCCCAAGAAAAAGGCCTCTTCCTCTTTGAAGCGGCCCGCAACTATCAGGAGAAAGCTTTTGAGACCATTCGGGACTTCCTGGCTGGACAGACTATCTTGGGTGGCTATTTTGGCTACGCCAAGTATTCGTCAAAAATGGCAGAGCTACTTGCAGGTCAAGAGCCCAACATCTTTTCCGCCCAGTTTTCTGGCGGAGCCCTGATGGACCTTGGGGTCTATACCCTCTATGCTGCCATTGGTCTTCTAGGACATCCCCAAACAGCCTACTACAAGGCCAGCCAACTGCCCAACACCATTGACCTAAACGGTACAGGTCAGCTGATCTATGATGATTTTATGGTGACCATTCAAGCTGGTAAGAATATCACCAGCAACCTACCTAGTGAAATCTACACTAGCACAGGTACCTTGACTCTCAACAGTTGCCAAAACATCCAGTCAGCTATTTTCACAGGCCATGACGGAAGCTGCTTAGAACTTCCTATGTCGCCTAAAGACAACAATATGCTGGAAGAAGCTCGGCAATTTGCCCATATTATCGAAAAACAAGATGTAACCACTGCGAACAAGTGGCTGGACGATACGCAGGCGGTCCACCAGACCCTCTTCACCATGCGTCAGGACGCTGGCATTGTCTTTGCGGCCGACCGCAACCAATAGAAAGGACAGACTTCGGTCTGACGACGAATATGAAACACCAACTCCCTGCCATCTGGCAAGAATTGCTTGACCAGCTTGGCTTTGACAGCTTTACAGCTATTCAGGAAGAGGCTTTTGAGCCAATTTCGGAAGGGCAGAGCCTGCTGGGCATTAGCCCGACGGGAACGGGTAAAACTCTTGCCTACCTCCTGCCTAGCCTACTCAAACTCAAGCCAAAGAAATCCCAGCAGTTGCTGATTCTGGCTCCCAATACGGAATTAGCCGGCCAGATTTTTGACGTCTGCAAGACTTGGTCAGAGGCCATCGGTCTGACTGCCCAGCTCTTCCTGTCTGGCTCCAGTCAAAAACGCCAGATTGAACGCCTGAAAAAAGGGCCTGAGATATTAATTGGAACTCCTGGACGAATCTTCGAGTTAATTAAGCTCAAGAAAATCAAGATGATGAACGTAAATACCATTGTCCTAGATGAGTTTGACGAGCTGTTCAGCGATTCCCAGTACCACTTTGTCGAGAAGATTACAAGCTACGTGCCACGCGACCACCAGCTGATTTACATGAGTGCCACAGCCAAGTTTGACCGCAGCAAGATTGGGGCAGATGTCCTGACCCTTGACCTGTCCGATCAGCAGCTGGATACGATCCAACACTGCTATATTCAAGTGGATAAGCGGAACCGCTTGGAACTGCTTCGCAAGTTTGCTAATATCCCTGATGTACGAGCCTTGGCCTTCTTCAACAGCCTGTCTGACCTAGGTGCTAGTGAAGAAAAACTGCTCTATAACCAGGTGAACGCCGTTTCACTTGCCTCTGATGTCAATGTCAAGTTCCGCAAGGTCATCATGGAACGCTTCAAAAACCACGAGATTAACCTGCTCCTAGCGACCGACTTGGTGGCCCGAGGCATCGATATTGACAGTCTGGAATGCGTCCTCAACTTCGACCTGCCTTTCGACAAGGAAACCTACACCCACCGAGCTGGACGGACAGGCCGCATGGGCAATGAAGGCCTGGTCATCACCTTCATCAGCAATCCCAACGACCTCAAACAACTGAAAAAATACGCCCCTGTAACAGAAGTGACTCTAAAAAATCAAGTCTTGTATAAAATGTGAGACTAGATTAAAAATAACTATCTCACTATGTGAGATGAATACATGCCTCTTCTCAAAGCAGAACTGCCCAAACATGGTTAACATCTGAAGGCTATAATAAACAGACTATAACACACTAAAACCACCTGTCTTTGCAGGTGGTTTTAGTGTGTTGGCTACAAACCGCTCTACCGTATCTTTATTCCCTCACCGTCTCCACCTTCCACTCCCTCCAACCTCGAAAGCGAATGGCTCCTTGCTGGTCTGTGCGATAGACATCTTGAGTGAATTAAAATGTAAAAGGTCACATCAAAAAATGCGACCATTATTTTTTCAGAATAGAATACATTGTATTAGCGATTGCTAGGTTTTTCGCAAACCTTATCTCTTGTCGAAGCATTTCTTGGTTCTGGTTTACTTGCATATATTGGCGTTCTTGGTAAAATAAATTGATAGCCTCTTGAAGACTATTTACTCTTCCTTGACGGTAATATTGATACAGTGTTCCAAAGAATAATGTACTACTTTCACTACCTTGTTGCTGAATTAGCGGATGCTCTTTCGCCTTTCGTAAAGTAAATTCAGCTGCTTCTTGAGCTAGCTGTAGTTGTTGTTGAACTACTTTCTGATTGGAAAGTTTATTTTTTTGCAAATAGATCCATGCTCCAATGGGTACAGTTGGTATTATTAGTACTTTCACATAATCAAAAATGCTATAATAAGAAATTTCAGGAATAATTTTAAACATCACTAAGATTGAAAGGGCAATAAGCGGTAAAACCCATCTACCTTTTTTCCTATTCCACTCTCCGGTTTCTCTTATTTTTTGCATCCATAGTGCTACCGACTCATACCTACTGATGAGAATCGTTGCATCAATAATAAACTGCTGCATAACATCAGTCTCACTATGAGACTTCCTCAAACTTTGGTAAAAAGTTGCAAACCAATTTTCAGAGGAACAAACTTCACTTACTAAAGGTTTTTGAAATAAACCATCACCGAACATGGCACTAGATCGATTATAGGTTTCAAGAATCTCCAAATCTCTTGAAGAAAAATGAATCTTATCCTGCAAATATTCTTCATATGACGTAGTTAATTCATCCCAATCTTTCCTAAATCGAGGGGGTACACTAAAGTCAACTTGCTCTTCTAAAACTCTTTGTTTTTGAAAACTTGTTTCCTCCATCCACTTTCTTATCTTTGCATAGTCCTCAGGAGTATAAGACCCTAATTCTGTCCAAATCAAATCACTCATATATACCATCACTCCTTATAGTTACCTATTTTCAATCCACTTATTAGAACAATTTTGACATTGATAGTATGTCTCTGGTTTCTCTCCGCTTGAAAATAGTAATCCCGAGTGATTGTCTCCAATTTTAGTAAAATTGTAACTATTACATTTTGGGCACATAAGTTTTCCTCCTTCATCACCATTAGGAAGTATTGACTGGTAAGTCAATACTTGATATGCATAGTATATCAAGTTTTTTTTGGAAATTATCACTCCCTCACCGTCTCTATCGTCCACTTCTTCCAACCTCGAAAGCGAATAGCTCCTTGCTGGTCTGTGCGATAGACTTGGATATTCCGATTGTCAAATCGTTCCAAGGTTTCTTGGTGGGGGTGTTTGTAACGATTGTTTTCTCCTGCTGATACCAGAGCAATCTTGGCTCCGATATGGTCTAGAAATTCAGGATAGGAAGAACCTTTTGAGCCATGGTGACCAGCTTTGAGGACATCGACAGGCAGGTTGGGATAGGTTTCTATCAAGTCCAACTCCCCCTGTTCCAAATCCCCTGTAAAGAGGAAATTAGTTTTCAGCAAGCGGCCATAAAGAACGATGGAGTCATTATTCCCACCGTCGCCTGCCCCGTCTGGATAGAGAACCTCCAGATAGGCGTCAAAAATCGGCAAGCGGTCGCCCACTTTCACCACATGGACTGGGACATTGATTTCTTTCAAGGTTGCTACAAAGTCAGGCACCGTCAGACTTCCTGGCGACACGTAAATCCGACCAATCTGGACCTGCTTAGCCACTTCCAGCACATCGCCCACATGGTCTGTGTCGGTGTGTGTCAGGACCAAACTATCAATCCTGTCCACACCTCGACTGTGCAGATAGGGAATCAAGGTCCGCTCTGCATTTGCCTGCGAAGACCGCTCCTGCCACTCCTCCTTAGCCGCAAAATCAACCCGTCCACCCACATCAATCAGGACCGTCCGCCCCCGCATATCCCGCAAGAATATGCTATCTCCCTGCCCGATATCCACCACCGTCACCTCGTTTTCCAGCGGGTTTTTGGTGATGAAAAATAGCAGAGCAAGGACCAAGCTCAGTCCTAGAAGCCATTTCTTCCTCCTGTGGAAATCATAGAGTAAGAAAAGACAGACCAACAAGAGCAAGAGGACCGGTCCAGACGGCTTGCCCAATATCCACGGTCGCAAGCCCAAATCAGCCACCCAGACAATGATTTTTTCCATAAAGACAAAAAATCCGTTGACCCAAGTAATCTTGACCAGAGGCGACAAAAGGAAAATGACCGACAAACCTGGCAAAAGCAGGACATCAAAGACAAAGGAAAAGACAAAGGTCAAGAGGATAGACAAGGGCTGGAAGGCATAGAAATAGGTCATGAGAATCGGCAAAATCCCCAGCGAAATACTGAGGCTCTCCACCGCAGCCTTTTTGACCTGCCCCAAGTCTTCAAAATCAAAAACCGTCAGCAAGAAAGCATAGGTAAAGGTCAGGACACCGCCTGCTGTCAGTAAAAATCGGGGCAGTATCAACAGACAGACAAAAACTGTCACTGCAAAGTTGTCCAACTTCCGCAAGCCCAGATTGCCTAAAATTTTTTGGACCAAGGACCGCACCACAGACACAGAAAAACCTGTCAAACCAGCATAAACAATGGAAAAGGGAATCTGCAATTTATCCACCGTTTCCTTGGTCAAGCCCAGACGCAACAACATCCAGCGAAACTTGTCGATGAAAAAGCCCACCTGCATACCAGACAGGGCAAAGAGATGAATGATTCCTAGACTAGAATAAAGATCGCTCATCTGGTCGAAATCACTGTCCAAGTCCCCAAACAAGAGCCCTGTCATATAGTGACTCATGGGAGCTGGAAAATGAGTTTTGATAGAAACAAGCGCACTTCTCCGCCAGCTTGACAGCCAGTCAAAGACATTCCAAGACTGGACTGGGGAAATCTTTTTTATCGCCGTAATCGTGACCGTCCGATAAATCCCCTGTGTTTTCAGATAGGCCTGATAGTCAAAGCCGTTAAAATTCCGTTGACCAGTTGGCAGGCTAATCTCTGCTTCCACTTCTAGCTGGATCAGACCTGTCAGTTTTTGAAAATAGGCCTGTTCCTCCTGACTAGCTAATTTGTAGAAAACCTGATAGGTTTGTCCGTCAGCCCGACCACGAAAAGACAAGCTGTCCCCGGTTACTTCAATCGTATCTGGAATAATCTGCACAGTCGTCACTTGCTCTGGGGCTGACTGGTCTGCCCGCTCCCATTGGACCTTCTGGCATCCGAAAAACAAACTACACAGGGCTAGAAGCGGCAGCGTTTTGAGAAAAACTGCCTTACCTTGCCGAAACCCAAAGACAACTAGTAAGAAACTCAACAGGCCCATTGTCAACAGGGAGAAAGAGTGGACTGCAAAGTAGGCCGCCACCGCTAAGACAGCCAGGTGAATGGGCTGGCAGGGGAGCTTACTCAACCGTGACATAAGGTCGGATACTTTCCATAGTCTTGTCGCCGATGCCCGATACATTGTTGAGGTCGTCCACCGACTTGAAGCCGCCATTGGCCTCACGATAGGCGATAATGTCCGCCGCCCGCTTGGCACCAATACCTGAAATGGTCTGCAGGTCAGCCTCAGTCGCCGTATTCAGATTGACCAGACTGGTGCTTTTTTCTTCTTGGGACATAGCAGAGCTGGCAGTCGTGCTGGCAACCACCGAGATATTTTCATCCTTGCTGGCCACATAGACCACCGCTTCGTCGCTGAGCTTCTGAGCCAGATTGATAGACTTGGGGTCTGCCTGACTGGTCAAGCCGCCAGCTGCATCAACTGCATCATTGACCCGACTTCCTGCATCAAGGTAGTAAATGCCAGGTTCCGTCACCGCTCCTTTGACATCGACGACCAGCTGGCTCGGCTCTTCGCTTTCTTCTGTACTGGTTTCCTCAGTTTTCTCTTGACCACTAGAGGTTGTCTCAGTCTGAGGAAACTCCGTCAATCCAGTCTGGTCAGCCGATTGAGCTGGCTGACTAAACCAAAGAAAACTCGCAACGACAACTGCTGCTCCTGCCGGCAGACCCAGCTGCCACTTGTATTGTTTGATTGTTTCAATTACTTTTTCCATAACTACCTCCACTTAGATAATTCGGAAAAAGATAGAAAAAAAGCTGGTTTTCCCAGCCTTTTCAAATATAGAGACTCTGAACCCACATTCATAGTTCAGCACTTCTACCTAAATGACTTACATCTCTCCTCTCATTTTACAAAAATTCTGCTCGCCAAGGTAATTGACCTTTATACAATTCCGCTTTGCCAACAGCATTAAAGAGTTTATTTTTGTGATGAACTACCTTCTTAGCTTCTTCTATACATGTTGGAAAAAGATTATTTGGATCCCATCCTTCTTGTTCTGAAAAAATTTTGCGAGCTTTTTTAAAGAATGCAAATTTGTAATCAGATGAAATATTCACTTTAGCGATACCATTGCGGACAGATTCAGCAATTTGTTCATCAGGGTTTGAAGATCCTCCATGAAGAACAAGTGGTATATGCCCCGTCGCTTCATCAATTTCACGTAGAATATCAATACGGAGTTTTGGCTTAAAATCTTTTGGATAGATACCATGAGCTGTACCAATACCAATGGCAAGGGTATCTACTCCGGTTTTATCTACAAATTCTTTTGCGTCTTCTGGCTTAGTATAGACTCCCTCCTGCACACCACCTTCCATCGTCGCACCAATGCTACCTATGGTACCAATTTCCCCCTCTACACTCACTCCTACTCGGTGGCAAATTTCTACAGTTTTACGAGTAATATCGATGTTTTCTTCCCAAGGAAGCAAGGAACCATCAATCATGACTGAACTAAAACCATTGTGGATGGCACGAACTACACTCTCAATGCTATCTCCATGGTCTAAGTGCAGAACAAATGGTACTGGACTATTTTTTATACGCTGTAGAACGTAGGCAAAAAAATCATCCTTACAGTAGGCAACTTCTGTTGGGTGTACTTCTAAAATTGCCGGAGCCATATCTGCCTCACATTGCTCAACTACAGTACGTACTAACTCTAAATTAGAGATATTATAGGCACCAACTGCAAACTTATTTTCTTTCGCTATTTTCAAAAGCTGAGTCATATTTAATAACATATTTTTCCTCTATTCTAATAGACTTTTAATCTAATTTCATATTTCAAATAGTTTACTTTATCACTTTTGTAACTTTGAATTTACAAATTTACAATAGATAAATTTTCCCCTCGTGGTTACACGCACTAACAGCCTATTTCCTAACCTATCATAGTGCATAAGAGAGGATTAGAGAATCCTAACTAAATGATAAACCTGATAAATCTACCTCTTCTTCAACTTCTTCTTTAATACCGACAGCTTCTTCCTCTGTTAATGTTTTTTTCAAAAGAACGAGCAATACTGCTGTGACAAGAGATCCAGTCAATAAAGCAATTACCGCAACAAGTGGCTTAGACATTGCAGGGATAACAAACACACCACCTGAAGGAACTGGAGACCCATTATCAAACATGTAGGAAATCATACCACATACACCACAACCAATGGAGGTCGCTGTAACTGTTCGAAGGAGATCATTCATAGCAATTGGTATGACCCCCTCAGAAATCATACAGATACCCATTGGGAAGGCAACTTTGATTGCCTCTGTTTCCTGATTTGTAAAAATACGTTTCTTAACAACTTTTGAAAGGAGCCAACCGAACGTAACGCCAATTGGTGGAACCATGGCCGCCAATACTTTAATGCCTTCTGGCTCTGTAATTCCCTCTAGCAACAGACCATCTGCAATTAAATTTGGAACTTTGGAAATTGCACCACCATAGTCAATACAGCCAATAAAACCAATGATAAATCCATACAGAGCTTTTTGTGATTGATCAAGTCCTGTAATAAAGTTCGTTAGTCCAGTTGTTGCAGCAGTGAGGGGACCTCCAAGAACGAAGAACATGATAACACCCCCTCCAATTGCAGCTAGAGTAGGAATAATCATCATTGGCATCAAAGCTTCAGCCCATGCAGGTACTCGAAGGTATTTACGGACAGCTACAGCTAAATACCCAGCTACAAAACCTCCAACCATACCACCTAAAAAACCTGCACCGAGAAAAGAAGCAATTTGACCCATGAGGAAGCCGGGTGCAATCCCTGGACGATCTGCAATCGAGTACGAAACATACCCACCGATAAACGAAGGTAGAAGCCCCATGCCAAACACACCTAGGGTAGTGAGAGAGGAGGCGAATGTCATTCCTTCTAGAGAAGTAAGGTACTCTCCGCCCATAAGATTACCGACTGCAATAAGAAGACCTGATGCCACAACTAAAGGTAGCATATAAGAAATAGCTGTCAATAAATGACGTTTGATTTCAAGACCAATAGCTTTCATAATATTCTCCTTTCTATTGGTTACGAGCCTTTAAATCTAACTCAATTTTCTCCAAAAGTTGTTTAGGTGCTTTAACAACTACAGACGTTGGTACTTTAATTGTTGGTAAATCTTTAAATCTTTCATTACCTGTTGTTTGAATATCAACTGCTAGAATAGCAACATCTGCAGCTTTAATTTCTTCTGCTGTTAATGCATCTTCTGTTCCAATTGTCCCCTGAGTTTCAACATGAATTGTATGTCCAAGAGACTCTGCTGCCCTAATCAATTTTTCTTTGGCAATATAGGTATGAGCTATACCGGAAGTACACGCTGCTACTGCTACAATTTTCATAAAGATTCCTCCTTAACTTAACATGGACAATAAAGCTTCTTTGGATTCCACTCGTTGCAACTTCTCAACAAAGGTTTCATCTGCCAAAAGAACAGCTACTCTTTGTAGTAATTTTAAATGAACTGTACTTGCATCTTGATCTCGAACTGCAAATAGGAATACGACTTTAACTGGCTGATTATCTAAAGATTCCCAAGCGATATCATGATGTGCAATCCCTATTGCAATCGTTGTATTAACCACTGTTGTCGATTTGCCATGAGGTATCGCCAAACCTTGTCCGATTCCTGTAATCCCTTCCGTCTCCCTTAGTAGAACATCCTTCACAAATATATCTTTATCAGTAATATCACCATTCCTTACTAACAAGTTAGACAGCTCCTCAATAACTCCCAACTTGGAAGTTGACTGGAGGTCAAGTGTAATAATATTCGGTGAAATCATATCTACTATATGAATAGCAGTGTTAACATCCTCCATTCATGTAACCCTCCTTTCTAATCTGAATATTTAGTATCTCAACAATCTTTTGACTATCCTGCTGCGACTGTATCTCGGACATAACAGACTCATCAGATAAACATTGAAATACTTTCGTTAGTAGTGTTATATTAGCAGTGTCTTTCGTATAGGATAGCGGTAAAACCAAACAGAGTACTCTCTCCACATAAGAATTATCCACACAAATCCAATCCGGAATTGGATTATCAAACGATACCACTGCAAGATAAGCTTGACTTATATTCGGAATAAATGCATGTGGGACTGCAATGCTTTTTTCTAAACCAGTATTTTGAATCTGTTCACGCTGAATAATCGATTCAAGAACTGCATTTGTGTCCGCTTCCAAAATCTGTGATAAAAATAAAGCAATTTCTTCAATAGCTCTATTTTTTGAAAAATTTCCCACAATATCTTTTGTTAGAAAAAAATCACTTACCATGTATAATCTCCCTCTTAACATTGGAGATGGACTCAATATCACGATTTGTTAATATCGAACTAACCAACACAACAGGGATATCAATTTGATGTTTGATTGGTATCGTCGTAATAATTAGATCAACGGAATCCTCTGAGAATGTCCCCATTTTTGCGATGGCAGCATTCGATGTCACTCCGACAATATTTATCTCTGGTAAGGATTGTCGAATTTTAACTGCAATCAATTCTGAAGTTCCTACTCCCGTTGTACATACAATATAAGCATTCACTTTTTTCCTCTCTAATTCAAAGTATTTTGCAAAATATAGACAGATAAAACCTGACTCATCCTCTGGAATATCCGGCAATGAGTATTCAGAGGAAATATCAGTTGACACTGTACATATGATGTTGTGTAACGCACTATATTCTGATTGAATCTCATGGAGTAAAGCATTTGGCAAATATACTTTATTAAATAAACGCTGAACCATATAATGAATATGGCTTTCTAATTCTTTTAATAATTGAAATGAAAATTTGCGACCTGTATTGGTTGAAACTTTATCAATATAACTTCTCGCTATATGTTGAGACAGTGAGTCATCCGCATCTAACGGTAGCTGTTCTGAGAGACGAGTCGAACTTAAATAATCATAAAGATAAGTTACTTCCAACTCGTTAGGTTGGAAACCGATATAATCTGAAATGTTTGCTATTATTTGTTTACAAATACTATAAATTTCTGGCGAAAAAAATTTGCTTTCTTTGAACGAATGAATAGTTTCATTATGTTCACTTACATATCTATATTTTCTGATTCTTTCCAATAAAACATAGATATGAGCAAACAAGCTAATATTGTACGGATACACTAGATTTGTTCCCAGAGCTGTGGAAGCAAATTCTATCTGTTGAATTGTAAATAGGAAATCTCGGTTATTATTAATACCATTACAATATTCTTCCAAGGCTGAGATATCAGTCATCCTACTAAGATTTAGTACAAGTTCCATTATTGCTGCACGGATATCTCTCTCAGCACCGATAATTGCAATATGCCTGCTACTTCTTACAAAAGATAGGTTCCACTTTTTTAGCTTATTGGAGATAAAGTATTTATCTTTCGCAATGACAGCCTCACTTACATAGAATCTTTCATATACTTCCATCGTTCTGAGTCTTTTTGGCGCAACAAATAGCAATTCTTTAATGATTTCTATACACCGTTCTTCATTGGAATTTTCTCCTAGATGGAGATTTTTTTGAATATAGATCTGAGTGTTTAACTTATATCCTCTCCCTCGCTCAGAAATAATAATAGGCTCATCATAGTTTGCATTGATTGCTGTAATGTGACGAACAACTGTTATTTTTGAGACTTCTAAATCTAAGGCAATTTTATCAGAGGTGATAAAACTAGTTTGTTTCTTCAAATATCTTAATATCTCGTAATTCAACTTTCGTTTCATTCGCCTCTCTCCTTTACACTTCTTATTTTATACAATTTTCCATAAAGGGAATTATAATAAAATGATATTTGCAATTATCATTTTTATAACATTTTTATTATAACATGATGGGCGCTATAAAATATAAGCACTGCTCATTTTTTGTAAATATTTAACAATATAGGTAATATGAAGTCACTTTTCAACTCATGGGAAATTAAAAAACCCGCAAACTGCGAGTTTAGAAATATTACTTATCCAATTGATTACCTGGTTGCCAAAAGAAGCTAGCCAGATAACTGAAAATATAGGTCAACCCTAGAATAAGGGCAACGAGTAAGAGAACTGGAATACGATAAATGTAAGTCAAAATATTTGGCTTTTTCCTGGTCTGGAACGAAGTCGCGTAATCGTCCAAGCGTTTGAATTCTGTTTCGATGCGACGGGTTACTTCTGCTGTTCCAATATCATCCATTCGCTTGATATCCGAAATATCGATTGGATTTCCAAAAGCAACATCAATCCGATCACCCGCCAATAGTCCTTTGATAGTCATGGGTCCTACATAGGTCGCTGGCATGAGCTTAACCTTGGCTGACTTAGCAATAACAGCTACACCTCCCTTTAATTCAGAAGAATGGCGACTACCTGAAGGAAACATAACCAAGGAACGATTGCTCTTTTTCAGCATATTGACAGGATACTTGATCGCTGCCATCCCCGGATTGTCACGGTCAATCGGAAAGGCACCACACTTGCGAATCCACCAGCCAAAACCGCGGTCCTTGAAGAGCTCTTTTTTTGCCATAAAAATAAACTGCTTGGGAGCCGCCGCATAGCCTAGAAAAACAGGGTCCCAAAAAGTCTTATGAGGCGCAATTAAGATATAATTCTCCTCCTGAGGCAAGATTTTTTCCCTATCATGATAATGAATGTTACCATTGATGGCCCAAAGTAAGAAAGATAGCAAGGTCCGTAAATATGAATAAAACATTTTCTTCTCCTTTAATTTTTCTTATTATACCACATTTTAATTAAGAAAAAAATTCAAATCTGCTACAGGTCTTCCCGATTAACACCCTCCAACAGCAAGCCAAACCGGTTCCGTCTCTGCTTTTTTTCGTACTTTCTGCTATAATAGAACTATGATTGAAAAAGTATTTCGTGATCCGGTTCATAACTATGTTCATGTGGAGCATGAACTAATTTATCAACTGATTAATACAAAAGAATTTCAGCGACTACGTCGCATCAAGCAGTTAGGAACAACATCCTATACTTTCCATGGTGGCGAACATAGCCGCTTTTCGCATTGTTTGGGGGTTTATAAGATTGCTCGCCAGATTTGCCAAAAATTTGAAGAAAACTATCCGGAACTTTGGGATCCGAACGAATCTCTTCTAACCATGACGGCAGCGCTCTTGCATGACTTAGGACATGGAGCTTACTCACATACTTTTGAGCGCCTCTTTGATACAGATCATGAAGAAATGACCTGCCTGATTATCACCTCTCCTGATACAGAGATTCACCAGGTTTTGCAACAAGTTTCACCTGATTTCCCTGAAAAAGTTGCTGCTGTCATTAATCATAGTTACCCTAACAAACAAGTAGTTCAGCTCATTTCTAGTCAAATCGATGTAGATCGCATGGACTACTTACTCCGTGATTCGTACTTCACAGGAACGAACTACGGCCAGTTTGACCTGACTCGTATCCTGAGGGTCATTCGACCGACTGAAAACGGCATTGCCTTTACAGAATCAGGCATGCATGCTGTAGAAGATTATGTTCTGAGTCGCTATCAAATGTATATGCAAGTCTACTTCCACCCTGCTAGTCGCTCCATGGAAGTTCTCTTACAAAATCTTCTAAATCGCGCCAAAGTACTTTTTCCTGTCGAGCGTGACTTCTTCATTTCAACCTCTCCGAGGCTCCTACCATTCTTCGAACATAACTTTATCCTCGAAGATTACCTAGCTCTCGATGATGGTGTCATGAATACCTATTTCCAATCTTGGATTGACGGACCCGATCGTACCTTGTCCGACTTATCGAAACGGTATATCAATAGAAAGGTATTCAAATCCATTACCTTCCGACCAGAAAGCGAAAAAAATCTAGATTGCTTGCGTAGCCTAGTTGCCGAAGTAGGTTTTGACCCCGAATACTATACCGCTATTCATCATAACTTTGACTTACCTTACGATATTTATCGTCCAAATGCGGAAAAAAAACGAACACAGATTGAAATCATGCGAAAAGATAGCAGTTTAGTTGAACTTTCCCAGCTCTCCTCTATCGTCGCCTCCCTTTCCGGTACTGTACATGGTGACAGCCGCTTCTATTTCCCTAAAGAAATGCTAGCAGAAACTGGAATTTTTACCCCTCAAAACTTAGAATTTATCAGCTACATTCAAAACGACCATTTTATTGGAGAAAACCATGACTATTAAACTCGTTGCTATCGACATTGATGGTACCTTACTAAACAGCCAACACCAAATTACGCCGGAAGTCTTTCAAGCAGTTCAAGAAGCCAAAGCTGCAGGTGTTAAAATTGTTATCACTACAGGACGTCCATTAACTGGTGTCAAAAAAATCTTATCCGAACTCAATCTTTTAGAACAAGGAGATTATGTGATCACCTTTAACGGTGGTTTGGTGCAAGAAACAGCTACAGGACAGGAAGTTCTAAAAGAAAGCCTACGGTATGAAGACTATATGGAGATTGAATATCTTAGTCGCCAGCTGGGCTTACACCTCCATGTATCAACCAAGGACGGCATGTATACCGCTAACCGACAAATCGGAAAATATACCATGTACGAAGCCAGCCTAGTAGACTCCCCAGTCTACTACCATACCCCTGAAGAAATGGCTGGAAAAGAAATGATTAAAGCCATGATGGTGGATGAACCTGAAAAAATCGATCAAGCTCTGCCTTCTATACCAGCTAGCTTCTTTGACAAGTATAACGTTGCTAAGTCGGCACCATTTTACCTTGAAATCACGCCAAAAACTGTCAGCAAAGGTCAAGCAATTATTGCCCTAGCAACTGAATTAGGATTGACCATGGAGCAAACAATGGCTATCGGAGACCAAGAAAACGATAGGCCCATGCTAGAAGTTGTTGCCAACCCAGTTGTGATGGAAAATGGCAACCCTGAATTGAAAAAAATTGCCAAATACATCACAAAATCCAATGATGAGAGTGGTGTAGCTTATGCTATTAGAGAGTGGGTATTAAAATAAATGTTTTCTTATAAAATTGGTATTTCTGCCCAAGAACACGATACTTTTGCCAAGCAATCTCCTCAAGTCAATTTGCTTCAAAGTAGCAAGTGGGCAGAAATCAAAAACAGCTGGGGGAACGAACGCATAGGCTTCTATGAAGATGAGAATCTAGTAGCTGTCGCTTCCATCCTCATTCGTCCTCTACCAGCTGGTTTCAGTATGCTCTATATCCCTCGCGGTCCAATTATGGATTATAGCCGTTCTGATTTAGTTGCCTTTGTTATCCAAAGCCTAAAAAGTTACGGAAAAACCAAGCGAGCTCTCTTTATTAAATTTGATCCTGCTCTGCTTCTTAAACAATATCAGATTGGCCAAGAAGTTGAAGAAAATCCTGATACCCTTGCCAAATTAACAATCCTTCAAGAAGCGGGTGCCACCTGGAGTGGACGGACTCAAGACATGGCAGATAGTATTCAACCACGTTTTCAGGCCAATGTCTATACGAACAAAGACTTATTGAATCAATTTCCCAAGCACACAAAGCGCTTGATGAAAGATGCACAAAATCGTGGTGTTACTACCTATAGGGGGAGCATAGAAGACGTTCCTGCTTTTGCTGATGTAGTCTCATTGACCGAAAGCCGAAAGGGAGTCGCGCTTCGAAATCATGACTACTTCAAAAAAATGATGACAGTATATGAAGAAGATGCCTATCTCCATATCGCTACTGTCAACCTCCCTAAACGCCTTAATGAGTATAAAGAACAGTTAACACAAATCGAAAAAGATCTAGCAGAAACTGAAGAGCACCAAAAGAAACGCCTCACCAAGCTCACACAACAAAAAAACTCTGTTAGCAAATACATCTCAGAGTTTGAGGAATATGTAAGTAAATACCCAGATGAGCTTGTCATAGCAGGTATTTTATCCATTCGATTTGGCAATGTCATGGAAATGCTCTATGCAGGAATGAATGATGAATTTAAAAAATTCTATCCTCAATACTCTCTCTATCCTCAAGTCTTTGAAGATGCTTATCAGGATGGAATTATATGGGCAAATATGGGGGGTGTAGAAGGTAGTCTAGATGATGGATTGACAAAATTCAAATCAAACTTTTCACCAATGATTGAAGAATATATTGGTGAATTTACCATTCCAGTCAATCCAATCCTTTATGGATTAGCCAATTTTGCTTACACCATTCGTAAAAAATTAAGGAACCGTCACTGATGCAATTAAGAGAACTTAGCCTAGAAGAATATCAGAACCACGCCCGAAAGGTCTCTCACCGTTCCTTTATGCAAACAGAAGAAATGGCAGAGCTACTTAGGAAACGTGGCATGACCGTCCGTTTTGTCGGATTAGTCCAGAATCAAACTATCATGGTAGCCGCTCTGGTTTATAAAATAGCTATGACAGGAGGGTGGCACATGGAAATCAATTCTGGCCCTGTCTATCAGGATGAAAGATACCTCCACGACTTCTATCGCTTGCTCAAGGACTATGCCAAGCAAAATGGTGCCCTTGAACTAATTGTCAAACCATATAGTACCTATCAAACCTTCGATAGCAACGGTCAAGCTACTGGACCTGAAAATAACCAGCTTGTAAAAGACCTAGTTGATTGTGGTTATTCCTTCGATGGTCTGCAAACTGGTTATCCTGGTGGAGAACCCGATTGGCATTATATAAAAAAACTTAATGGAGTAACCGAAGAAAATTTAGTTGCTTCCTTCAGTAAAAAAGGTAAAACCTTAAGCAAAAAGACCAATTCCTTCGGTCTGCAAGTCAAGGTCCTAAAACGTGAAGAACTTCCTGCTTTTAAGGCTGTAACTTCTGCTACCTCTGATCGAAGAGAATATACAGATAAGAGTCTAGACTATTACCAAGACTTCTTTGATGCATTTGGAGATAAGGCTGAATTCACTTTGGCCACCATTAACTTCCCACATTATTTGGAACAATTAGAATCTAGTCAAGCTAGTCTCAAAAAAACATTATCTGCCATCCAATCAGAGTTGGATAAAAATCCCAATTCCCGTAAAAAGCAAAATGAACACCGGGAAATTTCCAGTCAAATCGCAAGTTTTGATCAACGTAAAAAAGAGGCGCAAGTTTGGATTGAGCAATACGGCCACGAAGATGTTGCCCTGGCTGCCAGTCTCTTTATCTATACAGAGCATGAATTGGTCTACCTTTTCAGCGGCTCTCTGACTGAATTTAATAGCTTCTATGCCCCTATGCTCCTACAAGAATATGCTATGAAAGGAGCAATCAAGCGTGGTATTTCTTTCTATACCTTACTTGGTATCACCGGGAAATTTGACGGTTCAGATGGAGTCTTACGCTTCAAGCAAAACTTCAATGGCTCGATTGTACGAAAAATGGGAACCTTCCGTTATTATCCACATCCCCTCAAATATAAATCAATACAATTCATAAAAAAAATACTGGGTAGATAAAAAAGTTGGGATTTCCCAACTTTTTTAATCGATTACTTGCTCCATGCGGAACTTTTGCGGTTTCATGCCTAAGCGTTCGTAGAATCGTACCGCTCCTGCATTGTCTGCCCAGACATCGAGAGTAAGATTATGGCAGCCCTGCTCCTTTGCGTAGGAAAGAGCAAAATCATAGAGTTGCTCACCAATTTTTTGACCACGAGCTGTGCTTGCCACACACAAATCATCGATAAACAAGGTCTTGGCTGGCTCTAGGACATCACCCGTCGCAGTTGCTAATTCGCAAAATAGATGACCCACTACTTTCCCGTCTACTTCATAAACAAAAACCGGCTTAGTAGGATTGTCCAAAAGAGCACTTAATTCTTCCTCAGAAAATTTTTGCCCAGAACTTCTAAAAATATCTGGCCGCACCTGATGATGGACTTGTAAAATATCTTGTAACAATTCATTTAATACTGGAATATCTGACATTCGAGCTTTGCGTATGGTCATAAAAAATCTACCCTATTTTTTATTTTTTTTCATTATAACACAAGTTTATTTTTTAATAAAATAGGTCTATAGACCGATGAAATATCTGAAAATTCGGTTATACTATAAGTGTATCCTAAAATTTTTCATAAATCTCCTTAAAATCAGTCTGCTATGGCTGGTTTTTTGTTCTCATTCCGATGTCACACTTGATTCTACTATCCATATTGCATCTTCGAAATAGGAATGCTATACTTAAACCAATAAGAAAAAGGAGATTTGTTATGAACAAAGTGAAAAAGAAAGTTTATCGAAACACACCTGCCTTTACAATGATGGCCTGGGCTTCCTTCTGCTTCTTTGCGGCCTTAATTTTGATTGGCCTGTATACCTTAAAAGAGCCACTTATGGTGAAGGGCTACTACCTGATGGGAGCGGTAGGACTCATTTCCTCTTCCTTCACTGTCTCAAAGGTTGTCCGTGATAATCAGGAAGATGAAGATAATTACAATCATCTCTTGCAACAAGCTGCTTATAATACTGAAGAAGAAAAATAATCAATAAGCCAGACTAGCCGTGACTAGTTTGGCTTTTACTGTCCTCCCCCCTAAAGAAAAGACGGTCGCAAGTCCTTTCCCACTCACTCAAATCTCTACACCCTCAATAAAGAAAAAACAGCCTGCAACCAAAATCGGTTACCTGCTGTTTTAAATGCTTACTTAAAATTCAGACACAATATCCACCACAGCACCATAATAGTAATCTACATAAGTGACACCTGAGGAAAGTACACCACTGGCATTCCCTACAATTTTACCTAATCTAGCTTCATAGAACATCAAAGTAAACGCCACTGGATACTGACTAATCCCTATGCCACTTACAATCTCCCCAATTGTTTTATCGACAAAAAGTGGTAAAGTCCGATAACCATGATTGAAAACCTTATTCGGATCCACACTACCATCTGAACCCTTAATTTTTACGATATTATCGATAATCAATCTATTGGCTGGATCAATAATTCTACTATTATAATCTTCCAACCATTGTCTATCAGAGGCTGATATAGGCTCTGATATATCCACAAGACTGTAGAAACCAGCTTGGACTCCATTATTTTGAGGGTCGTAATACATTTTGTACCCCAAGTTTGTCACATCATAGCTGGTGCCAACCTTTTGTTTGACAGCAGTATTGTCATCCGCAATCTTATTGCCAAAGGCGTCAAAGTAGCGGACGATGACCTTGCCTGCTTCCGCATAGACATAAGTCACTTCAGTCGTTCCCTTAGTAACAGTACCGCTCTCTGTACCTTCTACGCGGTCGAGCATGTAGAAGCCGCTTGCCACGTCTAGCTCATCTGGTTTCTCTGTCGTATTATCAGCTGTATTGTAGCTGGTGCCGACAGGGACGTCGCTGCTGTCTACGTAGTCTGGCTGAAGGGTATTACCATTGGCATCGACATAGTGGACGATGACGCTACCGGTCTCTTTAGCAGGTGGAGTGGTTGGGGTGGTTGGGGTAGTTGGAGCTGCTTTTTGTTCGACGATGTAGCCTACATAGTGGTAGTCGCCGATGGTCTGCTCTGGTGAGTGAGTAAGTATAGGTCGCGCCAATCGTCGTTGTATCTGTGACAACATCTCCAAGGGCACGTACTGCGGCTTGGGCAGAAAAACCTGTCAAACCTGCTCCTGAAGCGGCAAGAAAGACAATCAAGTACTTCCGCGTCTTCTTATGACGGAAGAAGAGGTAACCTGAAAGACCGAGTAAGCCCAGTCCTACCACGAAGGTGGCGATGGATTGGTCCACACCTGTACTTGGAAGAGCCTTGCCTGTCTTAGACACAGGTGTGACAGAGCCTGACTCCTTATCATAGACCAGAATGTAGTCTACTTGAGCTTGGATAATTTGTTCGTTTGGGGGTGACAGGATTGACCTGAGCTTTTTGGGCGTCAGTCAGCTCTGAATGAGCCTTGTAGGTCAAGCTGACATTACTTGGTGTTGCTGCTGCAACTGTCGGTGCTAGAAAAGCCGTACCAATTGCCAAACCAGCAACGAGTTGCTTCCAGCTTCCAAGATGATGCTGTTTCATATAAAACTCTTTTTTTGTTTATCATCGAGGCTGGGCAGAAAGCCTAGCACCTCTTCTCAGAGTTCGTGTCAACATCTCAGCGCAGTGGTTGATTGGCAGATTTGTTCGTGTTTTACACTCCAAATCTGGCCATTACGACTGTTGCGAACAGAGTTCGCTTCATCTCCAACCTCAAACTGTCTCCCAGACAGTTTTTCCCACTCCCTGTCAAGTGAAATGTTGCTGAAATAAGCAATTATTTGCTGGAGCTTTTGATAGCCTTCAGGGGGCGCTAGCTTATTTAGCTGGAACTGGTTTTAGAGCAACTGTTGATTTTTGCTTTGGCTCTAACCGCCTAGAATCATTCCTTTGACTAATTGATAAAAAATACGGAAAAAGCTCGTCTGACAAGCTAGAAAGTACGATGTGACGGCTTTTTCACGTTCATCCCATCTCTTTTATTTTTAGGGAAAGGGATGAAATAGTCTATCTCCAGTTTTCAAGCAAATAATAAAAAGGTCCAGCGGACCTCATTTTGCTCTCCTATTTTCAAACAAAAGATAAAAAGGTCCACTGGACCTTTTTATTATTTTACAGCGTCTTTAAGAGCTTTACCAGCTTTAAATGCTGGAACTTTTGAAGCTGCGATTTCGATTTCTTTACCAGTTTGTGGGTTGCGACCTTTACGTGCTGCACGCTCACGAACTTCAAAGTTACCGAAGCCAATCAATTGTACTTTTTCACCAGCTGCAAGGTAGTCCGCTACTGCTGCAAATACTGCATCAACAGCTGCTGCTGAATCTTTTTTAGTCAATGAAGTTGCTTCTGCAACTTTTGCAATCAAATCTTGTTTGTTAGCCATGTGCTAAGTCCTCCAATAATTTTCTGAGTTAATTACTCACCACTATATAGTACCTAATTTTAGGGAAATGGTCAAGTTTTTACCCCGAATTTGTTGACTTTTTATATAAATCAAAAATAATCTGATTATTATATAAATCAATGGTATTAGCCTTGATATAAATCCCAAAATCGTTCTCTATCTCTGTCAATAAAATACTCACTGTAGACTGTTCTGCATCAACCGTAACAAAACTTGGAAGCTTATAGCTTTTCTGCACATAAGTCAATATTTCCTTGGTTGGGAGCGAGAGAGTCCCTGCTGATATTTCGGTAATCGTTAGCAATATATTGCCATTTTCCAATTTATTAGGCTGGAAATAGATATAAAGCGGTACCTTCGTTCCAAATACTTCATAGCTTGCTTCAAATAGAACCTGTTGATTGGTCGCATAAAGCTTATAAGAAGCATCTTTGGTTTGGTATTCTTCCAAGTAAGCTGCGACGGTATCATTTAACTGGTCACGCGTCGTTGTAAAAGTCCCAATCTGTGCATCTGATTCGCTACTACTAATTTGACTTGTATTTTCTCGACTAGTGGTAACTCGGCTAATAAGGACAATTGATAAGCCAAGCAAGCAGGATAACAAGAGTAAAAATGCCCATTTCCAGATATTAAGATTACCAGTTTTTCTTTGTCTCACGAATTTTCTCCATTACTGCTTCTTTGATAATTTCATATCCTGTATTATTTGGGTGGAAGGAGTCTTCTTCATAGAGGAGATTATTAGAGGTGATATCTGATTGACTAATTCCTTCTTCGCCTTCTATTCCCTTATACAAGAGATCATTAATTGGTATAAAATAGACCTTATCTAAGTCGCTGACTGCATCTTCAGAAACTTGATTCCAATTATCTACTATTGTTTGCATCTCCGTCATCTCAGGAAAGTTTAAGTAGAAAGGATTATAGATTCCTACAAGGTAGATGGGTAAGTCTGGATTGTTTTCTCTCGCTTTTTTGATAATCTGCAGTAGTCGTTGACTATATTCCTGTGCAGGCTTATCAAATGTACTTACTTCCAAGTTAGCGATATTTTCTAGAATAGCCTTGCGTAAATCATTCCCGCCAACTGTCAGAGTCATAAAGTCAGCAGTTTTCAAGCTTTCACCGATAGCTGTGTCTTTTTTCATTCGTTTAAGAATCTGGCTACTAGTATTTCCTGAGACTCCATAGTTTTCATAACTGACCTCATAGCCATATTCATTGGTTAGAGATTGGGCTAGAAGTGGGACAAAACCTCCCTGACTGGTCGTATCTCCCACTCCTTCTGTTAACGAATCGCCTAAAGCAACATAATGCAGACTACTTGTGCTTTTTTCTTTAAAGTCCTCAGACATTAAACGAGGCTGTGCTGATGGAATCAAGAGATAAAATAGCAATAGAAAACCTAGCAGACTACTGAAAAAGACGACTAGGTTTTGTAAAATCTTGCGACTATTCATAACGCACCAAAATAGCCCAGGCATCTTCGCCTGTATGGGTTTGAATGATTGACCCTGTCTCCAAAATAGGAATATCTTGAGGGACAAAATCTTGTAATTTCGCTTTCATTTCCTCTGCAAAAGCAGAGGTCCCCGCGTAAGAAATCCCTAATTCAACCACTTTCTTACTCACAAGGCTCTGAGCAAACTCATCCAGCCATTTCTTGAAAGTCTTAGCCCCACGTCCTTTTACAATTGGATTGAGCTGGTGGTTTTTCATTTCCATAATCACACGGATGTTCAGCAAAGAACTCAAAAGGCCTGTCACACGACCAATTCGGCCACCTTTAACAAGATTTTCAAGAGTAGAAACTCCGATATAGAGCTCTGTCTTCTCCTGCACTCGCTCAATGGCTGCTAAGATTTCCTCTTTATTAGCACCTTCCTGTGCCAAACGTGCTGCTTCTACCACTTGGAATTTAGCTGCTTGGTCTGTAAACTGCGAATCAATCACTGTTACGTCTGCACCTGAAAGGGTAGCTCCCTGACGAGCTGCTTCTACCGTTCCTGAAAGAGCATGGGAAAGGTGAATAGCGATAATCTGACTACCATCCTTTGCTAAGTCAGAAAACACCTCAGCAAAAACCCCCACCGGTGGTTGGCTCGTCTTTGGAAGATTTTTGCTTTCTCGCATGAGTTGAAGGAATTGCCCTTCACTCAAGTCAGCATCGGAGTATACAACTCCATCTACCATGACTGATAGAGGTACCACTGTAATGCCTAAACTTTCAATTAAACTAGGCTCAATAGTGGTACTAGAGTCTGTTACAATTTTAATAGTACTCATATACTTTCCTACTCTTATTTCTTATTTTTACTATTATATCAAATATTTACGAAAAAATGGACTCAACCTATCAAATTTCCCCATCCAATTTTCAGGCCTTTTCTAATAATTCTCTAGCCTGAGTTCGTGCAGCTTCTGACACCTTGTCGCCTGCCAGCATCTTAGCAATCTCCTCCACACGCTCCTCCTGCTCTAAGAGGCGGACGTGGGAAACAGTTTTGCTTTCGTCAGATACTTTTTCGATAAAGAACTGATGGTCCGCAATGGCAATGACCTGCGGCAAGTGGGAAATAGCCAATACTTGTCCAAACTGGCCGATTTTATAGATTTTTTGGGCAATGGCCTGGGCAACCCGACCAGATACCCCCGTATCAACCTCATCAAAAACGATTGACGTCTTGCCTTCCTTACGAGCAAAGGCTGATTTTATGGCCAACATCAGTCGGGACAATTCGCCACCAGATGCCACCTTCACCAAGGGTTTCAGGTCTTCACCAGGGTTTGTGGCAATGTAGAACTCCACTCCTTCATTGCCTTCTCGGTTGAATTTTCCAGCTGTAAAGATGACTTGGAAGCGGGCTTTTTCCATATACAAGTCCTGCAATTCCTGACGGATTTCTTCTTCCAAAACAGTTGCTAAGTCATGTCGGGCTTGACTGAGCTGGCCTGCTAGGCTGACTACGTCCTTCTCCAAGCTCTTGAGCTGACTTTCCAAGTCTTCTCCAGACAGGTTGTTGCCTGTCAGCAGGTTATACTCTTCCGTTATCTTGCTGAGATAGTCCAACACATCGTCAACCTGACCACCGTACTTTTTAGTCATGGTATTGACCAAGTCCAAGCGCTGTTCTAGCTGCATGAGGCGGTTGCCGTCAAAATCAAGATCGTCTAGGATATCCCCCAAGCGTTTGGTTACTTCTTCCACCACATAATAGGACTCTGTCAGACTCATCGACAAATCTTTGTAGTCCTTGTCATATTCTTCTAAGCTTTGCAGGTCATTCATGGCCGAGCGAAGATTAGATAGGCTGGAAAAGTCTTCGTTATCCAGCATGGTGAAGGCGTTGGTCAGGGTATCGGCAATCTGCTTGTGGTTGAGCAATTTGTCCCGCTCCTGATGCAGTTCCACATCCTCTCCTGCCTTCAAGTCAGCCGCCTCAATCTCGGAAATCTGATACTCCAGCATCTCGATACGAGCCTTGTGTTCTTGCTCATTGCGTTGCTTTTCTTGGACTTGCTTGCGGAGGCTGCGATAGGCATCAAAGGTCGCTTGGTAGCGGTCCTTCAGTTCCCAAAAATCAGTCTGTCCAAAGCTATCTAGGAGGCGGATATGGTGTTGGGATTTCATGAGTTCTTCCTGGTCATGCTGGCCGTGAATATCGACCAGATACTGACCGACTTGTTTGAGAACAGACAGATTGACTAACTGACCGTTGATACGGCTGACTGACCGTCCGTTTTGTAGGATTTCCCGTCGAATAATCAACTCGTCTGATACTTCAATCCCCTGTTCATCCAAAATCTGCTCCAAAGCTCTGCTATGTCCCAGAGAAAAAAGCCCTTCAATCTCAGCCTTGGGACAACCGTGTCGGATAACATCTGTTGTCGCCCGTGCTCCCAACATCAGATTCATGGCGTCGATAATAATAGACTTGCCGGCTCCTGTTTCCCCCGTCAAGACGGTCATGCCCTTGTCGAAAGTCAATGAGACTTCTTCAATAATAGCAAAATTCTTAATTGAAATATCTAGCAGCATACTACCAATCCTTTAGTGTTTCTTCAAGTGAAGCCAGGTTTTCTGTACTGTAGAGATGGATAAGAATGCTGTCATCATCTGCTAGGATATTAAAAATTTCTGCTTCAAACTGATCCAATATTTGACGTTTGACAACGGCACTACTTCCCGGTACTAACTGTAAACTCACAAGTTGCCCCATTGTTTTGATCTGCAATATATTGTTGCTCAATTGCTTCTTTTTAGCAGCTTTGGGCAATCCATAGATATAGCCCTTATCGACTGGGACCTTGATAATCCCCAGTTCTTTTATATCGCGCGATACAGTAGCTTGAGTGGCATGAATACCAAATTCTTTTAACCGTTCGACAATTTCTTCTTGGGTATCAATTGGATAACGAACTACTAAATCTTTGATTAATTCCAATCGTTCTCGTTTATTCATCCTTTTTAAATTCCTCATGTGCTTGATAGACTATATTTGTTATTTCCTGCTTATCAATTTGGACTGGCTCATTTGTTTTTTCTAAATAAGCCAAAAATTCGATATTGCCGTGACCTCCTTGAACGGGAGAAAAATTGAGCGCCTTGACTGAATAGCCATTTTCGATAGCCATCGCAGTAACATCTTCTAGGACTTTCAAGTGAACTGCCTTATCTTTTACAATCCCATTCTTGCCAATATACTCACGACCTGCTTCAAACTGTGGTTTAACCAAGGCAACGACCCGACCACCGTCTGCCAAAATGCCATGTAGAGCTGGTAGAATCAAACCTAGCGAAATAAAACTGACATCTATCGATGCAAAACTTGGTTGACCCACTTCAAAATCAGCCAACTCAGCATAACGGAAATTATACTGTTCCATGCTGATGACACGCTCATCTTGGCGTAATTTCCAAGCGAGTTGATTGGTACCGACATCCACAGCATAGACCTGCTTGGCACCAGCCTGCAACATGACATCTGTAAAGCCACCTGTTGAGGCTCCAATATCAATCGTCGTTTGCCCCTCAACGGATAATTGAAAAACCTCTAAAGCCTTCTCTAATTTCAGACCGCCACGGCTGACATACTTGAGTTTTTCACCTTTTAGTTTGAGCTCGACATTCTCATCAATCTTTTCACCCGGCTTATCAAACCGCTCACCGTTCAAGACGGACACGACCAAACCAGCCATAACACCGCGTTTGGCCTGCTCCCGCGTCTCGAAAAGCCCCTGTTTAAAAGCTAGTACATCTACTCTTTCCTTAGCCATTGATTCGTAAACTTTCTATGATTTCTTTGATTTTTTCTGCTGAAAATGGGACTAGGCTAGCCACTTGATTTAGCTCGTTGATTGCTTGATTCAAGTTATCTTCTAGAAATACTTTTGAGGCTTCCAAGCCCATCAGAGCTGGGTAGGTGGATTTCTCAGCCAATACATCCTTTTGCGGTGTTTTTCCAATTTCCTCAAAAGTGGCTGTCACATCCAAAATATCATCCCGAACTTGAAAGGCTAGACCAACTAATTGACCTACTTGTCGCAAATGGTGGATAACCTCATCTGGCTGTCCTGCAATCAAACCTGCTGCTACAAAGGGAAAGGTCAATAATTTCCCTGTCTTATTGGCATGAATGGCTTGTAATTGCTCTAAGGTCAGATTCTGCCCTTCACCAGCCATATCCAATACTTGACCAGCAACCATTCCAAAGGTCCCAGATGCTTGGGAAAGCTCTCTCACGAGAGCAACGATAGTCTCAGCTGGTAAATCAGCTTGCGCTAGGAAGCCAAATGGATCTAGAAAGAGGCTATCCCCTGCTAAAATAGCTGTTGCTTCATCGTAAACCTTATGGTTGGTCAAGCGACCACGACGGTAATCATCATTATCCATAGCAGGCAGGTCATCGTGAATCAAACTTCCCGTATGAATCAACTCGACACATGCTGCCACTTGGTAATGGGCTTGTTTTAATTCCATTCCAAAGGACTCTAATATGGTCAATAAAAGTAAGGGACGAATTCGTTTCCCGCCAGCCTGTAGCGAATAAAGGACCGATTGGTTGAGACGTTCTGCTACCTGAGGTTGGTAAAAGTATGCCATGGTTTCCTCAAGTCGCTGCAATTTACTGGCAACCACTAGTTCATCTCCGCTTCACTGCCATCCGTCTGCATGACCTTGACCAAGGTCTTTTCAGCTTCAGCTAGTGTCTTTTGTAGATCTTTCGATAGAACCATTCCTTTTTGAAACTCAGCAAGTGCTTCTTCCAGAGCCACATCGCCTCGCTCCAATTTGGTTACGATTCCTTCTAATTCAGCTAGATTTTCTTCAAATGTTTTCGTCTGTTTGGACATGTTTTACCTCCACATCAAGTTGACCATCCTTCATCTGGATGGTTAGGTTTTCACCCATTTGTACATTTTCTACACTATCAATCACCCGACCATCTTGACGAATCATGGCATAGCCACGAGCCACGATGCGACTGGTATCCAGCATAGTCAAGGCCTCAATCAGCTTGTCCGCCTTGGCCATCTTATTGTCATAGATATTAGCCATATTGCTCTTCAAGAGTCGTTCCTGCTGGATAATTCTCTCTTGGAAACTCTCTACTTTACGGCCGAGTTGTAGGCCTTGTAAGCGTTGATTGAGTAATAAGCTAGCCTGTTTCTGCTGGCTATATACTTCTTTCATCCTTGTCTGCAATTGATTGGTCAAGCGGTCTAATTTTTGCAAATAACCATCATACAAGCGTTCAGGCTGACGGAACATAACTGACTGGCTAATTTTTTCAAGCTGACCTCTCAGGAATTTCAAACGGTTGGTCATGGCCTGATAGGCTCGATTTTCCTGCTGATTTAAATAACCCAGTAAGTCTGCCTTGGTCACAGGGGTCGCTAATTCTGCGGCAGCTGTCGGAGTGGCTGCCCTGCGGTCTGCCACAAAATCAGCCAAAGTCGTATCCGTTTCATGACCTACGCTGGAAATGATAGGAATACGGGATTCAAAAATAGCCCGAACCACTATTTCCTCATTGAAAGCCCATAGGTCTTCAATAGAACCACCGCCACGACCAACAATGAGGACATCCAAATCATCACGCTCATTGGCTCTTTGGATATTGGCAACAACTTCCTGAGCAGCACCATCTCCTTGCACCTTGGTCGGATAGAGGACAATTTCCACACCAGGAAACCGCCGACTGACCGTGGTAATAATATCTTGAATGACCGCTCCACTCGGACTGGTAATGACCCCTATTTTCTTGGTAAACCGAGGTAATTCCTGCTTGAATTCTTGCTTAAATAGACCTTCCTGGGTCAGAGCTTGTTTGAGCTGTTCAAACTTGATTGCCAAGGCTCCAATACCATCTGGCTCAGCTTTTTCAATGACAATGGAATAAGAACCATTTGGTTCATAGAGCTGAATGCGCCCAATGACATTGATTTTCATTCCCTCTTCAAGATCAAAGCCCAGATTTTTATAGACGCCAGCCCACATGGTCGCCTGAATGACTGCTTTGTCATCCTTGAGCGAAAAATATTGATGGCTAGGTCGTTTGCGGAAATTGGACACTTGCCCTGTTAAATAGACCTTCTCCAAATACGGATCGCGGTCAAATTTTAATTTCAAATACTTGGTTAAGTGACTCACCGATAGGTACTGGTCCATATTTGCTCCTTTATAATTTTCCTTTTCATTATACCAAATTTTATACAATTATACAGGAATAGAGCGTCAGAATATAGCTATTTCTCTCGTCATGTTCCCAATCATCCACTCAACCAAGGACTTCAGTTACAGATGCATAATTGCTATATAATTAATCACAAAAAATATCGTTAATTGCTCATGTTAATTTTCAAAAAAAATACCAGCTAAAACTGGTATTTTGGATATTGATTATATTATTTACCACTCCGCAGACAAGCCTCATAGGTCTGCTCCATAAGCATGGTAATGGTCATAGGACCAACACCACCTGGAACTGGGGTGAGGAGACTGGCAACTTCTGCCACTTCATCAAAGGCCACATCGCCAATCAGTTTGCCATTTTCATCACGATTCATGCCGACATCGATGACGACGGCACCTGGCTTGATAAAGTCTTTCGTCACAAAGTGACCACGTCCAATGGCCACCACTAGAATGTCTGCCTGACGAGCTAGCTCAGGCAGATTTTTTGTACGGGAATGGGCAATGGTTACTGTGGCATTGGCATCTAGGAGCAACTGAGCCATGGGCTTACCAACAATGTTGGAACGACCGATAACCAAGGCTGACTTGCCTTCCAATTCCACCTCATACTCCTTGAACATTTCCATAATCCCTGCTGGCGTTGAAGGAATCATGACTGGATGACCAGACCAGAATTTGCCCATGTTGGTGGGATGGAAGCCATCCACATCCTTATCTGGATCAATAGCCAGTAACACCTTTTCTTCGTTGATATGGGCTGGTAGGGGAAGCTGGACAAGGATACCGTGCCAGTCCTTATCCTGATTGTAGCGGGCGATGATATCCAGCAACTCCCCTTCTGAAATCGTTTCTGGTAGGCGAATGACTTCACTCTTGAAACCAGCTGCAAGGGCGGAACGTTCTTTATTACGAACATAAACTTGGCTGGCTGGATCTTCACCGACTAAGATAACGACCAAGCCTGGTACCAACCCCTTCTCTTCTTTTAATGTGGCTGTTTTTTCTGCCAAGGCAGCCTGCATTTTTCCTGCAAGAGCCTTTCCATCTATGACTTTCATCTGCTATCTCCTCATTCTCTTTTCTCCATTATACTAAAATTAGGGGCAATCTCCTAACCAGCTCTGCTATTTTTCCAAAAAGGAAAAGAAAACTCCGAACAATGTCGGAGCTTCCTGCGTAATTAGAGAACTTTGGATAGGAAGTCCTTGGTCCGCTCTTCCTTGGTGTGTTCGAAAATATCGTCAGGCGTGCCGTCTTCGACGATGACGCCGCCGTCCATGAAAATAACCCGGTCAGCTACTTCACGAGCAAAGCCCATTTCATGCGTGACGATAACCATGGTCATCCCCGACTTGGCCAAGTCCTGCATAACAGCCAGCACTTCTCCAACCATCTCTGGATCGAGGGCTGATGTCGGCTCATCAAAGAGCAGGACGTCTGGATCCATGGCCAAACCACGTGCAATGGCAATCCGCTGCTGCTGACCACCCGACAAGCTCTGTGGATAGGCCAGAGCCTTATCTGGCAAGCCTACCTTTTCCAGCAAGTCATAGGCAATAGCCTCAGCCTCATCTTTTGGAAGACCCTTGGTCTTAACGGGGGACAAGGTGATATTGTCCAAGACTGTCATATTCGGAAACAGGTTAAACTGCTGGAAGACCATGCCCATTTTTTCCCGCATTTTGAAAATATCATTGGACTTGTCTGTGATGTCCACACCTTCAAAGGTCACCGTTCCCTTGGTTGGTACTTCAAGCAGGTTCATGGTGCGGAGAAAGGTTGATTTTCCAGAGCCAGACGGGCCGATAATGACCACGACCTGTCCCTGCTCAATCTCCAAATCGATACCCTTGAGGACTTCATTTTTACCAAAGTACTTGTGCAAATCCTTAATGGAAATAATCGTCTTATCCATGAGCTCGGTCTCCTTTGTTCAATTTTGTTTCCAATGCCTTGATAACCAAGGTTAAGACACTGGTCATCATCAGGTAGTAAAATGCAGCGACCAGATAAGGTTCTAAGGTGATGTATTTGGTGTTCGCAACAGTTGTTGCACCGTTCCATAATTCCATAACTCCGATAGTCGTCAAAAGCGAACTGTCCTTGATGATGGTGATAAATTCATTTCCCAAGGCTGGTAAGATATTCTTAATAGCCTGAGGCATGATAACAAATCGCATAGCCTGACTAGGACGGATACCCAGCGAATAAGCCGCCTCCAACTGCCCTTTTGGTACAGCGTTAATCCCTGCCCGAACCGTTTCAGATAGATAAGCACCGGAGTTCATCGAAATAATGATAATCCCCGGAATCAAGCGAGACAGGTCAACCGAGAAAATCCCTAGTTGGAAAGACGGTGCCACCAGATGACTAAGGGCAAAACCAATACTAATCTGGACAATCATGGGCGTCCCACGGAAAATCCAGACGTAGAAATTAGCCAGCCAAACCAAGAAACGAAACTTGCTACGTTGAGCAAAGGCCAACAAGACCCCCAAGATAGACCCAAAGAACACAACGCAAACAGCAATGATAATCGTTACGATTGCCCCGTAATTAAAATAGGGCCAATACTCTGAAAGGAAAGAAAAATTCATTTACATACTCCATTTTCATTAGATAGCAACTACTATACCATGTTTTGTATAAAAATGCAACAACTTGTTTTAATATTCATTTACAAAAAAGAAAAAGACACCTGCGTGCCTCTTTCAACCAGTACAAATTGTCCTTCTTAGTAGAGCAATTCGTAAATTTCCATAGCAATCAAGTCAATGCTATCAAAAGTATAGGTTTCACGAGCTGCCACATCACGAAGTGTGAAGACAGGGCCATTTTCTTCATCATAACTATAAGCTACTTCTGCAACAACAACTCCTTCACGCTCAAAATTACGTTTCAAAGTACCACCGTCGCTAGCCATTGCTTCCAAACGGTTAATAATTCTCACCAAATGTGATTCCATAGTTAGTCTCCTCTTACTTAATATAGGTATAGTGTACCATAAAATCAGGGAAAAGTCTTCTTTTTATGCCATTTATTCCGATTTCATGCCAAAGCAATGGTAGCAGATACTTGCATTTTACCCAAATCTTGCTATAATGGACTTAGATTTGACCTTTATTGACTATTTGTCTTTAGAAGGTATTTTGAAAGAAAGAGGGAAGACTATGCTTTGTCACAACTGTAAAATCAACGACGCAACCATCCATCTCTACACCAATCTTAATGGAAAACAGCAGCAGGTAGATCTTTGCCACAACTGCTACCAAATCATGAAAACAGACCCTAACAATGCCATTTTGCAAGGCTTGGGTGACCTGACCAATCCAAATAACATGGATCCTTTCAGCGAATTTTTCAATCATCTAGGAGGCTATCCTGGCAACACTCCTGCTGGTAAGTCCCGCAACCAAACACCGCCTACACAGGCTGGCGGTGGTAACAATGGTCGAGGCGGACAGACTCCACCTCCACAACAACCCCAGCAACCAAACGGACTCTTGGAAGAATTTGGTATCAACGTAACCGAGATTGCCCGCCGTGGCGACATTGATCCTGTTATCGGCCGTGATGAGGAAATTGTCCGTGTCATCGAAATCCTCAACCGCCGTACCAAGAACAATCCTGTCCTCATTGGTGAGCCTGGAGTTGGTAAGACAGCCGTTGTGGAAGGATTGGCACAGAAAATCGTGGACGGCGATGTGCCACAAAAACTACAGGGCAAGGAAGTCATCCGCCTGGATGTTGTCAGTCTTGTCCAAGGAACAGGCATCCGTGGCCAGTTTGAAGAGCGAATGCAAAAGCTCATGGAAGAGATTCGCAACAGACCAGAAGTAATCCTCTTCATCGACGAGATTCATGAGATTGTCGGTGCTGGCTCTGCCGGTGACGGCAATATGGATGCAGGCAATATCCTCAAGCCTGCCCTAGCTCGGGGTGAAATGCAGCTGGTCGGGGCAACTACTCTCAACGAATACCGAATCATTGAAAAAGATGCTGCCTTGGAACGCCGGATGCAACCTGTCAAGGTGGATGAGCCGAGCGTAGAGGAAACTATTACCATTCTCAAGGGCATTCAGAGCAAATACCAAGACTACCACCATGTTAAGTACACCGATTCTGCCATTGAGGCTGCTGCGGTTCTCTCCAATCGCTATATTCAGGACCGTTTCCTACCTGACAAGGCCATTGACCTCTTGGATGAGGCTGGCTCTAAAATGAATTTAACCCTCAACTTTGTGGATCCAAAGGAAATCGACCAACGCCTGGTTGACGCTGAAAATCGCAAGGCACAGGCAACCCGCGATGAAGACTACGAAAAGGCAGCCTACTACCGCGACCAGATTGCCAAGTACAAGGAAATGCAAAAGGCAACATTGAGCGAGGAAGACACACCGTTGATCACGGAAAAAGAAATCGAGGCTATTGTCGAGCAGAAAACCAATATTCCTGTCGGCGATCTCAAGGAAAAAGAGCAATCCCAGCTCATTAACCTGGCTAGTGACCTCAAAGCCCATGTCATCGGTCAAGACGATGCTGTTGACAAGATTGCCAAGGCCATTCGCCGCAACCGTGTCGGCCTGGGGGCACCAAACCGCCCAATCGGCAGCTTCCTCTTCGTCGGACCGACAGGCGTAGGCAAGACTGAACTCTCCAAACAGTTGGCTATCGAACTCTTCGGCTCCGCCGACAGCATGATTCGTTTCGATATGTCTGAATATATGGAAAAACACGCCGTTGCTAAACTAGTCGGAGCACCTCCAGGCTATGTCGGATACGAGGAAGCGGGACAATTGACTGAAAAAGTTCGCCGTAATCCATATTCACTCATCCTGCTAGATGAGGTTGAAAAAGCCCACCCTGATGTCATGCATATGTTCCTCCAAGTCTTAGATGACGGCCGCTTGACAGACGGGCAAGGTCGTACTATCAGCTTCAAGGATACCATTATCATCATGACATCCAATGCTGGTACTGGCAAAGTCGAAGCCAGTGTCGGCTTTGGTGCAGCCATGGAAGGACGTAGCCAGTCAGTCCTGGACCAGCTCGGCAACTTCTTCACACCAGAATTCATGAACCGCTTTGACGGCATCATCGAGTTCCAAGCACTCAGCAAGGACAACCTCTTGCACATCGTCGATCTCATGCTGGTCGACGTCAACAACCGCCTCCAGCAGAACGGCATCTCCCTCCATGTTACCGACAAGGTCAAGGAAAAACTGGTTGATTTAGGCTACGATCCGAAAATGGGAGCTCGCCCGCTCCGCAGGACCATTCAGGACCAGATTGAAGATGCCATTACCGACTTCTACCTGGAAAATCCAAACGAGAAAGAACTCCGTGCTGTCATGACTTCCAGCGGAAAAATCGTTGTTAAATCTGCTAAAAAGGCTGAATAGACTAGAAAAGCAGATTCGCTCTGCTTTTTCTTGACAGTCCTGTTTAAGTCCGCTATCATAGAAGAAAAAATGAAAAGAGTTTGATATGTCCTACGCTACCTTTGGAGAAAAACTCCCTGATGTGACCTACACCAATCGCTACGGTGTCTATGCCGTCATTTCCAACCCTGAAAAGACCCAGATTATCTTAGTCCAGGCCCCTAACGGAGCTTGGTTCTTGCCTGGTGGCGAGATTGAGGAGGGGGAAAATCATCTAACCGCCTTGGAACGCGAGCTGATTGAGGAACTTGGTTTTACCGCAACAATCGGACGCTATTATGGCCAAGCAGATGAATATTTTTACTCTAGTCACCGAGATACCTACTACTACAATCCTGCCTATATCTACCAAGTCCTTGAGTACCAAGAGGTTGATAAACCTCTCGAAGACTTCAATAATCTTGCTTGGTTCTCCGTAGATGAGGCCATCGACAAGCTCAAACGCGGCAGTCATAAGTGGGGAATTGAACAGTGGAAATTTGAGCAATTTGAAAAGAAAGACTAGAAATATCAACCTAAGAGTGCTATAATAAAGCAAAAGGATAGGAGGTCACACATGAAAATAATCAATACGACCAATAGTCATGCCCAACTAGTGCAACAACAGCTTGCTAACACCGATGCCTTCCTTGTGGAGACCTACTCAGCTGGAAACACCGATGTGATTTTCACTCAAGCACCACGCCACTATGAGCTTTTAATTTCCAACAAATACCGTGCTGTTCAGCAATCTGAGATTGAAAAAATTCGTGACTTCTTCCTCCATCGGAAAATTGATGAGCGAACTATCAATCCAGCAGCTATACAGACCATCCATACAGATAGGCTGATTGAAATGTCTATTCCAATTATTTCAGAAGTATAATATTAGGGGGAACTACTCCCTTTTTCTGTATAAAAAAAATCCTAGCTTCAGAATGAAGTTAGGATTTTCTTCTGCTATAGTCTTTTAGTTTACTTTTAGTACTAGGCAACGAGCTGCAGGCTGTACTGGAGTACGACAAAGCGAGTTAACGCAGTAATAAAAGAAAAACTAAATGACGATATTATTTGGTTTCAAAACCTTGAGCCACTGCTTCTGGGAAGTTTTCTTCAACAACACTTGCACAGTGGTCACAGATTGTCGCACCGTAGCTACGTTCTGCTACGCTGGTGTCAATGCGACGGCAACGGTCACACACTTCACCTGCTGCACGTTCAACTGTAAAGGCTACTTCTTCTACAACAAGGGCAGTAGCTGGTGCTTCTTGAGCTAAGAGAGTGAAGTCGGAAACAATCAAGAGCTGGGCTAGGTCGGCATTCAACCCTTCCAAGAAGGACTTGGTTTCTTCAGAAACGTAAGCTGTCAGATGAGCCTCCAAGGACTTACCAATCACTTTGGCGTTACGGGCTTCTTCAAGAGCTTTCTGTGCTTGTGTGCGGAAGTTCATAAAGCCTTCCCAGTTGGCCAATACTGCTTCTTCGTTAGCAAAGTGTTCTACCTCTGGAAGCTCTGCCAATTGGACGAAGTCCTCTGCCTCATGCTCCAAGTAAGACCAAATTTCCTCTGCGGTGTGCGGAAGAATCGGTGTGATGAGCTTGGTGATTTTGGCCAGCATGTCGTAGAAGACTGTCTGCATCTGGCGACGGGCAAGGGATTTTGCCCCCTCGATATAGACTACATCCTTGGCAAAGTCAAGGTAGAAGGCAGACAAATCAAGGGTCACAAAGTTAACCAAGGCCTTGTAAATAGTCATAAAATCGTAGTTGTCATAGGCCTCACGGATTTGAGCAACCAATTTATTGAATTTTACCAAGAGATATTGGTCAACAGAACGAAGCTCTTCGTAGGCTACCGCGTCACTTGCTGGATTGAAATCAGAAGTGTTGGCAATCAAGAAGCGAAGGGTATTACGGATTTTACGGTAGGTTTCAGAAACCTGTCCAAGAATATCCATAGACACACGTACGTCGTTTGAAGTATCCACAGAAGTTACCCACAGACGTAAGATTTCTGCACCAAATTGTTTCTCAACATCACTTGGAAGAATGGTATTGCCTAGAGATTTAGACATTTTCATGCCTTTACCGTCTAGGACAAAGCCCTGTGACAAGACAGCCTTGTAAGGAGCCTTGCCGTTGACCGCTACTGAGGTGATGAGGGAAGAGTTAAACCAACCACGATACTGGTCAGATCCTTCTAGGTACAAATCAGCTGGGTAGGCAAGGTTTTCACGGGCGTTCATGACACCATTCCAAGATGAACCAGAGTCAAACCATACGTCCATGATGTCTGTTTCTTTGGTAAATTCGCCGTTTGGTGAACCTGGGTGAGTGAAACCAGCTGGCAAGAGATCTTTTGCATCAGATTTCCACCAGATGATAGAACCATGTTCCTCAAAGAGAGCTGCTACATGGTCTGTTACTTCCTTGGTCATAATGGCTGTACCATCTTCTGCATAGAAGATTGGAAGCGGCACACCCCAAGCACGTTGACGAGAGATGACCCAGTCACCACGGTCACGGATCATGTTGTAAAGACGCGTTTTACCCCAAGATGGATTGAAAGTTGTTGCTTCGATTTGGTCCAAGATTTCCTGACGGAATTTGGAAACAGAGGCAAACCATTGCGGTACTGCACGCCAGATGATTGGCTTCTTGGTTCTCCAGTCAAATGGGTAGGAGTGATTGATGACTTCACTTGCAAGGAGTAAGTCACCCAATTTTTCCTTAACAGTTGGCACAACCTTATCGTAGAATTGGCCTTCAAAATCAGGACCAGCAGCCTCGTTCATGATTCCACGCTCGTTGACCGTTACGGCAACTTCCAAGTTATATTTGACACCAACATTGTAGTCATCCTCACCAAAGCCTGGTGCCGTATGGACGATACCTGTACCAGAGTCTGTTGTGACATGGTCACCCAAGATGACCAATTCGTCCACTTCTGTATCCCATGGGTGTTCTGTGACAATGTATTCAAACTCTGCACCCTTGTGTTTTGAAATCACTTCAAAGGATTCCCAGCCAAATTTTTGAGATAGGCTATCTACCAAGGCTTCTGCCAAGATGTACTTACAATCTGAGCCAGCAGGTTGAACGAGAACGTAGTCAATATCCGCTCCCATGGTCAAACCGCGCGAAGCCGTTACCGTAAATGGAGTGGTTGTCCAGACAACGATGTAGCTATCTGTATCCAAGAGTCCCTTGCCATCTTTAACCTTGTTGGCATAATACAGAGATGTTGAGTCAATGTCATGGTATTCGATTTCAGCTTCTGCAAGGGCCGATTCAGATGACCAAGACCAGTAAACAGGCTTGGCACCGCGGTAGATATAGCCCTTGTCTGCCATGGCACCAAATACACGGATTTGAGCTGCTTCATAGTCTTTAGACAAAGTGATGTAAGGATTATCAAAATCGCCAGACATTCCTAAACGTTTAAAATCCTCACGTTGCTTGTCAACCTGACTGAGCGCATAGTCACGACACATTTCAAGGTATTCTACCAAGTCCATTTCCTTGCGTTTGACACCTTGTTTTGCCAAGACCTGCTCAATCGGAAGACCGTGCGTATCCCAACCAGGTACATAAGGTGCTCGGAAGCCTGACATAGACTTAGAACGAACGATGATGTCTTTTGAAATATGATTCAAAGCATGTCCAACGTGGATATTTCCATTTGCGTATGGAGGGCCATCATGCAAGTGGAAGGCTGGTTTGCCTTCATTGAGTTCTTGCCGACGAGCATACAAGTTTGCTTCATCCCAAGCTTTTTGCCATTCTGGCTCACGTGTTGGTAAGCCTGCACGCATTGGAAAGGCTGTTTGACCTAGGTTCAGTGTTTCTTTTAATTTCATCATAACTCCTTTGTATCTACATTTAATTCCATTTTTATTTCATAACCATCCATACCAGCCGTTCGAAAACCAAGACTGGTCAAGATACTTCGCATCTTATGGTTGCCAATAACATAGTGAACTATCAGAGTCTGACAGTTCTTATCTGCTTGTGCAGCACGAATCAAGTGACGAAGGGCTTCTTTTCCATAACCCCGCTCTTGGAATTCCTGCCCAATCATCAAGCGCCAAATCAGCCAAGACTGCCCTTCTTTGGCTAAAAGAACAAATCCAACCACTTGTGTCCCTGTCCAAATTGCTAGCGGCTCTAGCTGACCCGTATCTCGGTAGAGCCAGGCCTGTGCCAAGGAATAAAGGTTGGAAGCCACCCGTCTCTCTTCTTGCTGACTGACTGTTAGCTCCGTGACCGCATCAAAACTGGTTTCATCTACTAATTCTAATCGTATCATAGCAAAATAAAAAACTCCCGCCAATAAGGACGAAAGTTCGTGGTACCACCTTAATTTAGACAGAATTTCCCCTGTCCCTCGATACTCGTAACGTGAGCTAAACGTCCTTCCTTACTTTACTAACAAAGAGTGTTCAGGAAAAAAGTAAGCAAAATGATAACCAAAATTGAAAGGGAATGTAGGGCTTCCACCATCGCCTACTCGCTGAAAATATTCCAACCGGTCTGATTTTTGCAACCTAATGTACTATCAATTATTCGTTTGTTGGTAACTCCTGAACTTCAGGATTCTCCAACACTTCTTCTTGGCTATACGAGTCTGTCTCTACACTTTCTACTGTACTCTCTTCTGTCAGTGATGTAGAATCTGTCTCCACTTGACGAGTCAAAGCTTCTATCTCCTCAGCTGTCATCTGACGCGTCATTTCCAAATCTTCTTTAGCAACCAACTCTTTTTCTGTCAGTGCTGACTCCAACACCTCCCGAAAAGCTTCATCACTCGTTTGAAGATACGTAGCTGTCGGTCGAAGAATCTCGTCCCATTCAGGTGAGTTGATAATTGAAAGTTGACCTTCTACAGTTGACTTCAATCTTTGATGGAAAAGCCGAGCTTTATTTTTCAACTCCTCTGTTTCCACAGCTACTTTCTTAGCATTATCTGTTGCCAATCGAAGAATTTCATTTGCCTTATCTTTGGCTTCGTTCAGAAGGGTCTGTGAATCATATTCGGCCTGCTTAGTGATATTAGCTGCCTGCTCATCTGCAGACAACTTTACCTTCTTAGCAGTATCCTGAGCAATAATAACAGATTGGCTAAGCGATTCCTTCAGCTCATCAAAATAAGCTAGTTTTTCTTTTAAAACTTTAATTTCTGTCTCTTGCTCATGGTTTTTTCTTACAAGTTCTTCGTAATCAACTGTGACAATATCTAAAAACTCATCAACTTCTTCAGCATCGTAGCCACGGAATTTTGTACTAAACGTCTTGTCTTTTAATTCTAATGATGTAAGTGCCATAATGTTCCTCTTATTTTCTAATAATTTCGATTTCTATTTTTAATTTACCTTGTTTAGAATATCCTACTTTTTCTTTTAGACGAACGCGTCCAAATCCTCTGACACTGACTAGTTGACCAATAGTAAGAGCCTTACTAACCTGCTGACTGGGACTATAATCTACCTTTACATGACCAGATTCTATTAGATTTACGGCTTGAGAACGCGATAGGGAAAACGACACTGCTACCACTTTATCTAATCGTAAACTAGATACTAAGATTTGCTTAGTCGGATACGATACAGATGCCTCTCCGCTCCATTTTGATAACTCTTGTTCTTTCCATTTAATTGGGACTCTGCCGATACGTTGAATTTCTTGCTGGGCAAGTAAGCTGAATTTGGTATCTATCAAAATCAGACAAGTACCATCATTAAATATTATATCTCCTAAAAAATCTCTTTTCATTCCCAAGCGATTGAGCAAGGTTCCCAACACTTGTGAATGTGTTAAGCTATAAAATTTTTGAGGATACTGTATTTCCAGCAATCGTATTTTAAAATCTTCTGAATCTAGCTGATAATACTCTGGAGCAAGAATACAACGAGAAAACTCCGTTTCAAGGAATTCCTGACTAGAGAATACCTGTAAATGAAAACGTGCACCAAGCATTCGAACAATTTCTTCCTGTTTCGGATTAAGAAATCTGGTCAAACGAAAAGTGTAGGTCTCCTCAACTTGCTGACACATATCCAAAATCATTTCTGCAAAACTATGCTCTTCTTTAGGGATATGCTGTAACAAATCTTTTTGTTTTACCATCATAGTAGTAATAATAAGCGAATCAGCACACTAGCTCCAGCATGAAGGAGAATCATCACTAGAAAAAGCGTCCAATCAACACCCAAAAATTGCAGATTCAACCTTCTGAATGGCTTTACAATTGGGTCAACCAACCACCCTAATAGATGTCCCAGAGGACCATTGTAGAGAGGTGGTACCCATGAAAGAAGAGCATAGCCAACTAGAATATAAGAATAGATATCCACAACTTTAAGGATAATCATAATAAGAAACTGCATAAAACTTACCGTCTCATGTCAAAATCAAATGATACATCTTGAGTACCGTTTGGATTAGCCGAACGAAGTTCCTCAATATTGATAATCACATTGACTGGTGCCAGAAGCCACATAGTAGCTGAAACTTTCTTCAAATTAGCAGCTAAAACTGAACGAGCACCATCTAAATAATCTAGACAACGACGCGCTTGTTGCTCAGACATGTATTGAAAATCAATCAGTACACTACGATTATCCAACAGCAAGTTAACAATCTCCGGAGCATCTTCATATTTTTTAGGGAACTTAATTTCAATCGTCGATTTTTTATTTTCCCTATCTCCACTGGCTGCCATACGTTCTTGCTGTGCATTTAAACGCTGAATATTGCTTTCGGGCTCGCCCGTCTTTCCAGTTCCACGACGCAATTCTACTGGTGATTCTGACTGTTTCGATATTGGCGCCACAGGCGCAACCTTCAATTGCGGCCCCTCATTCGGCATCCGATACGGAGTCGGCGACTCCTCATATCTTTCCGAATCATCTATTTCAAAATAACTAAATATGTTTTTTAACTTATCTGTAAAAGCCACGTTTCTTTCCCTTATTTAAAAAATGCACTACCGATACGAACAAAGGTAGCCCCTTGTGCAATCGCTTGGTTAAAATCTCCACTCATCCCCATACTCAATTCCGTAAATGGCATGTGTGGTAATTGACGGTTAGCTAATTCCCGTTGAACTTCTTTTGCTTTACTGAAAATTCGCTCTTGTTCATCTAAACTTGCTTCAAAAGGAGCCATGGTCATCAGTCCTACCATTTCAAGCTTGTCTAGCTTCTCTAACTCTTTCAGAACACCATCAATTTCCTCCAGAAAAAATCCATGTTTACTTGCTTCTTTAGAGATATTAACTTGAAGAAAACATTTCACAGGCTTGGTAGCTCGCTTCTGAATTTCTTGTGCAAGTTTAATCGAATCCAAAGCATGGAAGTAGTCAACAAAGTTAATCACATCCTTGACTTTCCTTCGTTGCAAACTACCGATTAAGTGCCAAACGACCTGAGTGTTTTCTTTCAAGGCGGAGTATTTATCCAAAAACTTATCTACACGATTTTCACCGATGTGTATGACACCTGTATTTATGAGTTCTTTAGCAATAGAGCTGTCAACATATTTGGTGACAGCTATAATGTTTACTGAATCTTGAGGACGATGCGCCTCCTCAGTAGCCTGATAAACTGCTGAAAAGACCGCATCTTTATTACCTTGTAGAGTCATGTTAGCGATTTCTGAAGAACGGTGGTGTATCCAACTCATCCTCGTCATCTTCAACAGAGAATTTCTCTACTGCAACTGGATGATTCTCACCACCAACTGGGCGAAGAAGGTTCTCACGACGCAAATCCCATTCGCCAAAAGCTGATGCTTTTGCTGGTTCAGATTGATACTCGACAGCCACAGTTTTTGGAGCGCTAACTGCTTCCTGACGATACTCTGCTAAACCTGCACGACTATAGTCTGGTCGAATCTTGCTTGGTCTCTCACCCGTTTCTTGACGAACACCTGTCGCTACAACCGTAACGCGAATCTCATCTTTCATTGTTTCATCAATTGACGTACCTAGCCAAATATTGACACCTTGTCCTGCAGCCTGATGAACAATTTCAGAAGCTTCTTCAGCCTCAGTCAGGGTCATATCGTAGCCACCTGTGACGTTAATAATGACATCGTCTGCGCCATCAATAGTTGTTTCTAGAAGTGGAGAGTAGATGGCTCTACGAGCAGCTTCGATAACACGCTCTTCACCAGAACCGATACCAATCCCCATCAGAGCATTTCCTTTGTTCTCCATAACTGTCTTCACGTCTGCAAAGTCCAAGTTAATTAAACCTGGATTGGTAATCAAGTCTGTAATTCCTTGCACCCCTTGGCGAAGTACATTATCCGCTTCACTCAAAGCTTCTAATAGAGGAGTTTTCTTATCTACAATCTCAAGAAGATTATTGTTTGAAATAATCAAGAGCGTATCTACGTGCTCACGAAGACCATCAATTCCCTCAATCGCAAAGTTGCCTCGCTTGTTACCCTCAAAGCCAAATGGGCGAGTTACAACGGCAACTGTCAGAGCTCCCAAATTTTTTGCAATGCGTGCGATCACTGGTGCAGCTCCTGTGCCAGATCCACCACCCATACCTGCTGTGATGAAGACCATATCCGCACCAGACAACACATTTGTCAGTGCTTCCTCACTTTCCTCAGCAGCCTTACGACCAACTTCCGGCTGGCCTCCTGCACCAAGACCACGAGTTAACTTAGGTCCTAACTGAATGACTGTTTCAGCTTTTGAACTACTCAGAGCTTGGACATCCGTGTTGGCTGCAATAAACTCAACTCCAGATACTCCTTCTTCAATCATACGGTTAATGGCATTTCCGCCACCACCACCAACACCGATAACTTTAATAACAGCACCATGAGTTGCTGCAGCTTCAAATGAAAATGTCATAGTATTATCACCTTCTTATTCTTATTCAAACATACTTCCGAAGAGTCCTCGAATGCGGTCAGTTAACGACTCTTTTGCTTCGGTTTTTTCTTCATACTCGTCATTGTAAACCGGAGTATAATCTCGTTCTTCCACTGGTTCTGCTTGCGCAGTGCTTTCAGAACTTGGTTGAAGTACCGGTGGAATAATTGGACGCGGTTTCGGTTGCGTATAAACCGGTTCAATCGGCTTTTGACGAAGCTGAGCTTCTCCGTTTACCGCTACCTGCGCAATCATCTCTACCTCATCCAAGCAACCAACGTATTCTACCAAGCTGATTACTTGAGCAAAGGATGGATTGCGAATACCAATCTGATTTGGAATAAACAGTTTTGTATTAACACCAAATACTTCTTGGGCTAATTCTGCTATACCAGGTAAGGTTGCACCGCCTCCAACAAGTACTATGCCACCTGGCAATTCTAATGCACGTGTCCGCTCTAAATCTTGTTTTACACGATTAAAGATTTGGCGAAGGCGAGCAGCGATTACTTCTGAAAGATAGCGTTCTGTCACTTCCACTGGCGCAGACTCACCAATCACTTCAACTAGGAATTTCTCCTTTTCAGTTGCTTGCTGTGGATAAGCAATTCCGTAGTTGAATTTCAGATTTTCTGCAATACTTTGAGAAGTTGTCAACACTTTTGAAATATCTTTGGTAATGTAGTCGCCACCTTCTTGGTATATGTTAGTGTACTGTAACTCCTGGTTGCGCATCACCGCAACTGTAGTCTGGCCACCACCCAAATCAATGACAGTGGCACCAAACTCTCTCTCTCCTTCATTTAGGACCGAACGAGTAACTGCAAGTGGAGCAATAACAATATTTTCAACACTAACACCTGCACGCTCAACTGTTTTATGAAGGTTATGCAGGATGGTCCGTGGTCCTGTATAAAGCAAGCCACGCATTTCTAAACGAATCCCCATCATTCCTCGCGGATCTTTGATGCCTTGGAAGCCATCAACCACAAATTCCTCAGGTACAAATGTAATGACTTCCCGCTCTGGAGTCATGCTCTTAGTGAGGGCAGATTTTACAACATTTTCAACATCTGTATCTGTAATTTCTTGTGATTCAGTCGTCACTGGAATCATACCTTGAGTAGGCTCAATCTGTAGGAGGTTTGCTGGCAAGCCAACATTGACCTTATCAATTCGAACTCCAGACTTTTCTTCTGCCTGTGCTATCGCTGTTTTTATAGCACTTGCTGCCACATCAATATTAACAATGATGCCATCTTTGACGCCAGCACTTTTTACATTGCTAACACCGATTACATTCATTTCACCTTCAATATACTCGGCAACCAACACTTTAACAGAACTCGTCCCGATATCTAATCCCGTAAAAAAGCCATTTCTAGCCATCTTATCAGTCCTCTCTTACTTCACAACTTTTAACAAATATTTTTCCTATTTCTGAAAATAATAGAATTATTCATTCTTCATTATATCATACTCTATTAGATAATGGGGAAATTATTCGCTATTTTCTGTAATAATTTCATCGCTGGCAACTTCTTCTGTCGCAGTCTCCTCCACTCGGTTGGTTGGATAGCTAAATATGCCAACCTCCATATCCACTGTACTAGCTATTGTTAACTGGGATACAATCTTAGGATAATATACCAATTTTTCACTAATTTCAGTCAATGGAACCACTACTTTGTTGCCATCGTACATGGTCAGGGTTAATAAATCTGGTGTAACCTTACTTGGCGTCAAGTCAATCGCTTGAATATTCGTTCTCAAGCTACTGTCTAATCCTGCTAATTGTAGCGCAAGTTCCTTAATTAAATCTTGATCTTGTAAATGAATGGTGGTAAACTGCCCCAATAGTGCGTCTCCGGTATAAGCTTGCTCCAAAATAGCGCCACTTGCTAATACTGGGTAATAAGCTTCTTCCCGCTTTACATAACCAACCGTAGCATATTCCTCAATCGTAATTACAAAGTGATTGGGAAATTGATACTGTATCTGAGCCGATTTAATCAGTGGACTGCTATTTTCTATATTCTTAGCATAATTCTCTCTGAATAGCCAAAAGGTAAAGACATAATCGTTGGCGGTAATCTTGCTAAATTCTTCGACCTCTGCAGTCGTCAAGACCTGAGCTCCTTTCACACTAATTTGTTTTTCCTTACTATAAGGACTAACAAAATAGACGGATAGGATTAACGTTGCCACTGCGAACAGGATAATTGGGAAACTTTTCAACCAAACAAGTGGTGAAATCCCTTTGAAAATAGAGTTTTTTGCCAGAACAGGGGGCTCTAGACTTTCTAAATCTCCCTCTACTCTCTCTTCTTCTGTCCAATCATCACCGATAGACTGGAGAAACGGCTCTCCCTCCTGCTCATCAACTACACTTTCATCTTCTAAAGTAGCGTCTACGGCGACTTCATCTGCAGGCTCTAGCTCTGTCTGATCTTCCTGAGCACTTATCTCTACTCCAGCATCTTGCGAATCCTTCATTTCAGAAAACGTTTCGACTTCTGTATGATTTTCATCTTGTTCACTCGTTGCTTCTTGTGACAGTTCTGCTGTCGACTGTATCGGCTTTTCGTTTTTTCCAATATATTCCTGACGGCGTTCCAGCCATCTGGTCATAAAATCATCCTGTTCTTCCTGGAAACGTTTTTCTTCACTCATTCTGGACCTTTCTCTCTATGTCGCTCATTAAGATCTGGTAGAAATCATTGAGGGATTGGATATCTTCCGACTCTTTCATGTTTTGTAAGTATTGCGTTTCATCTATTCGCAAATCCCTAATGGTAGATAACAGTTTGTCTATCGTCAACTCTTCCTCTGCCAACTGTTTAGCATAGCCTTTCTCCTCAAAATATTGAGCGTTTTCCAACTGATCTCCTCGACTCGCCTGTTTTCCAAGTGGTACAATAACGTGTAATTTTTGTAATGCAACCAGTTCAAAAATGGTATTGGAGCCACCACGGGTAATGACAACATCAGCCACTTCCAATAAAGGCTGGTATAGGTCAGTCACATAATCGACACGGTAGAGGTTTTTAGACAGCTGATTTAAACTGGCGTCCCCTGTCAAGTTGATAAGATTGTAACGTTTCGTTAACTCTTGCTGATGTTCACTGATAAAATCATTAAAAACTTTAGCACCACCAGAGCCTCCAACAAATAAAAGAGTTGGTAATTTTTCATCAAAATAACTCAAAATTTCTGGCAAGTGAATCGAAGTGACCTTACCTAACTGATCAACCTTGGTCACCGCTCCAACATGCTTGACTTTGGTCAAACTAGCCGGCTGTTCAAAAGTGCTATACATGGTAGTAGCAAATTTGTAAGCAATCTTATTAGCCAGTCCCATAGAACGATCCGATTCATGGATAAAAACAGGCACTCCTAAAAGCCGTGCTGCCACCACAGGTGGTACGGATACAAAGCCCCCTTTTGAAAATAAAGCTTGAGGGCGCAGGCGAGCTATAATTGCAAGGGATTGCAAGACACCCCAACCCACCTTAAAGACGTCCACCATGTTCTGCCAAGAGAAATAGCGGCGTAGTTTACCAGTCGCAATACTGTGAAAGTGGACATCTAGACCTGATTGTTGAATTTGGCTATGTTCAATACCGTTACCATCACCAATGTAATGAACTTCCCACCCCTCTTTTAAAAAACGTGGAATGAGGAGTAGGTTCAAGGTCACATGTCCGACCGTTCCACCACCTGTAAAGACAATTCTTTTCATACTGTTCCTTTCAATTCCTCTACAGTTGCGAGAAAAACATCGCCACGTACTTCAAAATTGGCATACATGTCCCAGCTAGCATTGGCAGGGCTCAACAAAACCACATCCCCTGCTTCTGCTTGGGCAAAAGCTTTTTGAGTGGCATCCGCAATATCACTAGCATCTACATAACTGACTCCCGCAGCCTCCGCAGCTCGTTTGACGCGTGGAGCGGACTCTCCTAGAATAACCATTTTTTTCAAGCCCCGTAAGTCAGGAACCAATTCATCAAATTCATTCCCACGGTCCAAGCCTCCAGCAATCAAGATGACCTTGCTATTGTCAAATCCAGACAAGGCTTTTTGAGTAGCAAGAATGTTAGTTGATTTACTATCGTTGTAGAAGGCAACTTGGTTCACCTCACCCACATATTGCAGACGGTGCTTAACGCCACCAAAATGAGCCAGGGTCTCACGAATGGCTTGATTGTCAACACCCATTAACTTGGCAACAGCGATGGTCGCAAGGGCATTTTCAACATTGTGAGAGCCAGGTACACCGATTTCGCTCGCAGCCATGATGACCTCGTCCTTAAAATAGAGCTGTCCATCTAACAGATAAGCTCCCTCCACTTTTTCTAAGCTTGAGAAGGGAACAACCGTCGCTGCTGTCTGCTCGGCCAATTCCTTGGTCTCTGCCTGATTGAAATTGAGCACTATAAAATCATCAGCTGTCATCTGACGCTGAATCAGCCACTTAGCCGCTACATATTCCTCAAAGGTGCCATGATAGTCCAAGTGACTGGCAATCAAGTTGGTTACCACTGCAATATGCGGACGGAAGGACTCGGTCCCCATCAACTGAAAAGAGGACAATTCCATAACCAAGGTATCCTCTGCACCAGCTTCTTGGGCAACCGAAGATGCTGGATAGCCAATATTTCCGCAGAGTTTAGCTGGACGGTTTCCAGCATTCAAGACATCCGCAATCATGGTCGTTGTCGTTGTTTTACCGTTTGAGCCGGTAATGCCGACAATCTGGGCTTCTGAAATCAAATAGGCCAATTCCACCTCTGTCCAGACAGGCATCCCTTTTTCCAAGGCCTTAGCAACCATAGGATTGTCATAGCGAATCCCTGGATTTTTTACAAGGAGAGCAAACTCTTCATCCAACAAATCCAGTGGATGACTACCACAGATGACGCGAATACCGTCCTCTAATAGAGATTGAGCTGTCGGATTTTCTTCAAATGGCTTACCATCATTGACAGTCACAATGGCACCAAGCTTGTCTAGTAAGCGGGCAGCTGCTTCTCCTGACTTAGCTAAGCCCAGCACCAACACTTTTTTATTTGTAAAATCAGAAATCATTTTCATAATACATACCTAACTTTCCAATATACTATTGTACCTTGAATGACGGGCTTTTTCAAGCGATAGAAGTCATAACCACCCGTGAAAACGGGTGATTTGTACACCGGCTATAAGCCGTTTCTCTCCATCGACGTCTAAAGACGTTCGCTGAACTTCGTTCAGGTTAGTGCTATAATTACTCGACTAATGCCCGTAACAACGGGCATTTATCTCGTTCTAAAACTGCCATCTGAAAATGGAGCTTCATACTCTTTGACACTCAAGAATCAAGTACAATGTCATTGAACAACTAATCTCCCAGATTAGTTGTTTACTCGCGAATATATTTTGCAACTGTATTTTCGTTCAGCCCAACGGTACTAACATAGTAGCCTCTGGCCCAAAAGATCGATTTCCATACTTATATTTTAAATGGGCATGTTTATCAAATATCATTAGAGCACTTTTGCTTTTCAACTATCCCATAAAATCGGAAATCGAAAGTTTCGGAGGTATCAAGACAAGCATAGGAACATGGCCTGGCATCATGTATCCCTCAATGATTTCCACGCCTTTGCATTGACATAGATGACGGAAAATAGCAATGAAGTCCTGCCTTATTTTGTAGTAAATGGATTTTCTCCGGTACTTAGGTGTGAAAACGATGTGATAGAGTACATCCATTTGGTATGTGATAAACTGTAACTGGTTTAGCCATGCTAAACTAGTCCACTGGACTAGTCTACTCCTCCTTATCTAACCTGAACAAGAGATTATAACAGGAGGAAGCTCAAAGCCTTGGCAGCCACCAGCATAGCTGGTGGTTTTCTTGTTTTTCTCTACGAGAAAAACTGGCTCGAAGCCATAACAAAAAGCAGTTGGCTGAGCCAACCGCTTTTTCATCTATAGCGATATTTATAAGGTCTTTTCTTCTTCTCCTGCTTGTTCTGCTTGACACCTTTTTTATCCATAAGATAAATGTCACGCATGGCCCACAGTCCAACAATACTCATGATAATCCCTACCCAGATTTCTGGAGGAGATTGAACCACCTTGAGAAAACCAAGTACCAGGGCAATTAGTAGGGCTGCCAAGAGAAAGACGGAGGCGACTAGGTTCATAGTTCCCTTGATATTATTAGGCGCCATGAAGATATAGAAGAGCACCAAGATAATGGCAATAATCAAGTAAAACATGATTCCTCCTTATTTGCGTCAGCTTACTCTTCCGTTGCTAATTTTTTCTTCTTAGCTGCCTTGTCACGCTCTGCCTTGTTCAAGATTTGTTTACGAAGACGGATAGATTCTGGCGTTACTTCCATGTATTCATCATCGTTCAAGAATTCTAGTGATTCTTCAAGAGTCAAGATACGTGGGGTCTTAATTACAGACGTTTGGTCCTTAGTAGCAGAACGGACGTTGGTCATTTGCTTAGCAGTTGTGATGTTAACTGTCAAATCGTTATCACGCGAGTTTTCACCGATAATCATACCTTCGTACACTTCAGTACCTGGGTTTACAAAGATGGTACCACGTTCTTCGATACGCATGATTGAGTAAGTCGTTGCCTTACCTTGGTCAATAGAAACAAGGGCACCACGGTGACGACCCCCAATCTCCCCTTGGACAACTGGCAAGTATTGGTCGAAGGTATGGTTCATGATACCATAACCACGAGTCATAGAAAGGAATTCTGTTGAATAACCAATCAACCCACGCGCAGGCACAAGGAAAACAAGACGAGTTTGACCATTACCTGTCGCAACCATATCCAACATATCACCCTTACGCTCAGATAGGGATTGGATAACAGAACCTTGGTATTCTTCTGGAGTATCGATTTGCACGCGCTCGAATGGCTCCATTTTCACGCCATCGATTTCCTTGATGATAACTTCTGGACGTGATACTTGAAGCTCATAGCCTTCACGACGCATGGTTTCAATCAAGATAGACAAGTGCAATTCACCACGACCTGAAACAGTCCATTTATCTGGAGAGTCAGTAGGGTCAACACGGAGAGAAACGTCCGTTTGCAACTCAGCCAAAAGACGCTCTTCGATTTTACGTGATGTTACCCATTTACCTTCACGACCTGCAAATGGTGAGTTGTTGACCAAGAAGGTCATTTGAAGGGTTGGTTCATCAATACGAAGAACTGGAAGTGGCTCAACTGCATCTGTCGGAGTCACAGTTTCACCAACGAAGATGTCTTCCATACCAGAAACAGCAATCAAATCACCAGCTTTTGCTTCTTGGATTTCTTTACGTTCAAGACCAAAGAAACCAAATAGCTTAGTAACACGGAAGTTTTTCGTTGTGCCATCTAGCTTAGAAAGGGTAACCTGGTCACCAACTTTAACAGTACCACGGAAGACACGACCGATACCGATACGACCTACGAAGTCGTTGTAGTCCAAAAGGGATACTTGGAACTGCAAAGGCTCATCTGAGTTATCCACTGGCGCGGGAATATGCTCGATAATGGTATCAAAAATTGGTGCCATTGTTTCTTCTTGGTCCGCTGGATTATCAGACAAAGATGAAGTTCCGTTGATAGCTGACGCGTAAACAACTGGGAATTCCAACTGGTCATCATCTGCACCCAATTCGATGAAGAGCTCAAGCACTTCATCTACCACTTCTTCTGGACGAGCAGATGGTTTGTCAATCTTGTTGACAACGACGATTGGTGTCAAGTTTTGTTCAAGGGCTTTTTTCAATACGAAACGAGTCTGTGGCATGGTACCTTCGTAAGCATCTACTACAAGGACAACACCGTCAACCATTTTCATGATACGCTCAACCTCACCACCGAAGTCCGCGTGTCCTGGTGTGTCCATGATGTTGATACGAGTACCGTTGTAAGCTACGGCAGTGTTTTTAGCCAGGATAGTGATACCACGCTCTTTTTCGATATCGTTTGAGTCCATGGCACGCTCATCCAACTGCGTACGTTCATCAAGGGTTTGAGATTGTTTCAATAATTCATCAACGAGGGTTGTTTTTCCGTGGTCAACGTGGGCAATAATGGCAACGTTACGGATGTCTTCTCTAAGTTTTGTCATAATATCCTCTATATTTTTTAATTTAACTAAAAAAGTATATCATAGATTGGCGCAAAAATCACAGATAATCTTGTTGTAAATGTTTTCAGGTAGTTGATTGGAAGAAAAAGAAAAGAGATTGAAAATCAATCTCTTACAAAATATTTTCAAAACTATCTCGCACTTCCTGTGGCCAAACACTGGACTGCACTTCTCCGATATGTTTCTTACGAAGTAAGAACATGGCCAAACGAGATTGACCGATACCGCCACCAATCGACAGTGGGAAGAGTCCATTCAAAAGGGCACGATGCCAATCAAATTCCAAACGGTCCTCGTCACCTGTAATAGCAACCTGGCGCTTCAGCGCTTCTTCATCCACTCGAATCCCCATCGAGGACAACTCAAAGGCTGAACCAAGTGCTTCGTTCCAAACCAAGATGTCCCCATTGAGACCTTTGTAGCCTGCTTCTGATGGGCTTGTCCAGTCATCATAGTCTGGTGCACGTCCGTCATGTGGTTTACCATCTGCCAGTTCACCGCCGATACCGATCAGGAAAACTGCACCGTATTCTTTGGCAACCACATTCTCACGCTCTTTTGGTGTCAAGTCTGGGAAGTTCTTCACCAAATCCTCCGTGTGGATAAAGGTAATCTTCTTCGGTAAGACAGATTCGATATCGTAGCGTGCTTCAACTGCAAGCTCTGTCAATCGAATGGCCTTATAGATTTGTTCGACCGTTTCCTTCAAATAAGCCAAGTTGCGACGACCATCAGGGATGACCTTTTCCCAGTCCCACTGATCCACATACACCGAGTGAATCGGATCCAAGGAATCCTCATCTGGACGCAAGGCTTTCATATGTACAAAAAGACCTTCTCCTTCGTGAAATCCAAAGCGAGCCAAGGTATGACGCTTCCATTTTGCAAGCGAATGAACCACTTCATAAGTAGCATTTGGTATCAGCTTCACATTAACGGTAACTGCATTCTCCACACCGGACAAATTATCCTGCATACCATCCCCGACACGACTCAAAATCGGTCCTTGCACTTCTACAATTTCTAGCTTGTCTTTCAAATACCGCGTAAATGTATTTTTGACGAAAGAAATCTCCTCTTGCTGATGAATGAAGCTTTTCTTCATACCTCACCTCCTTAAATTTATATACCTTATTATACTCTTTTTTACCTACTTGTAAAGTCTTTTTATTAAATATTCTGATAATTTAATGGAGGTTTTTCACTTCGGATGTCAGCACTTTTATCACGCCCTCTGTCAGCCGTCTGGGACCACGTACTGCCTTGACTCCCAAGTCCATCATGCGTGCTCTCGGCAACACATCATCAGCTAACTGAGCGAGCAGTTCCACCTGCATGAGTTTCTTTTCTGTCGGAATATCTGACTCTCCGTGATTTTCCAAGACTCGACAAACATAGCGAATAGCCTGTACAGGTGCCGTGACATAGATGGCTACGATATCCCCAGCTTGAATGGTTGATTTTTGCGGCCAATAGACTATCTTATTTTCCGCAAACTCGGTATCGATATCATAGACCTTGGGATTGGCTGGAATAACCCAGTAATCAGGCCCATGCTCCGCCTTATAAGATTTTGGCCCCACCAGATACCGACTTTTCTCAAGGAGGTCAAATACCGTTTGGTCCTCCACCGTATCATCCAGTAAGACCGACACCCAGGTCTTCTTTGACATATGGTAAGCCGGATAGATGCCCGACTGACTCAGTAGCTTTGCTATTTCCCGACCGTCAACCTTGAGATTAACAATCTCCACTAACTCTTGATCCGCACTACCATCCAGCTTCCCCTTCGGTATTTGACTGACCAGGGCGTACCACTTATCATTAGACGGATGGCGGAAGGCACCATAAGCCGGCAACTTGGCAAAGGGACAGTCAGGAAGGTCTCCCCACTTCTCCTTGATGAGTTGAGCTAGACGATTGCTTTGATCTTGGGTAAATGGCAGAGCAGTAAAACAAGCCTCCAGTAACCGAGAAAGAACCGCCTGGTACTCTTCCTTGACTCGACCAGCATAGGCCCCTAAGCCGACCTGACTCCGAAAGAGTGTGTAACTTTCTCCCGTATCACTATCAACTACCTGCCCCCATAGTCTTTCCTCCTGATCTAGTCGAAATAAGACTTCCAAATCTCCGTCCATTAATTCTTGACGGAAAACCAGGTCTTTCCCTTCCTCAACGAAACCAAAACCTAGAGCCTGCTCCCGCTTCCACTGGCCTGCCCTTTCAAAACTTTCCTCTATCATATTCCCTCCTACAAATGAAGAAAGACGGCAAACACCGTCTTCTTCCTCCCCTGTTTATTATGGAAGTACCTCTGTGGAAGCTGTCGCCTGTCCATATCCACCGCTGGTCGTCGAAATAAAGTACGCATTCCCTGCAACCAAAGATGGTGTACTAAAGAGGACACTCGAAAATTCAACCGGAGCTACCAAGGTGGCTACTTCATTTCCTGCCGCATCTGTTATCGTAATCGTATCTCCCGCCACACCAGAGACAGTTGGCATGATGTAGTTTTGGCTAGCTGTCGAGAACGACTGGGCCATATTACTTGAACCAACCGCCCAGACGGTTCCACCTGTCAGACTAGCTGAGCCAGAATAGTCTATTGCTGCGTTATCCTGACTAGGACTTGTCAATACCAAGCTTCCACCAACAATTGCCAAATCACCATTGGAATCAACACCATCTCCACTTGCAACGACAGAAGTCGAACCACCATTGAAAGTAATGTCTACATCTGATGCCTGCCCCTCTACGTAGAACGGGTCCTTCGATACGATTCCATCATCAATTGATGTTAAATTCGCAGTTCCACCATTGATAGTCACGTGCTTACCAACATATGCTTCAAATGCACTTGATACAGTAATCGTCCCATTATTGATAGTGAGATTGTTGCCTGCGAATATTCCTGTCGCACCTTCTGCCTGGCCTGCCGTAATATTCAACGTTCCGCCATTGATTGTCACATTGGCATGACTCGCGTCAGACTCATGTTTGGCATACAGCCCAGATCCACTAGAAGTAACTGAAAGGGTTCCTGCTTCCACTACCAAGTCTTCTGTTGCAAAGATGCCATACTGACTGACATTCGCAATCGCTAAACTCCCTTGACCTGTCAAAGTGACATTGGTAGCTGTTATCCCAGTCTCTGTCCCAACTAAATGGTTCTCTGTTCCTTCCGCTAGGTCCAAGACATTTGTCCCAGTCGATGCAAAATTCACAGATGCTAGACTGGCACTATTCAAACGAAGCGTGACTTCCTTGGTTACCGTGTCCGCCACCGTAATTTCTACCGTATCTGCCTGACCTGTAACCTCATACTCACCTGCTTCTGTAATAGTGACTTTATTTCCCTCAATAGTCACCGCACTGCTATCTGCAGTTGCCGTATCATCAGCCAGACGAATAGCCACTAACTCCGAATGAGAAGTTCCTGACTGACTGGTTGAAAAACCATTCCCACCTAGCAAAATAGACACCCCAACCATCGATACTGCACCCAGTAAAAAGGTCACTCCAGCAATAAAATACAAGCGTTTATTCATTTCATCATCCTTCTTTTTTTATCTTAGAATAGTATAACACAGATAAAGAAAGAATGGGGAACTAAGAATAGTAAATGGGAATATTTGACGAACGCTACTCTATATTTTACCAACCCAGCCAATCACATCTGCTGGGGGATTTTCCGTATCAATCCAGATGAATTCGATACCGATTTCACCATTTTTGAATTTGGTTAATCGAATATCATTTATTTCCAGAGATTCTAATTTCTTAGTTTTTTTGCAATACAGCTTTAATCCCACTCACCTAATAAAACTTCTTTCAAAAATTTTTTAGGCATCCAAAATGAGTGTTTCGTTATTCTTCTTCCGTCTGGTAGTTTGTCAGTATCTGATAATTTTCCCTTACCAACAAATTCATTAGGTCTAATTTCGTAGTAAGTATTCTGAGCATGAATTTTCGTGAATAAAATTGTATTGACTTTACTCTGAGGAAAGTTGGTAGATACTTTATTACCATTTTGACTCAATTCAACACCGTCTTGGATGATTTTTCGTGTTTCTGTCCAAACTCTTTGGACCTCTGGAATTAGTCTATCTGGAAATCCCCAAAACTTGATACTATCTAGTACAAATAATTTATCCGATACTTCTTTAAAAATGACAAATAAAAACCGTTTATTGCAAATTTCCAAAAATGGATGTGATTCCTCCCAAATATCATTCCTTGCCAATTCTTCAAATTGATAATTTTTAAAAGGAGAATCTTCTTTAGGCAAGCCATTTTTATCTACACGAATAACGCGTAAATTCATATTGGCTTTTTGAAATTCTTGTGTCTTTTCAAGGTCTCCAGTCAGCCCCAATATATTTTTAACTAGAGTGCTATTTTTCCCTTTTGCTCTAGGATTCACGTCAAATCGACTATATAATTCTTCCTCAGAAAATCCTTTATAGGCTAAAATTTTGTCTGCAATAACCTGTGTAAATGATTTTTTCTCGCCTCTGGCAGTTGCTAATATACTTTCTTGATCAACTTGATTAAATATCTTATGATTGATCAAATATGTCATATAACTTGACTTTAATTCCCAAGCCCTTTGTTTTGCTAGAGTATCACTAAACGGCTGAATACGAAAATCTTTTCCTTTTCCCGCACCTTTTGTACAGGTAGACAAGTAGTTTCCATCTGATTCGGAAAGTTCATGGGCTTTACCTTGCTTAATCTTTTCTACAATGCGATTATAATCCTCAAGGATAACCTCCATATCCTCTTCAAACCATTCATACAAGAAGACTTTTTCAATGATATAATCTGACATAGTCTGCCCTGGAATGAGACCATTGTAAAACAGTAAAAGTATTTTAGAACATTTTTGCCATAGATGAGTGGAGTAAAAGTCATCTAGATTTTCCTCCATATAGTTTAATATTGTTAAAACTAATCGCTCTTTTGCACTAATTGTTCCATTCTTGTTCACTTTAAAAGGTGTTACTTTTAATTCCACTCCAACCTTATCAAAGTCAGCAGCAGAATCACTATTGGGCTGATAACCATAGAAATACTTTTCTATGTAATTGCCATATTGCCCTTTAGATTTCATGCTGATTTCTTTATCAACAACTTCTGAAGGCGTACCCTCTTTAAAATCTCGATAAGTTTTATAAGGTGAAACTTGGTATTCCGCAATAATCTCTCCAAGTGATCTATCTAATAAATGTTGAGAATAATCTAGAATACTTTGAATATCTGTCTCATCATAATTGAATAACTGCTTTTCCATATTAATTTCCTTGCTAAATTCTTATAGCTCTATTATATCAAATAAAAATCCTTGATCGAAATTGTTTTTTACGTTATAATAGATAGTATTAAATGAACTTGAGGAGAAAAAATGAATATTCTCGAACTCTTTGCCGGTGTAGGCGGTTTTCGCATCGGTCTTGAAAATGCTGACAAAGATTACTTCCAAACAAAATGGGCAAATCAATGGGAGCCTTCTCGAAAATCACAGGATGCTTTTGAAGTTTACGATTTGCATTTTCCAGATAGCGAAAACATCAATATTAGTATTTCAGAAATTTCTGACGACAAGTTTGCTGAGATGAATCCAGAAATGATTGTTGGCGGTTTCCCATGCCAAGACTATTCTGTCGCTCGCAGTAAAAAGAACGAACAGGGAATTGAAGGAAAAAAAGGGGTCCTTTTTTGGGAGATTATCCGTGCTACTCGTATCACAAAACCAAAGTATCTCATTTTAGAAAATGTTGACCGACTTCTTAAAGCCCCTTCTAAACAAAGAGGGCGTGACTTTGCCATTATGTTGACAGCATTTAACAATCTTGGTTACTCGGTTGAATGGCGGGTTATCAATGCTGCCGAATACGGCCGAAGCCAACGCCGTCGTCGTGTATTCTTCTTTGTTTATCGAAATGATACCACTTTTGCAAAAAGACTTGACGAACAATTTGAAAACACTGAAACTGTGTTTAACGAAAATCGCTACAACGAGTATCTATTCCATTCAGGTTTGTTTGCAACCCAATTTCCAATCAAGCCAACACCTGTAAAAAATCGTCAAGTTTATTACAAATTAGCAGAAGATATTGTTGAAGTATCAGATAACTTCACAGGTACTGTATGGAATACAGGTGTCATGAGACACGGCAAATACTATTCCGTCGATACTCAGTGTGACTATAAAGGTCAACCAATCACTCTTGGAGAAATCTTACAAGATGAAAAAGATGTGCCTGAGAAATACTTTTTGACAGACCCCGCTAAACTAGAAAAATTCCAATATTTACGAGGTCCTAAAAAAATCGAAAGAACTTCGGCAGACGGTCACACCTATACCTATTCCGAAGGTGGAATGTCACCAACCGATGACCTAAATCTACCTGGACGAACTATGTTGACTTCCGAAGGTACTGTCAATCGCTCAACTCACTTTATCAATGTAAACAATCGATACCGTTTGATTACTCCTGTAGAAGCAGAGAGATTGCAAGACTTCCCAGATGATTGGACAAAGCAGAAAAAATTAGCAGATGGCTCCATTGTAGAGGTATCTGATAAAATGCGTATGTTCTTTATGGGAAATGCCCTCGTAACTGAAATTGTGAAACAGATTGGAGAATATATAAAAACACTCGACTAATTTGAGTGTTTTTATAATACTAATTTTATCCCATAGTAAGTCAATCTTCAAAATAAAATCTTTCAAAAATCTCTCTCCTATCCTGTTGATCCTCTAATACTTTGGTGTTAAACCTTATCTGATTCTCATCTATACTCAATACATAAGGTTTCATCCATTCAATTTCTTCAAAAGTAAAACCATATTTAAGTAACCAAATCTCTTTATCATCAACTGTTCCATATTTAATTAGATTAATCATATTAATAGCTCTATCGTCTGCCATTTTCTGATAATATTTGTCAAATACTGCTGTGAAGATATCAATTAATCTAAAACTTATTATTTTATCAAGATAGTCATAAGTATCAAAAACAATTAAGTCGTAACTTACTCCCACTGCCTTAGTTCCTTTTGCAAACAACGAGAATGCCTCTAAACTTTTATTCGGTATGTCACTATACGGCATCGTGAACTTAGTTTCTAATTTTTTCAGACTTTGAATTGCAGATTTTGTTCCTAGTTTGCTTAATCGATCTCTTTCTTGTTTCTGACTAATATACGCATACCTATAAAAACAAATATCTTTAAAAGTTTTCCCGTAAATTTTCCAAATCATAATTTGTATTGCTGAATTTATTACAGCCGATTCTCCTTTAGATAATTCTCTTTGTAAGAAAATACTATAAATCATTTGGAAATATTCCGAAATCAACCTACTATCAAGTTCTTTCAACGGTTTAAGATTTCCATCAATAAAAATTATATCTAAAATTGCTTTGGCTAAGTTAAAACTATCAATATTTTGCAAATTCTCCAACTGATTTGGAGTCAAATTATACTCATCAGAGTATGTCTCTTCCAGAATAGAGTTTTTAAAGTCTTCCAAATCACTAAGTTTTTCTGGCAATTCTTTTTCTAATAAGGAAACCGTCTGTAAGCTTACTTCTCCTTTCATTATAGTTCTAAATTTTGCCATAACACTTGTCTTAATGACTATTTCTCCATAATCAAACTTCTTATCTACTGTACTTCTTCCTGCTCTTCCAATCAAATTTTTGATTGATAAGCGTTTTGACGCTGGAAAAGTATTTAAAAATACTAAATCAAATGGCATGTTTATACCTTGTTCCAAGGTAGATGTCGCGAAGCATATTTTACAAAAACCTAATCTAGTAAATTTCTCAATCAACAACCTTACATCGAGTGGTAGAGAACCATGATGCATGACGATTCCACGCTTAAGAAAATGAATTAACTCGGAGTACCTATCATCACCATTTGTATCATTACCTCCAATCAATAAAGAAATTTCATCTATTAGTTCTATGGATGTTGGGTCAGAAATTTCATCACAGAGTTCCGTATATTTTGAAAATTCATCTAATACACTTTGACTTACAATGCTTGTTTTCGTTGAATATATTAATACACTCCCGCCATTTTCTAAAACTCGTTCTATCGGATCATAATCGCATTCGACTTTAGTCTTTCCCATTACTGTTTTCTCTATACCAAAATGAGAATAACTTCCATCTTCATTTTGCGTATAATAAATTTGGCCAACATTTTTTAATTTAAAGTTTACGAATTTTGATGTACTTTTTTCAAAATGATTTTTTTGAATTTGAGCTTCTGGATTACTAATAAAGGGATGTGCAAAAATATACTTAACTGAAGGAAATACTTTTTTGCTCCTTCTGATAATACTATCAAAATATAATCCACGAGCACTTTCTTCATCACCTAACTGAGCTTCATCAAAAAGCATAAATTCGATATCAAATGAGTTGTGAACTTTAAATAAATCTTTGCATCTTTCAGGAGTGAGAATAAAGATATTTCGTTTTGCATGTAAAACATTAATACGCTCCACAAAAGTGAGTAAGTTTATTGTTTTATCTCTTAAAGTTTCTTTCAAATTCATATAGTACTCGTTTATTAACGCTCTTGAAGGCACAACTATTACTATATCTCTTTGCAGGACTGTTCGATTATCCTCCGAAACACATATGATTTTCCTGTACTTGTTGGTGCAGAAAAACTGAAACATTGACTTTTTTCAATTCCTTCAACTATCTTAGCTTGGACAGGAGTGAAAAGTTCACCAAACCTTTCTTGAATATATTTTTGATACATTCCAAAAATAATTTCTGGTAATGACTCTGTTTCTAATTCTTTATAATGCAATCCCATATACTTAATAACCATATGTTCTATCTCTTCAAACATTTCGGGTTGATATATTTTAAAGTAACATAATATTTCTAAATCAGTCGCATTTATCGGTCCGTTTATATAGAGTGATTGCATTGTACTTTCAAGGATATTGTGAAGTTTTTCGCCTCTCTTTATATTTCTAATCACATTTTTCATACCTAACCTCTAAAATGTATTAATTGCAATATAGATTACTTCAATATGCTGAGAAAGTGTTTGAAAATATTTATTTTTAGTAATATTCGAAATCAAAGTATCATCATCAATTTTAGTACTAGAAAATCCACAAGCAAAAGCTCTACTACCTAATGCGGCATTATTTAAACTCTCTTTCGTAAAAAAATCTCTAATATCTAATAAATCAGACTTATCTCTCTCTTCGGTGATAAATTTATCAACTTGTTTCATTGCTTTACCATAGGCATTCGTATCTTTTACATACTTAGCTTCTCCAAAAATAATATATTTTCCATTCATTTCAGAGAAGAAGTCAAATCCTGGATTTCCAGCAATCTTCTGCTTAATAAATTCTGCTAAAGGGATGTCAGAGTGTCCGAGTTCACTTATTATCGCCGAACGAGATAATTCAGATACAACTGTTTCTCCTATTTCAGTTGTGATTGTATCCTGTGAACCACTTTCAAGTCTGGTCTTTAACTTTTCAACAGTACGAGTAGTTCTAGCCGAAAAACTCGACTTTATGTAATCTTCATCAAATCCATTAATCCACGATATATCTTGAAAACGCTCTATAATATCTCTTATTGTAATACTTATATCTTCCGGATCTATGCGTAAAAAGGTAATATGTTGATATCCGAGTGATGTTAGCCGTTTATGTGAGATAACCTTAACCATAAAACTCCTAAAGCTATTATAATATCCCCATTATACCACAATCCCCAGCCTAAAAAGGCTGGGGATTTTATCGTATTCTTCCTACTTAACCAATTTTTTCATTTCTGCGATACGTTCCTGTGTCGCATCGTATTTAGCTTGGTAGTCAGCTTGTTTTTCTTTTTCTTTTTCAACAACTTCTGGTTTGGCGTTGGCGATGAAGCGTTCGTTGCTGAGTTTTTTGCCGACCATGTCTAGTTCTTTTTGCCACTTGGCAAGCTCTTTGTCCAGACGAGCCAACTCTTCTTCGATGTTGAGGAGGTCGGCTAGTGGCAAGAATATTTCAGCACCGGTGATAACGGCTGACATAGCTAGTTCTGGTGCAACGATACTTGAGCTGATTTCCAACTGTTCTGGATTTGTAAAGCGGCGGATGTAGTTTTCATTTGCCTTGAAGAAGGTTTCAAGCTCAGAATCCGCTGTCTTAATCAAAATGGTAATCGGCTTAGAAGGGGCAACATTGACTTCTGCTCTGCTATTTCGCACCGAACGGATCAAGTCCTTGAGGCTTTCCACTCCCTTGTGAGCTTCCGCATTTTCAAAGGCTGGATTGACAACAGGGTAAGCTGCCACCACGATAGACCCCTCTGCATACTGGGCGAAGATTTCTTCCGTCACGAACGGCATGATTGGGTGGAGGAGGCGAAGGATTTGGTCCAGCGTGTAAAGAAGGACAGAGCGAGTCATGACTTTCTCGGCCTCATTATCGCTGTAAAGCACTTCCTTGGTCAGCTCCACATACCAGTTGGCGAACTCTTCCCAGATGAAGTTGTAGAGGATGTGACCAGCCACACCGAACTCGAACTTGTCGAAGTTTTCAGTAACCTTGGCAATGGTTTCGTTGAGGTTGTGGAGAATCCAGCGGTCCGTCACGTTGCCAGCCTCACCAGCTGCGACTTTCGCGACATTCTCACGCGCCGCATCCAAGGTCAAGCCTTCATTGTTCATGAGGATGTAGCGGGAAATGTTCCAAATCTTGTTGATGAAATTCCAAGACGCGTCCATCTTCTCATAAGAGAAGCGAACATCTTGACCAGGAGCAGAGCCGTTTGACAAGAACCAACGCAAAGCGTCCGCACCGTATTTCTCGATGACATCCATTGGGTCAATCCCGTTTCCAAGCGACTTGGACATCTTGCGGCCTTCTTCGTCACGGATCAAACCGTGGATCAGCACGTTCTTGAAGGGCTGACGGCCTGTGAACTCAAGCGATTGGAAAATCATCCGCGACACCCAGAAGAAGATGATATCGTAGCCCGTTACCAAGGTTGAGGTTGGGAAGTAACGCTGGAAGTCCGCCGCGTTTTCGTCAGGCCAGCCCATGGTTGAGAATGGCCAAAGGGCAGAGCTGAACCAGGTATCTAGGACATCCTCATCCTGTACCCAACCGTCACCTGCTGGAGCCTCTTCTCCAACGTGCATTTCGCCAGATTCGTTATACCATGCTGGAATCTGATGCCCCCACCAAAGCTGACGCGAGATAACCCAGTCGTGTACATTTTCCATCCATTGAAGGAAAGTATCGTTGAAGCGTGGTGGGTAAAATTCTACCTTGTCAGCTGTGTCTTGGTTGGCAATGGCATTCTTAGCCAATTGGTCCATCTTAACAAACCATTGGGTTGACAAACGTGGCTCAACTACGACACCTGTACGCTCCGAGTGACCAACGGAATGCACACGGTTTTCGATTTCCACAAGGGCTCCCAGTTCTTGCAACTTAGCCACCGTTGCCTTACGGGCTTCAAAGCGGTCCATGCCTGCAAATTCGCCTGCGAGCTCATTCATAGTACCGTCGTCGTTCATGACATTGACTTGTGGCAGATTGTGGCGTTGACTTACGAGGAAGTCATTTGGATCGTGAGCAGGAGTGATTTTCACAACCCCTGTACCAAATTCAGGATCCGCGTGCTCATCCGCAACAATTGGGATTGGCTTGTTGACGATTGGCAGGATAACATTCTTGCCAATCAAGTCCTTGTAACGTGGATCTTCTGGGTTAACCGCCACCGCAACATCACCGAACATGGTTTCAGGACGGGTTGTCGCAACTTGAAGAGCACGAGAACCATCTTCCAACATATAATTCATGTGATAGAAAGCACCTTCTACGTCCTTGTGAATAACCTCGATGTCAGAAAGGGCTGTGCGAGCCGCTGGGTCCCAGTTAATGATAAATTCGCCGCGGTAGATCCAGCCTTTTTTGTAGAGTTCTACAAAGACCTTGCGAACGGCTTTCGACAAGCCTTCGTCCAGCGTGAAGCGGTCACGTTGGTAGTCCAAAGACAGACCCAACTTGCCCCATTGCTCACGAATAGTCGCTGCGTATTCATCTTTCCATTCCCAGACTTTATCGAGGAATTTTTCACGACCCAAGTCATAACGGGTCACGCCTTGCTCCCGCAAGCGTTCCTCAACCTTAGCCTGTGTGGCAATCCCCGCATGGTCCATACCTGGAAGCCAGAGGGTGTCAAAGCCCTGCATCCGCTTCTGACGGATGATAATATCTTGAAGGGTGGTATCCCAAGCGTGTCCCAAATGCAATTTACCTGTTACATTTGGTGGCGGAATGACGATCGAATAAGGCTTGGCTTCCGCATCGCCTGACGGCTTAAAGACATCTTGGTCCAACCAAGTTTGGTAACGACCAGCCTCAACCTCGGCTGGATTGTATTTTGGTGATAATTCTTTTGACATTATTTTTCTCCTTTAGTATTCTTTAAGAAAATTGGTTTATACTATCCTCAAGCTAGAAATAGCCCAATTCTTTTTCATATAATCTCCTAGAAATAGTCAGTCCATTGGGCTGGCTATTTCGTTTGTTCTTGCTCAAGCTCCTCCATTTTTTGGATAATCAGTTGAGCTACGTCATTGGCAGAAAGATGAGTATTATTAATTTTGAGATAATGCTGAATGCCCTCTGGAATGCCTAATGAGGTATATTGACATGTATCAGCTGTAGAGAGAATCTCAGCCTCTGAAACTTCAATGTGTCGTTTCAAAGGTTTATGGGTCAGTCGATTTTCTGTCCGATTACGCCGCAGACGTTCTTCCAAAGCAGTTTCCAACTCAACAAATAAAATTTCCTGACCATGATGATGAAAAATCGTCTGAACAGTTGTAAGGAATTGAACCTCTATGAGATTTTTAAAATTAATCAAGGCAGTTCCGATTAGTGGGCGGCCTGACCTAGCAAACACATCATAAACAGCAAATGTAATACGTGTATTGAGGTCAAACATATCCTCAGAAAATTCAGGAATAAAACGTAGGCTAAAATCAATCGAATCGTGATTATGAAAGAGGGTCATCCCTGTCAATTTCGCAACTTCCTGCCCAACGGTCATCTTGCCAGAAGCTTGTGCTCCAATAATAATTAGATTCATCTTTCCTCCCCCACCAACTCAATCTTAATCCCATCTGGGTCTTCCAAATAGAGGGCGTAGTGGTCTGGTCCTCCTGCGTGGGGATAGCGGTCGTCGTAGAGAAGTTTGACTCGTCTGGTCAAAAATTCCTTCCGCCATTGGTCAATGTCATCCGATGTTCCCGCATGAAAGGCTAGATGATTGAGACCTATACGGCAACGGTGATAACCTGCCTCTAGGAAGTCCTCTGGCGTTTGGACAAAGACCAGGTACTGCTCTGCTTTTTTGTAAGATAGCCCTTCCTCCCACTCCTGATAGAGCGAGTATCCCAGCTTGGTCAGGAGAAAGTCGTAAAATGCACGCGAGGTTTCTAAATTAGAAACGTAAATTTCAACATGATGTAGCATATTTCTCCTTTCCAAATGAAAATCCCTGCCTAGACTTACTAGACAGGGACGAAGTTATTCCGCGGTACCACCCTTGTTCAGATAGATTATCTGCACTTTGCTTATTCGATTCACATCATCAGCAACCAGTTTTGACATTTGTGCGGATTTCTCAGTACCACCGCTTCCTGTGACAAATGGGGCTCAAAACACCTCTGAATGGCTTTATTGTAACAAATTGCACCTTGAAAAGCAAGGGATTTAAGCTTTTAGCTCAATCCCTTTTTCTTTCAACTGCTTGATAGTTGCAGGCCCGATGCCTTTAAGAGCCAAGAGCTCTTTTTCTGTATGGTTTGCAAAATCAGCCACAGATTGAATACCTGCTTCGTAGAAGGTTTCCAAACGTGCTGCCGCAATGCCTTCCAACTCAGGAAGCGCCAAAAAGTCTTCCAATGAAGTCGCTGAAGAAGTCACTTCTGCTACAACTTCTTTCACTTGTTCCACAGTATGCTCTACTACAGCCTCAGCCTTGTGAGCAACTGTCTCTACTACCTCTGCAGCTCTTTCAAGACCTACACGGCCTGCACGTTTCAAGTCTGCTAATTGTTTTTTCAAAACTTTTTTACGATTTACTTTCTTTTTTCCCATTTTTCATCTCTCCCGTCTGATTAATAATGCCTTTGACCAAACAACTCATCTGGTAAATCATGAAAACCTTTGCCAGCATGGTAGTTGGCAAATTTCCCTTGAATGAATCGATAGGCATCGAGCTTACTTTCATAACGAATATAAGCATCCGCTGCCCGCTCATCCTTGTCTTCCTCCAAGACACGACGACTTTCTTCAACCGCCATCTCGTTTACCATGACCTGAGTGTTGACCCAAGCTTCAAATTCTTTTAAAAACTCTTGTTCTTTTGTCATAGGATTCCTCTTTTGTGCTTGAATAAGCATACTGACTTATTATACCACATTTTTGGAAAAAGAAAAGCCCTAACTCCTGAGTTAGGGCCAATTCCCTACCATCTGAACTGTAAATCGTTTGTGACAGGAAGCCGAAATCTATTGAATTGGCTTACTACTATACCATTTCATTCTCAGCTTACTTCGGCTTTACCTTCCTATTATCAATCTGTAACAGCACCAGCATAGCATAAACTAACCATGTCGACCGTGGATAGGAAATGTATTTCGCTTCCCAGTCCGGTCTAAACTTTTCTTTATATTTCCTTAAGCCACTAAAGGAATAAAAGCGACTCGTAAACTGATAAATGAGGTACCCCACTTTTTCTTGCCAAAATGAATGGTCACGAGTTCCTACATTCGACAAAGGGGCCATACCAATATCAAAATAATCTTTACCCTCTTCTTTGAAATAGAGTGCTATCTTGATAAACAAGTATTCCATTACCCCATTTGGAGCTGTATCGCTATCATAGCGCATCAGATCAATCGTTCCAACCTTTTCCTGAAAGGACGGCATAATAGTAGCAAATGCAAGGACTTTATCATCCTTTCCTCTTACCAAAGCAATCGGCGCTAACTGTAAGTAGTCTCTATCAAAAAATCCTAGTGAGAAACCTTTTTCCTGACAATTACCAAGCCATTGATTGGAAATATACTCCAGACGGTCCAATGTTTCTTCCGAATATGGAGGATAAATCATGTCAAAATGGTAGCCATGATTTTCCAATTTATTCAAGCTAGTCCTAAATTTTTTACCCGATTTTCCCTCTGTACCAAATTCAGCCAAAGGGATTGTCGCACTTTCTCCAAACTTCAAAAAATCATATCCATGATCATGCAAAAGCAGGGTTGTCTCTTGTTTTATTTCATAGAAAATAACATCTACATTCTGCTCTTCAGCCTCTCTGAGAAAATATTCTATAGCTTGTGGGAAGTGGTTTTTATCCCCAATAGGTTCCCCCATGACGACACATTTCCCATCTAATTGAGCAAACTGAAAAGCAACTTTATCTTGTCCCTCTACCTGATACCAAAATAATCTCTTGTCTCGCAGAAAGGCCAGACCACTATCTGAATCTCCGCCGTAAGTCTTTAAAAAATTCGTAAATCGCTCCACTTCAAAGACTTGACCAAATGCAACGGGTCTCCCCCTGAAACATCTAAGAATCAAACGAATAATTAAATAAACCAATAGAACACATAAAAAGGTAACTCCCAATAATTGCAGTGTATGATCTAGTGGATTAAGATGATGAATCGGATAGATTTTCCAGAAAGAATGACCTCCCAGTATCAAAAAGATTAGAAACGAAAAGCTAGCAAAACTAATATCTACTGTTAAATCTTCCCACGTATAACTAAAGTACGATCGCATTAATCGCTTCCGAAGGGCGATAAGGATAAATAACAGTAAACAAAGAAATAAGGAAGTCCCAACTAAGATATCTGATGAATTGACATAAATCAGACTTATCGCGATGAGCAAGATACCAAATGAAAGAGCGGAATGGATTCTCCTTTGAATAAACCGAGCTAGGATAATGAATAGCAAACCTAGAATAATACTTGGCAATTGCCAGATTAGTTCGCCCCTCATCGGATCAATCGCATTGAGCCAGATGAGACCAGTCGTCTTTTCTGGAATAAGTGCTGACAATATGAAGAAAAAACCAAAAGCACGGAAAAACCAAATCTCAGCGGTATGCACAATATTAGACGCTATCTTCTCTGGAAGTCCAAAGAAGCGTTGGTTGAGACGATGACCCATCTGTTTGGAAAAAATAAAAATACCAATCAGAAACGGCAGAATATAATAGACCAGTCGGAACAGCAACAACCAGACAACTGCGGCTGTAGAATGCAAACCAGCACTGGAAAGACCAGAAATCAACACTAAATCAAAGCTTCCGATTCCACCCGGAATCATTGAAATCATTCCCACACAGTGAGCAATGATAAAAATCGGAAAGAGATCAACAATTGGTACGGAATAACCAGCCAACCGACCGACAAACAGAAATGAAAGAAAGAAGGCAGACCACTCCAAAAAAGAAATGAAAATGAGTTGCCCTGCAGTTCTTTTAGGTAATTGACCAAAAAACGCCCATTTCTTTTGACTGGAAATCAATAAAATAACCGGTAAGTAAGCCACAATCGCTACTAAAATTGGCCAATAACGAGAAGCTGAACTAGGGTTTGGCCAAAAATACAGTAATATCAAGGAAAGACCTGACAACAGAGACAAACCTGTCATAAAATAGGGAGTAACTTTGCTGATTTGCTGAACCCCATCCAACTCTTTTCCGTCTTCAATATAGAACGAATACCGCAAGCCGACATCCACAATCCCTAAAAAACCTACTAGGTTGTTCATGGTGTTGATTGCCCAACTGGTTTCAGCAATATATCGTTTTGAATGCTGACTATTGATTGTCCGATTGAAGATAAAGTCATAGCCTACCATGGGAAGAATAGCTAAGAGTCCGATAATAACCATCAGAAAAATATGAAACCAACTAATCTGACTAAGGCTAGAAATCACACCAGACCATGAAATGGTGCGTACCAATCTCCTCAATTCAACAAATACTAGTAGCGAAACTGCAATGAAGAATATTGACTTCATTTTTGTAGCATTTCGCTGTAAGAATAGACTAACCTTTTTCACCTTTTTTTCCTCACGCTTTCTACAAATTGAATGATGATGTGATTAAACTCTTGGATTTTACGTCTTGCTGGATTATGACCCGTTCTCCTGATAATTTTTATCTCAGCCAATGGCAAATTCTTTACTATTTCTTGGCTATGAGAAGGCTTAATCAGGTCCCACTGCCCCAAAAGAATTAAACACGGACAAGAAATCTGAGCAAGAGAACTAAAAGAAAGAACATCCTGCAAAAGTAGTTGAGCAACACGCGCTCTGCGCTCTAAAGACGGAATTAAGTGAGCCAACAGCGAATACATTTTTTCCTCCAGCCAAACCCCAATTTGCGTTAGAAAAGAAAGACCATTAAAAGAAATATTCCCACCATTTGCAACTATCCCTTTGATACGATCTGGGTAAAGATAACTGTACAGCAGGGCCAGGTTGGCGCCATCACTATGACCAACAATGATACAAGAATCAATCTTTAAGTACTGAAGAAGATCTTCTAAATCTTCTGCCATCTGACGGAAAGAAATAGGCTTTCGACCTTGAGTAGACTGCCCCTGTTCCCTACTGTCAATGAGCAGCAATTGATAATGTTCTGCCAACTCCAATTGATTCAAAAAATAATCCATCGACAGATTGTTACCATGTAAAAAAACGATGGGAAACCCCGAACCACATAGTCTATAGTGTATCCTAGCACCATCAGATGTTGTAAAGGAACTGTCCATTGTACCCTCCCTCTTTTGAATTTATATAGTGCAAAGTATTGTTTTAGATACTTTTTCTTATTTTATGAAGATTTCCCACATTTGTCAATTTTGCTTATCTGATACCATCTATTTCCTAATAAGGAACAAAAAAAATTGAATCCTCTTCATATAGAATTCAATTCCTTTTATACTATCTATTCTATTTAATCCAAATTATCCAAAATCGTTTCAAAAACCATTAAAAAGGATTCCTGCTTTTCCTTCGGTAATTGTTTTAGCTTCATTGTCAATCGTCGGATACTCAATTTTGTATCTGGCTCAGTTTTACCCTCCAGGCTAGAGAAATCAAAAAACTCCTCTGGGGTCATCCCTAAAGCCTCAATCACTTTTTCCAAAGTCTGCAATCTGAGATTATAATTTTTATTTTCAATATTATTGACATACTTGAGTCCCAAACCAGCTTTCTCAGACAATTTTTCTTGGCTCAATCCTTGTTGGGTCCTGTGATATTTGACTTTTTTAGCAACGTATTTTTGGAGATAATTTGTTTCTGTCATAGTACCTATATCATACTGTTTTTTATGATACAGAGTAACCTCTTTAATGATACTTAGTATTGTTTTCGATACTTTTTCGTGCTATAATAGAGAGTAAATCGAGCTAATACATATTGGCTTAGATTGTAAACTTTCGCCAGTCACTCAGTGACTACAACTTATTGATTTGGAGGACTCTATGAACGGACATCATATTTTAAACGACCCTTTTTTGAATAAAGGAACTGCATTTTCTCTTGAAGAACGTAAGGAGCTTGGACTAGTCGGGCTATTACCTCCTCATGTACAAACTATTGAAGAACAAGCTGCACAGGCTTATGCACACTACCAACGAAAAGATTCTAATATTGAGAAAAGACATTTCTTGATGGAAATTTTCAATACCAATCGAACACTTTTCTACTACCTTTTCAACCAACACATTGTAGAATTCAATCCAGTGGTTTATGACCCTGTCATTGCTGAGTCCATCGAACAATACAGTGATCTCTTTGTAGACCCTCAATATGCAGCCTTTTTGTCTGTTGAACATCCTGAGGATATTCGAGATAGTTTAAAAAATGCTGCAGGAGACCGTAAAGTCCGTCTGATTGTTGTCACTGACGCAGAAGGAATTCTAGGTATTGGCGATTGGGGCACACAAGGGGTTGACATTGCCATCGGCAAATTGATGATTTATACTGCTGCTGCAGGAATCGATCCTACTAGTGTTCTTCCAGTTGTCATTGATGCTGGTACCAATCGCCCTGAGCTTTTGGAACAGCCATTCTATCTTGGCAATCGACATGAGCGCATTCGTGGAGAGGCCTACTATAGCTTTATTGATCAATTTGTTGAAACTGCTTTGGAGCTCTTCCCTGACCTCTATCTGCATTGGGAAGATTTCGGTCGCGGTAATGCAGCAAATATCTTAAATAAATACAAAGACAAAATCCCTACATTTAACGACGATATTCAAGGTACAGGAATTATTACCTTAGCAGGTATCTACGGAGCACTTGATATTTCTGGTGAATCATTAACCGATCAACGTTACCTCTGCTTTGGTGGAGGTACTGCCGGTGCTGGCATTGCCCACCGTGTCCTCCTTGAAATGATCAACGAAGGTTTATCAGAAGAAGAGGCCTACGACCGTTTCTATATGGTTGATAAACAAGGTCTGTTATTCGATGACATGGATGACTTGACTCCGGAGCAACGACCATTTGCTCGCAAACGCTCTGAATTTGAAAATAGTGAGGAACTCACAAACCTCACTGCCGTCGTCAAGACTGTCAAACCAACTATCTTAGTAGGTACTTCGACACAACCAAATACCTTTACTCAAGAAATTGTTGAGGACATGTGTAAGTTTACCGAGCATCCTATTATTTTCCCTCTCAGCAATCCGACTAAGCTGGCCGAGGCAACTGCTGAGGACTTAATTAAGTGGTCAGACGGAAAGGCCTTTGTGGCAACCGGTATCCCGTCAGATGACATCAACTACAATGGAGTCACCTATCAAATTGGTCAAGCCAATAATGCCTTAATCTATCCAGGTCTTGGTCTTGGTGTCATGGCTTCTAAGGCAAAACTATTGACCGACCAAATGATTGGCGCTGCAGCACGCTCACTCAGTGGTTTGGTGGATAATGGCAAGCCCGGAGCCCCAGTGCTTCCTCCTGTTTCTCGCTTGACTGAATTCTCTATCAACGTGGCAAACGCTGTTGCCAAAAAAGCTCAAGAACAAGGTTTAGCGCAAGTCGAAGGAGATATGGAAGAAGCTGTACAACATCTTAAATGGTATCCAAAATATTAAGCTAGGGGTAAAAATGGTACAGATTCTCACTTCAATTGAAAATATTTTCCCTATTATCTTTATCATAGCCCTTGGCTTCTATCTCAATGAAAAGGAGTGGTTCGGTAAGGAATTTGGAGCAAATATTTCTCGTCTCGTCATGAACGTAGCACTTCCGGCATCTATCTTTATCTCCGTTTTAAAATATCTGACCTTGGATAAGCTGATAGAAGTAGCCCCAGGTCTACTCTTCACATTTGGCGGAGTTATTCTAGCCTATCTGGCTGGATACCTTGTCATCAAGATTTTTAAGGTTCCTGCAGGGCGACGGGGAGTCCTACTCAATATGTTTGCCAATGCCAATACCATATTTATCGGACTTCCTTTGAATATCGCCCTCTTTGGCGACAACTCGATTTCCTATTTCTTAGTGTATTATATTACCAATACCATTTCTACTTGGGCATTTGGTTCCTTGTTAATCGCACAAGATGCTAAAAATCCCGAAGATAAACAAACAGGAAACTTCAATTGGAGAAAGTTACTGCCAGCTCCTCTTGTTGGTTTTCTCATCTCCTTGTTCTTTTTGTTCTTTAAGATTCCTGTCCCTACCTTTGTAGACAGTACTCTCAGCTATATTGGTAATATTGTAACCCCACTTTCTCTTATTTATATCGGTATCGTCCTATCGAAAGCAGGTCTATCCTCTATTCGCTTCGATAGAGACACAGTACTAGCACTCATAGGACGTTTCCTCCTATCCCCTATTTTAATGTATCTCATTTTAGCCTTGTGGGGAAGTCAGTTGCCTCGTATTGAATACAATACTTTCATGGTACAGGCTGCAGTTCCTGGACTGGCTGTCTTACCCATTTTGGCCAATGAAGGTAAAGGTGACGTACAGTATGCGACAAATGTAGTCACAACTTCCACCATCCTCTTTGTAGTCGTCATTCCAATTGTAGTTAGCCTGCTAAGATAGGTTATTGATGATAAGCAGCGATTTACTTCCGTTTTATATAGAAAGAGTTTGTACACTTTACCAGTACAAACTCTTTTTATACTACTTATCGTCTACCTAAGAAAATGAAACCCCAACCTAGGCTGGGGTTTACCATTACCATCTAAACTGGTAAATCGTTTGTGACAGGAAATCCTGTCCTTTTTCCAATAAAATCGAACCAAACCCGTCTTGGTTGCAAGCATTTGGCAAAGCCTGACATTCCAGACTGAATGCCCCGTGAAAAGTAGCCAATTCCTCCACAGGATAATTGTAGGTATAAATGACGACAGAAGGCTGATTGGTGCGGACACTGAGTTCGACTTTCCCATCTGGACTGACCACGCGCACAGGCACATCTACCTCATCCAATAGCCACGGATGGTCATAGCCTTTTACCAACACATTTTGAGGATATTGGCTATCAAATCCCTGAGAAAAAGGCGCAAAATCTCTAAAATCAAACGGCGTCCCTGTCACATCTTCTAAGACACCCGTGGGCAGGTTATCCTCCCCAAGCGGAGCATAGTGATTGGCAGCAATTTTAATACGGTGCTCGGCAACTGACCGTTGAAAATCACCAGTCAAGTTGAAATAGATATGGTTGGTTGGATTGAAAATCGTATCACGCTCCGAAACAGCCCGGTACTCAACCATGAGCTCATTGGCATCTGTCAGACGATAAATTGCCTTGACCATCACATCGCCTGGAAAGCCATTAAAACCATCTTTTAGGACCATACCAAAGGTCACTTGATTTCTCTCATGGTCTAGCTCAACGTTCCAGTACTGCTCATTTGCCGTGTCAACTCCACCATGCAAGGTACGACCTGGCTCATTTTCTGTGAACTGATAACTGGTTCCCTTTATCTCAGCCTGGGCTCCTGAAATACGCCCCGCTACTGGGACAATGCTTGAACCAGGATACAAATCTGTTCGTCTATACTCCTCATCTGTTGAAGCAGAAAGGCTAACATTCCGAAACCCTCCATCTTCCTCAACAGGAAGAAGAACTTCAACGATACGAGCTCCAAAATTTGTCAAACCAACCTTCATACCATTAGCATTCGAAAGGAAGAAATGAAGGGCTTCCCCTTTTCCAAACTGACTTTGTTCAATCATACGAACTCCTATTTTTATTGATTTAATATATGAATAGTATATCATTAATAGACCATAATGAAAAGGAATCTACAAGAATTCCTTTTTCATTTTATACTAATTATTCTAGCGCTCTGCTTGGCGTTCTGCAAACTCCTCATCGGTCATCATCGAACCACCAAAGTTGGCCGAAGAAGCAAAACGTGTATAACGACGCAGCCAACCACTTGCTATTTTAGGCTTGAATGATTTTAAGAGACGACGACGTTCAGCAAGTACTTCATCATCCACAAGAACATCTATCGTACGATTGATCAAATCAATCGCAATCTCATCTCCATCCTCAATCAAAGCAATATTTCCACCAGCAGCTGCCTCTGGAGAGACGTGACCAATCGCAATCCCTCTAGTTGCACCAGAGAAACGACCATCCGTTATAAGTGCAACATCTTTCCCCAAACCTCGACCGACAATTTTTGAAGTAGGAGCTAACATTTCTGGCATTCCAGGTCCGCCTTGTGGCCCCTCGTAACGAATCACGACAACATGACCTTTCTGAACTGTACCATTATCAATTGCCTCAAGCGCTTCATCTTGAGAGTCAAAGCAAAGAGCCTCACCTTTAAATGTTTTCACAGAAGGGTCTACCCCACCTACCTTAATAACGGAACCATCTTGGGCAATATTCCCATAAAGAATGGATAAGCCACCAACTGGTGAGTATGGATGATCTAATGGATGAATAACCTCTTCATTCTTAATCTCACAACCTGAAACATTCTCTTTCAAAGTTCTACCTGTTACAGTTATGCGATCCCCTTTGATAGAACCATTCTTAATCAATTGATTGATAATCGCTGAAACCCCTCCCGCCTCATGTACATCATGCATAGTGTAAGCTGATGACGGAGATAATTTAGAAAGATAAGGTGTTTTTTCAGCGATTTCATTAATATTTTTCAAATCATAGGGAATCCCAGCTTCTCTGGCAATGGCTAGCGTGTGTAATACTGTATTCGTTGACCCTCCCATTGCCATATCCAAAGCAAACGCATCATCTATTGCTTCTTTCGTTACAATGTCTCTAGGTTTAATATTCTTTTTAACATTTTCCATTAAGTATTTGGCCGCTTGACGAACAAGTTCTCGTCGTTCATCCGACACTGCAAGAATTGTACCATTCCCTGGCAATGCAAGTCCCAATACCTCCATCAAACAATTCATTGAATTGGCTGTAAACATTCCCGAACAAGAACCGCAAGTTGGACAAGCATTTTTTTCTAGAAATTCAAACTCCTGTTCTGACATTTCCCCAGCTTGGTAGCTACCAACTGCCTCAAATAGACTAGAAAGGCTGGCATGATGCCCTGTCATATCGACACCACCCTTCATAGGTCCTCCAGAACAGAACACTGCTGGAACATTGGTTCGCATAGCTGCTAAAATCATTCCAGGAGTGATCTTATCGCAGTTTGGGATATAAAAAACTCCATCAAACCAATGCGCATTGATGACTGTTTCAGCCGCATCTGCTATCAATTCCCTTGAAGGTAAACTGTATCTCATTCCAATGTGTCCCATGGCAATACCGTCATCAACCCCAATGGTGTTAAACTCAAACGGAATCCCACCAGCTTCCCTTATCGCTTCTTTTGCCACATCCGCCAACTCTCTCAAATGAACATGTCCAGGTACAATATCGATGTAGGAATTGCAAATCGCAATAAAGGGTTTTTGAAAATCCTTTGCAGACTTCACTTGTCCTGTCGCGTATAATAAGCCACGTGCTGGAGCCTTGTCAATCCCGATTTTTATCATATCACTTCTCATTGGATTCTCCTTGTATTTAAAATGATTCCTCACATTACATGTTACCACTTTAAAAGTGAATGTCAATAAATTTTCAGAAAATTTGGTCATTTTTGTTTTTGATCTTTATGGGAGTGGGAAAGACATCCATGATGGCTCCGCCCTCACCCACAGAATAATGAAAACGAACATAAAGCCCTCACTAGGTGTATAATCTTAGTGAGGGCTTTGTGGTTGACGAGTTAATGATGTTAGTC
>NZ_JAMWEM010000020.1 GCF_024509525.1 Streptococcus suis
TTGTGGTTGACGAGTTAATGATGTTAGTCATCGCGGGAAAAACTAACCCACTCTACTGACGAGCACCCCAAAATATGCGATAGGCATGAGTATAAAAATACGACTAAAATTCGGTAGATAAGCTCTCTAATTTTTAGAAGGAGGGAATTATCATGGATGTTCTCTATCAATCTTGTGCAGGTATTGATGTCCATCAAGCCAATATTGTCGTCTGTATCCTACATGGACCACTCACCTCAACTCGTCCAAAGCGTGAGATGGCTACATTTGATACAACGACTAAAGGCCTACGTGCTTGCCACGATTTTCTCAGTCAATTTCATGTGGAAGCTGTTGGTATGGAAAGCACAGGTGTTTATTGGCGACCTGTCTGGCATGCTCTATGTGATGACTTCAAGTTGATACTGGCTCAACCAGCCCATATGAAGGCTATTCCAGGTCAGAAAACCGACAAGAAAGACGCTCACTGGATTGCCAAATTAACACGGATTGGTCTGCTTCCTCGGAGTTTCGTTCCCGATGAAACCATTCAAGAATTGAGGGAGTTGACCAGACAACGAAAACATTATGTGGAAAGTCGCAATCGCGAAACCAATCGTATCCATAAAATTCTTCAGTCAGGTGGTATCAAGCTAACAACCTATATCGAAGATATAATGGGGCTATCTGGTCGCAATCTCCTTCAGCTACTGGTTGATGGGACGCCTATCACACCACGCATTGTTCATCAATCAGTTTATACCAGCTTGAAGAAGAAAGTGTCGCAGCTTCTGGAAGCCTTGGATGGTTATTTCTCTGACCATCATCGCTTCATGTTAAAGCAGTCCTTGGAGATTTATGATTTTTATCAGAAGCAGATTGAGTTGTTGGAAGAGCGAATCAATGGCTATCTATCACAATATGAAAACCATGTAGAGATATTGGATTCTATCCCAGGCATTGATGTCATTACAGCTTCTGTTATCATTTCTGAGGTTGGTGTTGATATGAGCCAATTTCCCACTGCTGGACATTTAGCTTCTTGGGCTGGACTTTGTCCAGGTAATAATGAGAGTGCTGGTAAGAAACGAAGTACCAAGATTCGACATGGTAATTCTTATTTGAAGAAATGTTTATGCCAGGCCGCTTTCGCTGTCAAAAAACAAAAAGGAAGTCCTCTAGCAGACCGATTTTATCAGATTCAAAGTCGGCGTGGTTCACAAAAAGCAACAATTGCCCTTGCACATCAATTATTAAAAATAGCTTATATCCTCTTAAAAGAGCAAATAACGTATCCTGAATTTTTAGCACAGAAAAAGACTACTAGGGACGAGCTAGTAGCCTAAATACAAAAATTTTTTCGCTTTGATTCTATCATAGGGAGGGAGTTTTTGCATTCTTTTGAGTTTTCGTATAA
>NZ_JAMWEM010000021.1 GCF_024509525.1 Streptococcus suis
AGACTCAGTAGTTAAGTGACGATAGCCTAGGAGATACACCTGTACCCATGCCGAACACAGCAGTTAAGCCCTAGCACGCCTGAAGTAGTTGGGGGTTGCCCCCTGTGAGATAAGGGAGTCGCTTAGCTTTAATCCGCCATAGCTCAGTTGGTAGAGCGCATGACTGTTAATCATGATGTCACAGGTTCGAGCCCTGTTGGCGGAGTAAAGAGAAATCTTTAGTTATCTTTAGTTATATGGTCCGTTGGTCAAGGGGTTAAGACACCGCCTTTTCACGGCGGTAACACGGGTTCGAATCCCGTACGGACTATATTTGGAGGATTACCCAAGTCCGGCTGAAGGGAACGGTCTTGAAAACCGTCAGGCGTGTAAAAGCGTGCGTGGGTTCGAATCCCACATCCTCCTTACAAATTTTAATAACGCGGGATGGAGCAGCTAGGT
>NZ_JAMWEM010000022.1 GCF_024509525.1 Streptococcus suis
ATTAAACTCAGAGACACTAATTGTATCCTTAATAATGCATAGTAGTACAATTAAATTATTCTGGTTCTTGATAAAAAAAGTGGATGATACGAAGTTGGCAGACTTTGAGCTGCCGTTATCATTGGAGATGAAATCTTTATTTTCATACTCCTTGTTGGCAATCATCTGTCGGAACATATCTGACAATGGAGCCCCTACAGTTCGTCCTGAAATAGGATTTTCTATAGCGATTAGTGAGCAGTCAGGTTTTCTAATGTCATGAATAACGATTTCGGTGTTACTTCCAAGTACTTGTTGTAGAAAAGGAAGCTATTGAATATAAATATTTAACAATTCTTCATCAGTCATTTTTTCATTCCTCCTATTAACATCTTTTTACAATTGATATGATAG
>NZ_JAMWEM010000023.1 GCF_024509525.1 Streptococcus suis
TGCGAGTCAAGACAACGAGCCCTCCTTCCGTGTGGAAGTTATGTCATTTTGTTTCATATACTGTCTGCCTCTGGTTGAGGACTTGGTCTTTGTTGTGCGTTTATTGGCAAATCCTTACTATAAAGTAGATTTGCGCATCTTGAATGGATTGGATCCTGATGTATTTGATTATGTTATGGACCATCAGGAATCAGAAGACTTTTACAGAAATCTTCTAGGCTTTATTAAGCCAATTCTTCCTGGTTATCAGAAGGAAGGAAAATCAGTTCTAACGATTGCTGTTGGATGTCCGGGTGGTCAACATAGAAGCGTAGCTTTTGCCATACGCTTGGCAGATGATTTGGAGAAAATCTGGTTTGTCAATCGTAGCCATCGCGATAAGGAC
>NZ_JAMWEM010000024.1 GCF_024509525.1 Streptococcus suis
TTTGTACTTGACCTGCCTGCGTGATTTCAAGACGAACTGGTTCTACTTGGATATAACCTGATGGCGGTGTTACTTCTTTCAAGACATAGATACCTGGCTGCAAATTGCGGAAAATAAGGCTGTTACCAGTCTGCGTGGTATTGCCTTGACTAATCACGGCTGTTTCATTTGCATCGTAGAGTACAAAACGGGCATCAAGTCCTGTATTTGGATTTGCAAGGTCTCGTTTCTTGATAAGCAAATTGTAGGTGAGTAATTCGATTTTCACGAAGATTTTCAATACATTTGCAGTAGCGGTATCAATCGTAACCTTATCTGTTGAAACAACGAGGGTGAAGCGGCTCACTGTCTTCATCTGACTTCCGCTGTGTGTCTCCTGTGCAG
>NZ_JAMWEM010000025.1 GCF_024509525.1 Streptococcus suis
CTGGTGTGTCAAACTTGCTGTCATAGGCATTGTTGATACAGTAGTCTAGCTCGTCTGCCGTGAAATCATCCAAGAAAGCTGACAAAATCAACTAGGCAACTTCTTGATAAGAAGCGTCTTTCAAAACATAAAAATCCAAATCAACTGTTGGAATCGAAATCGGTGTAAACAAACCACCGTCGGTCGCCAAGCCTTGTAAAATCGCCTGACTATCCGATACAGTATTTTTTACATCACGTGTTGATTGATAAACAAGTGTCATAATATTCCCCGAAAAAATCTATTTTTTCTATTCTACCATAAAACCCACCTAAATTGACAGAAAATTGGCAAGATAACCCAAAAAACCTAACGCTTGTCCGGTTTTCAGGCTTTATTT
>NZ_JAMWEM010000026.1 GCF_024509525.1 Streptococcus suis
TTTTGTCATTGACGATCTATCCTTAGATAAATCACCCTGCACGTTTGGTTCGTCTTCTTTAATTTTCAAAGGTCTTGTCTTTACCGCTCTCTCAAGCGACAACTATATCAGTATATCAGAACTTTTTGCTCCTGTCAATAACTTTTTTAAACTTTTTTAAACTTTTTTAACTTGCTAAATTCCCAAAGTAAGTTCTAGTCTGTCTTAAAAACTGGAAATTAGACTGAGACAAAGAAATAAGGTAGAACTTACTATGGGACAAGTTGGTAACTGACAATGAAAAACAAACACTTAACCCTC
>NZ_JAMWEM010000027.1 GCF_024509525.1 Streptococcus suis
AGGGTTAAGTGTTTGTTTTTCATTGTCAGTTACCAACTTGTCCCATAGTAAGTTCTACCTTATTTCTTTGTCTCAGTCTAATTTCCAGTTTTTAAGACAGACTAGAACTTACTTTGGGAATTTAGCGGTAAACAAATGGTGGTAAATTCTCAAAGTAAGTTCTAGTTCCCGTCCTTCCAGAAGTTACTTTGAGAAAACTGCATAACATCAACAGAATTTAGTCTCAGACTAAGTACTGTTTTTGACTAAAAATGTTGATAATAGT
>NZ_JAMWEM010000028.1 GCF_024509525.1 Streptococcus suis
GGGTTAAGTGTTTGTTTTTCATTGTCAGTTACCAACTTGTCCCATAGTAAGTTCTACCTTATTTCTTTGTCTCAGTCTAATTTCCAGTTTTTAAGACAGACTAGAACTTACTTTGGGAATTTAGCAAAGTTAAAAAAGTGGTAAATTCTCAAAGTAAGTTCTAGTTCCCGTCCTTCCAGAAGTTACTTTGAGAAAACTGCATAACATCAACAGAATTTAGTCTCAGACTAAGTACTGTTTTTGACTAAAAATGTTGATAATAGT
>NZ_JAMWEM010000029.1 GCF_024509525.1 Streptococcus suis
ATCCTGGCTCAGGACGAACGCTGGCGGCGTGCCTAATACATGCAAGTGGAACGCACTTATCTCACCGGAGCTTGCTCCACCGAGATAAGTGAGTCGCGAACGGGTGAGTAACGCGTAGGTAACCTGCTTCATAGCGGGGGATAACTATTGGAAACGATAGCTAATACCGCATAACAGTATTTACCGCATGGTAGATGCTTGAAAGGAGCAACTGCTTCACTATGAGATGGACCTGCGTTGTATTAGCTAGTTGGT